>CAMJPQ010000001.1 GCA_946407745.1 uncultured Clostridia bacterium
GCCCCTATAGAGTTTTCAAGGTCCGATCCACATTATGCATGTGGGAAGTTTGAGTTATTAATTCCTGCGTTTGCCGTTTTGTCATTCAAATTACTGTTTGTGGCTTTTTCAAAATAGCCGACTTCTTTTTTGCAATATTGATTACAGTGCTGGCTAAATAACTTGCGGAATTATTACTAATTGATGCAGAAGTAATGTACCGATAAATATCTGCGTTAGCGATTACTTTTTCCTGTGATCCATAGTGCTCTCCTAGCGAAGAACTGGCCAGTGTGATTCGTTTCCCAGAAAAGCGTGAATTTGGATCAGCACAGTGAGCAATCATGATTCTTCCTCCTCACTTTTTATTCTGCTGCTTTATCGTACAAGTATGCCGCAGTAATCCGGAAGCGCTTGTTGCTTTCCATTACTTGCAGATCAGCAGCGCGTCGGAAACGGAACATTTGTTTCGTTTCTGTCTTGACATCATGCCGACGCAGCGATATACTCAATACGACAATTGAATTCACCGCTGGGGGTGCGGCGCAAGGCCGCTGAGAGGATATCATCCGACCCTTGGAACCTGTGTAGATTATCCTACCGTAGGGAAGCGGAAAAGCAGATGAGTCTGCCTGCCCGCGCCCTTGCGCGGGTTTCATTTTGCGGAGAATGAAGAAAAAGGAGGGGTATTCCATGCAAAAAAAGTATACCACCCGCATGCTCGCGGAAAGCGCCATTCTGGTTGCTATCGCGACGGTGCTCAGCTTCCTGAAGATCGACCTTCCCTTCGGGGGCGGAGTTACGATTGTGAGCATGCTGCCGCTGATCCTGGTCAGCCATCGCTGGGGCTGGCGCTGGGGCTTGCTGACCGCATTTGTTTACAGTGTGATTCAGCTGCTGTTTGGCTTGGACAATGTCGGATATGCTTCAAGTCCGGTCATGGCAGCGGGCATCGTTTTGCTGGACTATCTGGTGGCATATACTGTCCTTGGCTTTTCCGGGATATTTGATGGACCTTTGGGAAAAACCCGCAAATCAGTGGCGGTGGGCATTGCTGTTACATTCACTCTTCGCTTCGTGTGCCACCTCATCACAGGCGCCTGGATCTGGGGCGTGTGGATGCCTGAATCCTTCATGAATATGACCATGACGAACCCCTGGCAGTATTCCTTCCTGTATAACGGCTGGTATATGCTGGCGGAGCTGGTTGTCACAGAGGCGGTGGCCATGGCAGTGTATGCACCTCTCGGCCGTTATTTCCGGCGGGAGGATCTTCGCTGAAAACCAAAAGCCTTCTTTGCGTTACGTTCGCAAGGAAGGCTTTTCCTATGCAAAAATGCCCTCCCCTGCGGGAGGACATCAATGAGTTGCTGTTTACAGCTGGGGACCGGCTTTTACCAGGGCTTTGCCAGCGTCGTTGCCTTCATACTTCACAAAGTTCTTGATGAAGCGGGCGGAGAGGTCCTGAGCCTTCTTTTCCCATTCAGAGGGATCGGCATACGTGTCGCGGGGATCCAGTATGGCCGGATCGACTCCGGGCAGCGCCGTGGGAACCTCGAAGTTGAAATAAGGGATCTTCTTGGTCGGAGCAGTCAGAATATCGCCGCTGAGGATTGCGTCAATGATGCCGCGTGTATCCTTGATAGAAATGCGCTTGCCGGTGCCGTTCCAGCCGGTGTTGACCAGATACGCCTTGGCGCCGCTCTGCTCCATGCGCTTGACCAGCTCCTCGGCATACTTGGTCGGATGCAGCTCGAGGAACGCCTGACCGAAGCAAGCGGAGAAGGTGGGAGTCGGCTCGGTGATGCCGCGCTCGGTGCCGGCCAGCTTGGCGGTGAAGCCGGAGAGGAAGTAATACTTGGTCTGCTCGGCATCCAGCACAGATACAGGAGGCAGCACACCAAACGCGTCAGCGGAGAGGAAAATGACGTTCTTTGCGGCAGGACCTGCGGAAACGGGGCGCACGTTTTTCACAATCTTTTCGATATGCTCAATGGGATAGGAAACGCGCGTGTTCTCCGTCACGGACTTGTCAGCAAAATCAATCTTGCCGTTCTCATCCAGCGTCACGTTCTCCAGCAGAGCGTCGCGGCGGATGGCGTTGTAGATATCGGGCTCGGAATCCTTATCCAGGTTGATGACCTTGGCATAGCAGCCGCCTTCGAAATTGAAGACACCCTGATCATCCCAGCCGTGTTCGTCGTCGCCGATGAGCAGACGCTTGGGGTCGGTGGACAGGGTCGTTTTGCCTGTGCCGGACAGACCGAAGAAGATGGCAGTGTTCTCGCCCTGCATGTCCGTGTTGGCGGAGCAGTGCATGGAAGCCATGCCCTTCAGGGGCAGATAGTAGTTCATCATAGAGAACATGCCCTTCTTCATCTCGCCGCCGTACCAGGTGTTCAGAATCACTTGCTCGCGGCTTGTGACGTTGAAGGCAACCACCGTTTCACTGTTCAGGCCGAGTTCCTGATAGTTCTCACACTTGGCTTTGGAGGCGGTATAAACGATGAAATCAGGGGTGAAGGCGGCTGCTTCTTCCTCAGTGGGCTTGATGAACATGTTGCGCACAAAATGCGCCTGCCAGGCAACCTCCATGATGAAGCGCACAGCCATGCGGGTATCCTTGTTAGCGCCGCAGAAGGCGTCCACCACATACAGCTTTTTGCCGGAGAGCTGCTTCTGGGCAAGGCCCTTGACTACCTGCCAGGTCTCCTGGGTCATGGGGTGATTGTCGTTTTTATAACTGTCGCTTGTCCACCACACTGTATCTTTGGAGTTTTCATCCATTACAATGTATTTGTCTTTGGGAGAACGGCCGGTGTAAATACCGGTCATTACGTTTACTGCGCCAAGCTCGCTCACCTGGCCCTTTTCGTAACCGGTCAGCGAAGCCGCTGTTTCATCCTGAAAGAGCTGCTCATAGGAGGGATTATAAACAATCTCCCGGGTGCCTGTGATGCCATACTTGGTCAAGTCAATGTTCGCCATGTGGTGAATACCTCTTTTCTGCCACCAGTTGCACAGTAGATTTCGGCGTGGGCTCGGGTTATCCCAAGCTCGGCCATGATATTTATATCACAATCTTCAAGCCTCGTCAATCATGTGATTCGAATTGAGCAAAAGATGGCAAGACAAAACAAATCGCCGGCGGAGCTGTTCCCCGTCGGCGAAATGAATCAGTTTGCTTTTTCTCCGTCCTTCACTTTCCGCATTTCGGTCGTTGCGTCAGAGAAGCCCATCAGCAGCGCGGCTAGACCATCGCCAAACCTGTCGAACATCGCTACAGGAATCACTACCGCCTTCCGGATCTGGCAATCGGGCAGCTCATCATAACCCTCTGTGTTGACATAGGACTTGTAGCGCACCTCACCGTCATTGAGATCCATCTCAAAATTTCCGTTTCGCAAGCCATAGTTAGCCATTGTCAGGTATCTCATCACCTCATCCGCACTGGCCACATCCGCAGCCAGCGGGCATACGGCGAGCACCACCATCTCCTGGCTTGTAAAATGGATCACCATGTTGAGGGACCGAATCTTGTTGTGCGTTGTAATCCCAAAGCGGAAGATCTGTCGCTCCTCTTCAAAGTTGAAGCGGATGCCATTGCTCTCCAGATGCTCTCTCACACGGTCAATCATCAGTTCCCGTTCCATGCACCATCCTCCTGTATCAATAATCTATACTCCCGGCTGCCTCAATTCTTACTTAAGCCGGAGCAACCGTGGTCCGCCCAAAACAGTGGAAGGACCCGCATAGCAACGGCCCATTTCCATCCGTTACTTGCGAGTCCATCCACACTGATACGCCGCGAGCTACTTGTGCAGCAATGACGGCTGCATTACTTCTTCGCAGGCGTATAGTGCAGCTCAGAGGTGCAGTTGGGGCAACGTGTTGCCTCGATGGCAATCTCGGAGCAGCAGAAGGGGCATTTCTTGGTGGTGGGAGCGGCAGGCGCTTCAGGCTTCTTGGTGAGGCTCTTGGCCTTGTTGATTGCCTTGATGACGATGAAAAGCACCAGTGCAGTAAGGATGAAATTGATCAGCACGCCCACGAAATTGATCAGACTTCCGGCGAAGCCGGTTCCGCCGCCGTCCATTTTGGGCAGTGCTTCAAGAATCGGATTGAGGAAAATGTCGATCACGGCAGTCACGACGCTGCCGAAGGCGCCGCCGATGATGACACCGACAGCCATATCGACCACATTGCCCCGCATTGCAAAGTCTTTAAACTCCTGAAGAAGCTTTTTCATGGCGATAACCTCCTTTATTTGCATTTCTGCTGCCATCATGATAGCACAAAACAAAAGGTTTTACAAGGGTTATACGCACAATCGTCAGTGCATTTGAAAGTGATTAAGCGTCGTGCACTGTTTGCGGCGTGTTGATTTGCTGACGGCGCAATCCTTCACAATCTGCAACCATACCTGACACATACATTGTTCGACGGATTGAGTGGCATGGCGCAGCTCAGGAATGGAGAGAGACTTTTCCCTGCTCATAGATGCTGACAAGGGCCTCAATGGTGTTCTCTACGGAGCCAATGTCGTTCTGGTACGCTCTGCGCTCGCGCAGGCTTGCGTAGAAATCAGAAATGCAGGGAAGATGTCCGTTCCCCCAGTACCCCTTGCCCAGGGTTTCAGGCTCTGTGAACACATGCCTGTCAACACCGGCCGGCGTTCTGATCTCCAGTGATTTGTCTTCAAGCCGCAAGGTGGCTTTCTCAAGCTCAAACTCAATCATCACAGGTGAATTCTGCGCGTAAGCGGTGGTGGCGTATAACAGTACCGGCTTGCAGCCGATGTCCATATAGATCTCAGCGGTGTCCTCCACCTCAATGATGCCGCGCAGGTGATGGTTCTGCAGCGCTGCTTCCACCCTGTCCGGCCTGCCCAGCAGCCAAACCAGGAGATCCAGGGTGTGAACAGCCTGGTTGATCAGCGCACCGCCGCCCTCGGTATCCCACCTTCCGCGCCAGTCACTGTCCTGATAGTAACCGGCACCCCGGCTCCATGTCACAAAGGCTCTTGCACCAAGCACGCGGCCATATGTGCCGTCTGCAATCAGCTGCTTTATGAACACGGTATTCTGATTGTAGCGGTTCTGAAAACAGATGCCGATCGGCACTTTGCCCTCAAGCGCCTTCAGGCGCGTCCACTGCGCCCTGTTCATTGCCGGCGGCTTTTCTGTGAAGACGGCTATGCCGTGCGCGGCGAGCGTTTCCGCCATCGGTGTGTGCAGATAGTGTGGTGTGCACAGATGCACTGCGTCCAACTGCTCCACAGAAAGCATTTCTTCAAGGCTGGTATAAGCCCTGCAGCCATATTTTTCCGCCATGGCGGCTGCGCGCTCCGGCTTCACGTCGGCACATGCGCACAGTTTGGTCTCCCCTATCGCATTCAGCACAGCTGCGTGCACCTGCGCAACGCCGCCGCAGCCAACAATCCCAACCTTAATCAAGCTACCCTCCATCTGAAAACCCCTCATTGCTCGTTTGTGTCAAGCCAGATGCTGTTTCCCAACTGTGGCAGAACGAGCTGCCGAAAAACCGACTGATCAAAGATTACCGTTGCCGTATTGTCACAGGGATGAAAAGCGATCCTCCCATCCCGGCATATCGCCCTGTCCAGCACCAGCAGCACATGCTGTGCGGTGTCAAACCACTTGGCCAGCGGACTCAAGCTTCCGCTGTACAGCCCAAGCAGCCCTGTCAGGTCCTCAGCGTCAGCAAAAGAAAGCCTGGAAACGCCCAGCAGCTTGCTGACCTGAGCCGTCCGAAATGGCTTGCCGGGCAATGTTACATACAGATAATAAGAGGTCTTCTGCCGGTTGCACAGCAGTATGTTCTTGCAGAAGGTCACATCCGCTTCGGCGCAGGGCAGCGCAAGACATTCCTCCATGGAATAGACAGGCTCATGCTCATAGTATGCGAAGGGTATGCCCGCTCCCCGAAGGCGCTTGATCACTTCTTCCCGATGACTCATGTGACGGCCTCCAACACATGTTATGTTGACTATATTCGCTCACAGCCGGCCTGTGGCCAGCGCTTTGACTGCATAACTGCCCAGCGCATTGCCGGCTGCACACAGGGGCACCAGCCAGAGGCCGTTCACATCCAGGGCGATTGCCGCATAGCCGGCAATGGCAATAGAGTGCGCATAGCCGGATACAATAAACAGTATTACACCGTAGACCACGTTTGGCAGATGCCCTTTGTCTGTCAGCTTTTGCACTGCAAGGTACATACATACCCCGCACATGAAGGAACGGCAAAGAAGCGCCCACCAGGGGGCTGTCAGATAGCCCTGTGTCACATCCATCGCCGTTTCACGAAGCCCTGGCAGAGAAAGGGACACAAGCAGTCCGGTGCACAGCGCGCCGAGGGCATTGTACACGAGCATCAACAGCTTGTCTCCAACTGAGTAATCAGGAGAGGTTACCCTGCCTGTAAACAATTCGGCGCCGGTGAACAGCACAAACCAGAGGCCGGCACTGAAGACAGCGGCACCCGGCAGCCCACCCAGCTTCAAAAAAGCCACACAGCCCATGGTAATCAGCATTCCGGCAAGAAAGCCGAGTCTTACGTGCTTCCACATCGTGCTGCATCCTCCCTCAATTAGCGTACTGAACAATGGCGCCGAGCAGTCCCTCTCCCGTGTGAATCGCCAGCGCGGGGCTGACGGGGCTGATAAAGGAGGTCGTTACATTCAGGCTCTGCTCAAATTTCTTTTGGAGAATCAATGCGTCGTCGTAAGCATTGCCGTGTACAATGGCAACACGCACCAGCTTTCCCTCGTACCTGCGGAAGAATTCGTCGCACATGGCGTCCAGCGCCTTCGTAAAGCCTCTGGCTTTTACCAGTGTCTGATAAACACCGTCGTCGTTGACAAAAATCACAGGCTTGATCTGCAGCAGGGAACCGACCACGCCCTCCACCAGGCCAATCCGGCCGCCCTTTCGCAAGTATTCCAGCGTGCGGATGACGAAGGTTCCCAGCTGTGTGGAGCGCAGATATTTTACCCGCTCAATTACCTCGTCTACTGTCTCGCCGCGCTGCAGGCCTTCCGCCGCCTCCAGCACCAGAAGGCCGAGACCGCAGGAAAGGGTCTGTGAGTCGACCACGTCGATCTGCAGCGTGTCAAAATCAGCAGCCACCATTCGTACCATATTGTAGGTGCCGGAGAGCCCGGATGAGATGGTCACGTGCAGTATTCTCGTGCAGCCTTCCTCCGCGAGGCTCCGATAGAGGGAAGAAACATCCTCCGGGAGCGGCAAAGAGGTCTTTGGCAGCTCTGTCTTCATCAGCGCATAGAGGCTGTCCGGATTGATCTCAAGGCGGTCCCGTAGCTCTCCCCTGCTGGTGGCGATGCGCAGCGCAACAGTGCGAATGTCGTACTGGCGCAGCTGCTCCTCAGACAGGTCGCATGAGGTGTCAGTTACAAGCGCTACTTTTTCATTTCCTATTGTAAACAGGGTATACACCCTCTTTCTAAATGAAATCAGTATTTTGACAGATCTACACAGATGACAGGCCTCACCCCGCCGTGCTGTGCGGTCACACGCATATGGCCGCGCTCTGTTACATGGCCGTCAAAGGATACAAACTGTGCCTCAGAGTTGTCGTAGCAGGGATTGCGCAGCCACCACCAGCACTCATTCTGCCCGCGGGTGAACTGCTCTGTCGTATCCAGATGCAGCGCCTTCCATGCGTCAGGCGTGAGCGAGCATACATTGTAATCGGTACCCTTTACATACTTTTCCCATTCGCTGACCGACAGCAGCCATACATATGCCTTTGTGGCCCGCCCCGCTGCAGTGCGCGGATAGAAGGGGCTGTTCTCCCCTTCCACCGTGGTCTGCACCATGATCTCCTGCTCACGCCGGTTGAAGGCCCTATAAAAGAAGGTGCTGTTCAGCCATTCATTCAGCTGCGCATCCGCCCAAACAACATTTGTTTCCATCACATTGTGGTAGGTGTGCACAGCCACTGCGTGCTTGGCGAGCAGATAAGCCTTGCTGCCATCCAGCGCCATCACAATCCATTCGATGGGGTTCTGCGTGTCCGCAGGTTTGTCCCAGCTTTCCTGCTCGAACCGGCCAAACAGTACGGTATCGCCGACCTGCGCACTGTAAAGGCTTGTGTACACAGCGCCTTCAGCCGCTGAAAGGACGGCGGGGCACAGGAAAAGGCAAAGAACGACACTGATCGCGGCAAATCGCCGCACGCTTTTCTTCATGCGATGGCCTCCTTTGTATACAATTGTCGAAAATGCAAAGAAAGCAGGCTTGCACCTGCTTTGCCTTCAGCCTTTGAGCCCCTGTTCCTGTCGCTCCATGTTTTCAACCACAATATCGTAAATTTCACCGAGGCTTGAACAGTACTCCAGCACCTGCCAGGGCTCATTGGTGTGGAAGTGGATCTTGATCAGCTCATCGTCACCCACCGCCAGAAGACAGTCACCCTTAAAATGCTGGGTGATGTAGTCGTTGATGACATCCTCATCCAGGTCGTGTCCTTCGATGAGCAGCTGCGTGTCGAACTTATACTCAAGCATGTTAAAATCTCCTGTTCCGGTATTACTCTGTCCCCGAACGAGGGGACGGCATTATTGTATCTCATTCAGAGGATTCATGCAAGAGTATGGGCGTGAAAATTCGGACAGCTGACATTCATTACGGCAGAGCAATCCACTTGACGGAGTATGGAAACGGCTTTATAATTGCATTGATTACAGAAGCAATGCGCTGCATAAGGAGGGCTCCCGCAACCGATGCGCAAGCCGCAGTGGATGCTGTGCCGCGGCAGCCTGCGATCCCTCGCCATGTGCTCCGCTGTGCTCATATGACGTGCAGGATAAAGACAAGGCAGGCAGGCGCCTGAAGCCTGCAAAGCGATCATGCTGGAAAAACTGCAAAGGCTGTTGAAACCCAAAGCAAATCCTATTCAAGGACCCAGATACGATACCGCAGAGAAGGAGCCGGTCATCCGCTGCTCCATCTGTACAGGAGAGCAGGTGGCCGGGTTCAGGAATCTGAAGACCGGTCAGTTTGTGGATGTGCAGCTTATCCGGACAGCGCATGATCTGGACGCGTTCCGGGAACAATGGGGCATCGCGGGAGAAATCACCCGAATCTACTGATCGTTTTTCGGCGGGGAGGTGCCTTTTTGCGGCAATTGTATGCGGCGATTGACCTCAAGTCGTTCTATGCCTCTGTGGAATGCGTGGACCGCGGGCTTGATCCGCTGACCGCGCTTCTTGTTGTCGCAGATGAAAGCCGCACCGAAAAGACCATCTGCCTTGCCGTCTCTCCTGCGCTGAAGCAATACGGCCTTCCCGGCCGATGCCGCCTGTTTGATGTGACAGAGAAGGCCAGAGAAGTCCGGGCAAAAACCGGAAAAGAACTCACATACATCGTAGCACCACCTCGGATGAAGCGCTACATGGACTGTTCCGCGCAGATTTATAAAAAGGTCTATCTGAAATATTTCTCGCCGGAAGATATACATGTTTACTCCATTGATGAAGTGTTTGTGAACCTGTCTCCTTATCTGAAGCTGAATAACCTGGATGCGCACGCCTTTGTGCTCCGCCTGATTCGCGAGATACTGGCTGAAACAGGCATAACTGCGACGGCGGGAATCGGAACCAACCTTTACCTGGCGAAAGTCGCGATGGACATTGTTGCAAAGCATGTGGAGGCTGACAGGGACGGGGTACGCATTGCGGAATTGGACGAGATGAGCTACCGCGAAAAGCTGTGGGCCTATCGGCCGCTGACCAGGTTTTGGCGTGTGGGGAACGGGACCGCAAAGCGCCTGGAGAAAATGGGCATATTCACAATGGGCGACCTTGCGCGGCGCAGCCTTTCAGCCCCTGATTCCCTGTTCAAGGAATTCGGAATTGATGCGGAATTGCTGATCGATCATGCTTGGGGCGAGGAAAGCTGCACGATTGCCGATATCAAGGCATTCCCGCCGAGGCGCTCTTCCGTATCGGCGGGGCAGGTCCTGCCTGGACCCTACCCCTTCGAACAGGCGAAAACAGCATTGCGGGAAATGGCTGACGGTCTTTCCCTAGAGCTTGTGAAGAGAGGGCTGCTCGCGGATGCTGTCATGCTGACGGCGGTGTATGAAAAAACGGACGAAACAAAAAAAGACGCCATTGAGCGTTATGGGTCGATCATTCCCAGACCGGTCAATGGTGCGCTCCCGCTGGTGGATGCCGCTGGGGAACGCCTTTTTACTTCTTCTTCGACAGTGCTGATGGATGCTGCGGCGCAACTGTTTGAGGAAACAGTTAATCCGGAGCATCCTGTCCGCCGCCTCTATCTCGTGTTTGAGGCCGATACAAAGGACACTGCGCTCAGGCGGGAAAAGCAGCTGGATATGTTCAGTGACGCGGACGCAGAAGCGCGATCGCTTGCCGAAAGAGAAAGAGAAGAAACAATACAGAAGGCACTGCTTCAAATCAAAGGCCGATTTGGACAGAATGCCATATTGCGCGGAATGAATTATCAGGAGGGAGCGACCGCCAGAGAACGCAATGCGCAGATCGGCGGGCACGCCGCGGGTGAAAAGCTTTAAATGAGTGATTACAATGACATACTGCATTTGGCGAAACCTGTTCTGGCTGGCCGGAAGCCGATGCCGCGCGGGCAAAGAGCCAAGCAGTTTATGCCGTTTGCTGCGCTGAACGGCTTTGAAGATCAGATTGATGAGGTGTCTGTTGTCTGGCAGAAGCGCAGAGAAACAGCACAGGAAGAGAAAGAGGAGCTCAACAGGCAGCTGCTTGAAGTACAAAGGCGGCTGAACGATGGGACTGCACCGTGCGTGACAGCAGAGGTTTTCATTCCCCGTGGAGAGGACGGCCACGGAGAATACAGGCTGATCACCGGGACAGTCAAAAAGCTGCGCCTTGCGGAAAAAGACATGCTCATAAATAACAGGTATATCCAGTTGGGCCGGATTGATGCCATGTGGCTGGAGGACGATGCAAGTCAGTCACAGGGAGAACCCTACGAAGAAGTTTATTCCTTGAAGTAAGCCCAAACCTGTGCTATACTCCATCATTGAAAGACACAATGGTCCCGTTCAGGGCTACAGGAGGTGAGAAGCCTTCGATGAGTGATGACAGCAGCAATGCGATATCCGGCATTCGTGTCAGTCGCATGAATATAGCAATGATTGTGGTAGCGCTGGCAGCCGCTGCCCTCCTGTTTTTATCGGCGCTGCAATCCATTCAGAGCTATCAGTGGCTGGTGGTGGATACCGAGCACTATCTCACAGCGCTCCAGGCAGCCTCTGATATGAAGGAAGCCAGCGATTACCTGACCACACAGGCAAGAATGTTCTCTGTCACAGGTGATCCGCGCTTTGTGACGGCATTTTTCGAGGAAAAGGATGTCAGCAGGCGGCGGGATCGTGCCATAGAGAAGATCAGGGCAATTTTAGCGGATAAGGAAGCGTTGCTTTATCTCGAACAGGCCATGGCCGCATCAAGAGAGCTGGAGCTGGTGGAGTTTCATGCCATGCGGCTGAAGGCTGAGGCGGAGAAATACGACCTTTCAGAGTATCCTGAGAGCATCAGGGCGCTGGAATTGTCCAAAGAAGAGAAAGCTTATACCGCCGGGCAGCTGCGGCAGGCTTCGGAAAACCTTGTTTACGGTGAGGATTATCAGGCGGCCAAGGAAGAGATCTACCGGAATGTAAACGCGTGTACGCAGAGCCTGGTTGAGCACACACGAAGGCTTCAGGTGACATCTTCAGAGGAACTGAGCAGCCTTTTGAAGCGACAGGAAGTACTGGCTGTTGTGATGCTCCTGGTGGTGTTGGCCCTCGTGCTGTGCACTTCCCTGCTGCTCATTAGACCACTGCAGCGCGGCATCCGCTCCATTCGGGAATCGAAGCACATGCCGACAGAAGGGTGCTATGAGGTGCGTTTTCTGGCGCACAGCTATAATGAAATGTTTGAGCACACCAGGCAGAGGCATAACCAGCTTTCCTACGAAGCCACTCATGATCCGCTGACCGGTATATATAACCGCAAGGCTTATGAAAAAGCTTATGCAGAGTGCAATCAGACCAATGTAGCGCTGATTGTCGCGGATGTTGATGGCTTCAAAAGCATCAACGACACCTACGGACACAGCGTGGGCGACAGGGTGCTGAAGCGTGTGGCGGAGCTGCTGACAAAAAGCTTCCGCTCGGAGGACTATGTGTGCCGCATCGGCGGTGACGAGTTTGCGGTGCTGATGATGCATGCAAACTCATCACTGGCAGAGCTGGTACAGGGCAAACTGATGCGCATAAACGAAAAGCTGCAGAAGCAGGAGGACGGCCTGCCCAGCTTCAGCCTCAGCGTCGGCATTGCCTTTTCTGACAGAGAGCGTCCGCAGGGAGACCTTTTCCTTGCTGCGGACACAGCGCTGTACCGCGTTAAAAACTCCGGCCGAGGTCATTGCGCAATCTACAGTGAAAGAGAAGACCAGAGGCACTCTTCTATTCCTCAAGAATAACAATTGCTTTTCAGTCTTTCGAAGCATCTGCGGACGCTATCAGGGCTGCGCTATACGACGGGGAGGATACTATGCTGACAGTTCAAAAACTCAGCCAGTGGGGAGCACACACTGAGGAGGGCGTCGCCCGCTGCATGAACAATGAAACCTTCTATCTGATGCTTGTGAAGAAGATGCAGCAGGACGCCTCTATGCAAAAGCTGAAGGAGGCATTGGCGCGTGATGACCTGGATACGGCCTTTGAGGCTGCGCACGCGCTGAAGGGGGTACTCGCGAATCTGGCCCTCACACCGGCGTTGGAACCGGTTTCAGAACTGACAGAGCTGCTGCGGGCGCGAACGCAGGCGGATTATTCAGAACTCACATTGCGTGCGGAAGCAGCCATGCGGCAGCTCCAGGAGATGATCAATGAAGCATAGCACTCTCGCTGAGCGCCTGAATAGAAAGCGGACGGCAGCAAAGGGGGAATGCGGAATGAGAAAACAGCGCAGGGGTGCGATACTGCTGCTGTTTTTGGTGCTGGGTTTGCTGCTTTGCCTGACGCCGGAAGCCTTTGCTGACAGCAAATCAGCCAAATGGCCGAAGGCAGGCAGTGCGGACAAGAAAAACGGTAAACTGCAAATTGATGCCACAGGAACTGCGAACGGCTATTTTTTTGCTTCAGTCAAGTCGAAGACAAATAAAAAAGTAAAGCTCCGCGTGGTCAAGGACGGCCAGACGCTGACATATGACCTGAACGGAAACGGTGAATTTGAACTGTTCCCTCTGCAGCTGGGCGACGGCAAATACGAAGTATCGCTGTACATCAATGTTTCCGGCAAAAAATACGCCACAGAGGGCTCTGTGTCGCTGAATGTGAAGCTGAAGAACAAGCATGCGCCGTTCCTTGTGCCGAACCAATATGTCAATTACACAAAAAAGTCCGAATGCGTGCTGTATTCAGACACACTTTGTGCCGAACAGGACGAAAAGAAAGCATATGAACTGGTGTGCAATTTCATGTCAACCTCCTTTGTGTATGACTATATCAAAGCGTTGAACATCAAAGCAGGCACACTGCCGGATATAGACGGCAGCTATAAAAAGCATATGGGTGTCTGTCAGGATCTGTCCGCCATCATGGTGGCAATGCTCAGGACACAGGGCATCCCTTCAAAACTGATCATCGGCTACGCGGACAGGCAGTATCACGCCTGGGTAATGACGTATATCGGCAAGGAAGAGGTGTTCTTCGACCCGACAGCGGCACTCAGCGCCATCAACCCTGTCAAAAAGTATTCCATGGAGAGATACTACTGAGACTGTTCGACTAATGAAACTGGAGGACGGGATATCATGAGCAAAAGGAAGACGGGAATCTCTGCTGCGGAGCTGAGCACCTTCTGCGGCCAGGTAGCGCTGATTGTGGAGGCTGGCCTGCCGCTGTATGACGGCATGGAAACGCTGGCCGGGGCTGATCGCCACTCGGAGAATGCAGACATGTATCAGGCAGCGAGCCGCGGGGTGAATGAAAAGGGCAACCTGTATGACGCGCTGAAGGATGATCCGCGCTGGCCTTCCTATCTGGTCGAAATGGTAGGCATCGGTGAGCGGTCCGGGCAGCTGGACAGGGTAATGCGCGGACTGGAGAACTATTATGCAAGAGAAGACCGTATCCGCTCTTCAGTGGTCGGTGCGGTGACCTATCCGCTGGTGCTCGGGGTCCTGCTGGTGCTGATCGTGCTGATCCTGCTGTGGAAGGTACTGCCGGTGTTCCAGCGCGTTCTCAATTCAATGGGCGTTGGCATGAACGAAACCGGGGCTGCCATGATGCGCCTGGGCTCGGTGGTGGGCTGGATCGTGCTGGCTGCCGTGGCGGTGCTTGTTATTGCCGTGCTGGTATTTGCGGTGCTGAGCCGAACTGGTAAGCGTGAGCAGGTGCTTGGTTTCCTGCGGAAGGTCTTTCCGTCGATCAGCAGTCTGGATAAAAAGCTCTCCGCGTCCCGCGTTTCTTCTGTTCTGAGCATGATGCTCTCCTCCGGCTTCCCCACTGGAGAGGCGCTGGAGATGACGGGAAAAGTGATGTCGGACAGGAGCGCTGCCGCAAAAGTGCAGCGCATCAGTGAAGGGCTGGAGGAAGGAAAAGCCTTCGCAGATGCGGTTGCGGATACACAGCTGTTTGACGAGCTGCACAACCGGATGATTAAGATGGGCTCCGCAACAGGTCACGAGGACCAGGTGCTCGGCAAGCTGAGCGAACTGTATGAAGAACAGGTGGAGAGCGATATCACACGCCTCGTGGGCATTATCGAGCCGACACTGGTTGCGCTGCTGTCAGTGGTCATTGGCGCGGTGCTGCTGTCTGTGATGCTGCCGATGGCAGGAATACTCACCAGCCTGTAAGTCAGGAGGCGCCATATGAGCAGAAGTGATTTCTTCAAGCTCGCCATCGTTGCCTGTGTATTGGTGCTGGCGGTTGTCCTTGTTGGGCGCATTGACCGTGCGCATTCCACGGCTGAGGCGGATATCGTCCGCGACGCGATCCGTAATGCCGCGGTGACGTGCTATGCAGTGGAAGGCGCCTACCCGGACAGCGTTGATTATTTGCGGGATCACTATCAACTGGCGTACGATGAGAGCCGATACTTTGTGACCTATGAAGCATTTGCATCAAACCGCATACCGGATATTTACGTGACGGAGAGGGGGCAGGTGCTGCCATGAAGGAAAAGGCTCCTACCCATCTCATATCAGGGGTTTTCGTGTTTCTTCTGCTGGGTGTTTTTGCTGTGCTCTCAACAGTGATGGTGCTGCTGGGGGCAAGAGCCTACCGCGGCACCGTGGAACGGAACAGCACACACAACACGGCGCGCATCTGCTCCTCTTACCTGCGCTCCATTGTCCGCGCGGACGATGAAACAGGCTCGCTGCGGATCGAACGCGTGGATGCGCTGATCACAAACGAGGATGACAGTGAACAGCAGGTACAGGTTGATACCATCGCGCTGTACAATGCCTATGATGATGAAGCCTATGTCACCCGGATTTACATTTGGGATGGGTATCTGCGCGAATGGTTTACAGAAGCGTCAGAACCTTTCTACGCCGATGCGGGTGAAGTGGTCTGCGCAGCTGAAGAAATGAAAGCTTCGATACAGGATGGGCTGCTGACAGTTGAGGTGCGCTCCGGCGGAGAAACTGTCGAAACAAACGTGGCGCTGTACGCTGGTGGAGAGGTGGACACATGAGATCAAATCATCACAGCAATGCGCTCCTCGTTGAACTGCTGATAGTGGTGCTGTTCTTTATGCTTGCTGCTTCTGTTCTGCTGCAGGTATTTGCGGCAGCCAGGCTTCAGAGTGACAGGGCCGCAAAGCTTGCAGAAGCGGCCAACTGGGCGCAGAACGTGGCGGACCGGCTCTATGCAGCAGATAATCCGGACGAGGCTCTCACCACTCTCGGCTTTGCCGCGAATGGAGAAAGCTGGGTTTACAGTGGAGAGCGTTTCAGCGCAATACTGACACAGAACACTGAAACAGGGGCCGCAGGGCAGCTTAGGCAGGGGGATTTGACTGTCACGGACGGAGAAGAGACGCTGATCAGCTTGCCGTGCGCCAGATATGAGGAGGTGCGGCAATGAAAAAGAAAAGCAGCATCAGTCTGGGTCCGGGCGCATCCTCGTTGATCCTCATTTTTGTGGTACTCAGCTTGTCTGTATTGGCGATGCTCTCACTGCTGGCCAGCAGCAATGACCTGAGACTGTCGAGACGGTCAGTGCAGGTGATTGAATCAGTATACAGCCTGCAGGCTAAGGCGGAAGAGCGCCGCGCAGAAATTGACGGGATACTGGCAGAATGTGCGGAAGGCGCAGTCAATCAGGAAGAGTATCTTCGGGCTGTGGCACAGCGCCTGCCGGACGAGATCGAACTGGATGAAGAAACACTGAACTGGGTGGAAACCGACGGCGCGCGGGAGTTGGACTGTGCCCTGACCATGCAGCCGCTGGGAGAAATGACACGCACGCTGTGGCTGCGGCACAATCTTTATGCACAGACGGAGGAAACATGGAACTGACAGAATACCTTCGCAAGGCTGTCGACCTGGGCGGATCAGACATCTTCATTATTCCGGGCGCCGGCCTGTCTGTCAAGGTCAACAGCACCATGCAGAAACTGACAGAGACAAGGCTCTCCCCCAAAGATACAGAGGAGCTTGTGCGTGCCATGTATGAGCTGGCGCACAGAGATTTCGACATCCTGACCGCGGAGGGAGATGATGACTTCTCTTTCGCCATACAGGAAGTCAGCCGTTTCCGCTGCAACGCCTATAAGCAGCGCGGAACGATAGCGTGTATCTGCCGTATTGTCAACTTTGATCTGCCTGACCCTGAAAAAATGCACATCCCGCAGGCTGTGCTGGCGCTGAGCCGCCTGCGCAGCGGCATGGTGCTGGTAACCGGACCGGCTGGCAGCGGAAAAAGCACAACGCTGGCCTGCGTGGTGGACAGAATCAATCAGGAACGGCACGCGCACATCGTCACCATAGAGGATCCCATAGAGTATCTGCATCAGCATAAGCTCAGCCTGGTTTCTCAGCGGGAAGTGCCGAATGACGCGGCAACCTTTGCCCGTGCCCTGCGCGCCGCGCTGCGGCAGGCGCCGGATGTGGTGATGCTGGGCGAGATGCGCGATCTGGATACGATACGCACAGCGATCACTGCTGCAGAAACGGGGCACTTGCTGCTCTCCTCACTGCATACCATTGGCGCGGCGAAAACAGTGGACCGTGTAATTGATACCTTCCCTGCCGAGCAGCAGGCACAGATCAGGATACAGCTGTCCATGGTGCTGAAGGCGGTCGTTTCGCAGCACCTTGTGCCCACGGTGGACGGAGCGCGAATTCCGGTGTTTGAACTGATGACAGTCAATCCGGCAATTCAGAATATGATTCGTGACGGGCGCACACACCAGATCGACAACGTGATTTTTGGCGGCAGTGACAAGACGATGATCTCAATGGATGCCGAACTGATGCGACTGGTACGGGAGAAGCGCATCACGCGGGAAACAGCGCTGTTGTATGCGGCCAACCCCGAGGTGCTGGCGAAGAGAATTTGAGCTGTGCCGGCGGGCATGGACGGATTGTGATAGCAGGCCACTATATTTTGAGCCGGGTGCTGCGGGATGGAGCCTGCAGCCGCCTGGCTTTTCTCCTGCTGGTTCCCCATGACTTTTGCGTGCATCCGCGTGTCGCGATAGTGTGAAAAGTCGTGAAGCACTCCGGTGAAGCCTGGTACTCACTGCACCCGGGCAGTTTATAAGGCGGACCCTGTGACTGATGCACTTCATCTCAGGAATCCTTCCCGCACAACGACGGACGAAGGCTTTTTGCCAAAGGTGTTGACAACCCATATCAATCATGCTAAACTGCACTCACGCGAGCAGAGGCGCGTGGCGCATGAGTACCCCGGCTGAGAAGAGCGCTCTTCGGAGAAGCCGGGCAAAAGGGAACCACGCCGAAAGGGAAAATCTGCGCGGATTCTCCCTTGGGCGGCAGTCAAACAGACTGCCGACTGCGCCGGCAATGTCGGCGGTGTGCTGTGGCGGAAAGGGCGGCATCTGTCCCCTGCCAGACCACAGGCCAACACCTGTGTTTTTCTTTTATGAAACGGAGGGCAAACCATGAAACAATACAGAATTGGCATCATTGGCGCCACCGGTATGGTGGGGCAGCGCTTTATTCTGCTTTTGCAGAATCATCCATGGTTTCATATTCAGCTGCTGGCTGCGTCTGCTTCATCGGCAGGCAAAAAGTATTCTGAAGCTGTCGGCAACCGCTGGGCGTTTGACTGCCCCATTCCGCAGGATGTGGCTTCCATGACAGTGATGGACGCTGAGGCGGACAAGGAAAAGATCGCTGAACAGGTCGATTTTGTTTTCTGCGCGGTCAACATGAAAAAGGACGAGATCCGCGCCATGGAGGAGAGCTATGCAAGGCTTGAGGTGCCTGTGGTGAGCAACAACAGCGCATGCCGAGGCCTTGAGGATGTGCCGATGATCATCCCTGAGCTGAATGCCAGCCACATGGAAGTGATTCCGACTCAGCGCAGGCGGCTTGGCACGAAGCGCGGCTTTATTGCCGTGAAGCCCAACTGTTCAATCCAGAGCTATGTACCGGCGCTGACCCCTTTGAGGGACTTTGGTCTGGAGAAGGTCAGCGTATGCACCTATCAGGCAATCAGCGGCGCAGGCAAAACCTTCCGCACATGGCCAGAAATGGTAGATAATGTCATACCCTATATCGGCGGTGAGGACGAAAAGAGCGAGAATGAGCCGCTGAAGATCTGGGGCCATGTGGAGAACGGCGTGATCGTCAATGCCGAGAAGCCCATAATCAGCGCGCAGTGCCTACGGGTGGCCACTTCCGACGGCCATATGGCGGCGGTCTCCGTTTCCTTCAGCAAAAAGCCGTCCAGGGAAGAAATCCTCGCCCGCTGGGCCAACTTTGAGACAGAGGCGCAGCGCCTCTGCCTGCCCAACGCGCCAAAGCCCTTCCTGCAGTATTTTGAAGACCCGTCACGCCCGCAGACCAGACTCGACCGCGATTTCCAGGGCGGTTACGGAGTTTCCATCGGACGGCTCAGGGAAGACAAGCTGTTTGACTACCGCTTTGTGTGCCTGAGTCATAACACAGTCCGCGGTGCGGCAGGCGGCGGCATCCTCACTGCAGAACTGCTCTGTGCCAATGGCTGGATTTGACAGGAGGTACAACGCATGAGCGCTTTATTCTATGGCTGCGGTACAGCGCTGATTACGCCCTTCCGCAATAACGAGGTGGATTATCCTGCACTGGATGCGCTGGTGGAAAGCCAGATTGAGGCCGGCGTGGATGCGCTTGTTGCCGCCGGCACTACCGGCGAGCCTGCCACAATGACATGGGAAGAGCACCTTGCCGTGATCCGCCGTGTGGTAGAGGTGGCCCATGGCCGTGTGCCTGTGATTGCCGGCACTGGCAGCAACTGCACTCGCGAGGCGGTGGAGGCTGCCCGCATGTCAAAGGAATTTGGCGCGGACGCGCAGCTGGTGGTCACACCTTACTACAACAAAACCAGCCAGGAGGGCCTGGTAGCACACTTCCACGCCATTGCTGACGCGGCCACTCTGCCAGTTTATGTTTACAATGTTCCATCCCGCACCGGCATTAACATCGGGCCTGCTTCCCTGGCAGAGATCTGCAGGCATCCGAACATTGTGGCAGTTAAGGAGGCCTCGTCCGATGTGGGCCAGAGCCTGGAAAAGCTGAGGCTGGTTGGTGCGGATGCGGTGTTCTATTCCGGCAACGACGACCTGATTGTGCCCTTGATGGCCTGCGGTTTCAAAGGGGTCATCTCTGTTCTGAGCAATGTGGCGCCGAAGGAGACCGTCCGTATGACCCATGCCGCGCTCGAAGGCCGCATGGAGGAGGCAGCCGGAGAGCAGCTTCGCCTGATGCCGCTGATCAATGCGTTGTTCTGTGAAACCAGTCCGATCCCTGTGAAGGCGGCAATGAATCGTCTGGGCAAGTGTGAGGACGAGCTGCGGCTTCCACTTGTACCCATGCAGCCGGCTAACCGGGTGAAGCTGTATGAGATCATGAAGCAGACCGGTCTTACTGCATAAAGGGGGAATATGATGCCAGGCTTTTCCGTGCTGATCTGCGGCGCGGCCGGACGTATGGGGCGTGCGGTCGCGGAGCAGGCAAAGCAGGCGGGTGTTGATGTGCTTGCCGGCATCGATACGCTGCCAGCTGACCTTCCGTTTCCTGTGTATCCGGACTTCAGCCACGTGTCGAAGCGCCCTGATGTGCTGATAGACTTCTCCAAACCCGAGCTGCTGTCTTCTCTGCTTGCCTTTGCGATGGAAAACAGGATTCCTGCGGTGCTTGCGACTACGGGCTATACCGATGCCCAGCTGCAGGAGATTCACCGGGCAGCTGAGATCATTCCCATCTTCCGGTCAGCCAATATGAGCATCGGTGTGGCGCTGCTTCGCCGACTGATCAGCGAGGCAGTGAGGACGCTGGGGCCAGCCTTTGATATTGAAATTGTGGAGGCGCATCACAACCAGAAGGTCGATGCGCCAAGCGGCACGGCACTGATGCTGCTGGATGCTGTTAAAAAGGCAGCCGGGGATGACATGCAGGCTGTTTATGGGCGAAGCGGTCCGAGCTGCAAACGCACAGCCCGCGAAATCGGAGTCCACGCGCTGCGGGGCGGCACAGTGGCCGGAGAGCACGAGGTATGCTTTTTCGGGCCGATGGAACGCATACGCATCAGTCATTCCGCGGAGAATCGCAGCGTTTTTGCAATCGGCGCATTGCGCGCCGCTGCCTTCCTGATCGGCAAGCCGGCCGGGGAATACAGCATGGATGAACTGATCAGCGAATCAGCCAAAGGATAATAATAGGAACAACACCGCACAGAGAGCGGCCGAAACGAGCGCAGACCCTGTAGCGCTGCACATCTTCCTGAATAACATGGAAGAGCTGAGGCAGACAGAGGTAATCGCGTCGGGCAAGCCGCAGCACTGTGCGGGTTTTCTTTTGGACATCATTCGGCAGCCTGCTATTGTGACGATGAGCGTACAAGTATACGCTGACAGGCTTTCGGCATGCCATCCGCCTCGAACCAAACGGAGACCGGAAGCTTACAACCGACTCACTACCTGTACTAACGGCTTGGAACCTGAACGGATAAAGGAAACAGTAAAGAGCTGTATTGCCAACAACCATAAAATCTGTTATACTGTACATGTGCCTGATAAAGGGCTTATTTGTATTGTCAGGGAGAACCCTGAACGACACAGCGGAGGTGCGTTATGGCCAAGCCGAAGAAAGAAAATCTGCCGAAGGCAGTCAACATTGATACCCAGGCTGAGCCTGGATCGAGCATCACCTATGCCAATGAGGTGGTGGCGACAATCGCCGGGGTAGCAGCCAACGAGATCGAAGGTATCGCAGGTATGGTTTCGATTCCCTCCGGGGGAAAAATCGGCAAGAACAAGAACCTCACCAAGGGCATCAAGGTTGAAGTGGGTCCCGAAGAGGTCAGCTGTGAAATCTACCTGAACATTGAATATGGACGCCCGATCCAAAAGGTGGCCGGTGAAGTGCAGGAGAACGTGAGAAAGGCTGTGGAATCCATGACCGGGCTGCACTGTGTGCGGGTGGACGTACATGTGCAGGGCGTCAGCTTCGAGAAGGAAAACAGCGCGCTGAACGCTGGCGCAAAAAATGCAAAGCTTCCTACCGCGGAAACCGAAGATGATAATGTCAGAATCGCCGACACCAGGGAAGAAGCTGCGGAAGAGACCGCGCCTGAACAACCGGCTGAGACAGCAGCGGAGCAATGAGGCTGCTGTGCGCACATCCTGTAGCATTCAAGGAGCCGAGCAATGAAACGCCGCATTTTTGACCGTATTCTTTGTGCAGTGTCAGGGCTGATTCTCCTGCTGATGGCAGGTCTGCTGACTGCCGAAACCTTCTTTGGCGTGCCGGTTACCATTAAGGTTAGCGGCATCCTGTCAAACGACAGCATTCGCAACCGACTCATTGTCATCATTGCGGTGCTTTTGCTGCTGCTGTTTGGCATAGCGCTAGTGCTGCTCTGCTTCCGCAGAGACCATAAAAGGAAGAGCTTCGTGGTGCAGCGGGTGGATGGCGGAGAATTGTCCATATCCATCAAAACACTGGACGGGCTTGTTCAAAAGTGTCTCAATCGCACAGATGACATCAGGGTAAATACAACTGGCATCGAAAATCACCGAGATGGACTCGTGATTCTGCTGCGGGCGAGCGTTCCCGCCGGCGTGAGTATCCCGCTTGTGACGGAGGAACTGCAGAAGCAGATCAAGGCGTATGTGACAGCCTGCTCGGGAGTGGACGTAAAGGAAGTCCGTGTTCAGGTGGACAGCATGTCAACAGCTGAGAGCGCTTCCCGCTTTGCCGTTGCCAAGCCGAGCCAGTTGACTGCCGGTGCGGCTCTCCCGGAAAGCGCGGGATCACCCGCTCCGGTGCCAAGCGCCTGTGAGCAGCCGAAGGGACAGACAGACAAGGAAGAAAAAGAGCCGGCTCATGCAGAAAACGCTCTTCATGCGCCTGAGAATGCAGGCTTGCAGGACGCTCAGGCATCTGTTGCATCTGGCAGTTCGGACGAAGCTGCGGCAGAGTGCGTAAATACCGACGGCAAGTTGCATGGTGAAGATGCGCTTGCAGCCGACACGGAACCGATGACTTGAGGCATTTTCTCACAGACAGCGAGCAGCTTTAGTAGCAGCGATATACAACACACAGGCAAAACAAACGGGGTGGCGTGATGGCAAGATCTCAGGCGAGAACAGCGGCTATGCAGCTGATATTCGAAAAGATGGCCGGAGGACAGGGTGGCGAAGAAACGCTTCGCATGATTTATGAGGAACTGTCAGCGGAGCAGACAAGTGATGCTTCTGAACCGACTGTTGAGGAAAAGGCCTGGATACAGGCGGTGCTGCTTGGCGTGCTCAGCCATCTGGATGAGCTGGATGAAACCATTGCGGGAGCCAGCAAAAACTGGGCTGTCGACAGGATGCCGAAGGTGGATCTGACCATACTGCGCTTGGCGGCCTGGGAGATCATGTTCGAAAAAGAAGTTCCGGGACCGGTGGCAATCAATGAAGCGGTAGAACTCGCTAATACGTATTCTGATGAGGGAAGCGGACGCTTCATCAATGGTGTTCTGGGAACCATACTGCGACAGTGGGAAGGAAGCACTGAGCAATGAGCGTTGTTGTCGGAATCGACACAAGCTGCTATACGACTTCCTGCGCGGCTGTATCTGATACAGGGGAAGTGCTTGCGTCATGCCGGCGGCTGCTGCCTGTGCGGCAGGGCGAAAGAGGGCTTCGCCAGAGTGATGCGGTTTTTGCCCATATCAAACAGCTGCCCTTGCTTGTCAGTGATGCCATTGCCCGGTGCGGCCCGCAGGAAATTCTGGCTGTAGCGGCATCCTCTGCACCGCGGGATGCCGCTGATTCATACATGCCGGTTTTTCAGGTGGGGCGAACCGTTGCGGAGGCAATGGCTGCGGCGCTCCACGTACCGTGCTATATGACCACGCATCAACGGGGGCACCTAGCTGCGGCCCGGCTGCACAGCGGCATCAAGCCGGGCGATCACCTTGCCCTCCACCTCTCCGGCGGCACAACGGAGCTGCTCAGTGTGAGGGGAAAAGAACTGACGCTGCTGGGCGGCAGTATGGACCTGCATGCCGGACAGCTGGTGGACAGATGCGGCGTGGCGCTGGGACTGCCGTTTCCAAGCGGACCGCATCTGGAAGAGCTTGCTCTGCAGGGCAGCAGTTCTGCCAGGCTGCCGGTCAGCATGAATCGCAGAGGATTGAGCTGCCATTTTTCAGGTGCTGAAGCGCAAATTGCCAGATGGATCCATGATGGAGAGAAGCCACAGGATATCGCCTGTGAAGTCTACGATCTGCTGGCGAGAACAGTCAGCCGCATGCTGACTGCCGCAGAGAAGGAAACAGAGATTCATCAGGCGCTGATTGCAGGCGGCGTCGCATCCTCGCCGCTGTTCAGAAAGCTGCTGCGGGAACGCACAGCAAGGAGAACGACCACGTTGCACCTTTGCTTTGGACAGCCGGAGTATTCCGGCGACAATGCGGTCGGCGTTGCGCTGATCGGCATGGCGGAATGGAAGAAAGAAGTACAGGCGCAGGAACATACTGCTGCCGAGATGCCGGGAGGTCAGGATGGCTGCCAGGATAATTGATGGAAAAGCAGCGGCGCTTGCGCTGCGCGAGAGAATTGCCGAGAGAGTCAGTGAACTGAAGAATACCAAAGGCATCACGCCCGGACTGGCTGTGGTGCTGGTTGGTGAAGATCCGGCGAGCCAGATTTATGTGCGCAACAAGGGCATTGCCTGTCAAAAAGCCGGAATGCATTCCGAGACAATCATCCTGCCGGCTGAGACCACACAGGATGAATTGGAAGAACGCATCAGAGAGCTGAACGAAGATCCTGAGATTCATGGCGTATTGATCCAGCTTCCGCTGCCGCGCCACCTCAACGAGGAGAAGGCGCTGGCAGTCATCTCGCCTGAAAAAGATGTCGACGGCTTTCACCCGGTCAACGCGGGGCGGCTCCTGGCGGGACAGAATACAGTATCCCCATGTACGCCCAAAGGTGTGATGCATTTGCTCGATATCGCTGGAGTGGAGTTGGAGGGCAAGGAAGCGGTTGTCATTGGCAGATCGAACATTGTGGGCAAACCGATGGCCCTGATGCTGCTGCAGCGCAACTGCACCGTGACAATTTGTCATTCTAGAACAGCCGATCTTCGCTCACATACACGGCGCGCGGATATCCTGATCAGCGCGATCGGCAAACCGGGCTTTGTCACAGCGGATATGGTCAAAACGGGAGCTGCTGTCATTGATGTAGGCATCAACAGGGTGGATGGCAAGGTTTGCGGAGATGTCGATTATGCAGCGGTTCAGGAGATTGCCGGATGGCTGACCCCTGTTCCGGGCGGTGTTGGCCCGATGACCATTGCCATGCTGCTGATGAACACACTTGAGGCGGCAGAAAGGTCGCTGAATGAATGATCAACCTGCGGGTATTCTGACAGTCAGCGCACTGAACAGCTATGTAGCTGACAGCCTGCGCATGGATCCTCTGCTGCAGAGCGTCAGACTGACAGGACAGGTCAGCAATTTCAAGGCCATGGTCAGCGGTCACTGGTACTTTTCTCTGAAGGATGAGGATAGCGCGATTGACTGCGTTCTTTTCCGCCAGTATACACTGAAATCGTCTTTCAATCCTGCCAACGGGGATCAAGTGATTGTGCACGGACGTGTAGGCCTATACACTGCCACGGGAAGGTATCAGTTTTACTGTGACAGCATACGCCCCGCGGGTATTGGAACACTGTGGCGCCAGTTCGAGGAAATGAAAAGCCGCCTGCAGGCCGAAGGACTGTTTGATCCCCAAAGGAAACGACCGCTGCCAGCCTTCCCGCGGAAGATCGCCGTGGTCACAAGTGAATCCGGTGCGGTATGGCACGACATATGCCATGTGGCGGCGGCCAGGAATCCGAGTGTTTCGCTGTGCCTTGTACCGGTGCCTGTGCAGGGAGAAGGTGCGGCCGCGGCGATTGCCGCCGGGATTTATGACGCGGCGCAGATCCCGAGGGCTGAGCTGATCATCGTTGGACGCGGCGGTGGTTCAATGGAGGACCTGTGGTGCTTTAACGAACCAGAGGTTGCCTATGCCATTGCAGCTTCTCCACTGCCGCTGATTTCGGCAGTGGGACATGAAACGGATTTTACGATTGCGGATTTTGTGGCGGACGCGCGCGCGGCAACACCAAGCAACGCTGCGGAAATGGCTGTGCCAACGCGACGGGAACTGAGTGGAGCCTGGCAGAGGCTTCAGAGCAGGATGGAAGCTGCGGCGCAGTCACGCCTGCACGCTGCCGCGGCGGAGCTTGCATCGGCACAAAGGCAGCTTGCCACGGTTTCACCCACGGCCAGGCTGGCCGAGATGAACTCGCGTGTACATCGGCTGGCCGAGCAGCTTTACACAGCATCCATTCTCCATCTTCGTGAGCTTCAGCCGAGAATTGCGATGCCCTCCTATCGGCTGGATGCGGCGATGGATGCGCTTGCTTCAAAAAAGAGCTATCAGCTCCAGCAGATACGCGGACGCCTGGAAGTGGTCAGCCCGCGGCAGGTCCTGGAGCGGGGCTATGCCATCGCCATGGCCGGCGGAAAAGCGGTGAGACAGGCGAAATACGCTCCTGAAGAGATGCGCCTGCTGTTCTATGACGGAAGCCTTCAGGTGAGGAGAATTCATCATGGCAACGAAGAAGAAGGTCAGCTTTGAAAGTCGACTTGACGCGCTTGAAACGATGGTGCGCAGGCTGGAGAGCGGCGATGTTGCTCTGGAGGAGGCGCTGAGCCTTTATGAAGAGGGCACGGCGCTGGCTGCCTCGCTTGAAGAGGAGCTCAAAAAGGCGCAGCAGCGCCTGACGGTACTCAGGAGCGGCGCAGACGGAAACAAGGTAGAGCAGCCACTGGAGGACAGTGATGCGGACATTTGACGAGTATCAGCAACGGGTGAATGCCAGCCTTCAGGTTGTGCTGGACAGCTTTCCGGACTGTCCGGACCAGCTGAAGGAAGCGATGAATTACTCCCTCCTGGCCGGAGGCAAGCGCCTGCGCCCCTGCCTGCTGCTGGCCGCATGCGAGGCAGCTGGGGGGAACCCGGACGACGCGCTGCCGTATGCCTGGGCATTGGAAATGATTCACACCTACAGCCTGATCCACGATGACCTTCCGGCAATGGACAATGACGACCTGCGCCGCGGAAAACCGACCAATCATGTGGTCTTTGGTGAGGGAAAGGCTGTGCTGGCTGGAGACGGCCTGCTGTCTGCTGCGTTTGAGCTGCTTCTGCGTGACACTGTCCGGCACATGGGCATGCGCGGCGCCGCGGCGGGGCTTGCCATTGCCCGGGGCTGCGGTATCAGCGGCATGGTGGCAGGCCAGATGTGGGATATCAGGTCGTATCAAGAAACTGATGGAGATGCCGGCGTGTGGGTTCGCCGGACAACGGACGGAAAAACGGCGGCACTGTTTGTTGCCGCGATGGAAGCCGGATTCCTGCTGGCCGGGGCAACGGAGAATGAGGTCAGCAGCGCCAGAGCGTATGGATTGGCGCTTGGACGGGCTTTCCAGATTGTGGATGACATCCTTGATGTCACCGGCAGCGCTGCCGAAATGGGTAAAAACACCGATGTGGACAGCACACTGGGCAAGACAACATGGGTCAGTGTTTATGGACTGGACGGCGCAAGTGCAAAAGCGGAAGAGCAGATAAGTGCAGCCAAGATGGCGCTGGCATCCTTCCCCGGAGACGTACAGTTCTTTGAGGAGCTTGCCGACAAACTGCTTGAACGCAGCTGCTGAAGCATGAATGACGCTTGAAGGCACTCTGATGACATTGCCCTGATCCATTGGGCTGCTCTGGAACCATCCAGGGAGGCATGAGAAATGAACAGCATATGGACTATTTTTCAGAATAAGTGTCTGTGGTCTGCCTGGACCGCATGGTTTCTGGCCCAGCTGATTAAGGTGCCGGGAAGGAAAAAAAAGCCCACACTGAAGGAGTTTTTCTCCTCCGGCGGGATGCCGTCTTCCCATTCCGCGGCTGTGTCCTCGCTTACGGTAGCCCTGGGCCTGAATTATGGCTTTGACAGTCCATTCTTCGCAATAGCGGCTGTATTTGCGGTAGTCGTGATGTATGATGCGGCAGGCGTGAGAAGAGAGACCGGACGGCAGGGAAAAGCGCTGAATGAAATCATCCAGCAGGTTCTGATAGAAGGTCAGCCGATCACAGACGATATCATGAAGGAGCTTGTAGGACACACGCCCCTTGAGGTCACGGTAGGCTGCCTGTTTGGTATACTGATTGCAATTGTTTTCTTCTATCTTGTTCATTGATAATAAGGGGAGGTATTGCTGTGGATCACTTTATGGAAGAGGTTGTCGTCAAAAAGAATCGCACCATGGATACAATCTCCTACGGTGCGGCCTGGGTCCTGTTGGTTCTTCTCGGCCTCCTGACCATGATGAATCTTTCGGCCATCATGAGCGCTATTGCCCAGGGAATACCCATTTCACAGCTTCTGCTGGACATCGTTTTTACACTGGTGACCGGAGGCTGCGCTGTGGTGCTGTTTCTCTTCAAGGACCGACTGCGCACAGAATATGAGTACACCTTTACCAACGGTGATCTCGATTTTGCTCAGGTGTTCAACAATACGAAAAGGAAGAATCTGGGCACGGTCAGCGTAAAACGGGTCGATGCCTTTGGACCAGTCAGCGGCAGCAGCTTTCAGCGTTATATCTCAATGCCCAATGTAAACCAGAGCCGCTGGTTCCTCAACCGCGGTGCAAACCTGTATTTCCTGTACTTCCAGAAGGAGCAGAACAAGCGCATCATTGTGCTGGAGCCGAGCGAAGAGCTTGTGGCCATGATCAAGCATTATCTGCCACACGGCGCCTATCAGGAGTGAGCATGCAGGTCTATCTTGATAACAGCGCAACTACCAAGCCCTCCCCTGCCGCAGCAAATGCATTGAAGGACGCGGCGGAGATGCACTGGTATAACCCGTCGGCACTATACAAGCCGGCAATGGATGTGGAGAAACGCGTTTCTGAGGCCAGAGAATGCTGCCTTCGCGCGGTTCACGCCACTTCACACCGCCTTGTGTTCACCTCCGGTGGCACAGAGGCGGATAACCTAGCGATTACAGGATACCTGCGGACCGTCAAAAAAGGCGGAAAGGTTCTGTATTTTCAGGGTGAGCACCCTGCGGTGCGCGCCTGCATGGACGAAGCAAGGCGCCTTGGCTTTATCGCCGAAGAGATACCCTCAACGTCGCAGGGAATGATGGACATTGCTTCTCTTGAACGCCAGCTGACGGCCGACACGGTATTGCTGTGCCTGATGCAGGTCAATAATGAAACAGGCGCAGTGCAGCCGGTCAGCGAAGCGGTTTCACTGCGGAATCGCCTGGCGCCAAAGGCGGCCATACATGTTGACGGAGTGCAGGGCTATCTGCGTGTCCCCTTTGATTTTAACCGCTCCGGGATACAGAGCTATGCGTTTTCAGGGCACAAGATTCACGCATGCAAAGGTATTGGCGGTCTGATCCTTCATAAAAGTCATCGGGTTTCACCGCTGATGCTCGGCGGAGGCCAGGAGAATGGGCTTCGCAGCGGCACAGAGAATACACCCGGCATACTTTGCCTGGGTGAAGCGGCTCGGACCTATCCGGCGGATGCATTGCCGCGCATGGCAGCCTTGAAGGAGCAGCTATGGGAGGGCATCCGTGAGCGGATTCCTGCCGCTGTTCAGAACGGGCCAACCATCGGCACGTCCGGGGCGGCTCCGCATATACTCTCTGTCAGCCTTCCCCCGGTGAGATCACAGACCATGCTGTTTGCGCTGGAGGGAGACGGAATCTATGTCAGTGCCGGCTCTGCCTGTGCCAGCCACAGCCAGCGGGTTTCACCTGTGCTGACGGGGATGGGTATGGACCGCAGCATGGCGGATTGCACACTTCGCTTCAGCTTCGGCATCTATAACACAGAGGAAGAGATAAGCTATACTGTGGAACGAATCGCAGCACAGTATGCAGTGCTTTCAAAATACATCAGAAAATAAGGAGCACAATCGTGCGAGAAATACTTTTGGTGCGCTACGGAGAGATTTTTCTGAAAGGGCAGAACCGTCCTTTTTTCATGAATGCGCTGGTCAAACAGGTGCAGCGCGCCGTAAAACCTTTTGACGGACATGCGTGGCTGCATGACGGCCGCATTTTTGTTGACCGCTTCAGCGATATGGAGGAATGCCTGCAGGCGGTGACAAAGGTGTTCGGTGTTCACTCGGTCTGCCCGGCCATTGAGATGGAGAAGGACAGCTTTGACGCCATCGCGGATCAGGCGGTTCATATGATGGAGAACTTGAACGGGACCTTCAAGGTAGTGTCAAGGCGGTCCGACAAGCGCTATCCAATGGACTCCCCTGCCCTGAATCAGGAGCTTGGTTATCGCATCCTGAAGGCAAATGATCAGCTGAGCGTTGATCTGCATCACCCGCAGCATGTGATGAATGTGGAAATCCGCGATCTGTGCTATTTGTATGTGCGTGTTGTTCCTGCAGTGGGCGGCATGCCGGTGGGAACTGGCGGGCAGGCCGCGCTGCTGCTCTCCGGCGGCATTGACAGCCCTGTAGCGGGATGGATGATCGCAAAACGCGGCGTACGGCTGTGCGCGGTCCATTTCCACTCCTATCCCTATACCTCGGACAGGGCTAAGGAAAAGGTGCTTGAATTGGCGCGCCAGCTGTCGGCGTATTGCTGCGGCCTGAAGGTGTATATTGTACCCTTTACGCATATTCAGACGGAGATTCACGAAAAGTGCCGTGATGATTACGGCACACTGCTGATGCGCCGCTTCATGATGCGTATCGCTGAAAGATGCGCAAGGAAAGAGGGCGCAAAAGCCCTGATCACGGGAGAAAGCATTGGGCAGGTTGCAAGCCAGACGATCGAAGCACTCCAGGTAACCAACAGCGTGGTGTCAATGCCTGTGTTCAGGCCACTGATTGGTTTTGACAAGTCCGAGATCATGGATGTTGCCAGAAAGATCGGAACGCTGGAAACCTCGGAGCTGCCATATGAGGACTGCTGCACGGTGTTCACTCCGCGCCACCCGGCGACACATCCGATCGTGGAGAAGGTCGCGGCGGAGGAAGAGCATCTGGAAGCAGAGGCACTGATTGAGGAAGCAATGGCTGGCATCGAAATCGTTGCCGTGTGAGATGGACAGATGGACGAAATAAGACAGGCACCACGAATTGCGGTGATCGGCGGAATCAACATTGACATCACCGCAACGGCGCAGTCCAAGATGATACCGGGTGACTCAAACCCGGGGGACTGCAATATCAGCTTTGGCGGTGTTGGAAGAAACATCGCGGAAAACCTGTCCCGGCTGGGCGCAGACGTTTCACTGGTCACCGCGCTTGGCCAGGACGCGCACACAGAGAGCATCCGCCACAGCTGCGAGCACGCAGGCATTGATCTTACACACAGCCGGGTGATTCCGGATGAGATCAACGGACTCTATGTGTGCTTAAATGATGTCAGCGGTGATTTGTACGCAGCGGTTTCAGATATGCGCATCTGTGAAAGAATCACCCCGGAATTCCTGCTGCCGAGCCTTGCATACCTGTGCGCCTGCGACCTGGTGGTGGTGGATGCGAACCTGCCGGAGACGACGCTGCAGTGGCTGGCTCAGTACGTCACTGCGCCAATTGCTGCAGATCCTGTGTCGATACGGAAGGCAGGACGGCTGAAAAGCTGCCTGTACGCCATCAGGCTGCTCAAGCCCAACAGGCCGGAAGCGGAGCTGCTGACAGGTGTTTCAATCCGCGGTACACATGGGCTGGATGAAGCCGCAGCCAAGCTGCATGGGAGCGGAGTCGACAGTGTGTTCATATCCCTGGGCAGCCAGGGCGTGTTTTATTCTGACCATACCGCGCATGGCTTGATTCCAGCCTTTAATGAAATGCCTTTTTCAACGAACGGCTGCGGGGATGCCATGTTCGCGGCCATCTGCATTTCCTATATCCGGGGACTATCCGCCCGCGACTGCGCAAAGGCAGGACAGGCCGCGGCGGCAATCTGTGCGCAGAGCGCCAACGCAGTATCCGATGCAATGAGTCCGCAGAAGCTGGAACAGGAACTGAACTGGCTGAATCGGCAGTATGAATGGAGGAATTCCGATGAGTAATCGTTATGACAGACTGAAAAACTATCTGGCTGTCTCAGAAGAAGTACAGAAGGCGCTGGAAAGCGGCAAACCTGTTGTTGCGCTTGAGTCCACAATCATCTCACACGGCATGCCATATCCAAGGAATGTTGAAACCGCACTGAATGTAGAACGCATTATTCGTGATCATGGCGCTGTGCCGGCCACTATTGCCATCATCAAGGGCAAAATGACTGTCGGATGCACAAAAGAGCAGATTGAATACCTGGGAAAGCGCGGACTTGATGTGCCAAAGGCTTCGCGGCGTGATCTGCCGATACTGCTTGCCAGGGGCGAGGATGGGGCGACCACGGTGACGACAACAATGATTGCCGCTGCACTGGCGGGCATCCATGTTTTTGCTACCGGCGGCATCGGCGGTGTGCATCGCGGCGCTGAGGTGACGATGGACATCTCGGCCGATCTGGAGGAGTTGGCACAGACGCCGGTGATGGTCATCTGCGCTGGATGCAAATCGATTCTTGACATCGGCCTGACGCTCGAATACCTTGAAACCAAGGGTGTGCCGGTGCTTGGCTGGCAGACGGAGGAAATGCCCGCCTTCTATACCACACATTCGGGATTCAAGGTGGACTACCGTGTGGATACCGAGGAAGAAGCTGCGCGCGCCTTTGCGATTAAACAGGTGTGCGGCCTGAAGGGCGGCATGCTGCTTACGAACCCTATTCCCTCCGAGTATGCGATGGACCTTGACTATATCAATGCGAATATTGACGCGGCGCTCAAAGAGTGTGAAGAACTTGGCATCAAGGGCAAAAAGATCACGCCATTCCTGTTGGATAAGATTCAGAAGCTGACAGGCGGCGCTTCCCTTGAGGCGAACATTCAGCTGGTATACAACAACGCGGCATTGGGGGCGCGTGTGGCTGCTGCCATGGCGGCCCTTTGTGACTGATCATTGATCCTGACAAGAGGTTTACGCAATGAAAAGAATCCTTGCCACGGCACTCTGCCTGTGTCTTATCCTTGGACTGGCTGCCGCTGCCGGTGAACAGGAAGGCGCAGTGATACCGGCTGCGCTGAGATTCACTCAGAAAACGACCACCGAGAACCTGAGCAACAACCGTGCCATTATCCGCTGCTATCCGACGACAGCGCTTGACAGTGTCAATGAGGGGATGCGGACGCTCATTGACAGCATGACAGACGATGCCATGGATGCCTTCCCGAAGGTTGGCGGTCAAAGGGCTCAGACACAGCTCAATGTCGGCTCTTACATTGCACGTACCGGAACGAGATGGATGAGCTTTTTGACCATCGCGCGTATCAAGCATGACTTCGAGCAGACTTATATGGATTTTGACGCCCGTGTATACAATATGGAAACAGGTGAGAGAATCTCTCTGGAGGAGATTATCGACGCCAACAAGGGCGGCTGGGTCTTCCTGGGAGAGGAGGTGCGCAGGCAACTGCGGGCCTACTACCCTGATACTACGGCTGACGAATTGATTCTTGAGCGTCTCTGCGGCCTTGAGGCACTGGCGAACACCCCCTTTACTGTGCATCCGGGGCACTTGACGCTTCACTATTATGTCGGCGATTTGTATCCTGGCAGAAGCGAATCGATGATGAATGTGACGATCTACTACTCTGCGCTTCGCCCGTATATGACGGAAACCGCTGCCCTGGAAACAGACTGCAGCGCGTACGCGCTGGTCGCCCTGACATATGATGACGGGCCGTCCTGGGGAAACAGCGACAGGGTCATTAACCTGTTGCGCGAATACGGGGCTGACGCTACCTTTTTCCTCGTGGGTTCCATCATTGCAGCCAATCCTGATGTGATGAAACGCGAGCATGACGCCGGATACTCCGTTCAGAGCCATAACTGGGAGCATATCCACGAATCATCGAAGCTTACAACAGACAGTATCCTGGCCTGGCGAGCAAAAGTGGACGAGAAATTTGAAGAAGTGATCGGCATTCGGCCGCAGATGATGCGGGCACCCGGCGGGGTTGAAACACCCTATATTCGTGCCGGGATCAACATGCCCGTCATTCACTGGAGCGTTATTTCAGGGGATGCCACCTCCCCTGCCAATGAGGTTTATGTTCATTCTGTGCCGCGTATGGTATCCTATGCGCATGACGGAGACATCGTGCTCTGCCACGATGCAAACAAGATGGCGCATGAGTACGCGAAGGCTTATCTGCCTGTGCTGGAAGAGAGAAACATGCTCTGCGTCTCCATTCTGGACATGTTTGATATCAGGGGGCGGGAAATGCCGACGGATACATTCATAACGGATTGCAAAGCGCTTCAGTGAATCTGTCAGATCCGGATAAATGCGATGACCCAGGAAAAGCAGGTGTAATATGGCGAAAATTGACTGGGGCGAGAATCTTGAACTCAAAATCAGCAAGCTGCCGGAGAGCCCCGGCTGTTATCTGATGAAAGACAAGAGCGGAACAGTGATTTATGTCGGCAAGGCAGTGAACCTCAAAAACCGGGTCCGGTCCTATTTCCGTGACACGGCTCACACGCCGAAGGTTGCCGCGATGATTTCACACATCGATGATTTTGAAGTACTGTTGTGTGAGAGCAACTTGGAAGCGCTATGCCTGGAATGCAACCTGATCAAGCAATACAAGCCTTATTACAATATTCTCCTGAAGGATGACAAGCATTATCCCTATCTGCGCATTGACCTGAATGAAATGTATCCCAGGCTGACACTTGCGCGGCGCATGAAAAAGGATGGCGCAAAGTACTTTGGCCCATACATCGGCGCTACGGCTGTAAAACAGGTCATCGACGCGGTGAGGGATGTGTTTCCCCTGCGTACCTGCCGCCTCGTGTTTCCTTTAAAAAAGTTGGCCAGGCCGTGCATTAACTATGATATCGGCAGGTGCCTTGCCCCATGTGCGGGAAAATGCACCGAAGCAGAATACTGGGACATGCTGGACGGCGTGCTTTCATTTTTGAACGGGAATTACAAGCTGGTGATTGACAAGCTCACAAAGGATATGAACCGCGCTGCGGAGATCATGGACTATGAAAAGGCCGCAGTCATCCGGGACAAAATAAAAGACATACAGGGACTCATGCAACGGCAGATTGCCATCCGAACGGACCTGTCTGAGCAGGATATCATTGCACTCAGCCAGGATGGACTGGATGCCATGGCGCAGATCCTTTATGTGCGCGGCGGCAGGATGCTGGGAGGAGACCATTTTCTGCTGGAGCGGGAAGGCTCGGAAGATGCGGGCGAAGTACTCGCGGAGTTCCTTACGCAGTATTATCAGGAAGCCACGCTGATACCGCGGAATGTACTGGTGAAGCAGCTTCCGGAAAGCCAGTCGGCTCAGCTGGAACAGTGGCTGCGGCAGCAAAAGGGTGCTGCTGTGACTTTGCTTACACCCAAGCGCGGGGAAAAGCATGATCTTGTGTTGCTTGCGGAAAAAAACGCCAGGGATGCGCTTGAAAAGCGCAACGCGCGCGAACAGGTAAAGCAGGAGAGAACAACTGGCGCCGCACAGAACCTCGGACGGATGTTGGGTATGAAGAATTACCCGCGGCGCATTGAGGGCTATGATATTTCCAATACGCAGGGTGTGCTCAGTGTCGGCTCCATGGTGGTTTTCATTGACGGTGTGCCTGCAAAGAAAGAATACCGGAAATTCCGCATCAAGACCGTGGAAGGCGCAAACGATTTTGCCTCTCTGAACGAAGTGCTGGACAGACGGTTCCGCCATGGTCTGAAAGAAATAGAAGACAGGGCAGCGCAGGGGCTTCCGCCGGAAGGAGGGAAATTCTCCGATCTGCCGGATCTGATCCTGATTGACGGCGGACCGCAGCAGCTGCGTTTCGCCAGACAGGCCTTGCTGGACATGGGCGTTGCGCCTGACCGCGTTGCGATGTTCGGACTGGCAAAAAAACTGGAAGAGATTTATTTACCGGATCGTGAGGAGCCGATTGTATTAGACCATCACACACCTGAGCTCCAGTTGATCCAGCGAGTGAGAGACGAGGCACACCGCTGTGCCATTACTCATCACCGCACATTGCGTGATCAGGCGTTTACACACAGCCAGCTGGAAGAAATACCGGGTATTGGCCCGGTAAGGCGCAAGGCCCTGCTGAAGCACTTTGGTTCCATGAAGAAAGTGCGTGCCGCCTCAGAAGAAGAGCTGCTCAGTGTGGAGGGAATGAACCGGACCGCTGCTGCGGCAGTGATGGCCTGGGCGCAAGCCGGCACTTGAGAGGTGCAACTGGGTAATACAGCCTGCATCGGGCTGTGAATCGAATGAATAAGAAGGGTGATTCAAGTGGAAGATCAGTACCTCATCCGGCTATCGAAGCCAGATGAAGCAGAGCACATGTTCCGCCTGATGAGGCAAGTCTGGCAGGAAATGGCGGATAAGAGCCTGTTTGCCGTTGATACTCTTTCTCTTGAATGGATACAGAAGAGTACCACGGAGACCGGAATAGGCATCACAGCCTGGAGCGGTGAGAATGAATTGGCAGGAATGCTGATTGCCTGTTTCCCGGGAATGGATGAGGAGAATCTCGGCTGGGACATCGGCCTGCCAGAGGAACAGTTGCCTTATGTTGCCAACATGGAGGCGGCCGCCGTGCTGTCTGCGCACCGCGGACACCACCTGGAGCAGCGGATGATTGCTTTCGCGGAGGAATACCTGCGCAGGCACACAGAGGTCAGGTACTTTATGGCCACGATTTCGCCTGAAAATGCGCCAAGCCTGCGCAGCGCTGAGCACAATGGTTATCGCGCTGTGCTGACAAAGGAAAAATATGGCGGGTGGATGCGGCACATCATGCTAAAGGAAGCCTGAATGGTGCTCCACTCAGGCCTCGGTGCGCAATATTCACTTGCAGACGGTGCTGTTCCTCAGCTGCATCACCTTGTTCAATATGACATCTGCCAGGTCTCTTTTTGACTGAAGCGGACAATCGGTCATCTCGTCCCGGGTGATCAGCGTTGCAATATTGGTGTCAGTGCCAAAGCCTGCGCCGGGTTGGGTCACATCGTTGGCGACAATCAGATCACAGTTTTTGGCTTCCAGCTTCTGCCGGGCGTTTGCCGACAGCTTCTCTGTTTCGGCGGCAAAGCCAACGAATATCTGATCAGAACGCTTGGCTTTACCGATCGCGGCAGCGATATCAGGGTTTTCCACCAGTTCCAGCAGCAACGGCATGCCGTGCTGCTTTTTCATTTTCTGAGCGTGCACTTCCTTGAAACGGTAGTCTGCCGGTGCAGCCGCCTGAATGACAACATCCATCTCAGGCGCCTGGGATGTGACGGCCTGATACAGGTCCATGGTCGATTCTACACGAACACATTCAATGCCCTGCGGCGGTTCGGCTGTGGTCATGCCACACACGAGAAGCACCTGCGCACCGCGGTCCGCGGCGGCCTGCGCCAGGGCGAAGCCCATTTTACCGGTAGAATTGTTGCCCAGATAACGGACGGGATCAAGGCGCTCCCTGGTTCCGCCGGCTGTGACCATCACCTTCAGCCCCGCAAAATCATCAGCAGCGCTGAGGAGCTTTTCAATGGCGGCAAAGATGGCGGCAGGTTCACTCATGCGGCCGGCACCGCTGTCTCCACAGGCGAGGAAACCGCCCTCCGGGCCGACAAAATGGCAGCCGCGTTCTTTGAGCACGGCGACATTGTGCTGCGTAGGCAATGCCGTCCACATGCCGGTATTCATTGCTGGCGCAAAAAACAGAGGCGCTTTGGTGGCCAGCAGCGTGGAGGTCAGCATGTCATCAGCCAGTCCACAGGCGGCTTTGGCCAGCACGTTGGCGGTGGCAGGTGCTATAACAAACACATCTGCTTTTTTTGCCAGCGCTACATGAGCGACCTCCCAGCGCTCGGGGCGCTCGAAGGTGTCAACAACGACAGGCTGATTGGACAGTGTCTCAAAAGTCAGCGGTGTCACGAACTGCGTCGCGTTTTTCGTCATGATCACATGCACAGTGCATTCCGCCTTGCGAAGCATGCTGACCAGTGAAACACTTTTATAGGCAGCAATGCCGCCTGTGATACCGAGCACAACGGTTTTACCGCGCAGGCTCATAGCTCAAGACGCTCCTCCTGCTCATCCGGTGCGTCACTCCGCTTGGTGTAGGTGATCAGGCCGCGGGCGATTTCTTCCACAGCTACACGCAGCGGCTTGTTCTCGTCTGATTCGATCATGGGATGACTGCCGGCCACGATTTCGCGGCCGCGCTTGGCTGCTTCTACCACCAGTGTATAGCGGGTATCCGCATGTTCGAGCAATTCCATCACATTGGGTTCAACTATGGACATGGGTCACTTCTCCTTTTTTATCGATTGTGTCAAGGGCTTCCTTGCGCAGGGTATCATAGCTTTCAAGTGCGCTTTCTGCGCTGTCCTCCAATTCGGGGCAATAGCGGGTTGCACGCTGCATTTCCGCCTTCACAATCTTCTTCAGCCGCTTGTACGCCTTTTTGGGGTCGTCGTTGACAATCACATAGTCATACAGCTGCTGCTTTGCAATCTCTCCGGGGGCGTTCCGCATGCGCCTTTCAATTTCATCTCTGTGCTCAGTGTTTCGACGCAGCAGACGGCGCAGCAATTCTTCATAGCTGGGAGGAAGAATGAATACGCTCACACAGTCGGGAATCTTTTTCATGACCTCAATGGCACCCTGCTGATCAATATCGAGCAGAACATTGTGACCATCCAGAAGACGCTGCTCTACTTCGCTTTTCAGAGTGCCGTAGCGGTTGCCGTGCACCGTAGCATGCTCAAGGAAAGCATCTTCCGCTTCGAGGCGGTCGAATTCCTCATCGGAGAGGAAGTGATAGCTCTTCCCCGGAATCTCTCCGGGCCGGCAAGCCCGTGTCGTTGCACTGACAGAAAACTGAAAGCCCAGCTTGTCCTCCATCAGGAAGCTTCCCAGTGTTCCCTTCCCCGCGCCAGAGGGCCCGGACAGCACCAGCAGCATTCCCTTTCTTGTTTCCTTCATTCTGCCCTCTCCTTTTTTGTCTCATCGGTGTCCAGACTGCTGGATACTCTGGCGATCAATGTCTCCGGCATCAGTGCCGACAGAACAACATGACCTGATTCCATCACAACGGCCGCTCTGGTCTTGTGACCGCAGGTGGCATCAATGGCCCTGCCGCCGTCCTTCGCCTCCTGCAGCATACGTCTTACAGGCATCGAATCAACGGCGATAACGGCGACAATCCGGCTGCCGTTGATATAGTTTCCGTAGCCGACATGCACTGGCTGCATTTCCGAATTCCTCATTCCACGTTCTGCACCTGTTCCCGAAGCTTTTCAATCTCGGCTTTCAGGCGCACTACACAGGAGGCGATCGCGGCGTCGTTGGCTTTGGAGCCGATGGTATTTGCCTCCCGGTTCATTTCCTGAATGAGGAAGTCCATTTTCTTTCCAATTTCGCCGGTTACGCCCTCTTCCTCCGACTGCTCTTCATCCTGAAGCCAGGATTGAAACTGCAGGATGTGGCTCTCCAGGCGGCTCAGCTCTTCATCAATGGCACAGCGGTCTGCCAGCAGCGCCACCTCTTGAGCAAGCCGTGTTTCATCTACCTGCCCGATATTCAGGGCACTCAGGCGCGCTTCCAGCTTCTGGCGGAACTCAGCAGGCACCTGCGGCGCACGGGTCAGGATCTCCTGCCTGCAGGCAATCACCTCATTCAGGTGAAGCTGAAGATCGCCGCACAGCGCCTTGCCTTCAATGATACGCATCCTTACAAGCGAGTCCAACGCCTGCTCTGCGGCAGACATGGCAGCGAGCTGAACCGGCTCCTGTGCCAGCTCTGCCTCGGAAAGAGTAACGACACCAGGCAACTGCATCAGGTCTGCAATGCGCAGCCCTTCAGAAAAACCGCCCAAGGTTTTGAGCTCTTCAGCCGCGGACAGATAAGCCGCTGCCAGCGCCTGGTCTACAGCGGCGCTCTGTGTGCTCATGCCACTGTTCCTGACGGACACAAATACGTCGGCGTGACCGCGATGAACCTGAGAGGCGATGCACCTGCGAAGCGGATCCTCCAGGAACATGAGATTGCGTGGCAGGCGCAGCGCGGTATCCAGAAAACGGTGATTGACTGTTTTAATCTCCACTGTGACGAGCCAATGGTCTATTTCAGCCTGACCCTTTCCACAGCCTGTCATGCTTCGCAAGCCAATAACCTCCTCCTGAGCAAATCCGCCTTGTCAACAACTATATTATACCCCGCTGCAGGAGAAAAAACAAGCGGATTATCTCTGGTGCGCAACTTCCAGCATATGCCGGGCATGCTCGCGGGCGCTTGCATCGGCGCCCTGGGCACCACCCAGCATTCTGGCCAACTCTTCTATGCGTTCTTCTTCGGATAACTCCATCACGCTGGTGTGTGTGCGTCCGTCCTGCTCGCTCTTTCTGACGAGAAACTCATGGTCAGCCATTGCTGCGAGCTGCGGCAGGTGTGTCACGCACAGCACCTGCTTCTTTTGGGCAATCAGCGCGAGTTTTTCAGCGACCACCTGCGCCATATGCCCGGAAATGCCGGTGTCAATTTCATCAAAAACCATGGTTCCGACGCTACCCTGCTCACTGTCCAGCGCCTTCAGCGCAAGCATCAGTCTGCTCAACTCACCGCCGGAAGCAGTGCGGTTCAGCGGTTTTAACGGTTCGCCGGGGTTGGCGGAGATCATAAATGAAACCCTGTCATCGCCCAAAGGAGAGGGCATAGGCGGTTTCTCACCGCGCGGAGCAAAAACGACGCGGAATACTGCTTTTTCCATGCCAAGGTCTCGAAGCTGCTCTGCCATGCGCTGCTCGAAGGCACCGGCCAGCTGGTGTCTTTGCTCAGTCAGGCTGGCAGCGCTTTTCCGGTAGGCGGACAGCAGAAGCCGGTCCTGCCGGGCCAGTTCCGCAAGCGTATGGTCCATGGAGGAATAGCGGTCGTACTCTGCCTGCAGCTCTGCCTGCTTCGCCAGCACATCGTCAAGCGTTGCGCCGTACTTACGCTCAAGGCGGTGTATCTGATCGAGACGTGCCTCCACCCATTCGGTTCGCGCAGGATGATCTTCCTCTGCGCTCAGAAGAGAGGACAATTCATAGGCAGCTTCTTCAAGATCAAAATATGCGGATGAGAAGTGGCTGAACAGTGACTGAAATCTGTCATCCGATTCTGAAAGACGCTGGAGGCTTTGAAGTGCGCCTTTGGCCAGCGGAAGGGCACCGTCTCCGTTTTCACCGGACAACAGCTGATCCGCTTCGCGCAGCGCAGCGGTGGCTTTTTCAACGCGGTGAGCCTTGACCGCTTCCTCGCGCAGCGCTTCCTCCTCCCCTGCCTTGAGATCGGCGGCTGTCAGCTCCTTCAGCGCCTTTTCCAGCTGCTCCATACGGTACTGCTTTTGCTCGTTTTCCCTCACCAGCCTGGCATACTGCCGGTGACACTGCAGGAAAGCATTGCATGCTGCGGCAGTTTCCTTTAACAGCGCGGCCTGCGCCTCTCCACCTGAGGCATCCAGAAATCTGAGGTGGTACTCCTCTTCCATCAGGAAGCGCTGGTCATGCTGCCCGTGAACATCCATCAGGCAGGCAGCGACTTGGCGCAGCAAGCTGAGCGGCACTACGGTGCCGCATACGCGGCATAGACTCCGCCCATTGCTGGTCAGCTCTCTGCATAGTGTGAGGAACCCCTCGTTCTCGATGCCGTTTTCTTCAAGAAGAGTGTGAACGGCACCATCTTCCGCATCGAAGATGGCTTCAACAATTGCCTTGTCACAGCCGGAACGAACCAGATCCCTGTCCGCACGCCCGCCGAGAACAAGATTGACAGAGTCAACGATCAGGCTTTTACCCGCGCCGGTTTCACCGGTCAGAACATGCAGGCCGTCTGAAAAACTGAGGGTTTCATCCTCAATCAACGCGATATTGCGCACACGTAAAGAATGCAGCATGACTCCCTCCGTCAGCTTGTTATAAAAGGTTTCGCAGCCACTGCGCCAGCATTTCAGCATGCTCCGGACTGTCCGCTGCTGCGAAAAGCGTATTATCGCCGGCGATCGTGCCCAGCAATTCGGGAGGAGAAAGAGTATCGAGTGCCTCCCCTACTACATTTGCGGTGCCGGACAGTGTCTTTACGACAATCAGCGCGCCTGTGACTCCGACACTGACAAGACTCTCCGAGAGCATGCGGGTGTAACGGCTGTTCAGGTCGGCGCCTACCTGGGTGTTCTGCACGCTGGGAGGTGCATATCCAAACTGATGCGGAGCGAGCTGAACCTTGCGAAGGTTCAACTCGCGTATATCCCTACTGACTGTGGCCTGTGTGGCATGAAAGCCCTTTTGACGAAGGAGAACAGTCAATTCCTTCTGCGTGCTGACAGGCTGTGCGGCAATCAGTGCCAGTATGGCATCCTGTCTTCTTTTTTTCATCGGCAACTCTCCGTCAATCGTGGTGTATCAGCTTGATGCGAACAGTTTCATAGAAGTTAAAGGGCTGCGTGTGAATCAGTTCCACGTATTGTCCGGCACGAAGCGTGATCACATCACTCATCACCAGCTTCCGGACAGGCTGACCATCTGCATGAAGCTCCGCTGCCATCAGCGGGTCTCCGGAGAAACTGATTCGTATGACAGAATCTTCCCGGACAATAAGTGGTCTGGCGGTGAAGGAGTGCGCACAAATGGGTGTGATCAGCAGGCAGGATGCGTCTGGCGCCACAAGAGGACCTCCGGCCGATATGGCATAGCCGGTGGAACCGGTAGGCGTGGAAATCAACACGCCGTCTGCCCTGATGCGCATGGCTGAATCATTGTCGACATCAACTTTCAGGTTTAAAAGACGGGGAAAGGCGGAGCGGGTAATCAGCGCATCGTTCAACGCGCTCCAGTGCCCTGTACCGGAGCAGATGTCCAGCATGCGCCTGCGCTCTAACTGGAAGCTTCCGGAGATCAGGCACGCAAAGGCATCTTCCATTTTGTCGGGCTGGGTCTCCGCAAGAAAACCAACCTTTCCGATATTGATGCCGAGCATGGGCGCGGGCTTGCTCACGCTGAGGGAAGCACAGTGCAGCATGGTGCCATCACCGCCGATGGCTACATAAGCATCCAGTGATGCGGTATCATTCAAAACGGGCACTCCATCCAGCGGCACTTCAGTAAAGACAGCTGTACCGTGCGCTTTAAACCATGCTGCGGCGGTTTGCGCCATCTCAAGCGCCAAAGGCCTGTCAGGCGGGAAAATCAGGGCTATTTTCACTGCTTGTCACCCTCTGCTGACTTCATCTGTCCCCGTACTGCCATATGCGTAAAGCTATGGTTGGGTGTGAACACAGTTTATTATGACACAAATCCGCTGATGCTGCAAGTAAGGCAATATCGATTACTGGCGACTGTTGGAGAGAACCAGACGTGTTGCAGCGGGACTGTTGAAAAGTCGAAATGGCTGCCAGCTGACAAGGCGGCTTGCACCAAGACCGGGGCTGATATACTGTGGTATGCCGCCCAGCCAAATCCAACCGCAGATGCCATCATCAGGTGGAAACCAACCGAAGTCTTCAACGAAAATCGGACCGCCAAAGGGAAGACGCCACATGCCGCCGCAGTAATGCCCCGAGAGGATCAGCGCGGCATTTCTGAGAGAAAAGGAACTGCTGCCGCGAAGGCCTGACACGGTCGACAGGTAGCTTTCCGTGACCGGCGCGTGAGAGACAACGACCTGCACGTCTGTTTCTTTCATGCTCTTTATGCTGGAGCGGATCCTTGAGACCCTCGCTGTCTGATACTCCATCACGCGCTTCAGCGCTGCCTCATCCGGCGAAAGCGAAGATTTTGCATTCAGGGCTTTGAGCTGGGTCTGATAGCTGGTTTCCATGTTCTCAAGATTCAGCGTATAGATTTCCTCGGGAATGAACCAGATGCGGGCACTACCGTTTCGCCCGCGGGTGAACAGCACCGGCTCATCCAGAATGGTGACGCCGGATGCAACCAGCTGCTCAGCCCAGTCTGACAATGGAGAAAGGCTGCTGTGAGCGTATGTATCCAGATAGGCTGGGTCTTCATCGCCGGGAAGATAGAGCTTCGGGGTGCCTTCGGGCAGAACCGCGATCAAATCAAGCAGCGGTTCAATCTCACCGTCTTTGCCGAGCATATCGCCTGTCATTACGATGACAGACGAAGAGGCATTCCGGATGGAATTCCTGAAAAGCACCTGATTTTCTCCCAGCTCGCTGCCATGCAGATCGCTCAGGTGTAGTATGGAGTAATTCTCAAGGTCATTTGGCAGATTTGGCACGGCTACACGCTCGGATGTATATACTACCTGATGCGACTGAATATAGTTCAGGAGGAACCCAGCCAGAAGCAGCAAGGGCATCAGAGCCAGCAGCACACGCAGCAAGGTGCGCCCCCTGTGCCTGTTCAAATCCGTTGCGAATACAAAGGTCTCCCGACGCCTCATCAAATCCCTCCTGCTGAATGCGGTAATGGACATTATACGGATTGCATACCGATTGCGCAAGGGAAAATGTAAACTTTTTGAAACATTTTTGTAATGATTCAAACATAAAAAAGCTCCCCGAAAGGAGCGATTGCGCAGAACTGCTTATCCATCGGTTCTCACACGGGAATAGACACCGGTCATGACCTCATGGATATATGCCTGCTGATTTGGCAGAGAAGGATCTCTGCGGGCGATGTCAGCCGCCCTTTCATTATCATATGGAACAGAGATAATGCTGACGGTCAGGGGCGCCCGTTGAGTACCCGGTTCCGCCTCAATCATCAGTGCGTGGGCATTGGTTACCCCCATGCTGTTTCCCACAGAACCGGTGTTCATCAGATAGCCGGCATGGTGTGTCCTGAAAAACGGGCGGTGGCTGTCGGCAAAAATCACGCCACCGTATTGCTTTCCGTTGACAGTAAAAAGCCTGTTCAGTGCATCTTTATCTGAATCCTGCGTCAGCAGAGGCTCAAGAGGCCTGCCGTGGAACAGGCGAAAGCGGATACCGCTCAGCCAGAGCTCCGCTTCGCGGGACAGGCTGTTGAGCCATTGCATGCGTTCCTCACCCAACTGATCATAGTAATACTGATCACCGGCGTATTCACGGCCGCCGATGCCGTAGTCCCAGTTCCCGCCGATGAAATGATGGCAGCGCTGCCTCACCCAGTCGCAGGTTTCAGCGTTGGAAGGGCCTTTACCGACCGCATCGCCAAGGAACCATATTTCGTCCGCTGCTGCAGTGTCAAGATAACGGCCCATTGCTTCAGCAGCGGGCAGGTTCCCGTGCAAGTCGGCAAGGAAGAGAAACTTTTTCATGATAAATCATTCCACTTCAATTCGGTTTCATTGAAAACACTGCATAAATGACCGCGACGATGAACAGCCCGGCGCCGAGGAACCAGACAGGGCTGCTTCGCCCTGCGGGAACTAGCCTCTTCCATGATATGTGCTTCATATGCCCCATGGTCAGATGGGCGGCGATGCCTGTCAGCGCACCGCACAGAAGTCCCACCAGCATCAGTATGGCCAGATAATACAGCATCTGACGGGGACTGTGCAGCACAACCATCGCCATGGCCACCTGCCCCACATTGTGCATTACTCCGCCTGCCATGGATACGATCACCGGATGCAGTCCGCGGACACGGCTGAGCGCACACATACATGTCAATGAGAGCGTCCCTCCGGCGAGCGCGTAGATCATGGCAGAAGGACCGGAGAACAACAGCCCGGAAAGCGTGACTTTCAGGAGCATCAAAATATATGCTGTGGGTATGTCAAGCATATAAACGGCAAAAACCAGAACTCCGTTGGAAAGGCCGAGCTTGATTCCCGGGATGCCCAGGGAGGGTAATGAATTCTCAATCCAGCCAAGTATCAGCATGATGGTGAGCAGCATGGCACACACGGTAAGCCAATAAGTGGACCGACGCCCCTGCCTCATGAAATCACCGCCTTGTTGCTCACTTGCCCGCAAGCTTCATCAGGCCGGCCAGTGAAAAGCCCTTAACAAGATGCTTATCACTGAGGCGGCAGCGCGGGCAGACGGAATACTCCTTTTCATACCTGCAGTCCTCAGGCGTGAGATGAACTCCGGTCTCATCGTTGATGCAATGGCGGCAGACATTACCGCCGTATTGGCGCTTGAACTGCTTTGTGGTCAGCATGGCTTCTGTTCCTCCCAGCGCGCAGGATTAATACTCACAGGGCTATTATATATCAGCTTCTTCATTTTGAAAAGTACCGCAAACGGCGTGATTTGAGAGCCGGTGATCCAAAGGATGCTGCACTTGCGGCACTTTTACCCGTTAACAAACAACGAAAAAACATTGACAGCACCGGAGAGATTGTTTATCATTCAATTGTGTTTTTCATTCGGCCGCTTTCGGCCAGAATACCGCCATAGAAACAGGAGATAAGCATGATCAGGATTTATCGTTTCTCTGAGGTGCCAGCCAATGAAGTTTTTGCAAGAGTAGCACCGGCGACGGATGTCGCCGGTGTGGTGAACGGCATTATTCAGGAAGTCAGGGAACGCGGTGACGCAGCGCTGCGCGAATACACTGAGAGGTTTGATCATGTAACTCTGGAGCATTTTCAGGTCACACAGGCAGAGATTGATGAAGCGATCGGCAGCGTCGAGCCGGATTTCCTGCGTGTGCTGGAAGAAGCGGCAGAGAATATCCGCGCTTTTCACACCTGCCAGATCCGGCAAAGCTTTGTGATCAACAACCGGCCCGGTATCGTGATGGGCCAGAAGACAATCCCTGTTGACAAAGCTGGCCTGTATGTGCCCGGCGGGACGGCGGCTTATCCGTCCTCCGTGCTGATGAATGTCATCCCCGCAAAAATCGCCGGTGTCCCGGAGGTCGTGATGACCACGCCGCCAGGGCGGGACGGAAGAATCAACCCAAACATCCTCGCTGCCGCTAAGGTGGCTGGAATCAGCCGCATCTACAAAGTCGGCGGAGCACAGGCAATCGCGGCACTGGCTTTCGGGACACAGAGTATACCCAAGGTCGATAAGATCGTCGGCCCCGGCAACGCATTTGTGGCTGAAGCGAAGAAACAGGTCTTTGGCCTTGTTTCCATCGACAGCATTGCCGGACCGAGCGAGATCCTTGTCGTCGCCGACGGCACCTGCAATCCTGCCCATGTGGCGGCCGATCTGCTCTCTCAGGCTGAGCATGACCGCCTTGCCAGCGCTGTGCTGGTCACAGACAGCGAAAGCCTGGCGACAGCTGTGCAGGGAGAGATTGAGTGTCAGCTTCCTCTTTTGCCGCGGGCTGAGATCGCGCGCGCTTCCATCGACACAAACGGAAAGATCATCATGGCGGACAGCCTCACACAGGCAATTGATATTGCAAATGAAATCGCACCGGAGCACCTGGAACTGTGCGTGGACAATCCGTTCGATTATCTGGACAGTATTCGCCATGCAGGGAGCGTTTTCATGGGCAAAAACTGCCCGGAAGCCCTCGGCGATTATCTTGCCGGACCAAATCATATCCTGCCGACCAGCGGTACAGCCCGTTTTTCCTCTCCGCTGTCGGTGGATGACTTTGTTAAGAAGACGCAATATACGTATTTTACGCGTGATGCCCTTGCCGCAGTGGCACGCGATGTCGCGCTGTTTGCTGATACAGAAGGGCTGCATGCCCATGCCCGCAGCGCGCTGATCCGCACCTGCGACCCGGATGAAAAGACGGAGGGCTTGGCATGAGCAGGTTTTTCTCATCCCGCTTTGCCGAGTTGACGCCCTATGTGCCAGGTGAGCAGCCCCGTGAGCAGGTTTTACTCAAGCTGAATACCAATGAGAGCCCATATGAGCCCAGTCAAAGCATTCTGGATTGGGCTGCCTCGCATCTGCGCCCCTGTAACCTCTACTCCGATCCAGACAATCTGGCGCTGCGGCAGGCACTGGCAAAAAGATATGGAGTCAACCAGGATGAGGTGATCGTATCCAATGGATCGGATGAGGTTCTCAACTGGGCCTTTGCCGCATTCTGCGATGAAGCCTCTCCTGCTTTCTTTGCGGATCTGACCTACGGCTTCTATCCGGTTTTCGCAGCAGCCAACAGGGTGCCTTATACGGAGCTGCCATTGAAAGAAGATTTTACGATTGATCCGGAGGATTACTGCGGACTGAAAGGGACGGTTTTTATTGCCAATCCCAATGCGCCGACAGGCATCGCGCTTCCAAGAAAGGCGATTGAGCGCATCCTTCAGTCGAACACGGATCATGTGGTAGTTATTGATGAGGCCTATGTCGATTTCGGGGCGGAAAGCTGTGTGCCGCTGATTCATGACTACCCCAACCTGCTTGTCACCCAGACATTTTCGAAATCCCGTTCATTTGCTGGAGGGCGGCTCGGCTACGGCATGGGAAGCCGTGAAATTATCAGCGATCTGAACACACTGCGCAACTCTGGTAACCCGTACAATGTCAACAACCTGACCACAGCGATGGGGCTAGCCATCCTGATAGAGGACGATACGACGCGCGTAAACTGCGCCGCGGTTGCCGGCTGCCGGGACGCGACGGCAGATTCACTCAGAAAAATGGGCTTTGAAGTGCTGCCGTCATCGACCAATTTTCTCTTTGCCAGGCATCCGGGTATTTCGGGTGAGGCACTGTATCGGGCGCTGAAAGACAGGGGCATACTGATAAGGCATTTCGACAAGCCGCGCATCCGGGATTTCAACAGGATCACCATCGGCTCAGCCGAACAAATGTCACAGTTTGTTTCAGCGGTCGAGCAAATACTGCAAAGTGCAGGCAGAAGCGATTAATCCGTTTTTCTTCCATGTTTAGCTGCGAAGGAGGAAGCACATGCGTACAGCTGCAATCTCACGCAAAACTGCCGAAACAGATATTGTGCTGACAATCAATCTCGACGGAGAGGGAAATGCTGATATTGACACGGACGTTGGCTTTCTGAACCATATGCTGACCCTTTTTGCCAGGCATGCCCGCTTTGACCTGTCTGTGCACTGCAAGGGTGACACAGAGGTGGACGACCACCACTCTGTGGAAGATATCGGCATCGTGCTTGGCGAGGCCCTTTCGCAGGCCCTTGGCAATCGGCAGGGTATCCGGAGATATGGTGAATGCCTTCTCCCGATGGATGAGGCGCTCGTGATGAGCGCGGTGGATCTGTCCGGCCGGGGCGCTTGCTTCCAGCAGCTGGACCTGCCTGCGCAAAAGGTGGGAAGCTTTGATACGGAGCTGGTGGAGGAATTCTTTATTGCCTTTGCAAGGAATGGCAGGCTGACGCTTCATTTGCGTTCCATCACGGGCAGAAACTGCCACCATATCATCGAAGGGGCGTTTAAAAGCTGCGCTCGCAGCCTGAGACAGGCTGTATCGATTGATTCTTCTCATCCGCTTGAAATCCCCTCCACCAAAGGAGTGCTGTGAATGATTGCCATAGTTGATTACGGGGTGGGCAACCTCTTTTCACTGCAAAGCTCGTTTGCGGCGATCGGCTCCTCCGGTGCCGTGGTAGCCCATACAGCAGATGCACTGGAAAAGGCGGATAAAATCGTGCTCCCCGGTGTTGGCGCCTTTGGTGACGCGTCCGCGAAACTGCGCGGCAGCGGGATGCTCGAGACGCTGCTTGAGCAGGTGAACAAGGAAAAGCCGCTGCTGGGCATCTGTCTGGGCATGCAGCTGCTGTTTGACCGCAGCTTTGAATATGGAGAGCATGAGGGGCTCGGCCTGATTCCGGGAGAGGTAAGGCCGCTTTCCGAAACAGTGCCGACCGGACTGAAGATACCGCATATGGGCTGGAATGCGCTTCGATTCACAAAACAGTCAAGCCTTTTTCGCTATATTGAGGATGGGGATTTTGTCTACTTTGTGCATTCCTACCATGGCGCACTGTGTGGGGATCACACCATCGCCCTGACCGATTACGGAGCGCCGGTAACGGCGGCAGTGCAGAAGGACAATGTTTTCGGGTGCCAGTTCCACCCGGAGAAAAGCGGCAATACAGGCCTCAAGATATTGAAAGCGTTTGCAGAAATGTGAAGGAGGCGCGGCGATGCAGATCTATCCGGCCATTGACCTGTTTGAGGGCAAAGCAGTGCGCCTCCTCAAGGGTGACTACAACCGTATGACAGTGTACAGTGACCGCCCTGCGGAGGTGGCTGCGGATTTCGCTACGCAGGGTGCGGCCCGCATGCATATTGTGGACCTGGAGGGCGCTAAAAACGGGGAGACACCGAATTTTGAACTGATTTCCCGCCTGAAAAGGGAAAGTAGGCTTTTTGTAGAGGTTGGCGGAGGAATCCGGTCGCTGGATATCATTGCGAGGTATCTTGAGGGCGCGGGCGTTGACAGGGTCATTCTGGGTACGGCGGCAGCCACCCAGCCGGAAATGCTGGAGGAGGCGATTCACCGCTATGGCAACAGCATCGCCGTAGGAATCGACATCAGGAACGGCTTTCTGGCCATCCATGGATGGACAGAAGACACGCGCATTCCCGCTGCCGATTTTCTTGCACGCATGTCCGCGCTTGGTGTGAACACTGCGATTGTGACTGACATCTCCCGAGACGGCGCGATGCGCGGGCCCAATACCGAGCTTTACTCCTCTGTTTCAGCTGCTTTTTCCGGAAACATCATCGCTTCTGGTGGAGTCTCCACGCTGGAGGATATCAAAGCGCTTACTGCGATGGGACTGCATGGAGCCATTGTCGGAAAAGCTTATTACACGGGCGCCTTCACTATCAGTCAGGCGCTGGAGGCGGCCAGATGTTGACAAAGCGAATTATCCCCTGCCTGGATGTAAAAGACGGGCGGGTTGTCAAAGGCGTGAATTTTGCAGGACTGCGGGATGTGTCCTCTCCTGTGGAGCTTGGCAGGTACTATTCCTCCTGCGGGGCTGATGAGCTGGTTTTCTACGACATTACCGCCTCTGCCGAGGGGCGCGGGCTTTTCACCGATATCCTCACGGAAATGGCAAGAAGCGTCTTCATTCCCCTGACTGTTGGCGGTGGAATCAACACGCTGGATGATTTTGAAAGAGTGCTGAACTGCGGCGCGGACAAGGTCAGCGTCAACAGCGGCGCATTGCGCAACCCTGCTTTGATTGCCGAGGCCGCAAAAAGATATGGCGACCAGTGTGTGGTGCTCTCCGCGGATGTAAAACGAGTGGGAAGCGCATACCATGTGTTCGCCAAAGGAGGACGCGAGGACACAGGCAGGGACGCGCTGGAATGGATTCGCTTTGGGGTGGACAGCGGCGCGGGAGAAATCGTGCTGAATTCGATGGACACCGACGGCGTGAAGCAGGGATTTGACCTGACGATGCTGCAGATGGTCAGCGAGGCGGTCAACGTGCCTGTCATCGCGTCCGGCGGCGCGGGCAAAGCAGAGGATTTTGTGACGCTGTTCAAGACCCTGCCCAGGGTTGATGCAGGCCTTGCCGCTTCAATCTTTCACTTTGGCGAGGTGCGGATCGCGGAGCTGAAACAGATGCTCTTTGCGAACGGGATACCTGTTCGACTGATCAATCAGCAGGAGGAAAGCGCATGCTGAACATAGATGAACTGAAATTCGATGAACGTGGACTGATACCCGCGGTGGTGCAGGATGTGCATAGCAGAAAGGTGCTGACTGTGGCTTATATGAACCGCGAGAGCCTCCGGATTACCATGGAGAAGGGACTGACCTGCTTCTATAGCCGTTCCCGTCAGCAATTGTGGCTGAAGGGTGAGACCAGCGGCAACTATCAGCATGTGGTATCAGTTACCGCAGACTGCGATCGCGATGCGCTGGTGGTGCTGGTGGACAAGGAGGGACCAGCCTGTCATCTGGGCACAGATTCCTGCTTTAATGACCTGGTTTATCAATCCGATACACTCAGCGATTTTACGCTGGAAGGGCTGTATGATCTGCTCAAAGGCCGAAAGGAGCAGCTTCCGGAGGGCAGCTATACCACCTATCTTTTCCAGAAAGGTCTGGACAAGATACTGAAAAAGGTGGGAGAAGAGTGCACGGAGGTCATTATCGCCGGAAAGGCCGAAGACCGCAGGGAAACAATCTATGAGATCGCAGACCTTTGCTACCATGTGATGGTGCTGATGGTGCAGCAGGGCCTGTCGGTTGAGGACATCAAAAAAGAACTGGCTTCCCGGCACGTGATCGACCATAAGGTAAAACAGGAGAAAATGACTTGAAAGCGGACTTTCATGTTCACACCACCTATTCGGACGGAGCGCAAGCCCCGGAGGAAATGATCCAGACTGCGCTGAACATGGGAATAACGCACCTGGGCTTTTCCGACCACAGTTTCACATGGTATGACACAAGCTGCTGCATACCTGAGTCGGTTATACCTGCATATCGGGCTGAAATAGAACGCCTGAAGGTGAAATACAGCGGTCGGATCAAAGTATACTGCGGACTGGAGCAGGATATTGACAGCCCCCTGCCGCAGGCAGAGTTTGATTACCTGATCGGCTCTGTGCACAGCCTCTGTGCGCAGGGTAGATGGTTCCCGGTTGACTGGAAAAGGGAGCATATCGAGAGCCTCTGCGAACTGATGGGCGGGGATATATACCGAGTTGCAGAAGCGTATTATGACAGAGTCAGGCAGGTTGCAGAGCAGACGCACTGCGACCTGATCGGTCACTTTGATCTGATCGCAAAGCTGAACGACCGCTGCCACTTCTTTGATGAGGGCCACCCACGGTACGTCTCTGCCTGGCAGAGAGCGGCGGATGAGCTGCTCAAAGCAGACATACCGTTTGAAATCAATACAGGCGCCATGGCCCGAGGCTACAGGTCACAGCCGTATCCTTCCGGAGAGATTATCGCGTATCTTGCGCGGCAAGGCGCGCGGTTTGTCCTCTCCAGCGACTGCCACGACAAAAAGAATCTTCTGTGGTCATTTGAAAAGGTGAAACCTTGGGCGGAGGAACTCGGTGGCTGGGTAATTGACTGGCAGCCGCAGCATACGGAAAGGTAACCTCCTGGACGGCGTGCGGCACACCGCAGACTGGTCTCGGGCAAAGCTCGGAAAAATGTACTTGACATTTTTCAGCGAAACACGTATAATCTCATCGTTGCGTTTGACCAGCGCGATGTGCAGAGTTGGCTGAGTGGTCGAAGGCGCACGACTGGAAATCGTGTGACGGCTGAAACCGTCCTTGGGTTCGAATCCCAAACTCTGCGCTTCATGCGCAGCCGGGCTATGGTCACCGGTATGCAAAAAGCTCCGCTTTGAAGGCGGAGCTTTTTGCATCAGCTGCAGCTCAATTTGTGATGATCTGTTCCGCCTGCGCTGAGGCGTTGATTGTCTCTACAACTGGCGCATCTGGATAGTCTGTCATGCTGGGCAAAGGCAAAGTCTGCATATAACTGTGCATTGCTTCGGCGACCCGCTTGCTGTTGGCCACAGCCTCCACGACAGTGCGGGCGCCGCTGGCGGCATCCCCTGCCGCGAAAACACCGGGACGGCTTGTGTGCCCATCCTCGTCAACGGTCAGCAGCCCGGTTTTGCTGGTGTCAATGTCCTTTGTCGTCGCGATCAGGTTGCTCTCCGCTCCCTGACTGACGGCAATAATGACGCCGGTGCACGGATAGAGCTTTTCAGTGCCGGGCACCGGCATGATGCGCCCGTCTGCAGCAGTCATGCTGTCCGCGAGGATCACGCCGTCTTCCCTGATCTCCATGGTGCACTTGTTATAGATAAAATCGACGCCCTCCAGCTTTGCGTAGCTGCTCTCGTACTGACTTGCCGTCAGGGTGTCAGTGAGATTGACACAGCTGACATACCTTGCCCCCTGGCGAACGGCAGTTCGTGCGCAGTCCATCGCGCTGTTGCCTGTACCGATGACAATGATCCTTTCACCGAGGCGGAAGGCTTCAGGACTTGCAAGATAATTGATGGCATAGGTCACATGGCCGAGGCTTTCTCCGCGAACATTCAGGCGCCGCGGCCGCCAAAGGCCCGCACCGACAAATATACTCTGATATCCGTCGCGAAACAGGTCATCGATGGTAATCGCGCTTCCGATATATGTGTTCGGGCGGAAACGTATGCCCTTGAGTTCCAGGTGGCGGTAAGCCAGATCATCCAGCACAGATGCCGGAAGGCGGAAGTCCGGTATGCCGTAGCGAAGAACGCCGCCGATTTTGTCCCTGCTGTCGAAAATGGTCATCTGATAACCGTAGCGCGCCAGAATGATCGCAACGGTCAGTCCAGCCGGACCGGCGCCGATCACGGCGGCTCTGCGGCCGTTTGAGGGGGCAGGCCCTTTCACCATCTGGTTGGCGTATGTGGTGGAAATATAGCTTTCAATCACGGAAAAATGGACAGGCGCATCCTTGATGCCCCTCACACAGTGCCCCTCACACTGCTTTTCGTGATTGCAGACAAGTGCACATACGGTGGTCAAAGGATTGTTCTCAAAAAGCATCCATCCGGCCTCGTTGAGCTTTTCCTCTTTGAGCAGACGGATCACCTCAGGTATGTTCGTGTGTATGGGGCAGCCTTCGCGGCACCGGGGTTTCTTACACTGAAGACAGCGATTGGCTTCTTCCATAACATGCAGCGCCATCACAGACCTCCTGTTTGGACAGATTATATTTCTTTGTTTATTATTCTCCGTGACAGGCCTTTTTCCTGCCGGGGAAATTTGACAATCCTGTCCAAGCTGGTATAATACCCTTGCGCGTGAGCGCAGGAGGTTGATGATGCCGAAAATGTCCTCTGCTGCAAGGCGGTGGAGTCAGGTGGCCTTCACCATACTGATCTCGCTGGTGCTTGCGGTATCTTTCTACACTGCTGTGGTGGTAGGGCAGCCTACGGAAAGTGAAGATTCCGCTGCCACAAAGGCAGCCTGGCGAACTGATGAAACGGGAAACCGGCCATCTGGCAGTGAGGCCGAGGCCTTCCCCACACTGCGCTGCGCGGAGAATAATGGATGGAAGCTTTCAGATGAGAGCTGGAGCACTCAACGCACGGACAACGGGACGGTGCGGATCCTGAAATGCACATGGCAGACGTTACGTCAGACGGAACTGACCACGGTCAGCGTTTTTCCGGCGGAAGCGCGGGAAGCGCTGCTGAGGCAGGACGACCTGCTGCTGGGTGAAGGCCCGGCTGTGGCCGGCTGCAAAACGCTGCGCTTTGGAAACGGACAGAGCGAGTGCCTTGTGTTCACTAAAGGTGAAAACGCTTATGCGGTTTATACGGACGATCTGGAAGGAATCACTGACGAGCTGAAATGGCTGCAGCTGTCAGAAGTATCGACCGCCAGCCCTATGGCAGGAGGAAATGAATGAAGCACGAAAAGATACTGCGAATCAATGAATTGGCAAAAAAGCAGAAAACCGAAGGCCTGACGGAAGAAGAAAAAACGGAGCAGGCCGCGCTGAGAAGAGAGTATCTGGATGACTTCAGGAAAGGTGTTGAGGCCATGCTGGACGGCGTGGTGCTGAAAAGGCCGGACGGCACACTGGAGCCTCTCAAGAAAAAACCTGTGGACCCCAAAGCACTGAACTGACGGAGGTAAGCAAATGAATAACTGGTCTGAAGACGCCAACCAGCCCCTGGACCTGGTAGAACTGACGGATGAGAACGGTAACACCATTATGATGCAGGTTCTTGACTATTTCTTCTACAACGGAGAAGAGTACGTCATCCTGGCGGCAAACGTCGATGAGAACGGAGAGCTGGATGACGAAAAGAACGAAGTGGAATGTGTAGTGATGAAGGTCAACCCGGTGGAAGATGCGGATACGGGAGAGGAACTTGAGGAGTTTGTACCGATCGAGGATGAAGCGCTTGAAGAAAAGCTGATTGAAATTGCTACAACTCATCTGCGAAACGACGAAGAAGCCTGACCGGGCTAAGCGCATACATCAATCCTCCCTCTGGCATCAGAGAGAGGATTTTGTTACAAATCGTTCCCGATGCTTGCATATTCCTTGGGAATCTACTACAATTACAATGTTTATTTATACATGCGAGGTGCTCGAATGAAACGGCTCGTTGCACTATTGTGCTGTTTAGCGATACTGATGTCCGTGATCTCTGCTGCTTCTGAAGGCGAGATGATTCTGCTGGATGAGCTCGACGAAGAGGGTCGCGAGAAAACGGCTGAAGAAATGGCCGAAGATGACACGGAAGAACTGGACCTGGAGTGGGAAGAAGAAGAGGAAGCGCCGCGATACACGATGACGCCCTCTCCTGAACCGACAGAGACACCGATTCCGGGACAGACACCGCAGCCCACCGCGACACCTGTGCCAACGCCGTCACCTGAGCCGGAAGACCCGAATTCGCTGAAAATCGGCATGAGCAGCGAGACCGTGCGCACGCTGCAGACAAACCTGTACAGACTGGGGTACTACAGCGGGGATCTCTCCGGGCGCTACGGTGAGAAGACGGCAGATGCGGTGAAGGCCTTCCAGGCGGACCAGGGACTGCGGGAAACCGGCAACGCGTCTCCGGCACTGCAGCAACGCATTGCTCAGACACAGTACCGTGCGCTTACCTACGGGCGAAGCGGCTATGATGTGAAAAGGGTACAGACGCGTTTGGCCTACCTTGGCTTCTACGGCGGCCGAATCAGCGGAAACTATCTTGACGCAACGGTGGAGGCCATGAAGGAATTCCAGGAAAAAATGGGCGAGGCCGTCACCGGGACCGCTTCATCAGAGCTGCTTTCAATACTGTTCAGTGACAAGGCTCGCTTTGCCGCCGATTCTGCGCTGCAGCAAAAGTCTTCAGCCAAGCAGGCTGCTGTAGTGGCAGAGACTGTCAATCCAAACGCGATGCCCACCGTGAAATACACAAAGCGCCTTGCGAAGGGCAGCAGCGGTGCCAAGGTGCGGCAGCTTCAGGAACGACTGACAGAGCTTGGCTACTATGAGAACTCCATATCAGGCAGCTTCCAGGGAAACACCCGCAATGCGGTCAAGGCATTCCAGGAACAGAACGGGCTGAATGCGGACGGTGTCGTCGGAGAGGAAACGTGGAATGCCATTTTCAACAGCGCGAATGTCGTGCTGCCCGGTGAACCTCCGCGCACAACCGCCACACCGGAACCGGCGCCCTACCATTTGGTTGTTGATGTGGTCAATCAGGCTGTCACGGTTTATGCGCGTGACGAGGAAGGCAATTATACTGTCCGCATCAAGGACATGATCTGTTCTACCGGGACAAAAGCAAATCCCTCCCCCATCGGTGATTTCACTTTGAACGGGAGGCATACGCTCTGGTGCCTGTTCCCTAAGTGGAACGATTATGCGCGCTACTGGACGCAGATCACGCCATCCATCGCGTTCCATTCCGTGCTGTACAACACGGCCAGCACAAAGGATCTGCGTGTCGCAAGCTACAACAAGCTGGGCAGACGCGCATCTCATGGCTGCGTTCGCTTGCTGGTCAGCGACGCCAAATGGGTGTATGACAACGTGCACAAGGGTACGGTGGTAACAATCACCGACAAGTTGCCGGCGGACCCTGAACTGCGGGCTGCAGTCAAGACGGTCAAGCTGAATACGAAGACAATGCTGCCGGTGGAAACGCCTCAGCCCACCATGGAACCTGCATATATATCCGGCGCGCAGCCGCCACTTCCGCTGACACAGCTGGGCAAGGGGATGTCTTCCACGGCTGTATACTGGCTTCAGAGGAAGCTTACGGAGCTTGGATATTACAGCGGAAAGTGCTCCGGCACCTACCTGGAGGGGACGGTGGCTGCTGTGAAAGCTTATCAGATGGCGCACGGCTTGTCAGGCAGCGGCACAGCCAATGTGGCGACGCTTGAGCATTTGTACAAAAAGGAGCTGGCGGCGCCGGCCACCTTTGCTCCCGCACTGACACCCGCCCCGGATGTTATCCCCACACCCTGACGGGGTGACGAATGAAACAACTGTTCCGGTTACTCTTGTGATCTGGAGGTGCTGCCATGCTGGCGCGTACCCTGAGCTATGGCCTGTCCGGTGTATCAGGTTTTGCGGTAGTAGTGGAGGTTTATGCAGCAACAGGGATTCCGCAGCTGGATATCATCGGCCTGCCTGATGCGTCTGTGAAAGAGAGCAGGAACCGCGTGAATGCTGCCATTCGCAATTCGGGATTCATGATGCCTGTTGCGCACCTGACGGTGAATCTTGCGCCCGCGGATACAAAGAAGGAGGGGCCGGCGTTTGATCTGCCAATTGCCATCAGCATTCTGGCGGCCAGCGGACAGATCGGCGAGACGGACTTTTCCCGCGTTCTGATGATCGGTGAGCTTTCTTTGGACGGCAGCCTGCAGCCGGTGCGCGGAGCGCTGCCCATGGTTATTGCGGCCAGCGAGCAGGGGATTGATCAGGTGATACTGCCCGCAGGAAATGCGGAGGAAGTCAGCTGCATACAGGGCATCTTTGTTCACCCGGCCGAAAGCCTGCTGCAGGTTGTGGAGCATCTTCGCGGAACAAATCATATCCCCGCGCAGATGCAGAAAACATATCAGGAGTTTTTATCGGCCACGCAGCATGCTGTGGATATGAGCCAGGTCCAGGGCCAGCTCGGAGCAAGGAGGGCGCTGGAGATTGCCGCTGCCGGCGGACACAACATGCTCATGGTCGGCGTGCCAGGTTCCGGTAAAACCATGCTGGCCCGCTGCCTGCCCGGCATACTTCCTCCATTGACATTCGAAGAGGCGCTGGAAACGACACGCATCCACTCCATCGCCGGCAAGCTTTCTCCTGGCGCGGGGCTGATGGTGACAAGGCCCTTTTCCGCGCCGCATCATTCCGCTTCGGTGGCATCTCTTATAGGCGGAGGATCCAACGCCATGCCTGGAGCGGTTTCCCTCAGCCACAACGGGGTGCTGTTTCTGGACGAGCTGCCCGAATTCTCCCGGCAGGCGCTTGAGGCACTCAGGCAGCCGCTGGAGGACGGCTATGTCTCGGTGACCAGAGTCCGGCAGCAGGCAATGTACCAATCCTCTTTCATGCTGGTTGCCAGCATGAATCCATGTCCATGCGGCTATTATGGCAGCAAAACGCGCGCCTGCCGCTGCTCGCAGCATGAAATACGCCGCTATCTCGACAGGGTATCCGGGCCGCTGCTGGACCGAATTGATATTCAGATTGAGGTGGATGCAGTCCCGGTCAAGGAAATCAATCAGCAGAGGCCATCGGAGAGCTCAGCACAGGTGGCTGCCAGAGTGCGGAAAGCCCGTGAACTGCAGCAGGAGAGATACCGCATGGACGGCATCCACTGCAATGCGCAGCTGGATGCAAGACTCTCCCGCCGCTACTGCGAATTGTCACAGGAGGCGACAACCATACTGCATATGGCGGTTGACAGAATGGGCATGAGCATGCGCGCCTACGGGCGAGTGCTGAAGGTGGCCAGGACGATTGCTGATCTGGCCGGCGAGGACAGAATCAGCACACCTCACATCGCGGAGGCGATACAGTACAGAGAACTGGATGGGAAATACTGGAGATAGGGTCTGGCTGCCAACCAGACCTTCTCTGCTTTTAAAGCGGAAAGCGGCGCACCATGCGCCTGAGATGAAGGGCATTCAGAAGACATGATTGCACAAAAAGCATGGCGCTTGCATTTTTCTTTGCTCATGATATGATATTACAGGTGTCCGACCTCATTTTGAAGCGTCACAGGCGAAGGTGAAAGATGGAGATTAACTGGTATCCTGGCCATATGGCCAAAGCAAAAAGGCTGCTGGCCGAGCAGTTGGGCCGGGTCGATATAGTCATCGAACTGTGCGACGCCCGCCTTCCATACTCCAGCAGGAATCCGGAACTGGATCAGCTGACAAGGCACAAGAAGCGTGTGCTGCTGCTGAACAAAGCAGACCTGGCTGACCCAAATCAGACGCATGCATGGCTGAACTGGTTCCGCGCGGAAGGGATTCTTGCCGCGCCATATACAGCCAATGCGGGCAAAGGCCGCGAGGTGCTGTCCATGATCGACACGGCGGCAAAGGAGACCGTGGAAAAAGCGGCCGCAAAGGGAATGAAAAAGACCGTACGCTGTATGGTTGTCGGAGTACCCAACGTAGGCAAAAGCACACTGATCAACCGGCTGTACGGCAGCGCGATTGCCAAAACAGGAGACAAACCGGGGGTTACCCGTGCAAACCAGTGGGTCAACATCTCGCCCTACCTGCAGCTGATGGATTCGCCCGGCCTGATGTGGCCAAGGCTGGATGATCAGGTAGCCGCGAGAAAGCTGTGCTACATCGGCTCGGTGCGTGACGGTGTAGTGGATGTGCCGATGCTGACAATCCATCTGCTGCAGGACCTGCTGCAGATCATCCCGGAGAGCGTGTGCAGCCGCTTCCGCATAGAAGATGCATCGCTGACCGGACCGGATTTGCTCGATGCGGTTTGCAGGGGACGGGGCTTCCTGCTCAAGGGCGGCGTGAGCGACTATGACCGCTGCTGCGCTGTGGTACTGGATGAATTCCGCGCTGGAAAGCTTGGCAGAATCACACTGGAGAAGCCGGGCGAGGTTGCTGCACAATGAATAAAACAGAGCAGAGAAGGTTTGAACGTGTACAGAATCTGATGGCTTTCGACAAAGCGCAGGCCGCGCAGCAGCTTTTGCTGAATCCGGATTTTGCAGGAATGCTTTCTTTGAATGTCGCCGGCATGGATGAAGCGGGCCGCGGCCCCCTGGCGGGGCCTGTGGTCGCTGCGTGCGTCATCATGCCGGAAACGCCTGCGCTTCTATGGGTGGATGACAGCAAGAAGCTCAGTGAATCCCGCAGAGAGCTTGTTTACGAGGAAATCATTGGCTGTGCCGCAGGCGTGGGTGTCGGCCTTGTCAGCGCCGCGGAGATAGACCGCATCAATATTCTGGAGGCAACCAGAAAGGCAATGCGGCAGGCCGCGTCCATGGTGACTGCGGATATGTATCTGATTGACGCGGTAACGGGGCTTGGCCTGAACGGCATGGAAAACGCTGTGATCAAAGGCGATGCGCTCAGCTATTCGATAGCTGCGGCGAGTATTGTTGCCAAGGTGACCAGGGACCGCCTGATGCGTGAATTGGATGCGAAGTATCCCCAATACAGCTTTGCGGCCAACAAGGGCTACGGTACCGCGGCGCATATTGATGCGCTGCGAAGCTGGGGCCCCTGCCCCGAACACAGGAGAACCTTCATTACCCATTTTGTGGAGGCTGCCTCAGATGCATAGCTATTCCGCTGGGGTGAAGGGTGAGGAGGCAGCTGCTGCGTATCTCACGGCAAAAGGAATGAAACTGCTGAGCAGGCGCTATCGCGGCGCCCAGGGGGAAATCGATCTTGTGCTGATGGACGGCCCGGTCATTGTTTTCGCTGAGGTGAAGGCAAGGCCGAATGGAAACGTGGGAGATGGTTTCTTCGCAATCTCGCCGGACAAAAAAAGGCGCATGATCAGTGCAGCGAACGCTTATCTGGAGGAGTACGATCTGCTGGATTATACTGCTCGCTTTGATGCGGTGGAAATAACATCTGCCGGGATTATACATATTCCGGATGCCTTTCGACCCTGAGAGCGATCGATGCGAAGTGCTCATCAGGGTGTGTCACAGGAGTGTGAATGAACGAAATGTGCAAAAAACTGACGCAGGCGTTTCTCTGCCTGCTCATGTTGGGGCTGCTTTTCAGCGCCGGGGCGGACGCGGAGGGGAACCTGCTCGTCAACGGTGATTTTTCACTGATTGATTCAGCGCAGCTGCCTGCAGCCTGGTTTACGGATGCCTATGTCAGCGCCGAAGGATACACTGTTTTTTCCGCCTCACAGGAAGATGGGACCCCTGTCATCTGCGTCAACAATATTGGCCTGAATGACGCCCGCTTCGCGCAGCGTGTCCATGTTGAGCCAAACAGCCTGTACAAGCTGTCCGGTGATATCCGCGCCGAGGGTATTGAGGACCAGGGCTGGGGTGCCAACCTTTCTGTGTACGGTGTTTACGCCTATTCAGACGCCTTTTTTGACACACAGGGCGAATGGAAACACGTGGAGTATTACGGACAGACAGGACCGGAGCAGGATGAGCTGACCGTTTACGCACGTGTGGGCGGCTATTCGGGTGAGTCCATCGGAAAAGCATGGTTCCGTAACCTGAGCCTTGTTCAGGTAGAGGCTGTCCCGGGCGGTGAAACTGCCGACCGCTGGTACCGCACGTCCAATTCCTCCAGTACCAAGCAGGAAACTGAACAGGCTGAGACTGCAGCGCCTGTATGGCCCTGGCTGATTGCGATCAGTGCCGCATACATCGCGGCAGGGCTGCTGATGATGAGGTGGCTCGGCACACGGAAAGCGTCGCAGCGGCGCAGACAGCGTGCACCATGGTGGCTGTGGGCAGGCCTGGTCCTGGCATTTGTGATACGCGTTGCCCTCTCGCTCAGTGTGGCCGGTTATTCAGTCGACGTCAACTGCTTCAGCAGCTGGGGCGGCAGGATGGCGACCGGAGGACCGCGGACCTTTTATCAGGAAGGCTATTTCTGTGACTATCCGCCTGCCTATATGCTTGTGCTGGGCCTGAACGGCCTGCTGAGCGGCGCAATGCCGGCTGGTGCTGTTATTGGTGTGGTTCCGGTACAGGTTTTCATCAACACGTTGCTGCCAATGCTCTGCGATATTGGCATTGCCTGCTTTGTGTACCTGGTGGCTCAAAGCGTCACAATCAGCCGCGGTGCCTACATGAGCCGTGAACAGGCGGCTGCCTTCTCGCTGCTGGTTGCCTTCAATCCCCTGCTGGTGCTCAACAGCGCCTGCTGGAAGCAGATTGATTCAGTGCTGGCGCTGCTCCTCATGCTGGTGGCATGGCTTGCCATTAAGAAGCAGTGGCAGTGGCTGATGCCGGTGTACATACTGTCGGTACTGGTCAAGCCGCAGGCGCTGATGCTGGGGCCCCTTGGCCTTGGCGTGCTGGTGCTGGAGTGGGTCAAAAATAAAAATTCTCACCGCGATATGCTGCTCGGCATCGCCTGGTCCGCGCTGACAGCTCTTGTGATCATCCTGCCCTTTGGGCTCGGACAGACACACTTCGGATGGCTGATTGAAATCTATCAGTCCACTCTGTCTTCTTACGGCTATGCGACGGTCAATACGGCAAACCTGTATTATCTTGTCGGGGCCAACTGGCAGCCGGTGGAGCAGACAGCGCATATTGCTGTGCCTCTCGCGCTTGCTGCGCTGAGCGCAGCCTGGGGCGTGTGGTGTGCCTTCGCGATGCGCTGCGAAGGTGAGAAGCTGCGGGTGACGCACCCCGAGTGCATGCTGATGGCGCTGTTCATCGTCTTCTTCGCTCTGACTGCCATATTGAGGCTTGGCTGGCAGTGGGTCGGCTACGGTGCCATTGCGTTTGCATTTGCAGTGGTGCTTCCACTGCTTTTCCGGTCGCAGAAGATCGAGCATCTTCCTCTGCTGGGCGGCGTGTTGTTCCTGCTGCTTTATGTGCTCAGCGTGAAGATGCACGAGCGGTATCTCTTCCCTGCCATTGCGTTCTTTGCCATGGCTTACGCGCTGCGCAGAGACTGGCGGACGCTGGTTCTGCTTCTTGCGACAAGCGTGACGGTATTCATCAATGAGGGAATACCGCTGGACAACAGCATCCGCCTCGGCGCCACAATGGGACACCTGAACAGTGACACAGCCTGGCTGGCCTCGATCCTATCAGCCGCAAACCTGGCCTGTGTGCCGCTGGCGCTGTGGCTTTGCTCAGACATCTGCATGGCAAAGCAGGCGGAGACACTGCGCGAGCAGGAGGAAAACGAGGATGGTTCAGCCAGACGTGACCCTGCCGGCTTCAATGCGGATCCCAGCCTGCACTGGAAGCGGCTGGATACGGTGCTGTGCATTGGCCTGACCGTGATTTACGCTGTAGTTGGGTTCTGGAATCTCGGCTCTGTCCGCGCACCGCAGAATGCATGGACCTCCACAACGGCCAATGAACAGGTAGTTCTTGATCTGGGACAGCATTTCAACAATTTCTCGATGACTTATTTCTGCCGCGTGAGCTATCACGATTTTACTGTGGCAGTGAGTGACGACGGTGAAAACTGGTCAGAGGAATACTGGGCGCAGATGAAACAGGGTAACTGCTACCGATGGATGTATCTGATGCCCTCTGTGGAAAGCGAGGGCTCCAGGACCTATACCGGCGGCAACAGCTATGAAGAGGTGCAGAAGCTGTCCGGACGCTATGTGCGCATCACTGCGCAGCAGATCAACCTGAACCTGTGCGAAGTTCTCTTCTTTGAGACGGAAGCGGTGGAACAGACATGGACCGATGCTGCCGGCGAACATACAGAGACCGTGCTGCAGGCCGGCAGGCAGCTGATACCGGCTTTTGTTGCTCAGTACAACATGAATGAGGAATCCACACTGGTTTCCTCCGGCGCGAACCTCATCGATGAACAGGACACAATGGAGGGGCAGCCCGGGTGGTACAATTCCACCTACTTCGATGAAATCTATCATGCCCGCACTGCATACGAGCATGCCCATGGCACGGTGCCCTATGAAACCACGCACCCGCCGCTGGGCAAGGTGATCATGAGCTGGTTTGTCTCCCTATTTGGCATGACACCGTTTGGCTGGCGGTTTGCCGGCTGCCTCATGGGTGTGCTGATGGTCCCGGCAATGTACCTGCTTGGCAAACAGCTGACCAAGAAAACCGGTCTCGCTTTTACAGCGGCAGCACTGATGTCGCTTGACTGCATGCATTTTACACAGACCCGCATTGCGACGATTGACAGCTTTGCAGTGCTGTTCATCATTCTGGGCTTCCTCTTCATGCTGCGCTTCCTGCAAAGGGATATCGTTGCAGAGCCGATTTGCAGAGTGCTGCCGGATCTGGCTCTGTCCGGCTTCTTCATGGGCTGTGCAGTGGCGTCAAAATGGATTGGCGTATATGCTGGGTGCGGCCTGGCAGTGCTGTTTTTCTGGAATTGTGTGCGCCATCTGCGGCTGGCTTCTTCCGCCCGCACGGCGCTGAAGGACAAAAACAGAGCAGAGCAGGAACGGGCTGCGCTTCTTGAAAGAGCAAACGGGACCACGAAGCGATTGATCATGCTGTGCGCATGGTGCCTTCTCTTCTTTTTGGCTGTGCCGCTGCTGGTTTACCTGCTCTCCTACATTCCTTATTTCCGCTATATGCATACCTCCTCTCTGGGTGAATGGCTGAGGCTTGTGATCGACGCACAGGAGGGAATGCTCAGCTACCACTCAACACCGGGACTGGGTATGGATCATCCCTTCTACTCCCCTTGGCATGAATGGCCGATCATCGCGCGACCGATGTATTACGCCTCCGCGCATTATATGCCCAAGGGCTACAGCATGGCGCTGTTCTGCTTCGGCAACCCGGCGGTATGGCTTGTCGGTCTCGCCGGACTGGCTTTCACGCTTATCAAATGGGCTTCGGGCCATTTATACAGGCTGAAGGGAAATGACTTCCTTCTGCATGCTGACCGCCCCGACTGGGATGTATCCGCTGCATTTGTTCTGATTGGCTTCCTTGCTCAGTTCCTTCCGTGGATGCTGGTTCCACGCGGCACATACATCTATCATTATTTTGCTTCCGTTCCGTTCCTGATTCTGTCGACGGTGCTGCTGCTGGAAATGGTATCCAGACGTTGGCCTGCTGTCGGAAAAGCGATTGTTATTGTCTATCTGGTGGTGTGCCTGGTCTTCTTCATTGCATGGTATCCATACGCAAGCGGCATCACGGCACCCTATGCCTGGCTGGACTTTATGAAGAAGTTCCTGCATGTATACTATTCAGTGTGACCGGTGAACTGTTCCCGAACGGGGTGGCTTCTGTGAAGCAGCATTCAGAATGAACCATTGAAAAGCATCTGCTGATGAACGTGCCTGGCGCATCGGCAGATGCTTCTTTTTTACAAGCGCCCTTTATTCGACGTAATAATGAACAGAAATGTTATGGTATCCCGCTGTGCAGAGGTTCCGGAGAGGGCTGTCATGACAGATGGCCTTTACCGCCTGCTCAGATCGCCTGGCTGCAGCGGCATTGCACCGATGCGTAAAATGTCATCAAAAATAGTCATTTAGGCAAATTCGTTACCGAATGATGTATTGCCATGCATTTAAAAATGTGCTATCATATCATGGGTTATAACAATTGAGTAAAATACACGAAATGACGAACAAGTGTATTATTCCGCCCATACGGCATCAATGTGTATTGGTGCCTGAATAGAGCGTTATCTCAATTCTTCATTGAAAGGAGGTTTCCAGTGAGTTCACAGGCAAAAGGAGTTCCTACCAGCAAATTGCGTATCGTATCCCTCGGCGGTGTGGATGAGATTGGAAAGAATATGTACGTCTTCGAGTATGAAGACGATATTGTTGTCGTTGACTGCGGTTCTATTTTCCCCAAGGAGGATATGCTGGGCGTTGATCTGGTCATTCCGGATGTAACTTACCTGGTGCAGAAAAAGAGAAATGTGCGCGGATACCTGCTGACCCACGGCCATGAGGACCACATCGGCGCAACTCCGTATATTTTAAGGCAGGTTCCGGCACCGCTGTACGGAACCAAACTGACGCTGGCGCTGGTGGATCTGAAGCTGAAGGAGCACCGGATCGCAGGCGTGCCGATGCAGGTGGTTCAGCCGCGCGATACAGTGCAGCTCGGGAAGTTTTCAGCGCAGTTTATCCACGTCAGTCATTCTATAGCCGGCGCCTGCGCCATTGCGCTCACCTGCCCAGCGGGAACAGTCATCTGCTCCGGCGATTTCAAAATTGACTATACGCCGATTGATGGAGAGGTCATCGATTTACACACCCTCGCTGCCTATGGCGAGCGCGGTGTGATGGCCATGCTCTGTGAATCGACCAATGTTGAGCGCCCCGGCTTTACAATGAGTGAACTGAAGGTCGGTGAAACATTTGATAAGATGTTTCAGCAGGCCAAGGGCCGCGTTATCGTGGCCATGTTTGCCAGTAACATCCACAGGATGCAGATGGTGATCGATGCGGGCATTTCATACGGCAGGCGTGTCTGCTTTATTGGCCGGAGCATGGTCAATGTAAGCCACGTTGCCATGGAAATCGGTGAACTGCGAGTGCCGGATGACTACCTGATCGAGGCGGACGACCTGGATCAGTTCATGGACGATCAGGTTCTGGTGATGACCACCGGCTCGCAGGGTGAGCCGATGGCGGGACTGACCAGAATGGCTTATGCTGAGCATCGCAAGCTGCAGATTCGCCCCAGCGACATGGTCATCATTTCAGCGACGCCGATACCGGGAAACGAAAAGTTTATCAGCAGGGTGATTAATCAGCTCTATCGGTGCGGGGCAACCGTCATCTATTCTGCCATGGCTGAGGTGCATGTATCCGGCCACGCCTGTCAGGAAGAACTGAAACTGATGCATGCGCTGGTCCGGCCCAAATACTTTATCCCTGTGCACGGCGAATACCGCATGCTGTGGCAGCACGCAATACTGGCTGAAAGCATGGGAATGGACGGCCGGAACATTGTCATACCTGAGCTGGGACAGGTCATCGAGATGAACGAGGAGGAGCTGTCTCTGGGCGAGGTGGTGCCTACGGGCACCGTGCTGGTGGACGGCCTTGGTGTGGGCGACGTGGGCAACGTGGTGCTGCGCGACCGCAAGCATCTTTCCGAGGACGGACTGATCATAGTGGTGATGGCTATTGACCGTGATGAGGCGAAGCTGTTGAGCGGGCCGGATATCGTCAGCCGGGGCTTCATCTACGTAAGGGAAAACGAAGACATCATCGATAATACGCGCGAGCTCGTGCGGCAGCTGCTGTTCTCCACCAGCCTTGCCGGTGAGAACTGGCCTGATCTCAAAAACAGAATCAAGGATGAGGTGCATCGCTTCATCTTCGACAAAATCAAACGTAATCCGATGATTCTGCCAATCATACTGGATGTCTGAACAACCGACGGAAGGCAGCTAGCTGCTTTCCGTTTTCGTTGTATAGCTAGAGCAATACCGCACAATTCAGTGGCGCATCTGGCGGTGCCCTTTGTGCCATTCACCTCTTGCAGATTTTTCGACTTGCAACCACAAGCCTTCAAAAACTGCAATCGTGCCTGACGCAAAGTTCATCCGCCACCTGACCACCTCGTTTGCGTGGTGCTATCATAGATTTCCGCATTACAAGCATTGAAAGGGGGGCATCTTCTTGAAGACTGTGCGTGTGCTGCTGAGCGTATTACTACTGGTTATTCTTGCCACTGCCTCATTGGGAGAGGAAGCGGCTATGGAACAAATCTATCAGTCTGATTTTACTGCCGGTGAGGACGGGTGGTACCCTCGCTCTATGGGAACCGCGCAGCTGGCAGCGGCGCCTGATGGGGCTATGCTGATTACGGGCAGAGAAAACGACTGGAATTCACCGGGGCGGGATTTTGAAATGATTCCTGGCCTCCGCTACAGTTTTTCGGTGGAGGTAAAGCAGGATGAGGTCGATACCGCATCGTTTATGATCTCCATCGCTCACTCAGCAGGCGGCCAGGAGAGTTATGAAAACCTGGGACGCGGACAGGCTGCACGTGGTGAATGGGTGACCGTCAATGGCGCATGGATGGCCTCCGCTTTTGACCGCTATGTGCTGTATGTGGAAACCACAGGTGCGCCGACGCTATCTTTTGCCTTCCGTAATTTTACTGTATTGCAGGAAAAGGCGGATTTTGAGCAGGAGGAAATCCCTTCCCTTTCGCAGCTTTATCAGGATTATTTTGACTTCGGTACTGCGGTGACCAGGTTTGAGGCGCAAAATAAGGCACGAATGGATTTCTATGCCTCGCAGTTCAACCTGATGACGCCTGGAAATGAGATGAAGCCGGATTCCCTGATTGATGTTCGTGCTTCCCGTGAGCTGGCAAAGGAAGACCAGACGCAGGTGGCGGTGAAGTTTGACGATGTGACGCCTCTGCTGGATTATGCCAGAGACAACGGCATCAAGCTTCACGGACATGTATTTGTGTGGCATTCCCAGACGCCGGAGGCCTTCTTCCACGAAAACTATGATCTGGCGAAGCCGCTTGTCAGCCGTGAGATCATGCTCTCCAGACTGGAGCATTTCATGGCGAAAACATTTGCATATGTTGAAGAAAACTATCCCGGCCTGTTTGTTTCATGGGACATTGTGAATGAAGCGATTGACGACAGCACAGGCAAGCTGCGCTCTTCCAACTGGCTGAAGGTTGTTGGCGAGGATTACCTGCTCAGAGCCTTTGAACTGGCAAGGCGAGTCGCACCTGAAGGGCTGAAGCTGTACTACAACGACTATAATACTGCGGTTCCGAAGAAGCAGGACGGAATAGTCAAGCTGCTCAAGGAACTAGTTGCCGAAGGCAACATCGACGGCTATGGCTTTCAGATGCACCACGACATTGCCTATCCAACCGTGTCTTCGATCCGTGCCAGCGTTGAGCGGGTCGCGCTGCTGGGACTCAAGCTTCGGGTGAGTGAGCTGGATATCACTATACCGAACAATACTGAAGCACAGCTGGCAAAGCAGGCAGAGGAATACGGTGCGATTCTGCGCCTTCTGCTCCCCTACTCCGGTCAGCTGGAGGCTGTGCAGGTCTGGGGCGTTTCCGACAACCTCAGCTGGCGGGCCAGCGGTTATCCACTGCTGTTTGACGGCAGCCAGCAGCCCAAGCCCGCATTTTGGGCCGTTGTGGACGCGCTTGAGGACAAAGCTCCCTGATTGCTTCGCAGCGCCAAGACGGCGGAAAACCATTCTGCAATGGCATAAATGCCGCCTTGCAAAACGCGTGGGGCTGTTGTATAATTGTGTCTGTGCTAATCGGAGAGCGGCAAAGAATGAACGGAAAGCATTGAACCGCTCTGAAACGATGACACAAGCGCACTTGGAGGAATGAGAACATGAAGGTTATACTGCTTCAGGATGTAAAGAATATCGGCAAAAGGGATGACATTGTCAGTGTCTCCGACGGTTATGCCCGCAATTTTCTCTTCCCGAAGAAGCTTGCCGCAGAAGCGACCGCCGGCGGCGTAAAGGAAGTGCAGCGCAAGCGTGCCGCTGAAGAAGCGCGCGAAGCGGAACGGCGTGAGGCGGCCAATCAGAAAGCGGTACAGCTGAAGCATAAGGTGATCAACCTGAATGTGAAGTGCGGTGAAAAGGGCAGGCTGTACGGCTCGGTGACCACTGCCGAGATTGCTGAGGCGCTGGAAAAACAGCATGGCGTGAAGGTGGACAAAAAGAAGATCGAGCTCAGCGAGCAGATCAAGCAGGTTGGCGACGTGCAGGTCAGCGTATGGCTGTATTCCGGTGTGACTGTGCCGATGGTGGTGCATGTTGCCCCTATGGAGAAATAATCAATGAGTGAGCTTCGCTCTGCGCCGCTGCCAAACAGCCTGGAGGCCGAAAGGTCTGTGCTTGGCGCGATGCTACAGGATCATGCCGCGGCACTGAAGGCGGCAGAGGAACTGCTTCCGGAGGATTTTTACCAGCCGCAGCATCAGGAGATTTTCCGCTGCTTTCTGAGCCTCTTCCGCGACCATAAGCCCATTGACTTGATCACAGCAGACGCGGAGCTGACCAAGAGAGGCACCATCGACGGTGTTGGCGGCGCAGCTTATCTGGTGGATCTGACAGCGTTTGTTCCCACGACGGTCAATATTCGGGCTTACATCGATATCGTCCTGGAAAAGAGCACATTGCGGTCGCTGATCCGCGCAGCCGGGAGCATCACGGAAAAATGCTACAGCCAGCAGGAAACGCTGCAGGATACATTGGCGCACGCGGAAAAATCCATCTTTGATATTGTGATGCGGCGAACCGGAGCGGATACGCTGGTGCCGGTGAGCGATGTACTGATCAACACGTATGCGCAGATCGAAGAGCTGAGCAGGCTGAAGGGTGCCGTCAGCGGTGTACCGAGCGGCTTTACCGAACTCGATCAAATGTTGACCGGTTTCCATGCAGGAGAATACATTCTCATCGGCGCGCGGCCTTCGATGGGCAAGACCTCACTTGCGATGAATATCGCCGGTTATGCCGGCATCAATGCGAATAAATCGGTCGCGGTATTCAGCCTTGAAATGCCCAAGGAGCAGATTGCACTGCGTCTGCTGTGCTCACAGGCGCGGGTTGATATGCAAAAGGTGCGGCAAGGCACGCTTTCAGGAGATGACTGGCTGCGCCTCGCGACAGCGATCGGGCCGATTTCGCAGTCAAACATTTTTATCGATGACACTGCCGGCATCAGTCCAACACAGCTGCGGTCGCGCTGCCGGCGTATGATGATGGATCACGGGCTTGATCTGGTGGTGCTGGACTATATGGGACTGATGCATGCAGAAGGTCACCATGAAAGCCGCCAGCTGGAAGTGTCAGAAATCAGCCGCCAGCTGAAATCTATTGCCCTGGAGCTCAAAGTGCCGCTGGTCGTCTGCGCTCAGCTCAGCCGGGCCGCAACAGCTCGCGTGGATAAACGTCCGCTGCTTTCGGATCTGAGAGATTCAGGGTCTATTGAGCAGGACGCGGATGTTGTGCTTTTCATCCACCGCGAGGGCTATTACAACAAGGACGCAGAAGAAAAAAACATCGGAGAGATTATTGTTTCCAAGCAGAGGAACGGCCCTCTTGGCACCGTAAAGGTAGCCTGGCTGCCTGAATACACAACCTACACGAACCTGCCTGTCGGCGGAACCGGTTCCGCCGGAAAGCAGGATGCTCCTTATTAAGTGAATGTGCGCTTCGAGATGTGTCGGCTCTGTGGAAACTGACTGCCCTGCAGCAGCTGTCACTGATTGGAGCAGATCAGGCGGCAGGACGAATGCTTTTCCAACATGATCGAAGGGACAAAATGGATGGCGACAGTATCTGAACTTAAAACAGATGATGTATTTACCGGCTTTCTCCTTGTCCGCTCTGCCGAGCAACGGACGAACAAGAACGGCGGACGGTATCTGGATATGAACCTCACCGACCGCACAGGTGAGATCAACTGCAAAATGTGGGACGGCACGCAGGCGCCACCGCGCGCCGGTAGTATCATCAAGGTGCGGGGAAACGTGCAGGAATTCAACGGAAGACTGCAGCTGCGCGTGGTGCAGATGCGTCCAGCACAGGAGAATGATCCTGTTTCGCTGGGAGACCTGCTGCCGTGTGCGCCGGATACACCTGAGCACATGCGCCAGTACATCGAGGAAACCATAGATCGTTTTGAATGGGAAGACCTCAAAAAGCTGGTTCGGGAAATGCTACGCAGGGCCGGTCCTTCGCTGGAATGGTTTCCTGCTGCGCAGCGCATGCACCATGCGGAGCGCAGCGGACTGCTTCATCACACGACCGATATGCTGAAAACCGCGGAGCACATCATAGCAGCCTACCCGTTCCTGAACGGTGATCTCCTGCGCGCAGGCGTGATCATTCACGACCTTGGAAAGCTGCAGGAGATGAAAAGCGACGAGTATGGCAATGTGAGTGATTACACACGGGACGGTCTCCTGCTGGGGCACCTCGTTCGCGGCGTTGTGACGCTGAATGAGTCGGCAGAGGCAGTGGGCGTCAGCGGCGAAGTAGTGGCGCTGCTGGAGCACATGATTATCAGCCACCACGGCATCCCGGAATACGGCAGCCCGCGCATGCCCATGTTTCCTGAGGCAGAGGTGCTGCACTGGCTCGACCTGCTGGATGCCCGCATGAATGAACTGCAGGGTATTGAAAACCGCGTACCGGAAGGAGCATTCTCCGAAAGAATCGCTTCCCTGGACAATCGCAGGATCTATCATCCACGGTATACCCCGGACGCGGAGTAATACAGCGCGCCGGTTCTGCAATCATTTACCTTCAAGGAGGTGTTCTCCCTTATGAAAAAGCGTTTGCTGTTCATCATGTGCCTTATTGCTGTGCTGATGCTTCTTACAGCATGCCAGAGCTCTGAGCCGCAGCAGTTTCAGGTGGTCACAAATCCGGAACAGCTTGATTTCAGTCAGGGCGCATCAAATCCCACTTCGGTTCCGGTCGTTGTAAGCAACGATTGGGACACCTATGATCCCTCTTCCGAAGAGAATTATGATCCCTATGAGGAAGAAGCCGGAACAGAGGATTTCCAGTGGGAAACAGCAGCGCCGCAGGATGAATACCGGTATGCCGGCGCGACCCCGGTGCTGATCGACCCCATCGACAAGCCGACGCCCACACCTGCACCTGCGCTGAACATCAGCAGCTATCAGGTCTACGATGCCACAAACATCGGCATCTCTTTTGAGGGACCCGTAGGCTGGGAGAGCAGGAATTCCGAGAGCAGCGCATATACCATACTGAACCCGGATGCTTCCATGGACTATCCGGCGTCACTGACGGTACACAAGGTCAGCGTCTCCAGCACTTATACACAGGCTGACCTTGAAAAGCAGGTGATGGAGATGGTGTCTGCCATCAAGCCGAATTACAGGAAATTCAGCAACACAAAAACCGCCACCAGAAACCTGCTGGACAAAAATGGTGTTTACTGCGACTTCAGCGGTGTGGAAGCAACCACCGGCGCTAATGTCTGGGGGCGTGTCCATGCGGTTTGCGTGAATAAGACACTATACATCATGGAAATGTACACACCTCAGGTGTATAAGGAACAATACAAGGACACGCTTTATTCCCGCTTCCGCAGGACAGTGAAGATCACTAAATAATCGCTGTACTGCGAGCAGTCGGTATTCCCACAGAGAGCAGACTGCATTTAGCACCTGCTCCTGTTTTGTTAAGGCAGACCTGCTTAAAGCCTACCCTGCACGTGCTGTGGATTACGTACTTTTATTGAAATCCGTAGTTTGTCGAAGGGCAACGGCTGCAGAAATGTAATAGTTCAGATGCTGCCGACTACTTTGCAGGAAGCTTACTTGGAATACTTTAGAATGGAGAGGGCAAGCTATGTACAAAACATGGAGTCGCACTGCGGAAATATGCGCCAGTGAGTGCGACATCAGCGGCGTCTGGCGTCCGGGCGCGATGATGGAGGCGCTGCAGGAGGTTGCGGCAGTTCATTGCGATTTGCTCGGTGCAGGCAGAGCCGAACTGAGAAAAAAAGGAGCTGCATGGGTCGTAACCCGCATGCAGGTCGAGATGAACCGGTATCCGCGCATCGGTGAGAAGATCACAATAGAAACATTTCACACACCAGTGAGGAGATGGTTTTTCCCCCGCTATTTTATCATACGCGATGAACAGGGAAAGCAGGTCGGCGCAGCGGCCAGCCTTTGGGTGTTGCTTGATCTGAATACCCGGCATATGATACAGCCGGGGCAGATCGAGCTGCTGATGCCGGACAACAGTGACCTGCCGGCACCGCTGGGACTGCCAGGGGCTGTGCAGAATGTAGGCGGTGTACTGCAGGAATGGGATTTCAAACCTGCGTATACAGACATGGATTACAATGGCCATGTGAACAATACCCGTTACATGGACTGGTGCTGCAATGCCCTCGGTATAGAGCTTTTAGCGGAGAAGGAGCTGGCCACCTTCACGCTGAATTACCATTTCGAAATACGGCCGGGCCAGCAGGTGCATGCGGAACTGAAGCGGCTGGCAGATGATTTCGCCTACACTGCCTATGTGGAAAGCGAGAGACGCTTTGAGGTTGGCGGAACACTTCGGAATCGTTCGGGAAAAGACGAGTAACCTCGCTGACAATGGTTTTACTGTCCGTCTGTGTATGCAATTTGAGTATTATTCTGCGAACAATCTTTGACTGAGAAAGGGATGATCAAATGAAAAGAATGGCTTCCTGGTTCCTGATCCTTTCACTTGTGCTTTGCACCTGGCTTGCAAGCGCTGAAACTGCCGGAAACAACAGCTATGTCTGTGTTGAAGCGGGCACTGTTGCCTATAAAGCACCGGATGGCGGCGAAACGGCAGGCTTTTTCACCTCAGAAGCGATTGTTTACGCAGAGGAACTCACTGATCATTCGGAAGAATGGCTGATGGTCGTCTTTGACACAAGAGATGCCCGGAACATCGGGTGGCCTGTGTTCAAGGTATATGTCAAAAAAGAATTTGTGACGCCGCTGACTGAAAGCGAAGAGACACAGTTCCTCGCTGAAATAGCAAATGATGCCTCAGCACGTCAATACAACTCGCATTCTCTGACAAGCGTGGGCTTTATCAAGGCTGTGCAGACAGTTGCCGAAGCTGCTGAGAGTGAGCAGACCAAAGAGACGCCGAGCGCTGCGCCGCTGGCTGTAGTCTCGTCGGAAACTGTGGAGTCTGTATCTCCTGAAGTGACCGCACAGCCGGAGAAGAAAGAGGCCCCGGTGATACTGCAGCAGCCTGAAAGCGTAATTGCCGCAAAAGGAGAAACAGTGATCTTTTCAGCGGAGGTGACGAACGCTGACAGATATATCTGGGAATTCAATGACGGCAACGGCTGGCACGCCCTGCCGGAGAGTGATGCCTGGGCTGGTGCAGCGACGCCTTCTCTCAGCTTTACACTCAATGAAGTCAGGTCGCACAACAGCTACCGTCTGAAGGTGATTGGTGAAGGCGGCAAGGCGATTTCCGCAGAAGTGACCGCTCAGCTTGCAGATCATCCATTCTTCCTGACGCAGCCGGAGAGCGGCTTTGCCTCAGCAAATACGGAAGTCAGGCTTTTTGCGGAAGTCAGAGGCGCTGCTGACTACCAATGGGAGTTTAACAGCGGCGACGGCTGGCATGCCCTGAAAGAGGGAAACTGGCAGGGCGTGAAGACTGCTGAGCTGACCTTCACGCAAACAGCTGCGCGTGCCGGGAATGAATACCGACTGCGCGTGATTGGCAAAGACAGATCAAATGCTTATTCTGATACGGTGACAGTGACGCTGCCGCCCAAGCCCCTGATCAGGGTGCAGCCGAAGAGCTCAAAGGCCGCGAATGGTGCCACGGTGACCCTTCGTGCAGAAGTGGACTACGCGAACAGCTATGTGTGGCAGTATCATGACGGCGAAAAATGGCGTGACATCGTCGAGAATGACAACTGGCAGGGAGTAAAGACCAACGAACTCACCTTTACTCAGAGTAGGCGCCGGTCAGAAAACAGGTATCGTCTCAAGGCAATTGGTGAAAGCGGTTTTACCTATTCGACCGCGGTTCGTGTCAGGCTGCTGATTATTCCGACCGATATGGCTGTACGCCCTGAGACACTGACGTTGATACCCAGTGCCAGTGCCACGCTGTCCGTACGCGTCAAGCCGGAGAATGCGGAGAACACCGGCGTTACTTATTCATCCTCTGATGAGCAGGTTGCGCAGGTAGACAAATACGGCGTAGTGACAGCTGTATCAGAGGGGACGGCTGAAATTGCTGTAACAGCGAAGGCGAACCCTGAACTGTCTTTCACAGTAACGGTCACCGTCACGTCGGAAAATGCGGGGAATTGAAAAAATTCTCTGATATCACTTTTCAAGCATATGTTTTTATGATACAATTATAGCGGATAGACGCATGTTTGGGCGAACTGTCCACCAACGGCAGGGGAAACCTGAAGCTACGTCATACAGGCGCAGGATCGCCCAAGCCAACAAAATATATCAGTATTGGGAGGAATGCAGCAATGATTACCGCTGGCGATTTCAAAAAGGGTCTTACAGTGGAGTGGGACGGCGGAGTTTGGAACATTGTTGATTTTCAGCATGTGAAGCCTGGCAAGGGTGCAGCGTTTGTGCGTACCAGGATCAAGAACGTGATGACTGGCGCTGTGGTTGAGCGCTCCTTCAACCCGACGGACAAGATGCCCAAGGCGATCATTGAAACCAAGGAAATGCAGTATGTGTACGCTGATGGTGACCTGTATTATTTCATGGACAATGAGACCTATGAGCAGATGCCTCTCAACAAGAGTCAGGTGGAGGATGCCATCCAGTTTGTCAAGGAAGGCACCAATGTAACCGTGCGCTTCTTCAAGGGCGAGGCTTTTGATGTGCAGGCGCCCAACTTCGTAGCGCTGCAGGTAACTGCCACTGAACCCGGCTTCAAGGGCGACACCGCATCCAACACCTACAAGCCTGCGACGGTTGAAACCGGCTTCACTCTGCAGGTGCCGCTGTTTATCAACAATGGCGACATGATTCGCATTGATACCCGCACGGGTGAGTACATGGAGCGTGCCTGATATAAGGAGGTACCCATGAGCAAGCTGACAGAACGGGTCAGTTATCTTCAGGGCCTGGCAGACGGTATGAAACTGGATACCGAGAAGGATGCCAACAAGCTGCTGGTGGAAATGCTGAAGGTCTTTTCTGACATAGCCGGAGAGCTGGAGACGGTGATTGAAGGACACAATGAGCTTTCGGATTATGTAGAGGCGATTGACGAGGATCTGGCAGCGGTAGAAGAACTTGTGCTGGGCGATGAAGACGAAGAAGATGACGAAGACTGGTATGACTACGACGAAGATGCCGAAGATGATGAGACGGATGTGACGATCGAATACGAGTGTCCCCATTGCGGTAAGCTGCTGACCATACAGGCCTCAGAAGTTGACTTTGATGAGGATATGCCCTGCCCCTACTGTGGCCATCCTATCTTCCCTGAAACAGAAGAGCTGGATCAGCTGGACGGCGAAACTGAATAAGCAGCCAGCTGAAGACGATTGATTCTACTGAGCATTGAGGAGAACTCCGATGAATACATACCCCCTTCAGGTGGCAGGGCTTACGCGCCACCTACCCATCTGCCGGGTCAATGACAACCTGTATATCGGTGCCTTTGTGATATTCGGTGACTGTGAGCTGACACAGGCTTGTGCGAGCGAGCTGCTTCGCAAGGCGCCGGCATATGATTATCTGATTACTGCAGAGAGCAAGGGCATACCGCTGGCCTATGAAATGGCACGTCAGCACGGTGACAGCAAGTGGATGCTGGCGCGAAAGGGCGCAAAACTCTATATGCAGGATATTGTCAGCGTAGAGGTGAAGTCCATTACCACAGCGGCAGTACAGAGACTCTATCTGGATGGCAACGATGCGGCCATGATGAAGGGTAAACGCATACTGATTGTTGACGATGTGATCTCGACCGGTGAATCGCTGGCGGCGCTTGAAGCGCTGGTGAATCAGGCAGGCGGCGAGATTGTTGGCCGGATGGCCATTCTTGCTGAAGGCGAAGCGCAGCACCGCGGCGATATCATCTATCTGGAAGATCTCCCACTGTTCAACAGCAAAGGTGAAATCATCGGCTGATACTCCGCATGGTAAGAGCTGCGTGGCAATAATGGAAAAAGCGGGAGCGGGTATTCCTCCCCCGCTTTTTCGGTACAAGGATAAAACAGGCGCCATTGTTCGTTTTATCTGTGGACGCGGTCAACCATGAAATATGAAGATAAGGGGAATGCTTATGGATTACTCAACAGCTCATCGCCTTGCAAGTGAAATCCGTCAGAGTGACGAATACCTGACCTATCACACGCTGAAGGATGAAGTGATGGGCGATGAAACAACCGCCGCGCTGATCAAGGAATATCGCAAGCTGCAGGTTTCCATACAGATGTGTGCGATGAGCGGCGCAACACCAGATGCAGAAGACATGCAGCGCTTTCAGGGAATCAGCGCGCTGCTCTTCTCTAAGGGTGAGGTCAGTCAGTTCCTGCTCAGCGAGATGAGGATGCAGCAAATGCTGGCAGACCTGTTTAAAATTATCACAGACGCTGCAGGGATCGATATGAGTCTGCCCGGTCTGGGGTGAGGTGATACCTGTGCGGAAACACAACTATACCTATCGATCGCTCAGGGATGAGCGTGAGAAAAACACAGAGTGGTACACCGCTGCATGGGAAATTGCGAGGCCGCTGCTGGTTGGCTTCTGCGCGGTGCTGGCAGCCTGTGGCATTCTGCTCACAGCCTGGCAGTATGTTTACGAAACCTATGTTGCACCGCCGGACTCGAAAAGTGACGCGATTGTACCGTTTTCTGTCAGCGCAGGCACCTCTTTGAGCGGCGTTGCGAGTCGACTGGAGCAGGCCGGACTGATTCGCTCGAAAACTGTTTTCAAGTACTATTGTGATTTTGCCGGCTACGCCCAGAAAATCCAGACCGGAGACTATGAACTGACTGCCTCGATGAGCATTAACGAAATTGCAGAGCGCCTGACCATGGGCGACGGAAACCCTATGGTGCGCAATATCACACTGATACCTGGATGGACAGTGGAAGATTTTGCCGACGCACTTGTGGAACAGAAGGTGCTTGCTGATCGCGAACAGTTGCTCTCACTGTGCAGGGACGGAAGTGCCTTCAAGGATGACTATTATATTGCAGAATTGCTGTCCTCCTCAAAGGCATCAAAGAGAAAGTATGTTCTGGAAGGGTATCTGGCTCCGAACACCTATGAAGTGTATACCACAGCGACGGCTGAGGAGATTGTACGAAAGCTGCTCGCACAGACACAGCGTGTGTTTTCCTCTGAGCAGGAGGAACGCGCAAGGGAGATCGGCTGCACTGTGGATGAAATGATCACTCTGGCAAGCCTGATTGAAAAAGAAGCAAAAGCGCAGGATTTTGCGAAGGTGTCAGCAGTGTTCCATAACCGACTGAGACTGGGCATTCCGCTGGGGAGCGATGTGACGATACATTATATAACCGGTGTCAGGAAAATGTATCTCACACAGGCCGATCTTGAGATTGACAGCGCCTATAACACCTATCGGCACGCAGGACTGCCGGCGGGTCCTGTCTGCAATCCGTCTGCCGATGCGATTAATGCGGCACTGTGGCCGGACGAAAGCTTTCTGGCAGAGAAGTATCTGTATTTCTGCGCTAAGGAACCGGAGAGCGGCGAACTCTATTTTTCACGAACACAGCAGGAGCATGACCAAGCGGTTGCTGTATATGCCCCGCTCTGGAAAGCATATGATGAGGAGCGAGGCATTCAATGAGTCGACTGCCTGAGCTGCTGGCGCCTGCCGGCAATATGGACAGCCTGAAGGCAGCCCTGCACTTTGGCGCAGATGCCGTATATGGCGCGATGAAAACCTATGGCCTGCGCGCGGCTGCAGCCAATTTCAGCCAGGATGAGCTGGTGGAAGCGGTGCGGCTGTGTCACCGTGATGGCGCCAGGTTTTACCTGACGATGAACATTTTCCCGTTTGACGACGAGCTTGCGGGTTTTCTTGAGGCGGCACGCATTGCTACCGAAGCAGGTGTGGATGCAGCCATTGTCAGCGACCTGGGTGCAATCTCGCTGTTGAGAAGGGAACTCCCCTCTCTGCCTGTGCATGTCAGCACACAGGCAAATACTGTGAACAGCGAAGCTGTGATGCACTATGCGGAGATGGGCTGCCAGCGCATCATCCTCGCGCGTGAGCTTTCTCTGGAGAGGATCGCAGCGCTTTGCAGGCGCGCACCTGCGGATATACAGATTGAAACCTTTGTCCATGGCGCAAGCTGTATGGCTTATTCAGGCCGATGCCTGCTCTCTGCCGCCATGACTGGCCGAAGCGGAAACCGGGGGGCCTGCGCCCAGTCCTGCAGGTGGCAATACGCACTGATGGAGATGAAGCGGCCGGGTGAGTATTACCCGATCGATGAAGACGAACGGGGCACCTACTTGCTGTCGGCACGCGATCTATGCCTGATGCCCTTGCTTCCGGACCTGACAAGTGCGGGCGTTTCCAGCCTGAAAATTGAAGGCCGGATGAAAACGGAGTACTATGTTGCTACAGTTGTTTCTGCGTACCGAAAGGCGTTGGATTGCCTGGCGAAATCGGAAGAATGTTTCAGAGAAAAACTGCCGGAGCTGCTGCAGGAACTGCGAAACGCCAGTCACCGGGATTTTGATACAGGCTTTCTGCTGGGCGCACCGCCCGCCCCGGCTCAGGCAAACGGCTTTACACAGGAGCGTGAGTATGTAGCGCGAGTCGAGGAAGCCAGGACCAACGATTTCTCGGAACTAGTGCTGAAGAACCGCTTTCATGCCGGGGAACAGTTGGAGCTGCTGACGCCCAAAGGCATTATTCCCTTTAAGGCACCTGATTTCATACGCGTTTCCACCGGTGAAAGAATGGATACATTGGGCATTGCGGGAGAGAAAATACTGATGAAACTGCCTGCCGGCGTATCTGCGGGAGATTTAGTTAGGGGACCGGTGAGAAACCACAAAACAGCTGCCGAAAAGCCAACGTGAGAGCAGCTGAGAGAATGGAAAAAACGGGACAAAAGCTGACCAGTCTTTCCCTTGGAAAATCTGGTCAGCTTCATCTTGACTTGCTTTACCAATATAGCGTTTTTTGTGCAAATGTGCTATTATCTATGCGTCACGGGAGAGGAAGGAGAGTTGACGATTTCATGGGTGATGGCGAACTTCTGGCGAATGAACTGATGGAGAACCGTGCAGTTTTGACAGCGCTGGGTGACGAAGTACGGCAGCATCTGATTGTTACAATGCTTCTGAATGCAAAAGAGAGTGGCTTGCGTGTGGGAGAAATTGCTGCTAGCGCAAATCTTTCAAGACCCGCTGTTTCGCATCATCTGCAGATACTTAAGGAGATCGGCGTTGTGGATGTGCGACATGAGGGTACCCGTAACTATTACTTTTTCAACCGAAAAACGCTAATCTATGATCAGCTGATGCATGTGCTGCTGCTTGCAAAACAGTATATGGGCCAGGAAATGACAGTATAAATGCGGTGTGGCGAAGAGTGTCCATACCGCATGATCATTCTATGGAAGCCCCGCCGCAGGCGAGGTCATTTTTTATGTGCAGGCGGACAACACAAAAGGAAGGCAAACAGATTGCCTTCCTTTTGCGGTAGTCATTTGCTCGGAAGAACGAACTTACTCGGCATCGTAATTGACGATTGCGCTGAAATCTTCAGCCTTCAGAGAGGCGCCGCCGATCAGGCCGCCGTCAATCTCCGGCTGCGCCATCAGACCCTTCACGTTGGAGGGCTTCATGCTGCCGCCGTACTGAATGCGAACCTTCTTCGCCACATTCTTGCCGTACTTGCGGGCAAGCGCCGCGCGAATCACGCCAATGGTTTCATTGGCCTGCTCGTCGGTGGCGGTCAGGCCGGTGCCGATCGCCCATACAGGCTCGTAAGCGATGATGATCTGCTCCACCTGCTTGTTCTCAAGGCCGGTCAGGGCAATCAGTGTCTGATATTCCACCAGCGCGTCTGTATAGCTGGCTTCCCGTTCTTCCTTCTTCTCCCCTACGCAGAGGATCACCTTGAGGCCTGCTTCCACAGCGGCCTTCACCCGCTGATTCACGGTAGCATCCGTCTCACCGAAATACTGCCGTCTTTCGCTGTGGCCGATGATCACATATTCGACGCCGCTCTTAACCAGCATTTCGGCGGAAAGTTCGCCTGTGTAGGCGCCGCTTTTTGCGAAATGCACATTCTGTGCGCCAATATGGATGTTGGATCCCTTGGCGGCTTCACGCGCGGCCGCAATGTCCACGGCGGGAACGCAGACAACGACTTCGCAGGAGGCACCCTTGACAAGCGGCTTCAGGTCGCTGACCAGCTGCCTGGCCTCCTCAGGAGTCTTGTTCATTTTCCAGTTACCGGCAATCACTGCCTTGCGCATTTGAGATATTCCCTCTTTTCTGCTGTGTTTTGAAAATTCAGCCGACCGGGTCAGGTCGGCTGATGGATTACTTAGAACGATGATTATTTGTCGTCCAGGCAGGCGACGCCGGGCAGCACTTTGCCTTCAAGGTATTCCAGAGAAGCTCCGCCGCCGGTGGAAATATGCGTCATCTTTTCAGCCAGACCCATCTGCTCAACAGCCGCAGCGCTGTCGCCGCCGCCGATGATGGTCACAGCCTCGCTGTCGGCCATAGCCTGCGCGACGGCCAAGGTGCCCTTTGCCAGAATCGGGTTCTCAAACACACCCATCGGGCCATTCCAGACCACAGTCTTTGCAGCCTTCACAGCGTTGCCAAAGAGCTCAGCGCTCTTGGGACCGATATCGCAGCCTTCCATGTCAGAGGGGATCTTGTCTGCGTCACACACGACAGTGTCGATCGGGGCATCGATCGGGTTGGGGAATTCCTTCACGCATACTGTGTCAACAGGCAGCAGCAGCTTGACGCCCTTTTCCTCGGCTTTCTTCATCATGTCCTTGCAGTAATCGATTTTGCTCTCATCCAGCAAAGACTTGCCGATTTCATAGCCCTTCGCCTTGAGGAAGGTAAAGGCCATGCCGCCGCCGATGATCAGCGTATCAACCTTTTCAAGCAGGTTATTGATTACATTCAGCTTGTCCTCAATTTTGGCACCGCCGAGTACGGCGACAAAGGGACGGTCGGCATTCTCCAGCGCCTTGCCCATGATGGACAGTTCCTTGCCGATCAGGTAGCCGGCCACATTGGGAGAGGTGAACTTCGTTACACCCTCGGTGGAGCAATGGGCGCGGTGGCAGGAGCCGAAGGCATCATCCACATAGGCATCCGCCAGAGAAGCCAGTTCCTTGGAAAAGTCTTCGATATTCTTTGTTTCTTCCTTGCGGAAACGGGTGTTCTGCAGCAGCACCACATCGCCGTTGTTCATTGCAGCCACTGCGGCCTTGGCATTCTCACCGACAACCGTGTCGTCATTGGCAAAAACAACAGGCTGACCCAGCAGTTCGCTCAGGCGCACAGCCACAGGAGCGAGGGAGAACTTTTCTTCCGGACCGTTCTTCGGTTTGCCCAGGTGGGAGCAGAGGATTACCTTCGCGCCATCTTTTACAAGCTTCTGAATGGTGGGCAGTGCAGCGACAATGCGCTTGTCGTTGGTGATCTTCCCTTCCTTCATGGGTACGTTAAAATCGCAGCGCACAAGGACGCGCTTGCCGGCAACCTGGATATCATCCACTGTTTTCTTGGCCATGGGAATCAACACTCCTTTTCTGTGCTTCTGCTCATGCCTTCGTGGCAGAGCGAGAGGATATCCCTCTTCATGTTCTAATCATACCACATAGTCTACTTTGTGGCAAGCGGTTTTCCCCTCAATCAGTGGGAAACGCAGTTGGCTGCCTTCTTTCTATGTAAGGCGAGCGCACCGCAGATGTGCGGCCATTGATCTCACTAGAGTGCAAGGAAGCCGCGCATGATAAGCGGGCTACCGCTTCTGCCCATAATAGGCGTTCGGCCCATGCTTTCGCAGGAAGTGCTTTTCCTTTACGTGGTCGGGCAGAGGCGCTGCCTGCTGTGCTGCCGGAAGGACCTCTGTATGCCATGCCATCATTGCCACTTCTTCAAGAACGACAGCATTGTGTACAGCCTGCTCAGGATCTTTTCCCCAGGCAAACGGGCCATGGTGCCTTGCCAGCACGCAGGGCACATGCAGCGGGTTTATGCCGTGCTGCTCAAAGTGATCAGCGATCACTCTTCCTGTTTCAAGCTCATAGGCTGTTTCAACTTCTTCACGTGTCAGGTCTCTCACACAGGGCACCGCGCCATAAATATAATCCGCGTGTGTGGTGCCATAGGCTGGTATATCCCTCCCCGCCTGCGCCCAGATGGTTGCCCAGCGGGAGTGCGTGTGGACCACACCGCCGATCTGAGGAAAGCGGCGGTACAGCTCGGCGTGCGTGGGTGTATCGGTTGATGGATTCAGATCGCCCTCGACCTTATTGCCTTCAAGATCCATAACAACCATATCCGAGGGCTTCAGCTCCTCATAGGGAACACCACTTGGCTTGATGACAAACAACTGCTTTTCCCTGTCTATACCGCTGACATTGCCCCAGGTAAACGTGACGAGATGGTGCTTCGGCAACAGCATATTGGCTTTACAAACCTGTTCCTTCAGTTCCTCCAGCATCTTGTTCTCCTCCATTTGTTGTCAGTACGGACCGGGCGGATATTTCGCGGAAAGCGGCTGCCCTGCCCAAACGGTTCATGACAGCCAACCCCATCCCTTCGGGCGGCAGCACTTCGCTGAAAATCAGCTGCAGCTGTTCTTCATCCAGCTGACGCAGAAGGTCAAAGAGCCGATGGGCCACAGTGCCGGGCTGGTCCTGACGGCCCATATCATGCGGATGCCAACGGCTCAGCTCATTCACATGCTCGCTGAAGCAAAGTGTTCCCACACGGAACCCCTTTGATTCAGCCCTGGTACAGAGCAGCTTCAAGGCTTCCACCACTTCGTCTGCGGCGCCGGTTATCAGTATCACCTCACCATTGGGCGCGTAATGACGGTAACGCATTCCCGGAGAGAGCGCTTTTTCTCCTTCGCGAAGGGGACGAAGAACGCTTCCGGCGACAGCCACATTCTCTCCAAGAGCATCCTGCAGCATTTCGCGGGTTATACCGCCTGGCCGCAGAATGACAGCTTCATCACCGGTTGCGTCAACGACGGTGGATTCCAGGCCAATCTGGCAGCTGCCGCCGTCCAGTATCAGTGGAATCCGGCCCTGCATATCCTGCAAAACCGCTTCTGCGGTAGTGGGACTGGGCTTTCCTGAGAGGTTTGCGCTGGGAGCGGCAATAGGCAGGGCACATTCTCTCAGTAGCGCCTGCGCTACGGGATGCGAGGGCATCCGCACGGCGACGGTGGGCAGATTGGCCGTGACGACTGACGGAATACGGTCTGTTTTGCGCATCAGCAGCGTCAGCGGCCCCGGCCAGAATGCGTCAGCCAGCTTTCTGGCTTTTGCGGGCATTTCGGCCATGCCATCCAGCTGCGAGACATCATAGATATGCACAATCAGCGGATTATCCGCCGGCCGACCCTTTGCGGCAAAAATGCTTCGAACGGCTGAATCGTCCAGTGCATTAGCTCCAAGCCCATACACCGTTTCTGTCGGAAAGGCAACGAGCTGACCGGCAGACAGCAGCTCGGAAGCATACCGGAGAGCTGCTTCATGGGGAGGCAACAGCTGCGTCTCCATTACTGCTCAGCCCCCTCTGCATAGATGATGTCATCGCGCAGACGATACAGTGTTGCGCCTCTTTTTTTCTGGCAGAAAGCGGACACCCACCAGTCAATGGCTTTCTCTTCGTCAAACTGAACATAACCGTATCGAATGCCGTTGACTTTTTTCCCTTTCATATTGCTGTCCATCCAGTGCACAGTATCTGTCGCGGGATCATAATCACTGATCATGATGGCGGAGTGCGCACCTACTCCCCACTCGTAGTTGGCCGACATCTGAAAATAGTCTCCCCGCTTGACCTGACGCATGAATTCCCTCGCAAGCGCTTCGTTCTCAGCCTTGGACAGGGAACTGTCATAGACAAACTGCGCAGCGGCGTAAAAGGGATTTCCTTCTGCTGCAGGAATGCTTTCCCAGCAGTAGCCATAGTGATAGGGCTTGCATTTTGCTGAAGGAAGATTGTTGGGGATTACAAGCTCGGTGTTTGGGTACTCAGCAATGCGAAAACTGTCGCGGTTCTTTCTGAACAGATACACTGTGAAATTCTTGCAGACATAGATATCCCCGCTGTAATGTGCGCGCTGAGCCTTGCCGCCCGCCTGCTCATACAATTGCTGCCCGAGCGAGATAATCCGATCAATAAAGTCCTGCCGCGCCGGGCTGGGTTCCACTGTGGTGGGCGCCGTCTGCTCTAAAGACGCTGCTTCGCCCGGCAGCTCTTCATCAAACAGCTCGACAAGGCTCCACTCGTCTTCCGCGCAGCCGGCAAGCGGGGAAAGAAGCATCAGCACCCCCGCCAGCAGGCATAGCCATCTTTTCATGTGAAAGCACCCCTCGGATCAAACATCGATGAATTTCCGGAACTCCGGCAGAATGCCTATACCGTCGGGGTAGTGGGCGGCGAACTGAGGTACAGCGTGACTCGGGAAGGAATTGCCTTCAATAAATGTGGGACCGCTTTCAGTGATGGCCACGTCCCACGCTACAAAGCGCATCTGTGGCACCTTTTTTGCCGCCTCCATGCACATGGCTTTGGCTTCTTCCCAGTATGGGATGGTAAACCCGATGATCTCTGTACCTGTGATGGGATGTTTCTCATAGCGGTTGCCAGCTTTGTCTGCACCTACGGTGAGAAGCTTCCCGCTGTCCAGATCAATCCGTGCGGCCATGCCTCCGCAGTCCACATTGTCCATCACCTTGCCGTTGCCGATGCGGAGGAAGGCGTAAACGATACCCTGCTTGCGCTCCCCCATCAGCGTTGCGATACGGCAGGTATTTACTGAGGTAGGACAAAGACGGGCCATCTCAGGGTGCTGAACCACCATTTCCTCAAGTATCCCGATGCTGTCCGCCTCAAGCCGCTTCAGGAAGGCTTTCGGGCCGGAACGCCAATCATCACTGGTGTACTTCTGAATACCCTGACCGGAGGATCCCTCCAGCGGCTTGCCGATCAATTGCGTCTGTCCCTCACAGAGCTTTTCAAGCTCATCCGGCGGCGTATTCGGACCGATCAGCAGCCATTTGCGGGGAATATACTCTTTAAACAGCATGTTGAACTGCGCCTTGTCATCGAAAAAATGCCAATACGCTTTGTCGTTCATCCGCCGCACGATACTGTTGGAAATGCCGCGCGTGATAACAGTTTTCCGCTGCGCGTCATTCAGGTTATACATTTCAGCGATTTTGTAATCCATATAGCCTGCGTTGTACTTCAGCGCACAGAAAAGCATGTCGCTTAAAAGCCAAAGGCGGCTTTTGCCGCTGCGCTCCCTGAGCAGCGCGGTGGTCTCCCACATGCGACGCCAGTCCATTCTGATCAGGCGCTTGAAAAAGAATGTCAATCTGCTCACTGGTCGGCCCTCATACATTAAAGCGGAACAGCACTATGTCGCCGTCCTTCATCACATATTCCTTGCCTTCAGAACGCACAAGGCCCTTTTCCTTGCAGGCGGTCATGGAACCAAGCTCTGCCAGGGTCTCAAACGGCACGACCTCTGCCCGGATAAAGCCCTTCTCAAAATCAGTATGGATCTTTCCTGCGGCCTGTGGTGCTTTGGTGCCGCGGCGTATGGTCCATGCGCGGCATTCATCCTCTCCGGCTGTGAGAAAGGAAATCAGCCCAAGCAGGTGATAACAGGCAGTGATCATACGCTCCATGCCGCTCTGCCCAAGGCCAAGCTCGGTGAGGAACTCTGCCTTCTCATCATCCGCCATCTGTGAAATCTCTTCCTCAATGGCAGCTGAAATGACAAGGACCTCAGCGTTTTCCGCTCTGGCAATCGCCTTGACCTTATCCAGATCGCGGATATCCTCTTCGGGCTTTCCAAGGTCGTCTTCGGCAATGTTTGCCGCATAGATGACCGGCTTTGTGGTGAGAAGGAAGAAACTGTCCAGCAGCGCTTTTTCCTCATCGTCAACCGGCAGCGTCCGTGCAGGATGCCCTTCGGAAAGATGGGCAATCAGCCTTTCACAGAGCTCGCATTCCTTTGCTGCGGCCTTGTCTCCACCGTTTTTGGCCCTCAGGCTCTTGTCTCTCCTGCGCTGTACAGTTTCCAGATCCGCCAGGATCAATTCCACATTCACTGTCTCTATGTCGCTGACAGGGTCAGTTGAGCAATCGGCACGGATGATGTTCTCATCATCAAAGCAGCGCACAACGTGGACGATGGCGTCCACTTCACGGATATGGGAAAGGAACTTGTTGCCAAGCCCTTCACCGTGGCTGGCGCCTTTGACAAGGCCGGCAATGTCAACAAATTCCACTGTGGTGGGCGTCACCTTTTTCGGATGGTACATTTGCGCCAGCACATCCAGGCGGTGGTCCGGCACCATCACCATACCCGTGTTCGGCTCGATGGTGCAGAATGGGAAGTTCGCCGCCTGCGCATTGCTTGTCTGCGTGATGGCGTTAAAGAGAGTACTTTTGCCAACGTTCGGGAGGCCGACAACACCTAATTTCATAGGAAACGCTCCTCATAAAAGCTTTGCTGCCTGTGGCGGTGCACAGGTACCAATTATTATATCAGATTGCAATCAATTTGCAAGCCGGGACAGATATAAATCACTATGAATATCAATTGATTCTTCATACTTTCGGCATATATTTGTAATAATTTCTTCCGATTTGCTTGCTTTTTTTCATACTTTGTATTAGAATGCATCTGTAAAGCCCTCAGCAACGAAAGACTCTGAATTGCTTTGCGGCTGACTGACCACGGAGAGGATGATAACTGATGGCGAAACGCATTTTGCTGGTTGATGATGAGCAGATGATTCTGAAAGGCGTCCGCTTCATGCTGGAGCAGGAAGGATACGAGACAGATACTGCAGTGGACGGAGAAGAGGCGCTCGAGAAGTTTTTTGCCAATCCTTTTGACCTGATTCTCCTGGATGTAATGCTTCCGAAAATGGACGGCATGACCGTTTGCCAGCGCATCCGCGAGCACTCGAATGTTCCGATCATCATGCTCACGGCCAAGGGCGATGATATGGACAAGATACTCGGTCTGGAATACGGCGCCGATGATTATATTCCCAAGCCCTTTAATCAGTTGGAGGTCATGGCCCGCGTGAAGGCCATCATGCGCAGGGCAGGCACCGTACCGGCCCCTGTGGAGGAACAGCGCATTATCCGCATACAGGATCTTGAGGTCAATCCGGGCAAGCGCACGGTGACGCTGGGCGGCAAGGAGGTTAAGCTGACTGCCAAGGAGTTCGACCTGCTGCTGATGTTTATCACCAATCGCGGGAAGGTCTTTACCAGGAAACAGATGCTGGAAACAGTTTGGAAATATGACTATGCCGGAGATGACCGCACTGTGGATGTGCACATTCGCCGCCTGAGGGAGAAGATTGAGCGCGACACGGCACAGCCCGAATTCATCTTCACCAAATGGGGAGTTGGTTACTATTTCACAGACAAGGACTGAGCGGCTGCCATTCGGCAGCATCCGCTGGCGGATATTGCTGGCATTTCTGCTGATCATCGGCCTCTCCTTCCTGCTAACCGCCAACAGACTGACACAGTATGTCAGTGACTTTCTCTTTCAGCAGCGCATCCGTCAGGACGGCCCCTCTGTGCAGCGGCTGGCCACGACTGTTGCGCCTCTTTTTCGCTCGGCAGAAAGTGAGGCAATCAACGAGGCGATTGCCTCAGCCGGAGGTGAAATGGGCGGCCGGGTAATGGTCGTGGACGGCGAGGGAAAGGTGCAGTATGATTCTTTCGTGGTTGGCAGCATGATCGGCGTTCGGCTGACCCTTCCGGAAATTGTGAATGTGTTGATTTCCGGCGGAAACAATCCCCCTGGCGAACAGAATGTCAGCTACGGCGTCCATCAGGTTGAGGACGAGCAGGGCGGTCACTATGTCAGCTATTGCGCAGCGTCCATGACCGGCAGCCGCGGCGCCATCCTTTACGCCAACAATGTGGATGAGATCGTTGACAGCCTGGGTGATGTACAGCGCGAACTGATCATGGTCTTTGCAGTGGTGGCTGTTGCCGCACTGTGCGCCGCGCTGTTTTTTTCACATCTGCTCACAGTGCCGATCTCCCGGCTTACGCGTTCCATACGCCGCATGGGCGGGGGCGATCTGAGCGTGCGCGTACCGGTCAGCGGCTCTGCGGAGCTGCGGAGGTTGGCTTCAAGCTATAACACAATGGCGGAGCAGCTTGAAACACTGGACAAAAGCAGAAATCAATTTGTTTCCGATGCCTCTCATGAATTGAAAACCCCACTGACTGCGATGAAATCCCTCCTGGAGGATGTGCTGTACCAGCCCGGCATGCCTCCGCAGATGCAGCGGGAGTTCCTGATGGACGTCGACCATGAAATTGACCGCCTGTCGGATATTATCTCCGACCTGCTGACGCTGACGCGCATGGATTCCGGCAAGTTGGAGCTGCATGCCGAGCCGCTTTGCCTTTCTGACGGCTGCGAGGAATCATTGCACATGCTCAGACAGCAGGCAGAGAGAAGGAATCAGCTGCTGATCAGTCACATCGCGCCGGATATTTGGGTGAATGGCGACCCCTCAAAGCTGAGCCAGGTTATCTGGAATCTTGTGGAAAATGCCATCAAGTACACTCAGGACGGCGGAAGGATTGATGTTCGCTTGCAGGAGAAGAACGGGAAGGCAGTCTTCTCGGTTCAGGACAACGGCGTAGGTATCCCAGAGGAAGACCAGGCGCATGTGTTTGAGCGCTTTTACAGAGTCGATAAGGCTCGCTCAAGAGATACCGGCGGTACAGGTCTTGGGTTGTCCATTGTAAAACAGATGGTTGCTCTGCATGGCGGCGATATCACGGTGAAAAGCCGTCACGGAGAAGGCTCCACCTTCACTGTGACCCTGCCTATCCGCAAAAAGGAGGAGGACTGAAATTGAAAAAAAAGATCCTCCTGCTTGCGCTCATGCTTTGCACTCTGCTGCTTGCAGGCTGCACGACTGTCAATCCAATCAATACGGCGGTCATCACTGAACAGCCCGGCGTTGTGACCATTCTCCCGGAGGCTGTGGACAATTCGGAGCCTGAACCCAAGGGTGAGGCGACGCTGTGGTTTCGTTACCTGGACGAGCCTCTGCTGGCACCGGAATACCGCATGATCAATCAGGTCAGCAGTCAAAGCTATGAGCTGGCGCTGCTGACAGAGCTTGTAGCCGGTCCAAGCACCCGAAGGGCTGAGCTGAGCGGTCTGTTCCCAGAGGGCACACGTGTCCTCTCCACTGTGACGCAGGGACGGACATTGTTTGTCACATTCTCCCGGGAATTACTGGGGCAGCTGAGTGATGAGCCGCTGGACTGGCAGGAATACGACAAATGGCGTGTTGAAATGCCGCTGAGAAGACGCCTTGCCATGCAGACGATTGCGGCGACTGTTACTGAAAACTGTAATGTGGATCAGGTACAGATACTGATATCCTCTGATGCGGCCACAGGTGTTGAACGGCTCAAACAGAATTACTACCTTGATGATTCAGTAGATGAAGTACTCGCCATGCCGCTGATGCGCGATGAAACACTTCTTCTCACGCCGCCTACTGTGATGCATACTGTGCTGCAGTGCTGGAGCGAACGTGACTGGCTGAGACTGTACAACTACGTCGCAGCCCGTGACACGGAAACAGGGCTGGCACGCCCGGTCTACCGCAGCTTTGTATCAGGGATGGAGGAGCTGCCGCTGGTAACTGATTTTTCGTTTGCCGGGGGTGATGTTTCACCGGACGGAGGCAGTGTGGTTTATACGGTGCACGTTGCTACGGCTGAGGGAACAAAACCCGCCAGAGAAAGAAACGGCATGGTGATACGCCTGACAAGAGAAAACGGCTTGTGGAAGATAACCTATCCCCAACTGACCGGCTGGGTGGAGGAATGATCAATCAATGACTTGGAACGCGGTGTGGCTGCTGCTGCCGCTGTGCGCAGCGGCCTTCTGGCTGGCTATGCGCCAATTGAATGCCCCGGCCCAGCCATATGATGATCCGGAATGGCTGCTGGATGACAGCCTGCTTGGTGAACCGGTACGTCGTGTTTGCGTGGACCCCGACCTGTTCAACGGAGAATCAAATATCCGAGTCCGGGTATGGGCACCGCTGGATGAAAGTGACGCAAATCATTTCCGCCAGAACCCCAGTTCGCTGATGCTCTTAGCAGCCATCGGCGTTCTGGCAGGCGAAATACCGATGGAGCCATCTTTACTGCCTGAATGCATGGCATTGCTGCACATATCGGCAGAAAATTTTTCCCGACAGTACCCCACTATTGACAGGATCAGGGTGAATGGCATTGAGGGAATCCTTGTACTGGATGGCCTGCAGCAAAGAGCTTATTTCGCAGGCAGCAGGGAACTGGCGGCCGCCTGCAGATGTATACAGCAGCGCCAGCTGGGGCTGCGCGACAGGGAAAGGATCTCCAGCTTGCCGGATAATGCGATCTGCTTTGCTACCTGTGAGATCAGGAACGGTTCACCCGGTTTCCTCACCTATCTTGGCGCTATCTCAGTTCAAACGGTTGTGCAGCCATCTGCAGCGGCCTTGCTGTCCGCAAGGGCACTGGAAGAGAAAGGCATTGTGACCTGCTTTTCCGGCACCCCGGACAGTCGCCTTGCCCAGGATATCAGTTTTCCGGTTGTGGAGAAAAACGCTTCCGCGCCGGGGACGTTGAGTGTTTACCGAAAAGCGCACTCCGATGCACATGATTTTTCAAGGCCTGTGACTGCGTGGCTGGGGCACCGGGCAAAGATCCGGGCACGGCATGAACAGGGAATGGCGCTTTGCCTGTGTGCCAGCATTTGTGCGCTGGTGAGCGGCGCCGAAGCTTTGACAGCGGTATTGGTATTCGCAGCTTTACTTCTCAGCCTGCGCTCACAGAATGATACTCTCGGCTTTCCGGTGGCTTTCAGGCGCATTCAGTGCTGGTATGGTTTGGTACCCGCAGGGCTTTTGCCTCTGCTGCTCCGTCTTGTTTTGCCGCGCCCGGAACTGACGATGCCCGTGGGCAGCGGCCTGCTGGTCGGCTGGACCCTGACCGTGCTGTTTTCATTCTTTGCGCGCGGCTACAGTGGGAAGGGATGGATCAGACTCGCTCCCATGTCGGTCTCGGTGCTTCTTTGGCTCGCTGTTCATCCGCTCGCCTGCCTCTTTGGCGCGGCTGCCGGGGCTCTTTGCGGCCTGGCGGATGTCTGGCTGCTCCGCAAAGAATAAAGCCCCTGACGAATCAGGGGCTTTCGGAGTTATTTCTCAATCCACGAGACAGATATCAGATCGGGCCCGACATGTGTGCCGATCACAGCGCCCACTCCCATCACGGAGACCGGGGGCAGAGGGATTCCCTTTTCTTCTGCCAAACGCTGCAGCTCGCAGGCGGTTCTCTCTGCTTTTTCCGGACAATCGGCACCGGCTATGGTCAGAGGGCAGTCAAGCCTGGGCGGATGCTTTGCAAGCTTTTCCGCATACCATGGAATCATTCGCTTCTCTCCGCGAACGATGCCTGCCTGAAGGATCTCTCCACCTGTGAAGCGCAGCATGGGTATGATGTTCAGCGTGCTGCCTACTTTTGCGACCAACGGTGAGAGACGGCCACCCATTACCAGGTATTTCAGATTGCCCGCCGCGCCGTAGGTGCGCTGGTGATCGCGCAGCTCATTGACCCAGGCTTCAAGCTCGGCTGCAGAACTGACAAACCTGCGCTGCTGCGCAGCCATGCGGACCAGCAGCGCTTCACCTGAGATTGCGATCAGAGAATCCACTATTCGGATACGTTTTTCCGCATTCTCTATACCTAGCGCGTCTCTGGCGATCAAAGCCGACTGATAGCAACCGGAAATCTTTGAGGATCCGCAGATGCAGAGAATCTCATCGTTGGGATTCTTGAGAAGACGAAGGAAACAGTCTCTGTACCCTTCGGGTGGAATCTGACTTGTCTTCGGCAGCGAGGAGCTGCTGCGCAGCCGCTGAAAAAACTCGCTTCGGCTGATATCAATTCCTTCCCGCAGGTCAAGGTTATCAAAACGCACTGTCAGTGGGAGAAGCTCTACTCCAAGTGCGGCTGACTCTTCCTGAGTCAGGTCTGACATGGAATCAGTTACAATATGTATCATGCCCGGTTCTGCCTCCCAGCTGCTGTTGGTTGAGCATCGGCTGAATAAAGGCTTTGTGCGTTTCCATTTTTACACACAAAGCGGTGCAAGAATACCATATAATATATGAATTGTCAAGGAGTTATCCATGAGGGTGTTGGGCCTGCTTGCGGAGTATAATCCTTTTCATCTCGGCCACCTGTACCATCTGGAGGAGGCCAGGCGCCGCACAGACCCGGAAGCGGTGGTAGTGCTGATGACCACGGTGATGACACAGCGGGGGGATTATTCGCTTCTGTCACCCTGGGACAGAACCTGGATGGCGCTTCGTGGCGGGGCAGACGTGGTACTGGCGCTGCCTGTACTTTGGACATTGCGTGACGCTGAGCACTATGCATTGGCCGCTGTAGCAACACTTGTCGGCGCAGGCTGTACTGATCTGTCCTTCGGAGCTGAATGTGATGATTTCAAACGCCTGAAGGACACAGCGGAAAAGCTGCTGGAGGCGAAGACGAGAAAGGCTGTTTATGAAGCGATGAGCAACGGCATGAGCTATCCCAGAGCAGTATGCCATGCGCTGCCTGAAAGTAAAGAGATACTCTCCTCCCCCAACAACATACTGGCTATTGAGTATCTGAAGGCTGTGATGAGACTCGGCGCGAAGATGAATGTGACAGTGATCAAACGCAAAAGTGAGCTGATGAGCGCCTCGATTCTCAGACAGACTGTTCTCCAGGACAATATGGCATGCGCTTCAGCGGGAATGCCGCCATTTGCATATCAGAGACTGAAACAGCGGATAGATAACGGTGAGTATTGCCATCAGGCTGTTACAGACGGTGCGATGTTCTGCCGCCTCCGCACATATTCCACAGAGGAATGGGAGAACGTGCCAGGCGGACACGAAGGCCTGCCTCATCTTCTGCAAAAGAAGACGATGGAATCATGCAGTATGGCTGAGCTGCGCTCTAAGCTGGTCTCGGCCCGCTATCCTGCCAGCCGGATGAACAGACTGTGCACTCATGCGGCACTCGGCATCACCGAAAATGATCTGGAAGATCAGATTGCGCCGCCGCTTCTGTGGGTGATGGGAGTAAGAGACGACCGGCGAGATCTTCTAAGCTTTCTGTCAGGGAGAAACACTCCCCTTCTGACTTCGATGGCCGCTTATCCCCATCGGAAAGAAAAATGGTTTGAAACAGAACGAAAGGCATGGGAGCTGTGGAGCTGCAGCGCCTCCATGCCAGGTGCGAAGCTGTTTACCACCGGTGTTGTGAGGGATGGTGCATTGCTGTGAGGATACTTGTCATCGGCGGAGGAGCTGCAGGCTTGGCAGGCGCGATCACTGCCGCGGAAAGTGGTGGAGAGGTCATACTTGCCGAGGGGCAGAACCGCATCGGGAAGAAACTGCTCGCGACCGGGAATGGCCGCTGCAACCTGATGAATACAGGCGCCCCGAATTATCCTGGCGGGCAGGCGTTTGCTGAGAAGGTCCTGTCTGTGTGTGGCGTGGAGCAGCAAAAGCGGTTCTGGCATGCGCACGGACTTCGCCTGCGCGAGGAACAGGCCGGTCGGGTCTACCCAGTGAGCGGGCAGGCATCCACGGTGCTGGATGTTTTGCGCTTCAGCGCAGAGGTGGCAGGCGTTTCCGTTTTTAATGACACCCGGATTAAGCAGCTGACAAGAACTGCCAATGGCTTTGTGGCTAAAGGCGATCATGGAACACTGAGGGCGGACAGAGTCATCGTTGCCTGCGGCGGCAAGGCACAGCCCAAGCTGGGTTCGGATGGCAGTGGGTATGCGCTGCTGACCGGTCTGGGGCATACATTGATTTCTCCTGTTCCCGCGCTGACGCAGGTTGAAACTGAAACCAGGGCCATTGCCGGACTGAGTGGAATCCGTGTTCGGTGCGGTGTACAGACTGAGCGTGACGCCCAGGTCACTCATGCCGAGTATGGCGAGGTGCTTTTTACTGATTATGGCCTGAGCGGAGTCTGCGTGATGCAGTGCGCAAGGTACTGTACTCCCAGGGCAACCGGTATTGCCCTGAACCTCGCTGAGGGCATGGGATTTGATCACCAGACTGAGGTAATCAGCGAACTGAAGGAACGCATGCGTAGAATGGCAGAACAGCCGCTGGAGCGTCTGCTGACCGGTTTATGCGTCCCACGCCTATCGGATGCGGTTTTCCGTGCGGCTGCTGTATCTGTGAAAGGGCGCAGCTGTGTTTCACTTTCGGACGGGGAAATCAATGCGCTTGCAAAGACACTATGGCGATTTGTGCTGCGTGTAACGGGTCTGAAGGGCTTTGACAGTGCCCAGGTTACATCAGGGGGAATCGCCTGCGATGAGTTCAATCCGCGAACAATGGCTTCCAAAATGGTCCCAGGCCTTTATGCCGCCGGTGAGATACTGGATGTGGACGGTGACTGCGGCGGATTCAACCTGATGTTTGCCTTTGGCAGCGGAATCATAGCCGGAACACATTGTGCCCGTGACTGAACAGCTTCCTGAATAGGAAAAAGCGCCTTTGCTTCTGCGGCAAGGGCGCTTTTGAAGACTTGCTGAATATGGTGAAGGCGGCGCCTTTCAGCTGACGGGCAGCGCCAGCAGCCTTGTCGTTTCAACAGACATCGGCAACAGCTCGTCAATTGTCGGGATATGGCCGACGACACTCTCAGCCAGCCAGTTCATTTTCATGATCTCTTCGGTAGAAAGCCACTGCTCTTCAGAAATCCGTTCTACGCCTGTCTGATCCTTCAGCACGGTGCTGAAAAGATGGATCTGGTTTTCCTTCAGGCCGCTTTTCAGAATCTGGGCCAGCTGCTTGACACCTGTGGGCAAATCATTTGCCACATGCACATCGACAACGCCGCTGTTCATGCCCCACCAGTAATTGATGGAGCTGTCACGCTCATCGCCGATGGCGTCCCACATGCCGCTGAGATAGGTCTTAAAAATCATTTCATACAGCTTTCCCCAGTTGCATACATCCGAGGCAAGCGGGTGGAAGCCGCCGTCTGGCTTCAGCATGGCGGTGGACCAGTCCAACACGTCTCCGGACAGATCGGTTGAACCGACAGGATGGGCGGAGACAATGCAGGCGCCACGGTCACGCAGGCTCACAAGCGGGTCACCTGGCACGCAGGACCATTCAAGCAGTATTTCTGAATCGGGCGATGTCATGCTGGCACCCATGGCGAAGGCATTGATGGATGCGGGAACGCCCAGGATGGGATAACGCGCGACGTAACCGATGGGTCTCCCCTTTGCCAGTGTCCCGGCGATGGCGCCGGAAACAAATTTCGCTTCATAGATGCGGCTGTAATAGGTGCGGATACCGGCATAGGGAACAGACAGCGCACAGACAAGGATTTTTAAATTGGGATGCTTCATGGCGAGCCGTCTGGCTGCCGCAAGCAGCGTCGGGGCTGTGGCAACCACCATCTGCGCGCCGTCCTGCGTGACGGCGGCTTCCATAACCTCATCCGCGTTGGCGATTGGCGCAACGTAGCTTTTGACGCGGATCTGTGTGCCAAGTATTTCTTCCACCTGCTTCCGCCCGGTTTCATGTCCCATGGTCCAGTTGGAGGTTTCAGGCGCTGTAGCGTGTATAAACGCGACATTGACTGACGGACGGGTGATGCCGTCCAGCAGTCTGCCGACAATGCCCTTTTCCGGCAGCTCTTCCGGCTCGGTAGAAACGGAGGAGGCGTCCGGATTGGCGGCTACCTTCATATCGGGTACCAGCGCAATGACCAGCTTGCGGACTTCCGCGGAGGAAAGCTTGCACAGGTCGCTGTAGGGATAGACCTCAAGGCAGGCCAGTATGACTTCCGACAGGGAATTGTCCGGCGCGGCCTTGAGCAGCTGCTCGTCGCATGCCTCACGGAACTGCCAGAACATGGATACAAACTCCATGCGTTCTTCATCGGTCCACACATGGTCTTCTTCAAAGCCAAGCAGCTGCTGAACGCGCGCATAGCATCCTGGCCTTGAAAAGGAGAGATGATATATGCGCGCCAGCTTGTAAAAGCGCAGGAATTCATAATAGGCAATCACAACCGGGTCGTCTGACCAGCTGGGAATCAGCCGGGTTACGGTGCCGCGCACGGTCGGAGCCGAGTAGCTTTTCAGTACGCTGACACGCTTATGGCCTTCCTGGACATAAAAGCGCCCCATGTACTCAAAGCATTTGATAGGGTCGGTAATGCCTGTAGAGCTGAGATGGGCTTCACACAGGGTCACCCATTTTGTGGAAAACTCGCTGGACATGGAAAGCAGGGGCATGAAATTCCCTGCGAAGGCGGCCTTCCGTCCTGAGGCGACGGTTCCGATAATGTAGTCGGAAGGGATTTCAATTTCCCCAAGCTCGACCTTGCCGGCAGCCTGCGCTTCATTGCAGATGTCATTCAGTACACGAGGATAAGGATAGATTCCCTTTGAAATGCACTGGTTATAATATTTCATACCGTTGCGCTGAGCAATACGGTATTGTTCCAAAGCTTCAGCTCGAGACATAGCTGCGAACCTCCTTTCTTTCGGTTCATGGGGATTATACGCGCTTTATCACAAATGTCAATCGAATATATGGTCACTATTCTGCCAGCATATAAAAAGAAAACTGCTGTGAAAAGCTCTATCTGCGGGAAAGCTTTATGCACTGGCTGCTCATTTGTTGCGATGAGGACAGCTGCATCATCCCACCAGGACGAATAAACGCCGCCCCGTGACTGTCAGTCAAAGGGGCGGCGCATGCTCTACAGAAAGCTTACTTTGCGTTCTTTACTTCATTCCAGAGGGTGGTATAGATCGGCATAATGGTTTCATCGATATCATGGAAGAACTCGCACCGGGTGATGGTTTCCTCGGAGGGGCTGAGCACCGGATTTTCTGTGTACTCCTCGCCCATCAGCTCAATCGCGGCGCTGTTCGGGGAGGAATAGCGGATTTCCTCGCAGTTGAGCACGGCTATGTCGGGGCGGCAGAGGAAGTCCACGAATTTCTCTGCGTTCTCCAGGTTGCGGCAGCCCTTGATGATCACCATGGGGTCGATCCAAACGTTGCTGCCCTCCTTGGGAACGGCAAAGGCGAGATCGGAGTTCAGGTCGATGGCATACTGTGCGTCGCCGCTCCACATGAGCGCCAGCGCGGCTTCACCGGCCACCATCTTGTCCTTGGTTTCATCCACCTGATAGGCCTTGACCATGCCGGAGGTCTTCTGCAGCACCAGCTTGTCCGTAGCGGCGCGCAGGGCCGGATAATCGCGCTCATTCATGCTGTAGCCCAGAGAACACAGCGTGATGCCCATCGAGTCGCGGATGGAGTCCAGCATGAAGACGTTGTTGGCATACTTGGTGTTCCAGAGAATCTCCCAGCTGTCCACCGGGTCATCCACCATGGTGGTGTTATAGAGGATACCCACTGTACCCCACATATAAGGGATTGAGTGAACACCGTTGGGATCATAGTCCGGGTTGCGCAGGTTTTCCATAATATACTGGGCATTGGGAATGTGATCATAATTGATCTCCTCCAGAAGCCCTTTGTTCAGCATACGCTCCACCATGTAGTCGGAGGGGAAAACGACATCAAACGCACCGGGATTGGCCTCCACCTGCACCATCATGTCTTCGTTAGTAGTGAAGCACATGTAGTTCACATGGATGCCGGTTTCCTCCTCGAACATCTTCAGGACGGACTCGTCAATGTAATCCTCCCAGTTAAAGACGTTCACCACACCATCGGCCAAGGCAATGACGGGAAACAGAAGGACAACCAGGAGCAGAGCAGCGAATCTTTTCATTTTTTTACCTCCTCAATTTTCAGATGTTCTCTTGTTGACAACAAGCAGCAGCGCAAGCAGCGCCACAAACATCAGAGCGGACAATGCGTTCAGCGTCGGTTCAATACCCCGGCGTGCGGCGGAGTAAATCAGTGTAGACAGGTTCTGCACGAGTGGGCTGGTAGTAAAATAGGAAATGGTGAAATCGTCCAGAGAAAGGGTGAATGCGAGCATTGCGCCGGTGATGATCCCCTGCTTGCACTCGGGAATGAGTACATGCCACAGGGCGTAAGATGGGGTAGCCCCAAGATCAAGCGCGGCTTCGTAGGTGTGCTTGTTCATTTGCTTCAGCTTGGGCATGACGGACAGTATCACATACGGGGTATCAAAGGTGATATGTGCCAGCAGCATGGTCCAGAAGCCGCGGTCGACGCGCGTAAAGATGAACAGCAGCATCAGGGAGATGCCGGTCACGATGTCCGGCATGGTATTGGGCAGGTTGGTCAGCGTCATCATCAGGGACTGAGGGCGCTTTTTCATTGAGTAGATGCCGATGGCAGCCAGCGTGCCCAGCACGGTGGAAACAATCATGGCTAGCACGGCCACCAGCAGTGTGACCTCCAAAGAGTTCATGATGGAGGCGGAGCGAAACAGCTCGCCATACCAGTGCAGTGAAAACCCTTCCCATTTGGCACGGCTTTTGCCGGCGTTAAAGGACTGAATGATCAGCACGATGATGGGAATGTAAAGGAAGATGAGGATCAGCGCCAGGTAAAAGCGCTTGAAAAACCTTGTCAGTTTGCTGCCGCTGTTCATACAATGCCACCCCCCTCACCGTTCGGATCAGCCTTGCGGAGGATGGACAGGCTGATGAGGATCAGTACCATCATGATCAGCGACAGGGCACTGCCCACATTCCAGTTTCCTTCCGTAAGGAACTTGCTCTCTATCAGGTCGCCAAACATCATGGTATTCCCGCCACCCAGCACTCTGGGTATGAAGAAGGTTGTGACCGAAGGCATGAAGACCATGGTGATGCCTGAGATGACACCCGGCAGCGACAGCGGGATGGTCACCTTCATCAGTGCCTGCATGGGGCTGCAGCCCAGATCGGCCGCGGCTTCCGAAAGGTTGATGTCCTGCTTGGAGAGACTGGTATAAATTGGGAAAACCATAAACGGAAGGAAATTATATACCATACCAAGCAATACTGCACCGCTGTTGTACATCAGCTGCACGCCCTCCAGGCCGATGGACCGGAGCAGTGAGTTGATCAGGCCGTTGTCCTCCAGCAGGCTCATCCACGCAATGGTACGCAGCAGGAAGTTCATCCACATGGGAATGATGAAGAGCACCACCAGCGAAGAGCCGAGCTTCATGTTCCTGTCGGCCATGAACAGCGCGGCGGGATATCCCAGCAGCAGACTCAGCGCAGTACAGAGAAAGGCCATCCACAGCGAGTAAGTCAGTGTGTCTACATTGACGGTTCCTCGCGGTATTGTTGACGCGTATTCCTCCCCCACCAGCTTCTTCATGTCGAAGTTGGAATCCCAGAAATTTCTGAAATTATCCAGGGTGAAAGTGCCGTCTGTGCCTGTGAAGGCGTAATAGCCGATCAGTATCACGGGTACGATTGTAAACAGGAGCATCCACAGTGTATAGGGCGAAGCAAAGAGAGAGCGCTTCACGCCGTGGTTTCTGCGAACAGAGATTACGACCATCAGTATGAACAGCACAAGCGCTGTTCCCATGAGCAGCCAGGCCCACCAGGGCAGCTGCATATCATACCGCATCCGCCTTCGCCTCCTCTGCGGGAAGCTCCATCGGCTTCATAATATGAATATTGAAGGGGACGATTGAAAGCCCCACACGGCTGCCCTGCGGCTGCATGGTAGTGGAGTGCACCTTGAAGGTAAAATCTCCGCAGTCGATCATCATCTCATAGTGCACGCCCTTGAACAGCACACTCTGTATGATGCCGGTGATCTGTCCGACGTCCTCCCCAACCAGCATGATGTCCTCAGGGCGGATAACCACATCGACAGGAACGCTGCTGCCAAAGCCGAAGTCCACGCAGGGGAACTCGTGCCCGGCAAAGGAGACAAGCTCATCGTGCACCATGGTGCCGCGCAGGATATTGCTTTCACCGATGAAATCTGCAACAAAGGCGTTGGCAGGCTCATCATAGATGTGCTTGGGATCGCCGATCTGGAGAATGTGGCCGTCCCGCATGACGACAATGGTATCGCTCATGGTCAGGGCTTCTTCCTGATCGTGGGTCACATACAGGAAGGTGATGCCGAGGCGCTGCTGCATGCTCTTCAGCTCCAGCTGCATCTCTTTGCGAAGCTTCAGATCCAGCGCGCCGAGAGGCTCATCAAGCAGAAGCACTTCCGGCTCGTTGACCAGGCTCCGGGCGATGGCCACGCGCTGCTGCTGACCGCCGGAGAGCGCGTCCACCTTCCGTTTGCCATAGCCGCGAAGGTTCACCAGGTCGAGCATGGCATCCACACGCTTGTCAATTTCCGCCTTTGGCATTTTTTTCAGCTTGAGACCAAAGGCGATGTTGTCGTGGACATTCAGATGGGGAAACAGCGCGTATTTCTGGAATACAGTGTTGACGCGCCGCTTGTAGGGGGGCACGGAGGATATTTCTTTCCCTTCAAAGTAAAGCTCGCCTGAGGTGGGAGTCTCGAAACCGCCGATGATGCGGAGCGTGGTTGTTTTTCCACAGCCGGATGGGCCGAGCAGTGTGACGAACTCTCTTTTGCGGATATAGAGATTGATGTCATCCAGAACCGTGACTCCGTCATATTCCTTGCAGATATGGCGGAGGTCTATCAGATGCTCATTATCCACCATGTTTGTCTCCTTTCATCGTCAAAAACTGGGCGGTGTAGAAATCCACAGAAAGCGGGCGGGCCGCTGGGTGTGATTGTAAAGATAATGGCTCTCTCTCGGATGCAGACAGAAGGAAGAACCGGCTTTGATTTTTGTACTGCGGCTGCCGACGACCAGCGTCACGCTGCCGGAGAGCACATAGCCGAATTCTTCGCCCTCACCGGGATTCATGACATACGTTTTGCCGCCCGCACCGAGAACGACCAGAATCGGCTCCATCTCATTCTTCTGAGCGTCAGGTACCAGCCAGGTGATACTGCCGCGCAGCTCTTCGCTGTCTTCCTTCACAAACATGTCCTGGGGACTGAAAACGAGACGCTCTTCACTGCGGTCCGTAAAGAAGTCGCTGAGCGACACGCCCAAGCACTCAAGCATGTCCGTCAATGTGGCAATGGAGGGTGAGGCAAGATTGCGCTCTACCTGGGAAATAAAGCCCTTGCTCAGCTCACACCGGTCGGCCATTTCCTCCTGTGTGAGACCGCGCTGCTGCCGCAGCTGCCGCAACTTTTCCCCAATATCCAACCAAACGGCCCTCCCTTCATGCTGTTTAGTAAAAGTAAACTGTTTGTTGCACAAGCATGTTTAGAAATTCTAAACTATGTGGCGGGAGATATTAAACCACAGCAAAATGAAAAAGTCAATAGAAATGTCGGGCTGAGGGAAACACATTTTATCTACATTTTGCTTTCCCCTTGTTTTGCCTTGGCCTGTGAAGTATAATGATATGCCGGATAAACAAAAAGACCGCCATCAGTGGCGGCTGAGGAGGACGCGATCATTTGCAGAGACGACATGTGCTGTTCCGTGTGATGGTATTGCTGCTGCTTTTCAGTGTTGGCTTGCCTGTGCACGGCACGGCGGATACGGCAGATATACAGTGGTATGATCAGGACAACAGTGTGCTGAGGCTCGGTGATTCCGAACGGTTGATACATTTCAGCGTCGATGACGTGTCCGTCGAACTGCAGGACCTTGCTGAAAACGAAGCATCCTATCGCAGTATATGGACCTCACCGTATTTCAGCTTGCTCAGGCGGGCCCATAATGCAGGCGGCTGCTGCATCACACTGAACTGCTTTACTGATTACAATGGCTTCCATATCACTTCGCTGCCGATAAACTCTGTCTGGCAGAAGGAACTTCAGGAGGCTTCCGGCTGGCTGCGTTTTGCGTTTCACGCAAAGGAAAACAGGAAATACAGAAACGGCCAGTCCATGCTGGCTGATTATAATGATTTTGTACATGGCATTCTCAGGCTGACCGGCTCACTGCAGTGCATCGATAGAATAACGCGGCTTGGCTTCTTCACCGCAAGCGAAGAAAATCTGCTGGAGCTGGCAGACGCGGTGCCGGGCTGTGTCGGATTCCTGTGCGCGGATACGCAAGGCTTTGTATCCTATTGTCTGACAGAGGACGAAGCACTCGAAGTATGGCAGCAGGGATACATCTATGATGAACGTAGAGGGATTGTCTTCATCAAATCGCTGCCGAGGATGGACTCCGGAAGGTCAGCCAATGATATCATTAAAATAATACAAAGTGATTTCCACGCGACTGATCACTTTGTGGAAATCTTTTTCCACAGCCCCGTCCGTGAGATAAAAACCACGGCGTTTTCCCATATCGCAAAGTGGGCAGCTTCTCATGGGTACCGGAACTCCTTTCCAATGGATGAAATCATACACGATACGAATAGCGCCGGAGATCAAGCACAGTGAGTGTTTTCACATAATCTTCAGATTTCAGTCATTGTCAGAACAGATAGGTTCCGTATGATGCTTCCTGCAGACAGAAAAGGCTGCAAGTTCTAAAGAGAGGACAGGGAATGAAAATGATGAGAAAGCTGATTGCGGCGGCACTTGCCTTGACCATGCTGGCGGCGTTGGCACCGGCTGCTTCACTGGCTTCTGACAATCTGATTGATGTGACAAGTCTATACAGAAGCAGGGACATTGATGCTTCATGGAATGATGAAGAAGCCGTATCGGTCACCCTTACCGGGCAGGATTATACAGCTTCTGACACGGCAGATATTCTGCTTGAGGGCAGCACACTCACGCTTCGGGGTTTACATACCTGGGTGCTCAGCGGTGAATGGAACGGATCAGTAGTCATTGAGGCATCAGAGAGTGATAAGATACACCTGGTGCTGAACGGCGTGTGCATCGCCTCGCCATCGGGACCAGCGATCTATGAGACGGTTGCAGACAAACTGATTGTGACGCTGGCCGAGGACACAGTCAACACGCTCACTGACGCGACGGCGCTGACTGTGGAGAACGATGAGATTGCTGCGGCGATCTATGCCGAAGACGATCTGTCTATCAATGGATCAGGAACACTCATTGTCAACGCAGCTGCGGGACATGGCATTGCCTCACATGCCGATTTGATTCTTGCCTCGGGGACATATCAGGTCAGCGCGGCCAAAGACGCTGTCAGGGGACGAAACTCAGTGCTTGTGCTCGATGGCAGCTACGATCTGAACGCCGAAGGAGACGGCATCGCAGCCACAAGAGAAGAAAAAGAGGACAAGGGATGGGTGCTGATTGCCGGGGGCACGCTGAACATCACAACGGGCGGTGGCGCCGACAGCGCTGAAACGGTGAGCCAGCAAGCCGCCTGGGGGCGCAGAAACAATGACTGGACAGCCGCGATCGAAACCGAGGACAAGGCTTCATCAAAGGGAATCAAAGCGGAAACCGACCTGACAATCATGGGCGGAACAATCACCTTGAACAGTCTGGATGACGGCCTGCATTCGGATGGAAATGTCGTCATAGCTGGCGGGGAAACCTCAATTGCCAGCGGAGACGACGGCGTACACGCAGACACGAATCTGACCATCAGTGATGGAACACTGACTGTTTCCCGGTCCTCTGAGGGCTTGGAAGGACGCTACATTCAGCTGTCCGGCGGCACAGTCAGCATTGTTGCAGCAGATGATGGCATCAATGCTACAGAGGGCGGAAACGATACCACTGGGTGGGGCGGAATGTTCGCTGCGCAGGACTGCTCTATCAGTATCAGCGGTGGATTGATCACAGTCAACGCCTCCGGTGACGGCATTGATTCCAACGGCAGCATCTCCATTTCCGGCGGGGAAACCTATGTGTCGGGACCGACGAATTCCGGAAATGCGGCGCTTGACTACAACGGCAGCTGCCAGGTAACGGGCGGCCTGCTGCTGGCTGCCGGTTCCTCGGGCATGGCACAGAATGTCAGCAGTGTTACTAATCAGGCTTCCTTGATGGTTTATCTCTCAAGTACACAGCAGGGCGGCAGCACCATCACTGTGCGCGGTGAAGCCGGTAATGCTATCATCTCTTACACACCGGATAAAGCATATCAGACAGTGCTGATTACCGCACCGGAGATGAAAAGCGGCATGAACATCACGGTGGAATGCGGCGGCAGTGAAGCGTTCAGCGGCACATTGAGCGAGGGAATCAATTCCAACAATGCCGCAGGCGGCTTCGGGGCAGGTAGCAATTGGGGCAGCTTTGGCGAGGGCGGCGGTCGTGGCGGCCGCGGATGGCGGCACGATGCAACGCAGACGCCTCCGGATGGCACCGATCCCGAACGAATGACGCCTCCGGAGGGCGCTCCCCAGATGCCAGGAGGACCGCAAGGCGAAAGGACTTTCCCAGAGCGGCAGCCTGACAGGTAATCTTTGGTCGAATTGGACATTTATCACAAATCGGGAAGCTGAGTGCATGGCTTCCCGATTTGTGATACTTATCGGGTCACAGGTAAACTTTGCGCCGAACTATGGACAAACAGGCTATTTCAGAGTAAACTGTAATGGCACAAAACGGACGGCGGCCAAAGTGCAGTTTCCGCTGCACTTCATATGAAATGAAACCGCTGGACTGCGCACAGTCAGGAAGGAGACACCTATGTTTGATGTTGCCCGCACAACACAGGCGTGTGTAGAATGGATACAGCGCTTCTTTGAAGAAAATGGCCCCGGCTGCAACGCGGTGATTGGCATATCAGGCGGAAAGGACTCTTCTGTCGCTGCAGCATTGTGCGTAAGAGCACTCGGCGCGGACCGTGTGATCGGTGTGCTGATGCCATGTGGCGAGCAGGCGGATATTGACATGGCCTACCTGCTGGTCAACCACCTCGGTATCCGCCACTATGTGGTGAATATAAAGGCTGCGGTGGATGGATTGAAGGCTGCCATACCGCTTGAGCTGAGTACGCAGAGCACAACCAATCTGCCGCCCCGTATCCGCATGTCCGCGCTGTATGCGGTGTCTCAGAGCAACAACGGCCGTGTGGTCAATACCTGCAATCTGTCTGAAAACTGGGTGGGATATTCCACCAGATACGGTGATGCAGCTGGCGATTTTTCGCCCATGGGCAAGCTGACAGTGGACGAGGTCAAGCAGATCGGCCGTTATCTTGGACTGCCGGATGTGCTGGTGGACAAGGTGCCGATTGACGGCCTGTGCGGAAAAACCGATGAGGACAATCTTGGATTCACCTATGCCGAGTTGGACAGATACATCCGTACCGGAGAAATCGAAGACCTGGCGCACAAGGAAAAGATTGACCGGATGCACAGGAACAACCTGTTCAAGCTGAAAATGATGCCCGAATTTGAATGGGAGCCGGCGGACTGATGCCTTCAAAGCTTGACAGATTCTGTGCGGCCTGGCAGCGGATGCCGGCTTATGCCTGTCCGGTCTGCGGGCAGACGATGAAGCTGAGCGGGATGAGCCTGACCTGCGGAAAAGGCCACAGCTTCAATGTCAACAAAAAAGGCTGTGTCAATTTCCTGACAAGAAAGTCAGAAAGCTTCTATAATGAAGAGCTTTTCGCTGCCAGACGACGGGTTTTTCTCAGCGGCTGCTATCTGCCTGTCGTGCAGGCCATGGATGATCTGCTTTCCGAGGGAACCCGCTGCATACTTGACGCGGGCTGCGGTGAGGGCTGGTATCTGAATGAAATTCTTGCGCGGCATCCGGAAAGCTGCGGCGCGGGAATTGATCTGAGCAAGGACGCGATACTTCAGGCGACAGATCAGCCGTGCGATGCGCTGTGGACTGTGGGCGATCTCCGAAGGCTGCCGTTTGTCAGCGGCACATTTGATGCCGTGCTGAATGTGCTGACACCGGCTGCTTATCATGAATTCGCCAGAGTGCTTTCCCCTTCCGGCTTGCTGATCAAGGTATACCCCGGAAGGGAATACCTGCGTCAGCTGCGCGAGGCCAGGGGCCTACCGCTGTATGAAGAGGGCGAGGTAGCGGCTCACCTTTCTGCCAGCGCCGTTATCGAAAGGACCATACATGTTGCTGCCTGTCAGCCGGTGACGGAAGCCCTTTGGGCGGATGCGGTCAGCATGAGCCCGATCAACCAGGATTTGACAGCACAGGAAAAGGAAGAAATCGCCCGGCATCCGGCAAAGGAGATCACCATTGATCTTTGGGTGACGCGATGCAGGCTGCCGGAGCAACAGAGGAGTGAGCAAATTGACCAAACTTGAGACTGCGCTGCTTGATTTGCTGCAGGAAGACTGCCGTCTCCCGCTGGAAAAGCTTGCAGTGATGACAGGCGCAACCGTTTCAGAGGTGGCGGAAGCCATTGAGAACATGGAAAAGGAGCAGATTATTCTCCGCTATGCACCGCTGATCAATTGGGACAAAACGGACAAAGAACGTGTAGAAGCAATGATTGAGGTGCGTGTTACCCCTCAGCGCGATATGGGCTTCGATGCGGTTGCCAAAAGAATATATAACTTTGATGAGGTAAAGAGTCTTTATCTGATGAGCGGCGGCTATGATCTGCTGGTGCTTGTTGAGGCGCCAACGCTCAAACAGCTGGCTATGTTTGTATCGGAAAAGCTGTCAGCCCTGGAAATGGTGACAGGTACCGCCACCAGCTTTGTCTTGAAACGCTACAAGGAGCACGGAGTAGTGTTTGAGGGTGAAAAAACAGATCATCGGCAGGTGATAGTGCCTTGAATTATGATCGATACCTGAATCCGGCCATTGCGGCCGTGCCGCCAAGCGGTATACGGCGTTTTTTTGATATGGCGTCCACCATGCGGGATGTCATCTCGCTCGGTGTGGGAGAGCCGGATTTTATCACGCCGTACTACATCCGCAATGCCGCAGTGAACAGCATTCTGAACGGTGAGACGCAGTATACTGCGAACCGCGGCCTGCCGGAGCTGCGCAGGGAGATTTCACTCTACCTAAGCAGCCGCTTCCATGTCGAGTATAATCCGGATGAAGAGATCGTTGTAACGATTGGCGCCTCCGAGGCGATTGATACCGCGCTGCGCGCTATTGTCAGCCCCGGGGATGAGGTGCTTGTCCCTGAACCGAGTTATGTCAGCTACAGCCCATCGGTGGTTTTTGCGGGCGGCGTGCCTGTTGGTGTGCCAACACTGGCTGAAAATCAGTTCAGGATCACTGCAGACGCGGTTCGCAATGCGGTGACGGAGCGCACGAAGGCGCTGATCCTCCCCTACCCGAACAATCCGACCGGCGCTGTCATGGAAGAGAGCGATCTGGTGGCGCTAGCGGAGGTGGTGCGCGAGAAACAGCTGCTTGTCATCAGTGATGAGATCTACGCGGAGCTGACCTATGGCGAACGCACCCATGTCAGCTTTGCCTCCCTGACGGGCATGTGGGACTATACCCTGACCATCAACGGCTTTTCCAAAGCCTTTGCCATGACCGGCTGGCGCGTTGGCTATATTTGCGGGCCAAAGGAATTGATCAGTGTCATCAACAAGATTCACCAGTATGCCATACTTTGTTCACCGAGACAGGGACAGGCAGCTGCACTGGAGGCCCTGCGGCGGGGCAAAGAGAACGACTATGCCGAGGTAGCGCAGATGCGAGAGAGCTACGACCGGCGCCGCAGACTGATGGTGGACAGCTTTCGCGCGATGGGACTGGCGTGCTTTGAGCCACTGGGTGCCTTCTACGTCTTCCCCTCCGTTAAAACTGTGGGGCTGAGCAGCGAGGAATTCTGCCAGCGCCTGCTTGAGGAAGAGCATGTGGCCTGTGTGCCAGGCACGGCCTTTGGCGCCTGCGGAGAGGGTCATATTCGCTGCTCCTATGCTACAGGCATTGACAAGTTGAATGTTGCCCTTGAGCGGATGGAGAAGTTCGTGGCGCGTGTTAAAAAGGGCTGAAAAGATATGAGGTGTTTTTGTATGCGAAGAGGTGTACTCTGCTGCCTGCTGCTTGCGCTGTTGGTGGGCCTTTCGCTCCCGGCTGTCTGCGAAGAGGATGATGATATGTCCATCCTTGAACTGACAGAGGATGACACTCTGGTGTTGATGGAAGAAGACGAGGAGGATCCGAACGGCGTTCCGAACATCTATGAAGCAGACGGCTCTGTGCTGATTACTATTTCGGCTACCGGGGACCTGACAATCGGCGGCGACAGCAGAAAGCGCACGGATATATTTAACGATGAGCTGAAAAAGCAGGGTGGCGACATCAGCTTCACGATGCGCAATGTGCGCGATATCCTCATGGCGGATGATCTGACCATTGTGAATTTTGAAGGCACGCTGACGGACTCCACTTACGTGCCTTCCAACAAAAAGAACAACGAGTTCCTGTTTTCCGCGCCCCCGTCCTATGTATCCATGCTCTCGGATAACGGTATTGAAGCTGTGGCCCTGGAAAACAACCATGTGATGGATCACGGAGAAAGCGCTTATGAGGACACGAAGTATGCGCTGAAAAATGCTGGCATCGTATACTCAAACTCCACTGAGACAGGCGTGATTGAGATTAAAGGCGTAAAAATCGCCATGCTCAGCTACCTGTGCATTGACCGCTGGGACAGCTTAAGGACGCAGGTTCCCAAGGATATCGAAGCGGCCAAGAAAGAATACGATCTTGTTATCTGCTCATTTCACTGGGGCTATGAGCTTGCCTATTCCCCCACGCAGAATCAGGTAGACATGGGACACCTGGCGGTGGACAGCGGTGCTGATCTGGTGCTTGGCCATCACAGCCACCGCATCAACCCCATTGAGAAATACAACGGTGTTTATATCTGCTATTCATTGGGCAATTTCTGCTTTTCCGGCAACAGCAAGCCCTCAGATATGACCAGTTACATCTTCCAGACACGCTTTCGTGTCAAGCCGGACGGCATTACCATCCAGAATGAGGGCTTCAGAATCATTCCTATACGCATTTCATCCCTAACCAACCGGAATGATTTTATTCCTACTCCGCTGGACAAGGACACAGCCATTGACAGTTTGCTGACCACACTGACGGCGAACAGCCACGTCATTAGAAAGAGCGGTTCCACCTTCAAGAAAACGGGACAAACACTTGAGTACGCTGTAGTGGATTACCCGCTTACCTGGGCTGGAGAATAAAAAAGGCGCCTCGCAATCAACGAATGACTGTGAGGCGCTTTGCTTTGGGCAAAGAAACTATGCGGGGATTATCGTGCACTGTGCTGATGATACATTTCTGTCAGCCTGATGGCGGCTTCTTCCGCATCCTGTATCGGCAGCAGTTCGATGCTCCCGAAAGGCGCTTCCAGCATTAGCTCGACGCTCTTGCGCCAGGTCTTCAGTATGTCGAGCAGTGCTCCGCTGTCACAAACCTGTCCTTTTTGCGCTCCCCGGAGAATGCAAAGCGCGAGCTGCAGCCAGCATTCATTCGTCAGCAGCATAACAGGCGCGGCGGCGCCCGGCACCCGCGTATACATCAGCTTGTCCTCAACAGCGCGATCAATCTCAGCCTGAAGCAGCGGCTGGAAACACTCTGCCAGGGACTGCTGGTATGTTACCCGCACAGCGACGCTTTCCTGCCTGTCCAGCATGGGCAACAGCAGGGAGAGGAAGGGCGTGTTGTCCAACCGCAGCGGCATGGCAGCCTGAAGCAGCAGACTGAGCCGCTTCACAGCATCACCAGCTTGCGTATTCAAGGAGCCCATCGCCTCTGTGGCGGCTTTTTGGGCATGCTGCGCACACAGCAGCTTCAGCACATCATCCTTACTTTCAAAATGATGGTAGAAGCCGCCTTTGCTGCCATGCACCACATCGAGGATATCCTGCACACTGGTGGCCTCATAGCCTCTGGTGAGGAACAACTCCTCCGCGGCGGCGACCATCTGCTGCTTTGTCTGCTCTCCCTTACGCATGAATGTGCTCCTTGTCATACTTTTCTCGTGGCTTCCCGCAGCCAGGCGGCCTCCTCCGGATTCAGGCGGGGGCCGATTTTTTCCAGAACCTGCTGATGGTATTCATTGAGCAGGTCTTTTTCGTACGGCTGCAGCAGATCAAGATCAATCGCATCAAGATCAAAGGGAACCATGGTAAGATATTCAAGATGCAGGAAACGGCCGTAAGAGGTGGTTTCGGTTTCACAGACCACCGTCAGGTTTTCCAGACGCACGCCAAACTTGCCCTCTGCGTAAAACCCCGGCTCATCACTGGTGATCATGCCCGGTTCCAGCACTGTCTGCTCCTGTCCGGGCAGTGCCTTCCAACGGAAGTTCTGAGGCCCCTCATGCACGGCGAGCATGTAGCCTACACCATGTCCTGTGCCATGGTTGTAATCCATGCCGATGGCCCACAGCGGCGCATGGGCAACATAGTCAAGCGTCTGCCCGGTTGAACCGTATCTGAACTTCGCCGCTCCAAGATTCAGGTGCCCCTTGAGCACAAGTGTATAGAACCTTTTTTCCTCAGCGGTCAGAGGACCCATCGCGAAGGTGCGGGTAATATCGGTTGTGCCCTCCAGGTAATGCCCGCCGGTATCAGCCAGCAGGAAGGAGCGGGGCTCAACCCGGCAGTTGGACTCCTCGGTTGCCTTGTAGTGAATAATTGCGCCGTGAGGCCCCCAACCGATGATGGGATCAAAGCTCGGCTCCAGATAATTGGGCTGCTCTCTGCGGAAGCCTTCCAGTACCTCGGCTACGCTCAGCTCATCCATCGGCACTTTGCCAATGTTCTTCTTCAGCCAGTACATCAGCCTGGTTACTGCGACGCCGTCCTTGATGTGTGCTTCCCGCATGTTGGCAACTTCCACGGGATTCTTGATTGCCTTGGGCAGAGTGGTCGGATCAGGCTTGTCTATTACCTCCACCCCAGCGGGCACCGCTGCGTAAATGGCACTGTTGACAACCGCAAGGTTCATCTGCACCTTGCAGGAGGGAGCCAGCTGCTTCACTTCGTTCAGGATGTTCTCATAGGGAGCCACGGTGATGCCGTCCTTCACAAGCCCTGAGCGAATCTCATCACTGAGCACAGCCGGATTGACAAACAGCACTGCCTTATCCGCGGTGATCATCATATAGCTGAGCACGACCGGCGTGCAGGCGACATCGCCGCCGCGGAGGTTGGTCAGCCAGCAAATGTCCATCAGAGAGGACAGAACCAGACAGTCCGCTCCTGCTTTGGCGAGCTCTTCTCTCACGTTGTGCAGCTTCTCTTCCCTGCTTTTGCCGACAAGCTCCGCACTCAGCTCAAAAACCGGCTTTGCGGACAGCGCCGGCCGATCTTTCCAGATCAGTCCCACAAGGTCATTTTCACCACAGAGGGAAGCACCTTCCTTTTTCGCGGCACCCTGGAGCCGCTTATACAGGCGCGTGTTTACCGTCCGCCCGTCGAAAGCAAGCGTCTGACCGGGCTGAAGCGCCTGCTCAAGATATGTGAGCAGGTCAGGCACGCCAGGCTCGCCCATCTTCATCAGATCAATGCCGCTGCCTTCCAGCTGCTGCGAAGCCTGCAGAAAATAGCGGCCATCTGTCCAAAGCCCCGCCCAGTCTTTTCCGATAAGAAGTGTGCCGGCCGAGCCGGTGAAGCCGGACAGATACGCTCTGCTCTTAAAATAGTCTCCCACATATTCTGACGAGTGGAAGTCATCTGTCAGCACCAGGTACCAATCGGCACTATGTGCTGCCATCACTTCCCGCATTGCTGCAAGCTGTTGTCTCATCCTGTTATGTCTCCCCTTCCAGGTGGATTTTATTAGTAAGCGGTATTATCATAGCACATGGCACGGGAGTTTGCAAATAAAACTCGGCTTGAGTTTTGCAGCAACATCAGTTATCATGAACTGCAAAGGGGTGAGTGACCATGGATGCCTTGATCGAACGGGCAATTGCGTATGTCCAGGTGCTTTTCAGTGGCAATTCAGGCGGACATGATGCTTCGCACACAATGAGGGTCTATCACAATGCGATGCTGCTTTCCAGCCATTATCCGGAATGCGATGTGGAAACAGTTGCGCTGGCCGCACTGCTGCATGACGCTGACGATGGGAAACTGTTCAAGACAAGCGATTTCGCAAATGCCCGGAACTTTTTGCATGAAAACGGTCTGACGGAAGCTCGCATTGATGAGATTTGCAGCGTCATCAGCATGGTTTCGTTCAGCCTCAATAAAGGAAAAAAGCCTGATACGATTGAGGCGAAGCTTGTGCAGGATGCGGACCGCCTTGATGCAATAGGAGCGATCGGGATTGCAAGGACCTTTGCATACGGCGGAGAGCATCGCAGGCCAATGTTCTCGACCATCCAGCACTTCCATAAAAAGCTGCTGCTGTTGAAGGAGCTGATGAACACGCCTGAGGCGAGAACAATGGCGGAAGAACGCCACCGCTTTATGGAACGATTTCTGGCGCAGTATCAGTCAGAACTCGGTGAGACGGAGTGCGTGGGCAATAAAAACAGAGAGCCGTGAAAACACAGCTCTCTGCTTTGTATTTCGGTAAAACAGCGTGAAACTCTGAATGGGGCGTCTCCTGTTTAGCGCTGTACGCGGCCGGTGCCGGACCCCTTCATCAGGCTCTCTACTTCTGCGACCGTTACACGGTTGTAGTCGCCGCTGATGGTATGCTTCAGGCAGGATGCCGCAACAGCAAACTCCAGCGCATCCTTTTCATTGCCATACACATTCAGGCCATAGATCAGTCCGCCGCCGAAGGAGTCACCGCCGCCGACGCGGTCCACAATGTCTGTGATGCTGTACTTCCTGGAAAGGAAGAAGTCTTTGCCGTTATACAGGCAGGCACTCCAGTCATTGTGATTGGCGCTCTTGCTTTCACGCAGGGTAATGGCCACGCGCTGTACATTGGGATAGGCTTCCATCACTTTGCCGGCGATGGTCTTGTACAGCTCGACATTGATTTCACCCTCATCTACCTTGGAAGCGGACTCGGCAGAAATGCAAAGCGCCTTCTGCACGTCTTCCTCATTGGCGATGACGGTGTCAACAAACTTGACCAGCTCGCGCATTACTTCGTCCGCGCGCTTTCCATACTTCCACAGGTTCTTGCGGTAATTCAGATCGCAGGAAACATGCAGGCCAAGCTTCTTGGCAGCTTTCACTGCCTCCATGCTCAACTCAGCCGCGCCCGCGGAGATGGCGGGGGTAATACCAGTGAGGTGGAACCAGGTGGCACCCTCAAATGCCTTTTCCCAGTCAATGTCGCCGGGCTTGGCTTCGGCAATGGTGGAACCCGCGCGGTCATAAATGACCTTGGAGGGGCGCTGCACAGCGCCGGTTTCCAGGTAGTAAATACCCATGCGGCCATCCTTGCGGACAATGCGGCTGGTATCCACGCCAAAGCCGCGCATTTCGCGGATACAGGCATCGCCAATCGCTCCGTTGGGCAGCACAGAGACAAACGCGGTATCCAGGCCGTAGTTCGCCAGAGAAACGGAGACGTTTGCTTCGCCGCCACCAAAGGTCGCCTCCAGCACGGGAGACTGGAACAGGCGCTCGTAAGCGGGAGACTTCAGACGGAGCATAACCTCACCGAAGGTAATGATTTTTCCCATGATGCAATTTCTCCTTTATTTTTGTACGAGGTGGAAAGCAAATCCACAGATCTCGTCCTTCATATAGATGGCGGTCATCTTGCCGTTTTTGATCACGGCGCTGTCCTCATCAAATACATAGCCGCGTTGCTCCAGATGCCACTTGGCGCGCTTCACACTGTTGGTGCCGATCGCAATATGGCCATATGTGCCACGGCCCTGCTTCTTCATGCACTCAAAGCCGGTGCCTGCGAAGTTGGAGGAATTGCCTTCCTTAACTGCCCAGCCAAAGAGATTCGCCAGCTTTTGCGCATCCGCCATCGCTTGTTCCGGGCTGCCACTGTTGATGCCGACATGCCTCAGTTCCAGGCCGAGCATCTTGTCAACGGCAGAACGGGTCAGCGCGGTGATGCGATCCCAGTCCTTTGCCTTGACGGCGTCTCCGGGAACCATCCAGGAACCGCCGCAGCAAAGGATCTTGTCGAAGGAGAGATAATCAAGCATATTCGCTTCATTCACGCCGCCGGTGGGCATGAAATGCATGTCGCCATAGGGTGCTGCCATGGATTTGATCAGCTTGATGCCGCCGATAGCTTCCGCGGGGAACACCTTGACGGCCTTCAGACCGAAGGAAAGAGCGACTTCAATATCAGAGGGATTGGAGGTGCCGGGGCACACCGGCACATTGTGGTCCAGACACCATTTGACGACCTCGGGGTTTAAACCGGGGGAGACAATGGCGGCGGCACCGGCTTTTACGGCGCGGTCTGCCTGGTCAGTAGTGAGCACTGTGCCCGCGCAGAGGATCACCTCAGGCAGGTTTTCATGCACAAGGCGAATCGCCTCTTCCGCAGCGGCAGTGCGGAAGGTGATTTCGGCCACGGGCAGACCGCCTTTGGCCAACGCCTGGCACAGCGGCACTGCATCCTGCGCGTCGTTGATGGCGATGACAGGCACTAAGCCAGCCAGGGAAAGTTTTTCAAGAACATCCATACCCATAACTCCTTTGCAAAAGAATCAGCGATTCCAAGGACAGTATTCTGCCCCATCTGTCTTATACAGTCTATCACAGATTGCGTGATGGCGCAAGTGATTATATGTCCGGTGCCTGAAGAATAATACATACAGAACAAGGGTGAACGGGTATTTGACGCAGGGCGTTGGGCGTATTGTTTTTTCCTTGACAAACTGAGCGCAGCTGTTAGAATAAAACCGGCGCATTTTTTATATGAACTTATTATTATATCGCGCCGGACGGAAAGAGGGATGTTATGTTTGGTTTTCGCCATGACGGGCGCAGGATCAAGGGGATGGATCCGATCGTTTCCATTACTCCCTACCTGATGCCTATGCGCTGTGATGCACAGGTCTTTCTGCAGCACAGAATAGACTGGGAGCGCATGACCCGCTATATCGCAGACCTTGGGAAACGCGGCGAAAGAGTGACGCATATGCAGATTATCATAGCCGCGTATGTCCGCGCTGTCAGCCAGCACCCGGAGATTAACCGCTTTATCTGCAACAAGCAGTATTACTCAAGGAACAACTGTACTGTGTCCTTTACGATACTGAAGGATCCTCAGGACGCAGCTCAGGGTGAGACAGTGGTCAAGATTTTCTTCGATCCTGCCGATACACTGCTGGATGTACGTGACCGTCTGGTCAGGAAGGTGAGCGAAAACAGAGGTGATCAGCCGAAGAACTTTGCTGACAAGCTGGCGGCTGCGGCACTGAATATACCTGGACTTGCGACCACGTTGGTTGCCCTTGTGCGGCTTCTGGACCGATATGGGCTCTGCCCATCGGTACTGATTGATGAGCTGCCTTTCTTCTGCGGCATGTTTATTACCAACAATGCATCCATTGGTCTGCATCACGTGAATCACCATATCTATAATTTTGGCAATGTGTCGCTGTTTTTCGGCATGGGACTGGTGGAAAAGGTTGCTGTGGTGGAGGATGGCGCTGCCCGCATGAAGCGCTATCTTCCCATTGGCATCACTGCGGATGAGCGGGTCTGCTCCGGTGCCAGCTATGCGGCGTTCTTTGCGGACATGGAGCGGTACCTGGATCATCCGGAGCTGCTTGAAGCGCCGCCCGAGCAGGTAAAATACGATCCTCGTGCGGAGTATCATGTACCAAAGGCATAAGTGCAGCCTCACAGCTGCCTGCGGCATATCCGATTCATCCTGATTCGGGTGTGCCGTTTTCACTGCTTTGACTTCCTTTAAAAGATCGGCTGATTCGTTTCGCTATCGCTGTCTTTCCCCTGGCACGGCGGATACAACGCGCGAATACGTTGTACATCGCTTGCAAAGTGTATGCCTTCGATGTATAATTAAAAATATCAAAAAACAGTAAGAAATGGAGAACTGACAATGACATACAGGTATGCTGATGAACTGCTTGCCTTCCTGCAAAATGCACCGACTGCCTTCCATGCTGTTGAAGAGGCGGAAGCGCGCCTTAATGACTATACACACCTCGAGGAAGTTCAGCCATGGCACCTTGAGCGCGGCGGAAAGTATTATGTAACGCGCAATCGCTCTTCATTGATTGCCTTTCAGATGCCTGAGAATGAGTTTCACAGCTTTCAGATGGTGGCGGCACATACTGACTCGCCCACGTTTAAAATCAAGGAAAACGCAGAAGTGACGGTGCGCGGACATTATGTTCAGCTGGATGTGGAGCGCTATGGAGGAGCTATCTTTTCCACGTGGATGGACAGGCCGCTTTCTGTGGCGGGCAGGGTGGCAGTCCGCACAAAGGACGGACTTCAAACCCGCCTTGTCAACCTGAAGCAGCCGATGTGCGTGATTCCGAATGTGGCGATCCATATGAATCGGGACATCAACAATGGCGCGGCGCTGAAGCTCAATGTGGACCTGTTCCCGCTGTGGGGCACAGAGGCGGCTGCCGGTTCTTTCCGCCGCACGGTTGCTGAAGCAGCACAGTGCGAGGAGCGCGACCTTCTGGCAACGGATCTCTATCTTTATAACTGTACACCGGGATGCATCTGGGGCAAAGAAAAAGAGTTCATTTCCGCAGGCCATCTGGATGACCTGGAGTGCGCGTGGACAGCACTGGAGGGCTTTTTAGGGGCCCAGCCGCAGGAGCATGTGAATGTGTTGTGCCTGTTTGACAATGAAGAAGTTGGCAGCACAACAAAGCAGGGTGCCAATTCCACCTTCCTGGAGGACACGCTGCGGCGCATTGCCAGCGCTATGGGCAAGGACGAAGCGGGATATCTGTCGCTGCTGCCGGGAAGCATGATGCTCTCAGCGGACAACGCACACGCGCTTCATCCGAATCACCCGGAATACGCTGACCCCGCAAATTATCCGCTGATGAACCATGGTGTCGTGATCAAATACAACGCAAGCCAGCGCTATACCACCGACGCCGTTTCTGCGGCAGTGTTCGGAGAAATCTGCCAGCGCGCAAATGTGCCTACACAGTACTATGCAAACAGATCCGACATGCCAGGCGGCGGTACGCTGGGAAACATATCAACCACGCATGTGTCTGTGAATACGGTGGATATCGGCCTTGCGCAGCTGGCAATGCATTCTGCGTGGGAAACCGCCGGCACCATGGACATTGACCACATGGTCAGCGTGATGAAGGCGTTTTACTCAACGGAGATACGAACCTGCGCCGACGGCAGCTATCTGTTCTGAGGCGAAACGATGAAAGAAGCGGAATGGTCCTTTCACGTCATTGCTCATATTCGTAACGACTATACAAGCAAGTTCGCCGTGCCGCGGCAGAGCGATGTTGTGCCAGAGCTTTTATCGAAGATCGTATTTGAGCCATCCTACTGCAGCCGCGACGCGCTCCGGGGGATCGATGGCTGGAGTCATCTGTGGCTGATATGGATTTTTCATGAGGCCGACAAAAAAGAATGGTCACCGACCGTCCGTCCACCCCGGCTGGGCGGAAACAAGAGAATCGGTGTCTTTGCCACAAGGTCCCCATATCGGCCGAACCCCATCGGGCTGAGCTGCGTCCGGCTGGTCGCGGTGGAAGACAATGCGCTGATCGTTTCAGGCGCTGATCTGATGGATGGCACACCAATTCTGGATATCAAGCCCTATCTGCCCTATGCCGACTGCCATCCGGAAGCAGAAGCAGGTTTTGCCGGGCAGCTTGATGAACGCCGACTCAGCGTGTGCTTCCCGCCTGCGCTGCTTCAGCAGGTGCCGGATGAATCCAGAGAAGCGCTGCTGTCGGTCCTTTCCCACGATCCTCGCCCCGCGTACCATCACGACCCAAACCGCGTCTATGCCTTTGAATTCGGCAGCCGGCGCCTGCGCTTCAGTGTTGCGGAGAATGTAATGACTGTATTGGAGGTTGAGGATGTCAACAAATCTCGCTGAGGAGATTCTCACTCAGTTTCCGATACGAAAAAAAGGTTCGGAAAAGACAGCCTTCCTGGAATGGGCATCACAGCGGCTGAAGGAATGGGGGTGGGACTGCCGGATTGAGAAAAACGGACGTACAGGCCAGCGCAATCTTGTTGCGGGAAATCCTGAAACAGCGGTGCTGCTGCTGGTTGCACACTACGATACCCCGGCGAGAAAGCTGCTGCCGGATATGATTTTCCTGAATCCAGTCTGGTTCGCGGTGTATCAGCTGCTGAACATTGCAGTGCTCCTGATACTACCGGCCACTGTTTTTATCTTGATATGGCAGCTGACAGCGAATGCCATTGCGGCATTCTGGGCGTTTCTTTTGTGCTACATCGGACTGTTGTTACTTCAGATCCGCGGACCGGGCAACAGGCACAACAATAACGCCTCGTCCGGACTGCTGGCCTTAATGGAGATAACCCGTGCGCTGCCACCTGAGGACAGGAGGAAAGTAGCTTTACTCTTTACTGACAGCGGCGAATGCGGCCACCTCGGAGGCAAGGCCTGGTCAGCGGCGCATCAAAAAGAGCAGTTTACACGGCTCACCGTCGAACTGGGAACCATCGGCGTGGGAGAAAGCCTGCACTTCATTTCCACCGCGCTGTGCCGTAAATGTATTGGATACGGCGCGTTAAAACGCATGATTGAAGAGGAACAGGGCATGCTTCACGATGCAAAGGGCCTGCCGCTCGGTGGTGACTATCGCCAGTTCAAGTGCGGCGCTCAAATGCTTTATACCAGAAAAAACAGAATGATTGGCTATTTCGTGCCTTTTCTTCACACACCGGCGGACACGAAACTAGACGAAAAGAACCTGGAAAGAGTGGCCGGCATGATGACAGAGATGATCCGAAATCTCGGAAAATGATTGATGACAGGGAGAAAACGGAAATGGAGAACAGCCTGCACTCCACAACGGTGTTTACTTTTGCTTATCAACTGACGAGACCTTCAAACCCGGCAGCGGCCGGGTTCACCGTCAATCTCTTGTCCAACGATCAATTGCTGTACGCATGCTACGATGTGGATCGCCAGAAAGTGCAGGAATGCCGCTTCCAGCTTCAGCAGGGTACACACAGTCTGTGCCTGAAGCTCATAGAGCACAACAACTGGTGGCTCCAGTCGGTGCCGGAGCGGATGCGCACCGCGCAGCAGGGCCAGGCGGGCAGCACGCTGATTATAGGCTTTGCCGATCATCCATTGTTCTGCCTGGAAGGTTTTGATACGCTACTGCAGTGCCGCTTTGGCAGTCAAAGGGGGCACTACACGCGCCAGCTGTACAGCCTGCTGGAAGATATAGCAGCTGTTCTGCGATCTCAGGCGCTTTATCTGTCGCCGGACGCGTTTGAGTGGGATACGCACATCATCCGCCCCGTTGAGCAGAACCAGTACCCTTCACGTTATACCTGAACTATGCTGCAGCGGCATATGCGGGAGTATCATCAGTTTGGGCTTGCGCATTGCGCAAAAAGATGCTACAATTTTTCTACCGGAACTCAATAAAAAAGGGGGAATTCACTATGGATGTGCATGCCGCATATGAGCTTTGGCTTCACGACTTTGCGCAGGACGCAGACACCATCGCCGATCTGAAGAGTATCGCGAATGATGAGAAGGAGATTGAGGATCGCTTTTATACCGAGCTTTCCTTTGGCACTGCGGGCATGCGCGGCGTTCTCGGCGCCGGCATGAACCGCATGAACCGCTACAACGTCCGCAGGGCGACAAAGGGTCTGGCGCTCTACCTCAAGCAGAACGAGGAAAACGCCAAGCGCGGCGTTGCTATTGGCTATGACAGCCGCCGCTGCTCAGCCGAGTTTGCAAAGGATACTGCCCTTGTGCTGTGCGCAGAGGGTGTGCCTGCCTACTTGTTCGACGCGCTGCGTCCTGTGCCGCTGCTCAGCTATGCGGTCCGGCATCTGAACTGCGCGGCGGGCGTGGTTGTTACTGCCAGCCACAATCCTCCCCAGTACAATGGCTATAAGGTCTACGGCGAGGATGGCGCCCAGATCGGCCCTGAAATTGCCGAGGGCATGACCCGCATCATCCGTTCGCTGAACTATCTGGACTGTGTGCCCATGGACGAGGAAACCGCGAAGGCGGCCGGGCTGCTGCACATCATTGGTGATAAAGAAGTCGATGATGATTATATGGTGGAGGAGAAAACACTCACCATCCAGCCTGACATGCTGGCCCGCATGGGCGATAAACTCTCCATTGTGTATACACCTCTGCATGGCAGCGGCAATGTGCCGGTTCGCCGCATTCTGAAGGAAGTCGGCATTACCAATGTGGCGGTGGTGACCGAGCAGGAGCTGCCAGATGGTAATTTCTCCACCCTTTCCTGTGCGCCGAATCCGGAGAATCCGGAAGCGTTCACGCTTGCAATCAAGCTGGCCAATGAAGTAAAGGCAAATGTCATTTTCGCCACTGACCCGGACTGTGACCGCCTGGGCGTGGCAGTGCGCGGCAAGGACGGCGAGTTCCATCTGCTGACAGGCAATCAGATCGGCTGCGTGCTGCTGCATTATATCCTTTCCACCAAGAAAAAGCAGGGCAAACTGCCAGCTAACGGCGCCGTATGCAAATCGATCGTATCCACATCCCTGGCCAACCGCATTTGCGAGGATTATGGCGTTGATATCTTTGAAGTGCTGACAGGCTTCAAGTTTATCGGTGAGAAGATTCAGCAGTTCCAGGACAGTGGCAGCCATACGTTCCTGTTTGGCTTCGAGGAGAGCTACGGCTTCCTGTCGTCCACGTTCGTACGCGACAAGGACGGCGTCAATGCTTCTCTGCTCATCACCGAAGTGGCAGCTGCCTGTGAGGAGGAAGGCATCACACTGTACGATCGTGTGCAGGAGATCTTCCGCAAGTATGGCTACTTCGTGGAGAAGGTGGTATCGAAGACACTGCCCGGCAAAGATGGCCTGACAAAAATGAAGGAGATCATGGCTGACCTTAGGGATAATCCTCCTGCAGAGCTGTGCGGCCTGAAGGTCACCACAGTCCGCGATTACCTGAAGGGTACCATTGTTTCTGGCGGAGAAGTGAAGCCGACCGGTCTCCCGGCTTCTGATGTGCTGTACTTCGAGCTGGAAGGCGGCAACTGGGTTTGCGTGCGGCCTTCTGGCACAGAGCCCAAGATCAAACTGTATGTAAACACCAACGCCAAGGAAAAGGCAGAAGCGGAGAGCCTGAATGAGGCACTGCGCGCTGCCAGTGAAGCACTGCTGGACAAGTAAGTGATTCTGCCAGCTGGCAGTATTGAACACCAGGGCAGCACTGCTGCAAATGAGCCGGTCTGTATAAAAAAGCGCCCGCGCAACCCCCTCGCAGGATTGCACGGGCTTTTATGAAAGGAGAGGAAGATGTCATTTGCCAACGGCGGAGCGGAATGCCTCTATAAAATCGGGACAGTTCCATACGCCGCATGCGCCAAAGCGGTTCCCACGGACAGAAAGCTGAACGGCCAAACCGTTATCGAGGAAGATGATCAGACTCTGGCTGGAGGAGACGTTGCCGGCTGATTCGTAGTTTGCGTGGCCAAGCAGCGTGGAATAGAGATTCTCAGCGGCGGCACTGTCCGTGACTGTGCCGACATCGCTTAACTCCATACCGGTGATATGGCCGCTGATCTGAAGCGTGTCCTTCAGCTTCTCTGCCCCAATCAGTGCGCTTCCGTTAAAGCTGACCCGCTGAAAAAGCCTCATCCTGCCGTTAATTTCGGCGGCAAGCAGTGTGCTGGCCATACCGCTGACCTGATAAACAGGTGTTCCCATCGGCACGGTATTGCTCATAATACAGGTGGATGTGGACAGGGAGGGCTCTGACGAATACTCTTCGACCTGCCCGATGGGCGCAGTGAGAATGGAAGCTGATACGCTTGAAGGGCTGCTCATGAGCCGATACCAGCGGCCTTCCGCACGAAGCAGGGGATAGACTCCGCCTTCGGCGCTTGCCCACAGGTTGCGGTAGGCGGGTACAGTTCCGGCGGAGGAGATCATGACCGTTGAGCTTCCAAGATCCGCGCGCTCATTGCCGGTGCGGCCTGAGCCCAAAGCCTGCGAGGAAACCTGCGGAGGGTTATGATCAGCAGAAACGAGCGGAGGAACAGTATTGAGCGCCATGACCGCAAGTACCACGGCCAATGTAGCTGCTATGGCAACGACGGGGCGGAACCTCCTGGATGAATGGGGGCTGCTGCCCCCCTCTGCTGCGGCTAAGATGCGGCGTTTCAGATGCTCGTTTGCATGCAGGCCGCCCAAGGAGCTGTCAGCAATATAACGCAGCTTTTCCAAACGGTTCATGCTTCCTTCCCTCCCCTCTCTATACTTTGATCGTCAAGCAGTTTTTCCAGCTTCAACCGTGCTCTGCTGAGCCTGCTGGAAACGGTTCCTTCCGGAACCTCCAGCATTGCGGCTATTTCGGAGATCCCATAGCCCTGATAGTAGTGCAGCAGGATGATCTCCTTAAAGCTGGCGGGTAAACTGTTGACGGCACTCATAATAGCTTGCTTCTCTGTACGCTCGGTCAGCACGTCCGGACCGGGAATCAGCTCAAAAGCGGGATGACCAAGCACCACCCTTTTAAACCAGGCACCCTTCCAGAGGTCACGGCAACGATTGAGCGCAACCTTCAGCAGCCAGGATTTCTCATAACCGGTGTGTAAATCTGGCTTTGCAGTCAGCAACCTGACGAAAACATCCTGTACCACATCCTCTGCCTGCGACCGGTCACCCAGATAAAAGTACGCAAAACGCAGCACGTCTGTGGCATACTGCTCATAAAGCTGCTCGAATGACAAGGCTGACTGACCGACATCCTGCGAGACGGAAGAGACAGCTTCCGTTTCGATGGTGCGCTGTCCGGCAGCGTCATCTGCCCGTTCCGGATTCGACAACCTTGTTCACCCCCTCAGAGCCGCTCTGTATAAGCTCAGCGCAGCGGCTCTGAGCAAATGACTGCAAAGGTCTCTTTATACATGCGTCATGCCTGTCCCTCATTCATGGAAGGCTCCTTTTGACCCATTCAACCATATAACGAAAGCAAAAGCTGTTTTATTCCCATAAGTTTGCATTTTTTTTGTTTTTAGTCACTTTTTTGATTCTGATTTCAAAGCCGCTTTTCTGACGGCGCTATAGCGAAATGAAATAAGATGTGATATAATGATACACGTAAAGATTTACTCTTCACGAAGCAGCTTTTGATGAAAGCTTGAGGTTTTTTACATGGATTTGAGTTTTCTGAACCCAGAGCAGCGGTTAGCTGCGGAAACCCTTGAAGGCCCGCTGCTGATCCTGGCCGGCGCCGGCAGCGGAAAGACAAGAGCCCTGACCGCACGGGCAGCAAATCTGATCGATCACGGTGTACCTGCGTGGCAGCTGCTGTGCCTCACTTTCACAAACAAGGCTGCCAAAGAGATGAAGGAGAGAATTATTCAGCTGGCCGGTCCGGCAGCTGATGAGGCGTGGATTTCCACCTTCCATTCAGCCTGTGCGCGCATATTGCGCCGCGACATAGAAAAGCTCGGCTATACCCGTTCTTTTGCAATTTATGATGATGATGACCAGGCGCACCTGCTCAAGGAGCTGCTGAAACAGTTGAACATTGACGAGAAGTATCTGCCGGTGAAGGAATTGCTGGCAAAGTTTTCTGATGCGAAAAACAAGCTGCTTTCCCCTGATGAATGGTTCAGCAAATCCCCCAGAGACAGGCGCTCCCAGCAGATTCATGAGGTTTATTCTGCCTACGAAAAGCGACTGCGTGAGCTGAATGCGCTGGATTTTGATGATCTGCTGCTCAAAACGCTTGAACTGATGGCCGAGCATCCGCCCGTGCTGGATAGCTATCGCCAGAAGTTTCATTATGTTATGGTGGATGAGTATCAGGACACGAACTATGCCCAGTATATGCTCGTGAAACTTCTGACAGCGACAAGCCGGAACCTCTGCGTGGTTGGCGACGATGACCAGTCTATTTATGGCTGGCGCGGCGCAGATATCCGCAATATTCTGGATTTTGAGAAGGATTATCCGGACGCGACAGTCATCAAGCTGGAGCAGAACTACCGCTCCACTGCAAATATCCTTGATGCCGCGAATCAGGTGATCGCTTTTAATGAGGAGCGAAAGGAAAAAGAACTGTGGACCGAGGATGAACCGGGAGAACCGATCTGCCTGTTCACAGCGACCGATGAACGAGCGGAGGCTGCCTGGGTTGTCAGCAAGATACTGACACTGCATGCCGCTGGTGAGAGCTACTCAGACATGGCTGTGCTGTACAGAAACAACTCACTCAGCCGGTCGCTGGAAGAAATGCTCAATCACAAAGGCATCCCTTACCGTATCTATGGTGGCATGCGCTTCTATGAGCGAAAGGAAATCCGCGATATTGTGAGTTATTTGCGCGTTCTGTGCAACCCCTCGGATGACCTGTCACTTGTGCGAATCATCAATGTGCCCAAAAGAGCCATCGGTGACAGCACGGTGCAGGAGCTGCAGCGGTATGCGCGCGACTGTGAGATGCCGCTGTTTTCTTCCCTCAGTGACCTTCCCGATACGCTCTCTTCAAGACCGAGAAAATGTGTCAGTGATTTTTTCCAACTGATGACCATGCTGATGGCACTGAAGGAGACATTGCCTTTAGTGGAATTCGTACCAAAGCTAATCGAGCTGACTGGGCTGGAAGAGCAGTATCAGAAGCAGGACAGTGAAGAAGCACAGAACAGAATCGATAATATCCACGAGCTTGTCAGCGCGGTGACGTTGTACGCCAGGGACAATCCGGGAGCAAAGCTTGAAGATTGGCTTGAAAATATAGCGCTGGTCAGCGAGATTGATTCAATGCAGGAGGGCAGCGGCATACTGAACCTGATGACGCTGCATTCGTCAAAGGGCCTGGAATTCAACAATGTGTTCATCACCGCGATGGAAGAGGGAATCTTTCCGTCCAGCAGGGCAGAGGGTGAGGGACGGCTTCAGGAGGAACGCCGCCTGTGCTATGTTGGCATCACGCGGGCGAGAAAACGCCTGTTCCTCTCCAAAACGGTGACCCGTATGTTCTACAACCAGCCGAACCACAATGAGCCGTCACGCTTTCTGGACGAAATACCGAAGCGCCTGATTCGGGATGAAAGCGCCGCTGTCGATTCAAAGTTCCACGCATCTCCCTCTGCGGCGCACCAAAGGAGAACGCCCTATCAGCCATCTATGACTCGTCCGGGGCAGCCGCTCAGCATTCCGGGGGTGACCAAAGGCTTTGTCCAGAGCCCTGCCAGAAGCTTGAAGGTGGAGCTGCCCGCGCCTGCGTTTAAACCGGGTGACCGTGTGATGCACCGGAAATTCGGAGAAGGCAAGGTCATGTCCATCACGGGAGCAGGCGCCGCGGCACGTATCAACATCCAGTTTATCACATATGGCGAGAAGGAATTTGCGCTGTCCATCGCGCCTATCGTCAAAATTGAAGAGTGAGGATGGTCAGATGACGCAGGAGCAGATGGAAAAACTCCGCAGCCTAGTGGACCGGCTGAATGAGACGGCCTATGCCTATTATGTGCTGGATAATCCGCTGATTTCGGACAAGCAGTGGGATGAGATGTACAATGAGCTCGTCTCCCTGGAAAAGGAAACGGGGACCGTGCTGCCGGACTCCCCCACCCACCGCGTCGGTGGAGAAACACTGCCTTCCTTCCAGCAGCACCGTCATGTGACCCGCCTCTGGTCCATGGACAAGGTGCAGAGTATTGATGCGCTGCGCCAGTGGGTCGAACGCACGGAAAAGCTGGTCGGGCAAAAGGACCTCCCCTACTATGTTGAGTACAAGTTTGACGGGTTGACGCTCAACCTGACCTATGAGAACGGTCAGCTTGTACAGGCTGCCACGCGGGGCAACGGCATTGTCGGGGAGGCGATCCTGCCACAGGCAAGGACCATCCGGAGCGTGCCCCTGCGCATCCCCTATCAGGGCTTTCTGGAGGTGCAGGGAGAATGCATCATGCGGCTGAGCACCCTGGAGAAGTATAACAAAACAGCCAGGGAGCCGCTGAAAAACGCAAGGAACGCTGCAGCCGGCGCATTGAGGAACCTTGATCCTGCCGTAACGGCCAGCCGTCATCTGGATGCTTTTTTCTATCAGATTGGAACGATCACGGACCCGCCATATCATTCGCAGGAGGAAATGCTTGAGTTCCTCCGGCAGCAGGGTTTTCAGGTCAGTCCATATCTGGGACGCCCTGCGGGCACTGAAGAGATTATCTCATGCATACGTGAGATAGAATCGCAGCGCCCCGCGCTGGACTGGCTGATTGACGGGGCCGTTGTAAAGGTTGGCGATTTCGCCCTGCGCGAACAGATGGGCTTTACCGACAAGTTTCCAAGATGGGCGGTTGCTTATAAGTTCGAAGCGGAGGAGAATGTAACCGTATTGCGGAATGTGACCTGGGAGTTGGGGCGGACCGGCAAGCTGACCCCGCTTGCGCATCTGGATCCTGTAGATTTCTACGGTGTCACCGTGCGCAAGGCGACGCTGAATAACTGGGGCGACATACAGCGGAAGCGTGTGGCCATCAATGCGCCGGTGTGGATCCGTCGCTCAAATGACGTGATCCCTGAAATCCTTGGCCGCGTAGGTGAGCCTTCTCCAGATGAACGGCCTATCGAAAAGCCGGCGTGCTGCCCTTCCTGCGGCAAGCCGCTTGTAGAGAGGGGTGCGCATCTGTTCTGTATGAACCGTGACAACTGCCGCCCGCAGGCGGTAGCCCGCATCAGCCACTTTGCCGGCAGGGAGGCCATGGACATCGACGGGCTGAGTGAAAAGACAGCCGGTCTCATGTATGATGAACTGGGTGTGAAAGATCCTGCCGATCTGTACCATCTGTCCAGACAGCAGATCCTTTCCCTGAATGCCTTCAAGGACAAAAAAACCGACAATTTACTCGACGCACTTGAAAAGAGCAAGCATTGTACCCTGGATGCCTTCCTTTTCGCGCTGGGTATACCCAATGTGGGAAGAAAAACGGCACGTGACCTGGCCGCTGCCTTTGGCACACTTGACAAAGCAGAACAGGCATCCATGGAGGAACTGACAGCCATACCGGATGTGGGTGAGATTGTCGCCCAGTCGGTCATAGAGTTTTTCTCCTTCGAGGAAAACAGAGTCATGATTGAGCGCCTCTTGAAAGCTGGGGTAGAGCCGAAAACCACACAGGTGAAAACCGGAGATACCTTCAGCGGCATGAGCATCGTTGTTACCGGCACGCTCCCTACCCTGTCCCGCAAAGAGGCGGAGGACCTGATCAGAGCCTGCGGCGGCACGGCAGCCTCTTCTGTCAGCAAGAAAACTGCTTTTGTGGTGGCCGGAGAGGCCGCGGGCAGTAAGCTTGCGAAGGCGCAGGCGCTCGGCATAGAAATCATTGATGAAGATGAACTGCTTCGCCGCAGTGGGAGCACAGCGATATGAACAGCACAGCAGAAAACAGACCGCGAACCTGGATTGACATTGACCTGGATGCGCTGACAGAGAACTACCACACCGCCTGCTCGCTGACGGACAGACTGGTGACCTGCGTTGTCAAGAGCAATGCATATGGACATGGCCTCCTGCCTGTCTCTCTGGCGCTGCAGCGGGCAGGCTGTTCCTCCTTCGCGGTCAGCTGCGCCAGAGAGGCACTGGCGCTGCGAAAAGGCGGGATCCAGGGCGAAATACTGGTGATGGGGCTGAGTGAAGCGCACCTTCTGGACCGGCTGATCACAGCGCAAGTATCCCTGACTGTTGCCGACCTGCAGGGCATTAAGGATGTGGAGGCGGCCGCAGAACGCGCAAAGTGCAATGCGCTTGTACACCTGAAGCTGGATACCGGCTTCCATCGGCTTGGCTTCAGTGCTGATGAGGCAACCGCCAAAGAGGTGGCTGATGCACTGCAGCACTGCTCCCGAATCAGCGCTTCAGGTCTGTATTCACATTTGGGACTGATAACTCCAGAACGGGATGAAATGCAGCATGAAAGACTGATTGCATTTCAGAAGGCACTCTCCGGCTATGGCCTGACGATACAGGATGTGCACATCTGTGATTCCATTGGACTTGTGCGTTATCCCAGGTGGCATCACAGCCGCTGCCGTGTCGGCGCGATGCTGTATGGCGTGCGCCCTTCACGGTCGGAAAATATGCCGTTTGCCTGCAGGGAAACGCTGACCTTCTGCACACGGGTCGCGCAGGTACGCAGCGTAGAACCGGGTGAAGTGATCGGCTATGATGAGAAAGGGCTGACTGACCATCCGATGCGGATTGCTACATTGTGCGCGGGCTACGGGGATGGCTATCCGAGATGCCTTTCCGGAGGGAAAGGCCAGGTGCTCATCCGCGGCGCCCGCTGCTCGGTCATTGGCCTTATCTGCATGGACCAGATGATGGTTGATGTGACTCACCTGCCACAATGCGAGTCCGGAGATACAGCCGTGCTGCTGGGCGGAGGCGTCAGCTATGCAGAATACGCAGAATGGGCGAAGACAAACAGAAATGAGTGCATTACCATACTGTCCGCACGGCCGGTGAGAAGATACTGGCAGAATGGGCAGATCATCGAGGAAACAGACGCACTGCTGGACTGAGTGGTGAAAGAAATGAAAACGGATATGGGTTACTGGAAGAAGGAGCTGGATGGCATTCTCCCCGGAATTACTGCGGTACGCCGCGCACTGCACCGCCGCCCGGAACTGAGCGGGCAGGAGACAGAAACCAGGCAGCGCGTGATTCATGAGCTGCAGTCGCTTGGAATACAGACTCAGGAGTTTCAGGACTGTAACGCTGTGATGGGCATACTGCGAAACGGCGACGGACGCTGCGTAGCAATCCGCGCGGACATGGATGCGCTACCGGTCACTGAAGAAACAGGGCTTGAATTCTCCTCTGAGAATCATGGTGTCATGCATGCCTGCGGGCATGATGTGCATATGGCCCTTGCGCTGGGCTCCGCAACCTGGCTGAGCCAGCACAGGGAGAAATGGCACGGCACCGTTAAATGGCTATTTGAGCCGATGGAGGAAACGCTGGGCGGCGGAAAATGGATGGTGGAGCAGGGCTGTCTGGACAATCCGAAGGTTGACTGCGTACTTGGGCAGCACGTGAATCCCCGGTATCCGGCGGGTACTTTTTTCTGCAAAAGTGGATATGTCAGCGGCGCCAGTGACGAAGTGCACCTGACAGTTCAGGGCAGCAGCTGCCATGGCGCCTATCCGGAGAGCGGCATTGACGCGATCGTCATTACCGCGCAGGTGATCAGCGCGCTTCAGACGCTGGTCAGCAGATCCATCTCTCCCTTCGACCCCGCGGTGATCACCATCGGAACGATTGAGGGCGGGAAAGCCAATAACATCGTCTGCGGCGAAGTAAAGATGACTGGCACACTGCGTACGCTGAGCGAGGATACACGCATGAAGCTCCGCGAACGCATTGAGAGAACAGCCTGTGGAGTCGCGGAAAGCCTCGGCGGCAAGGCAATTGTGCAGATTCGCCCGAGCTACGGTGCGGTATACAATGACGATCATTACTATACGCTGGTCGAAGAACAGGCTCGGCGTATTCTGGGAGAAGAGCATGTGGTGCTGCGTGCCGCACCCAGTCTCGGCGTGGAGAGCTTCTGCTATTTTCTGAAGGACACACCGGGTGTATACTATGATATCGGCAGCGGTATCAGCACCGCGTTGCATACACCGACCTTTGTGGTGGATGAAGCGGTGCTGTTACCTGGCATTGCCATGCAATGCGCCGGTGCGCTTGCTGTTTTGTCCGAAACGGATAGCTGATTGGAGGGAAAAGCATGTTTCTGTCACGCATACAGACATACCTGGAAATGCTGCGCACAGATCCGCTTGGCTTTCTGATTTATATCGCCTATCTGGCAGTGACAGTACTGCTCAGCCTAATTCTTCACGAGTGTGCGCACGGATATGTCGCGCTGAAGTGCGGAGATCCCACAGCGAAGATGATGGGTCGGCTGACGCTGGACCCGCGTGCACATCTTGATCCGATCGGTACCGTTTCCATGCTGCTGATCGGGGTGGGCTGGGCCAAGCCGGTTCCGGTCAATCCCAGGAATTTCAAAGGGGATTACCGCAAGGACGACTTCCTTGTTTCGATTGCCGGCATCACAGTCAATTTCACTATATTTTTGCTGTGCTCCTCGCTTTCGGTAGGTGTGAACCGCTTTCTTTGGGCGGACGGTTTCCTCGATGAGTTCAGAGAAGTGTTCGGCAGCCTGCAGGGCACGGTGAACCAGTATGCGGAAGGCGGAGTCTATGCGTCCTATATCATGTACGGATTGAACTACAGTGCCCTATCAGACGCGATCAGGTATCCGGCGCTGATGTACGTGCAGCGCTTCCTGCTGATGATGGCCAGCATGAACCTGGGACTGGCTATTTTCAACTTCATCCCCTTCCCGCCGCTGGACGGCTTCCATATTTTCAATGATTTGCTGCTCAGGGGCCGCTTTCAGCTGAACCCGCAGACCTTCCGCATCGCCCACATGGTTTTTCTGCTGGTCATACTGAGCGGTCTTCTGGATTCCGTCCTTTCCGCCTGCAATGGGGCTGTATACAGCGCCTTTATCAATCTCTGGCTGATGATATCCGGCGGATAAGACACCTGTGGCTGCAGAAACATGGCAACCCCATTTTCACCATTCTAACCTGCGGACCTCGACGCACCGCAAAGCCCTGCGCTCAACGCCTACATTATGATGGGCAGATGGTTCTTTTGACACACTGCCCCATCGTACGGAAACTGCCATACATATACGCCGCAGAAACGGTCTGACCACAAGGAGGCACACTATTGCCCGCAATGCATTTCAGGCTCAAGGATTTTGACGGGCCGCTCGACCTGCTGCTGCATCTTGTCGGCAAGGCGCAGATAGACATCAAGGACATATTTGTCAGCCAGATTACCGATCAGTACATTTCCATCGTGCGGACGGCGCAGGATCTGGATATGGATGACGCATCAGAGTTTCTTGTGATGGCGGCGACACTGCTGGAAATCAAAAGCCGTTCCATGCTGCCCAAGCCGCCAAGAACGGAAGAAGGGGAAGATCCGCAGGAAGTGCTGATCAGGAGACTGGAAGAGTATAAGCGCTTCAAGGAAACAGCAATTGCCATGCAGGGCTTTGAAAACGCAGCAAAGGCCATGTTTTCAAAGCTGCCGGATGAATTCCCGCTTCCGCCGCCTGAGGTGGAGCTGACGGGGATGACCCTAGAGAGGCTGACAACTGCCCTGGTGAATGTGCTTGCACGCAAGCCTGAAGCACTGCAGGACGGTAAGGCCAGCTTTGATCCCAGAAATATCCATCGGGATGTGCATACAGTACAGGAATGCATGCTGACACTGATGCGTGGCCTTAGAAACAAAGGCTCCATGCGTTTTGAGGAGGCATTGAGTGAGGCACCGACCCGCGAAGAGGTTGTGACACTGTTCCTGGCGCTGCTGGAACTGCTCAGGATCGGGCAAACACACATTCAACAGTCAGGCAGCTTCGGCGAGATCATTCTGCTGCCGGGACCCGCAGAAGAGAAAGAGACAGATCATGAGTGACATCAGGGAAGAACTGAAGGAAGAAATGCCGCAGGGAACACTGAAGGGCCGGATTGAAGCGGTTCTTTATGTTTCCGGCGAACCGATTCTTGCTGCTGACCTGGCCAGGGCACTGAATGTGCCGCAAAAGGAGCTGGATAACGCACTGACCGAGCTGCGCGATGAATACGATTATCAGCAGCGCGGATTCTGCTTGCGCATCTTTGGCAGCCATATTCAGCTGACCACAAGGCCATTGTACGCAGCAGACATCGTTCGGCTGCTGCAGCCTGTGCAGCGGCAGAGCCTGAGCCAGGCCATGATGGAAACGCTGGCAATTGTCGCCTACCGCCAGCCGGTGACCAAGGCAGAAATAGAGGCGGTGCGCGGTGTCAAGTGTGATTATTCAGTGCAGGTACTGACGCAGAAAGGGCTGATCCGTGAGATGGGTCGGAAGGACGCGCTGGGCAGGCCGATACTGTATGGCACAACAGATGACTTTCTGCGTCATTTCGGTCTTAGCTCACTGGAGGAACTGCCGCCCCTTCCGAAGAGCGGAGAAGAAGAGGACGCGGAGGCTGAGGAGCTTGGTGTATGATAACCTGTGAGAACGAAGCAGCTTACCGCGCTGTGCTTTTTGACCTAGATGGCACACTGCTGTATACACTGGAAGATATCGGCAACGCGATGAACCGTGCGCTGATAAAAAACGGATTACCTACCTTTAAATTGGACGAGTACAGATACCTGGTGGGAAATGGCGCGGCCATACTGGCTCAGAGAGCGGTCAGGGAGCACACAGAGCTGGCAGAAAAAGTACACTGCGATTACCAGGCTTATTATGAAATGCACAGCATGCAGCTGACGCGGCCCTATGATGGCATTCCTGAGATGCTGCATGCCCTGAAAAAAGCCGGATTTGAGCTCTGCGTGCTCTCCAATAAGCCTGATGCGGACACGCGCAGGATCATAATCAACTATTTCGGTGATCAGCTTTTCAACCATGTGCAGGGGCAGAAAGAGGGTACACCGGTCAAGCCCGACCCAGGGGCCGCACTGCAGATTGCCCGCGAATTGCAGCTTCCTCCTAATTGCTTCGCCTATCTCGGAGACAGCGCAGTGGATATGGAATGCGCTGTGCGCGCAGGGATGACACCCATTGGCGCTGCCTGGGGCTACAGGACGGAGGAAGAACTGCAGCGCAGTGGCGCAAAGTACTTGCTGCGCCGCCCTCTTGAGCTGCTGGAGGTGCTGAAATGAGGATCGGAGTTCGTCTGCTTTCCTTTCTGATGACTGTTTTGCTGCTTAGTGGCGCTGCCGCGCAGGGCAGCACAACGGCTTATACCTTTACCAACCGAAGCATACCCACCACCTATGAAACGGAGACAATCAAATATCAGATAGAGATTGGCCTGGTGAACGGGACAAAATGCTATCTGACAAAGGTTTGGCTTGCGGAGCCCGGCAGGCAGATCCGGAAGGCCATCTCACCGTGGCATGAGGAACTGGCGTGGCCTCAAAGGATGGCGGCGAAGATCGACGGGGTTGTACTCGCGGTCAACGGCAGCGGGTATGTAAGCCCCACCTACCCCGAAATTCCGGAGAATTATCCGGGAAACAGCAAGGATTATTATTATACGCCGCTTGGCTCCCTGACCGTGGTGGACGGAAAAGTGTACCGGAATCTGGAAGGCGTGCCTTTCTATGGCCTGACACTGGAGGCAGACGGCCTTCACATGTACAGCGGTTCAGATAATGAACAGGTCCTTGCGAACAATCCGCTGCAAACCTGGAGCTTCTATACTGGCTGTCCGATGGCAAGGGATGGAATCAGCCTGATTGATGAGGAATGGGCCTTTGCCACCCGGCGCGCCGCGAGGACCATTGTCTGCAAGCTGAAAGAAGAAAACACCTATCTGCTGATGACAGCGACCTCCAACCATGGGCTGACGCTGGTGGAGGCGAATACTTTTCTGATGGCAGAGTATGACACTGAGTGGATTTACGACCTGGATGGAGGCCCTTCCTCGGCGCTGATGCGCAAAAGAAAAGATGCAGATGCGCTGAAGGTGATCTACGAACCGGGACAGCGCTGCGTTGACGTGCTGGCATTTACTGAATGAAGAACTGTATGAGCAGCTGCGAGACCTACGCAGAAAGCTGCTTTCGCAGGTTCGTTACATCAGCTTGCGCGTAACGGCCTGCGCCGGACTATGGTGGGACAATGGGTATTCCATTGTGAGGAGTATAGCATGGCGACTGTAACACCAATGATGCAGCAGTATCTGACGCTCAAGGAAAAATACAGTGATTGCATCCTGTTTTTCCGCCTCGGTGACTTCTACGAAATGTTTTTTGATGATGCAATCACCGCATCGAGAGAGCTTGAACTGACACTGACCGGCAAGGATTGCGGATTGGAAGAGAGAGCTCCGATGTGCGGTGTTCCGCACCACGCTGTGAATGTATATATAGAGCGTCTTCTTGCCAAGGGATACAAGGTTGCCATCGGCGAGCAAATGGAGGATCCAGCCCTCGCCAAGGGGCTGGTGGACAGAGATGTTGTCAGGGTTTTTACGCCTGGCACCATTAATGATCCGGACATGCTCGAGGACAGAAAAAACAGCTATCTGGCCTGTATCTGTTTCGCCGGTGACAGCTGCGGACTGGCCTGGGTGGATGTGTCGACGGGAGAATTCGCGCTTCGGGAGGTAGCCTCACCGGAGGAGCAGCTGCAGGATGTCTATGCCCGCGTCAGCCCCACGGAGGTGATCACAAACGATCTGGTGCGGCTCCGTGAGTGCATGAAAAAGGAAGTGACAGCTGCCAGTGAGCAGCCCAATACATGGTTTGGGTATTCCGGCGCTGTGGAAACGCTTTGCCGTCATTTTCATCTTCATGATCTGACTCCTCTGGGATTGGAAGAAGGATACCATGTTGGCGTCTGTGCTGCCGGCGCGCTGATGCGCTATCTGGAAGAAACGCAGAAAAACGCGATGGCGCATATTACAGATATCCGAATTGATGCCGGGACCGGAAAGCTGCTGCTGGACAGTGCCGCACGGCGCAATCTCGAACTGACAGAAACGCTGCGGGGTAAAGGAAGAAAAGGAACGCTTCTGGGACTGCTGGACAGAACCTCCACAGCGATGGGTGGAAGAATGCTGAGAAGCTGGATCGAGCAGCCGCTGAGCGACCTGAGCCAGATTTCCGCGCGCCATGACGCGGTCGAAGAGCTCTTTGGACAGCATGTGCTGGCCATGACGCTCGCGGAGAAGCTGCAGGGTGTTTATGATATGGAACGGCTGCTGAGCAAGGTGGCCTATAAGAGCCTGAACGCAAGAGACTGTCTGGCGCTGTGCGCCTCACTGGAACGTGTGCCGGAGATCAAGTCATTGATGGCGGATGTGACAAGCGCGCAGCTGAAGAGTATCTTTTTCAGGCTGAACCCGCTTGAGGAACTGACAGAGCTGCTGGAGCGTGCGATCCATCCGGATGCCCCGATCAGCATTACCGAGGGAGGCATCATCCGTGACGGGTATTCCGCCCTGCTGGACGAGTATCGTGAGGCAGCAACAAATGGAAAACAGTGGATACTTCGAATGGAGCAGGAGGAGCGCGATAAAACAGGCATCAAAAACCTGAGAATACAGTATAACCGGGTATTCGGATACTATATTGAGGTTACAAAGAGCTATCTTGACATGGTGCCTGAAACTTATATCCGGCGGCAGACACTGGCAAATTCCGAGCGGTATGTCACACCGGCGCTGCGGGAGATGGAGCAGAAAATCGTCGGCGCGCAGGAACAGGCAGTCCGCCTGGAACTGCAGCTCTTTTCTGAAATACGGGAGAGACTGACGCAAAGCATAGCTGACATCCAGCGCATTGCCATGGCGCTGAAGGAGCTGGACGCACTGCTGTCACTCAGCACAGTGGCGGTGGAAAACCGCTATGTGCGTCCCCAAATGACTGATGACGGCAGCATGGACATCAGGGATGGGCGGCATCCGGTGGTTGAACAGTCGCTGAAGGATGAGGGCTTTGTACCCAATGACACACAGATGAACCTGAATGATGCCCGGATGCTGATCATCACGGGGCCGAACATGGCGGGAAAAAGCACCTATATGCGTCAGGTTGCCCTGATTGTACTGATGGCGCATATCGGCAGCTTTGTTCCTGCCACTCAGGCAGCCGTGCCGTTGACTGACCGCATCTTCACCCGTGTTGGCGCTTCGGATGATCTCGCGAGCGGACAGAGCACCTTTATGGTGGAGATGTCCGAAACGGCCAACATCCTGCGCAACGCGACAAGAAACTCGCTGATCATACTGGATGAAATCGGCCGCGGGACCTCCACTTTCGATGGCCTGGCCATTGCTTGGGCTGTTGTTGAGTATCTGAGCGATATCGGCAAATGCGGCGCAAAGACACTTTTTGCGACACATTATCATGAGCTGAGCGAGCTGGAAGGACACCTGGACGGGGTGCAGAACTATTGTGTATCAGTTAAAGAACATGGCGAGGACATCCTGTTCCTGAGAAAAATCATCCGCGGCGGGGCGGACAAATCATTCGGTGTGCAGGTGGCACGGCTTGCAGGGGTTCCGCATGAGGTCATTGTCCGCGCACACGAGATACAGGCAAGGCTTGAGGCATCCGATATCAATCAGAACACCATTGGACAAAACATCCTTGGAGCAGACGATACGCAGCAGCACATTGAGCAGGTTGATATGTTCGATTGGAAGCGCACAGAGATTATCCATGAGCTGCAGTCGATCGATGTGATGGCACTTACGCCAATGGACGCGATCAACAAGCTCTTTCTGCTCAGGGAAAAGGCGCGATCACTGTAAACGGCAACGGAGTGACGGAAACGAGACAAATACATCAAAAATGCAATTTTGCTATTGAATAATTGCAGGTGCCTCACTATAATCACAGTGGCAGAATTATATCTGCAATTTTCAACAAATTTCCGTCAAAATGGAGGGTTGTTTCATGAGTGATTATGCCCTGAAGGTGCTGGAAGGACTAAAGCAGCGCAATGCCGATCAGCCAGAATTCATCCAGGCCGCGACAGAGATTCTCACCACCCTGAAGCCTGTGGTGGACCGTCATCCGGAATACGAGAAAGCCGGCCTGCTGGAGCGCTATGTCGAGCCTGAGCGAGTGGTGATGTTCCGCGTGCCGTGGATCGATGACGAGGGGAAGGTTCAGGTGAACCGTGGCTATCGTGTGCAGTTCAACAGCGCGATTGGCCCGTACAAGGGAGGTCTCCGTCTCCATCCTTCCGTCAACCTCTCCATTATCAAGTTCCTTGGCTTCGAGCAGATTCTCAAGAACTCCCTGACCGGACTACCCATCGGCGGCGGCAAGGGCGGCAGCGACTTTGACCCGAAGGGAAAAAGCGACAACGAAGTGATGCGCTTCTGCCAGAGCTTCATGACGGAGCTTTATCGTTATATCGGCGCTGATACGGATGTGCCCGCCGGTGATATCGGCGTAGGTGGACGTGAAATTGGCTATTTGTATGGCCAGTATAAGCGGATTACTGGGCTCTATGAGGGCGTTCTGACAGGCAAGGGACTGACCTACGGCGGCTCTCTCGCCCGCACACAGGCGACTGGCTATGGACTTTGCTATTTTGTGCAGGCCATGATGAAGGCCAACGGCAAGGAAGTCAATGGCTCAACCGTAGTGATCAGCGGCAGCGGTAATGTTGCAATTTACGCAAATGAAAAGATCACGCAAATGGGCGGCAAGGTGGTCGCCATGTCTGATTCCAACGGCTATGTCTATGACCCTAACGGCATTGACCTGGCGGTTGTAAAGCAGATCAAGGAAGTTGAGCGCAAGCGCATCAAGGAATACGTGAAGGCAGTGCCCACGGCTACCTATACAGAAGGCTGCAGCGGCATCTGGAGCATTCCGTGCGATATCGCGCTCCCCTGCGCTACGCAGAATGAAATCAACGAGGAAAGCGCGAAGCTGCTGATCGCCAACGGTGTGACCGCTGTCGGTGAGGGCGCCAATATGCCCTCCACCATTGAGGCGACCAAGGCTTTCCAGGCTGCCGGTGTGCTGTTTGCCCCTGCCAAGGCTGCAAATGCGGGCGGTGTGGCGGTTTCTGCTCTCGAAATGAGCCAGAACTCGCTGCGCCTCTCCTGGACCTTTGAAGAGGTTGACAACCGACTGAAGGATATCATGCTCGGCATCTTCCAGAAGGCGGATGAGGCGGCAAAGGAATACGGTGTGCCTGGCGATTATGTTGCCGGCGCGAATATCGCGGGCTTCCTGAAGGTCGCTGAAGCGATGCTTGCCCAGGGCGCTGTGTAATTTCGAAACAACCGCATATAAAATGTGGGAGACAGATGATGTGCTCTGTCTCCCCTTTTGTTTTATGTATTGTTTCTTCCGGACAGCAAAACGCAGGACTCCATCTATTTCATAGCCTTTACCTGCTCCCAATATGCGTCCATCTCGCTGAGCGTCATATTATCCAACTTTTTCCCGTCAGATAGAATAAGATGTTCCATCTTCTCAAAGCGCTGGAGGAATTTCTGTGTCGCGGCCTCGAGCGCTTCCTCGGGCTCCACATCGGCAAGCCGGGCTACGTTGACACAGGCAAACAAAAGGTCGCCGATTTCCTCCTTCAGCTTTGTACCAGAGAGGAGTTCCTCCCCTACCTCGTCTGCTTCTTCATGAACCTTGTAAAGCGCCTCTGAAGCGCTGTCCCAGTCGAAACCCACAGCAGCTGCTTTCTTTTGCACCTTGGCTGCGCGCATCAGCGCTGGCAGCGACAGGGCAACATCCTTCATGGCCTGAGCCTGCGTTGTCTGATGCTTTTCGGCTTTTTTCAGCTTTTCCCAGCTGACAGAAACCTCTTCCGCATTGGCACAGTGCACAGTGCCAAAGACATGGGCATGACGGAATATCATTTTTCTGCAGATGCAGGTAGCGATATCCCGCATATTGAAGGAGGCGTGACTGCGGCCGATCGAAGCGTGAAAAACGATCTGCAGCAGCACATCACCGAGCTCATCGGCAAGCTGCGCGTCGTCTCCTGCGTCAATAGCGCCGGCGGCTTCATAGCACTCTTCAATCAGATACTTACGCAGGCTCTGATGTGTCTGCTCCCTGTCCCAGGGACAGCCGTCTGGTGAACGCAGCACCTCCATGATTTGCAGTAGGTCATCGGTATCAAAACGGTTTCTGGCGGTGAAAGGAACAGGCGGCACCAGCAGGCAAAGGGTCTGATCATAATGCTTCAACCGGTCCAGTTCACACAGGGTGATCTGCCTGATGCACCCGATCCCGCTGCTGTCGGTAGACAGGACGCTGCATTCCAGTTCATCAGGGTACAGGTCGGTCAGCATCAGCTTCACATCACTTGCCAGCAGAGGCGAGTCGATTTCCGTAACAAGCAGCGGACAGGTTGGATCAAGACGAAGAGCTGATATGGCAGAGGCCGTAATGATACGCTGACCTTGCTGAACGGTGGAAACACCAAGTGCCTGGTTGAAAACGGTATCCGCCTGACTCAGCCCCGGCAGCACCTTCAATGCAGCGTTCTCCGGTCGAAGCGAGGCGAGAGCATCCACTGCACCATCCTGAGAAGGGAACGGCACGGCAAAGGTCACCGGTTCCTCTGAGGCCTTCTTCCAAAGCTCGGCGGCCATTGCGCGGTGAAGCTGATCAAAATCCTCGTACTGATCGTACAAGTCGTCCAGGGAAGAGAACGAAATACCCTGAGCCTGAAGCCACTGAGCCGCGGGATGCCTGGCGGTGCGCAGCACGAGTACCTGTGCCTGCCTCAGCGTTTCGACGGATTGAAGTGTCATCAGTTCCGGCTTCCCGGGGCCTAACGCGACCACTGTGATACTGGGAGACATTATGACACCTTCCTTCCTCGCAGAGAGGAAAAATCATCCTTGCGAATTGCCTTCAACAGGAAGGCCGCGCCGAAATATACAATCACTCCGATGGCAACTTCAAGCAACGTGGTCAGGTGATTGATGGGCAGTAAACGCTGCAGAAGAATCACAACCAACCCCATACAGGCGGTAGCCAACGCTGGCCTGAGCAGCCAGCCTTTGAAGTTGAAGGGCATATGGGCATATTTCAGGCAATAGAGCAGATTTGGTACGAGGGACACAAAATAGCAAACAAGGGAGGCAATCGGAGCACCGTGAATGTTCAGACCGGGCAGCGCAACAAGCGTATAATTCAGGATGATTTTGCAGATCACACCCGCAATGAGGGTATACATGGGGATGCGCTGCTTGCCAACACCCTGGAGGATTGCGCTTGTCGCCTGTACAGAGGTGAACAGCACCACTGTCAGGCTTTGCATAGCAAGCAGCCCTGCCGCAATATCTGTTACAGAGGTGCCCTGTATCGGCGCGTAACCTGCAAGGGTTCCCTTATAAAAGAACAACAGCAGATTCTTTGAAAGCAGACTCATGCCAACGGCACAGGGGAAACCGATGATGAAAGCAAAGCGAAGACCAAAGTCACTCTGGTCACGCACTGCTTTTTCGCTCTTGAGTGCAGCGGCTGCGGAAATTGCCGGAACAAGGCTCATTGAAATGGAGAGGGCCAGAGCAGTGGGAATGTTGATTAAACGGATAATAATGCCGCTGAACAAGCCATACAGCGGTGACGCTTCTTCAATGGTCAGGCCAGCCGCCATCAACCGCTCTACCAGCATTTGGGAGTCGATGAAGGTGGCCAGAGGGACGATGCAGGCGCTGACAGTGATCGGGATAGAGATGCGCAAAAGGCGCATCATCAGCGTAGAAGCGCTTTGCGGTTTCTCGCTCGTCTCCTGCGGCAGTGCCGAAAATTCCTTTTTTTTGCGGGTATAGACCAGCATCATGTACAAAAGCGCAACGGCTTCCACAAAGGTAATGCCAAGCAAGGCCCCAACCGCACCGTCGGCGACTGATTTTTGAGCACCAAGGTAAGCAAGCGGCAGAGAGAGGCATACCTTTCCGATCTGCTCAATCAGCTGAGATACAGCGGTTGGTACCATATTCTGCTGCCCCTGCATGAAACCGCGAAAAGCGGAAAGAATGCAGACGACTGTCACACAGGGAGCAATGACATAAAAACCGGGCTGCGCCAGCGGCTGCTTGCTGGAGAGTAGTGGTGCCGCTATGAACATGATCAGAGAGGAAAGAACACCAAGCGCCGAGAGCAGCATCAGCGCAACCTTGAATACATGGTGCGCATTGTGCGGATCCTTTTTCGCAAGGCACTGGCTGACCATTCTGCTGACAGCCACCGGCAGCCCGGCGGAAGAAATTGTCAGCAGCAGTGTGTAGGTGGGATAAACAGTCTGAAAAATGCCCTGACCGTCCAGGCCGATAGCCCATGTCAGAGGAATGGAATAAAGCACCCCGATCAATTTGCAGACAATACCGGTAATGCCAAGCACTGTCATGCCGCCGATCAGGCTTTTTGTGTTTCTGGACAATGTCCCGCCTCCCCTGTTATCTGCTCAGGCAGGTCAGATTCTTCCTGATAAACGCTACACGCTGCTTGACACAGTCATTTGAGCGAAGCGCATCAGGCGGAGTGCTGAACACATAATCGGTAAGGCGCGCGATGTCCGTGGTCGCAACATGCACTCGCGTATCACTGGAAGCGTAGTAGATATAGACTCCTCCGTCGGGAGTGGTTATTGCGCCGTTTGTGAAGGTGACATTGCTCACATCGCCAACGCGTTCCTCACCAAGCGGGGCAATCAGATAGCCTCCGGGTTCCGCAATCACTCTGGAGGGATCGTCCAGCGCGGTGGCAAAGGCATAAATGACGTACCTGAGACCGGCGGCTGTATTCCGGACGCCATGGGCGATGTGAATCCAGCCCTTTTCTGTCTTGATCGGCACTGCGCCTGCACCGTTTTTGCTCTCTGTGATGGTATGGTAGCGGCGAATAGATGTCATGCGCTCCTCATCGATAACGGCGTGTGTGATGTCGTCGCACAGGCCAAAGCCGATACCGCCGCCACTGCCGGTCTCAATGAAATCGTCCATGGGCCTCGTGTAGAAGGCATATTTTCCATTCACAAATTCAGGATGCAGAACCACATTGCGCTGCTGGGGTGAACGGAGGGTGACAAGATTGGGAAGGCGCTCCCAGGACATCAGATCCTTTGTCCGGACGATGCCGGCAGCGGCCACTGCTGCGGACAGATCAGCATGCTCTCTGTCCTTGCTTTCAGAGCAGAAGACACCATAAATCCATCCGTCTTCGTGCTGTGTCAGCCGCATGTCGTAGACATTGGTTTCCTCAGGATATAGATCCGGCAGTTGGACAGGTTCATCCCAGAAACGGAAGCCATCCACGCCGTTATCAGATTGGGCAACCGCAAAAAAGCTCTTGCGGTCCATGCCCTCAACGCGGGCAACGAGCGTGAACTTTCCGTCAAAGTAGAGCGCGCCTGAATTCAACACAGCGTTGACACCGAGACGCTGCTGAAGATATGGGTTGGTTTCGGGGCTTGGATCATACATCCAGAATGGCGGTATGTGATCGCGGGTCAGTACCGGCTTGCGCCAGCGCTGATAGATGCCGTTATAAAAGTCTTTCCTGACTTCGTTCTTCTCTGCGATCAGCCGTTCATAGCGGTCCTGCAATTCCTGATATGTCATCCACTCCATCTCCTTCCGGTGATTCAGTTTATTGCGGCAGCTTACAAATAACAGCCCTTCTCCCGGTGGGCCCGGTTGAAAGGGCTGTATCATATGAGGAGTGCAAGGATCCCGGGCACGCAGGCTTTAATTCAAAAGTCTGCCCGGTGACACGCTGCGCTTACTCCTCGTCTTCCTCCTCTGGCAGCTCTGCGTTGTGGAACACATTCTGCACATCATCGTTTTCCTCGAGCATGGCCAGCATTTTCTGCACCTTTTCGAGCACTTCAGGATCGGAAATGGCCACCGTGTTCTGAGGAAGCTTATCCACTTCTGCGGACAGAAAACTCAGACCCTGCTGCTCCAAAGCTTCGCGCACATTATGGAAGTCATTGGGCGCAGTGTAGATTTCGAAGGCATCATCCAGCGCTTTCATATCTTCCGCGCCTGCGTCCAGGGCCATCATCATCAGGTCGTCTTCATCCATGCCGGGCGTACGCTCGACAACGATCACGCCCTTCTCGTCAAACATAAAGCTGACGGAGCCGGTCGTGCCCATGTTGCCGTCATACTTGGCAAAGCAATGGCGGATATCGCTGGCGGTCCGATTACGGTTATCTGTGATGGTCTCCACAATCACAGCCACCCCGCCAGGCGCGTAGCCTTCATAGGTGATCTGCTCATAAATCACATTGCTCAGCTCACCGGAAGCCTTCTTGATGGAGCGTTGAATATTGTCATTGGGCATGTTATTGGCCTTCGCCTTGGCAATTACATCGCGCAGCTTGCCATTGGACTCGGGGTTTGCGCCGCCCTCACGCACTGCGATGGCTATTTCACGGCCAATCTTGGTAAAAATGGCACCGCGGGCTGCGTCTGCCTTGCCTTTCTTGGCCTGAATATTATGCCACTTGGAATGTCCGGACATGAGAATCCCTCCCAAAAGTTTACTGTAACAAATCAACAATGAATTATAGCATGCCGTCTTCTGGGTGTCAACTCCCGTATCCGCAACAGCAGAGAAGCAAACGCTTGTTCTCTGCACCGTTCAGGCGGTGCAACCGGAAGAATACGGCCTTATACCAGCCGAATGCCTGCCTCTGCCTGTTCCTTATTGTAGCGCGCCATCAGGTTATGTATACGGTCGTAAGGGTTCAGCAGCTTCGACAGTGATCTGTTGTGATTGAGCGTGGCGATGATGTAGGAAATGTACTTGCTCATATCGGCCTCCGCAAACCATGGCGCAGCCTTGAGCTCAGGTGTTCTGTAGGTCAGGTTGGTAGAAATGACCCGGTCAATGATGCCGTCCTGATAGGCCTTGTTGTACTCATCCAGACCGTTGGTGAACAGCGCGAAGGTGGCAGCGGCAAAAATGCGATTAGCTTTTCTGGCCTTCAGCTCTTTGGCCAGTTCGATGACGCTTTCGCCGGAGGAGATGATGTCATCCGCAACGAAAATGTCCTTGCCCTCTACAGAATCGCCGATATACTCGTGCGCGATGATGGGATTGCGGCCATTCACGATGCGCGTATAATCGCGCCGCTTGTAGAACATGCCCATGTCGAGCCCCAGCACAGAGGCGTAGAAAATATTCCGGTCGATTGCGCCTTCGTCAGGCGAAACGATCATCATATGTTCCTTGTCCACGTGCAGGGTTTTGTCCTTGCGCAACAGGGCCTTGAACATCTGGTAACTGGGCATGATGCTCTCGAAGCCGCTGGCGGGAATGGCATTCTGGACACGCGGGTCATGTGCATCAAAAGTAATGATGTTTTCCACGCCCATACGTGTCAGATCCTGAAGCATCACGGCACAGTCCAGGCTTTCACGGGAGGAACGGCGGTGCTGTCGGCCTTCGTAGAGCATCGGCATGATGACGTTGATACGGCGCGCTTTGCCGCCTATGGCTGTGATGATACGCCGGAGGTCCTGATAGTGCTCGTCTGGGCTCATCGGCACATCCTTGCCATATAGCTTATAGGTGCAGTTATATGCGCCGACATCAATCAGGATGTAAATGTCGTAGCCGCGTACGGAATCCTTGATCATTCCCTTGCCTTCGCCGTTTCCGAAGCGCGGGCAGGTGGTGCGGATCAGAAAGTCCTGACGCTGTTCGCCGGGTGTGGTTCGCATGTCACCGTCTGTCGGGTCGTCTGTCGCGTTGCGCCATTTGATCAGCCATTTGTTGACCTTATCACCCATCTCCTCAGTGCCATGCATGGCGATGAGGCCGAGCGGCGCGACCGGGTAAGTCAGGAAATTCTCGTCGTTCCACTTGCTAAAGAAATCACTCAATGGGATTCGCCCCTTTCTGCGCTTCTGGGGTGGTTACCCTCGCGAAAGACACAACAGTGGTGTTCTGTCATACGAAACCATTATAGCTGATTCTTTGCCAATTTGAAACCCTTTTTCGGGAAAAATATACGCAAAGTGGAACGGAAAACCATTTCCTTCAGTGTTTTTTGTGAAAACTGGAAGAATCAACCATCAATTCTTCATCTTTTACTGAGCCTCAGGGGTCTGTTCGATCGAACCACAGCTGCACAGGGCCGATCAGTCCGGACGGTAGCTTGCATCCATCCAGCCTGTTGGCCAGCGTGTTGGTTACAATGACGGTCAGTTCATTCTTCCCTTTACAGAGAAGCCCTGAGAGACGGAAAGTATACGGTGCCCATAGGCGGGCCGGGACAGCCTTGCCATTAATGAAGACCTCAGCGATATTCCTTACATCACCAAGATCAAGCAATGCATTGCCGGACAACGCATCCATCGAGAACGCAGTATGATAGGTTACAGAACCGCTGAAGTGTGCCATATCCGGCAATGTGGTCCAGTCGGGCAGAAGGCCATCCGAATTAGGAATAACTGAGTCTGTGCGGCCGTCCGGCAACGTGAGCTCCCACGACGGAAGCGCAATCCGGCAATCCGGCTGATGAGCTTCTGTTGAAGCTGAAGACTGGTGAACAGAAGTCTGATTCAGGCAGAGCAGCCTGGAGGTACGCCGCTCAATTGCCAATGAAAGGATGCCTTCAACCGGGGTAAGCTCGGTGAGGGTGCCGTCCCAGGCATCCAGGACATCCACACTGGCTGCATCAGTACAGAGCTGCGGCGTGATACAGGACTCACCCTCGTTTGACAGAAGAAGCCATTTCTTGCCATCCAGCTCCAAAGCCAGCGCTCTGAGCGACGGCGCGGGTGTGAGGGAGCGCACGGCAGCGGATCTGTCCGCCTTTCCCTCCGCTATTTCTGCTTCTGCGACTACAGTGACACCAGCATGACCGATACGCTCAATGGCAGCTGATGTTTTCTGATCTATCGTCATATTCGACGGGATCACAAGCGTTGTGTATGTCTGCTGACCAACCGTCAGCTGACCGTTTTCAGCCTTTCCGTTTTGCACAGCGGAGGTCATGACCGCGTGAGCCGGTATCTGCCGCTGCCAGAGTGTATCAAAGGCTGCAGGAGAGATCTCGTCCTCCTCGCAGAGAACGGCGCAGGATGTCATGTCGCGTGCTTCGGTCAGCAGCCAGCACAGCCTCTTCATATACAGCGAAAAGCTGGCCCAGTGCTTCCACCACAGGTTATTGGGGCCGATGGCCGGCGGGCGCTCATTGCCCCGCCCTTCACGCACGGAGTAGTAAAACGCGTGTGGCACTAGCAGATTTGTGCCGCGTACCAGCAGCCAGTCCGTATACCATTTCATTTCATCCGCCGTGAAGGACCACTGAAAGCCGTCCTTTCCGCAGCAGCCAAAGCACTCGTTCAGGATCCTTTTTCTGCCCTGCTGCCTGGCGTAGCTGACAGCAGATATGCCCAGAACACTGTCGGGAAGAACGCGATCACTTGCAGGCTCAACCATGCGGTAGACGAGGTCCTGCCCCGGCCAGTCAAAGTGCTCCTCCAGAGCAATATCTGTGCTGAGCGCGGGGTGCCCGGTAAGCACAATATGGTGCTCATGGCACCAATCGGACAGCTGAGCATAGAAAACGTGATTCAGGCGCTTGTTGACAGCCCGGCGAAATATCCGCCTTGCATCTTCTGATTCAGGACAGTCTTCAAACAGGAGGGGTAGGTTCTCAACCGTGCCCCCGCCAGACAGGTAATCCTGCAGAAAATCGTCTGTCCAGGGGACGCAGTCCGGCCTGGCACAGCGGCCGATGATGTTCGGCTCATCGGTAAAAAAGCCGCATATGGTGCTGCCGAAGAATTCCGGCATGGCCTGATAATAGCGGTCATGTGTATGCCGGATGAAGCAGGCTACGGCATAGGGATTCAGAAGATCCGCCGAGGGCGGTGCAAGTGGCTCGCCGTCATCCTCGTTGGGTCCGTATCCGCGAATGGTTCCGCCGGAGTCGCAGCATATGAACGCGTACTGCTTTCCCCCCCACAGGCACTGAGCGACCAGTGATTCCCGCTCACCTAAATAAAGCGGCCTTTCCGCAACGCATTCCCGCATGATCAGGCAGCGGCTGGCATAGGTGCTGTTTTCCTTCACAACCTCACCGTGGGCAGAGCCTGACGGATACATGCCCTCATCGTAAAGCAGCACCAGCATGCCCAACCTCTGCGCTTCGGCTACGGCGGTACGCACCCGGGCGAGAAAGTCGTCAGACAGGTAACCGTCGCCAAGCGGCAGGCCGGTGCGCGGGTGAATCACGAAGCCGTCCACGCCCTTGCTGTGGAAGTCATTGATTTGCCTCAGGATCTCGGCATCGCTCAGCTCATCATTCCAGAACCAGAAGGGGCACGGAGTGTACTCGGAAGAGGGATTTAAAAAGGCATTCAGGTGGGATTGAAGCATTGGCGCATCCTCCACGGCTTACTGATTGTAATCATCTGCAGCTTCCTTCATCCAATCAGCAGGAAAAATGCCTGTGCTGCAGCTACACCACAGCAGGCTGCCACAGCCACAGTCAGCAGCCCTTTGTCCTTCCAGGCAAAAAAACAGGCTGTGATGAGCCCAAACAGCGCGCACCACAAGGGTTTCGTATCTCCGCCGGATGTATACCCGGTTGCGTACAGGATATCAGGAATGGTCATGGCGGTCAGTACCGCATAAGGTACATAATAAAGAAACGAGCGTATGAAGCGGCTCCGTATCGGCCTGCGGAAAAGCGTCAGAGGGAGCATGCGGATCAGATAGGTTACCAGTGCCATGACCAGTAGATAGGGCACGAACGAGGACCAGCTCATTGCGCTCCCTCCTCTCCTGCCGGGTGAAGCCATGCCCCGATCGCAGAGGCTGTCAGGGCGCAGAGGATGATTGCATAGCCTGATGATATGCTCTTTAATACAGGCAGGTAACGCAGCGCGATGCTCAAGACAGCGGAAATAATGACCACGAGACGAACGTTGGATGCTTTTCTGGACGGTGGAATTACAATTGCCAGGAACATGCCGTAAATGGCGATCCCCAGTGCGGTGCGAACAAAGAGCGGCAGCAGGGTACCGGCAACCGCACCGAGCAGCGTTCCCAATGACCATCCGATATAAGGGGCAACCATGAGCCCGTAAAGATAATGATGGCCAAGCTTTCCGGGCTGAGATGAGGCGACGGCGAATATTTCATCGGTGTTGCAGAAGGAGAAGATCATTCGCCGAAGTGCATTCATCTCACTGCCCATTTTTTGTGAGAGGGACAAGCTCATCAGCGCGTAGCGGAGATTGATCGTCAGCTGTGTCAAGGCGACCTCACTGAGGGGTGCCAGCTGTGACATCAGCGTAATTCCTGCCAGCTGGCCAGCACTGGTCACATTGGTCATGGATACCAGTACCGCCATCAGCGGTGTCAGGCCGCTTGCGACAGCCTGGATCCCAAAGGCAAAGGACACGGAAAGATACCCCAGTCCGATGGGAACGCCGTGCTTCAGTCCCTTCACAAAATCAGCTTTCTTCATGTTGGTTGCTTTCCTGCTCGTTCAGTTTCAGGCGTTGCCACTTCTGCAGCGCGGGTATATTGGGCGGAGTGATGCTGTCCGGCAGCGCGTCTGCTGCAAAGAAGGCCAGTTCCTCGACTTCCTCCTGCTGCGGCCGGAGTGTTCCATGCCACTGCCTGCACAGATAAACTGCGTCTACATTGCTGACTTCATCGCCATTTGGATACTTATGGTGCAATTGCGGACCGGAGAAAAGACCGAATAGCTGCAGCGATTCCGCGACAATTCCAGTCTCTTCAAACAACTCCCTCGCTGCCGCTTCTTCTACGATTTCATCCAGCTCTACCGAACCGCCGTGATAGCCCCAACAGCCGTTGTCGCGGCGCTTTTGCAGCAGCACCCTGCCCTGGGCATCCTCCAGAATAACACTTGCACCTACCTGCAAGAGCGGGCGGTGCCCAACCACCGCCCGAAGACTCATTATATATCCTGGCATTTTTACCCTCAGTCAGTTGTGATGCGGACGACGACGGGAAGGTCCGTCCGCCAGGAGCCCAGATTCACCGTCAAAGCTTCCTCGGTGCGTGTAAAGCTGGGTTGACCTTGCATACCAAGGACTTTCACGTCTTTCAGAATGCCATGCCATAGTGGCAGCCTTGAGGCATCCGCCTCGCGCAGGGACTTGATATGCAGCACGCCGTCTGTGGGACAACGCATTGCGATAGCGTAAACCGTTTCCCCACGGCAGGTAAACCGGATGTCTTGTGAGGTGAAGTTTCTGCTCACAGCATCTGCGAACTGCCCCTCCTGCACAGCGGTGGGGCCTTCCTGCGCGATGCGCCACAGACCGGTTCCATGAATTGCCTCGCTGTTGATACTCATCCACTCTGCCATGGTCTTCAGTATGCCGATATCACCTTCAGAAAGGGTACCGTCGGGTTTTGGCCCGAAGTTGAGCAGGAGGCGTCCGTTCTTGCTGACCACATCGATCAGATCCCACAGCACATCAATCGGCTGCTTGTATTCTGCGCGCTTTGAATAGCACCAGCTGTTGCGCATCACGGAAGTATCGCTTTGCCAGAGGAAAGGCTTCGCCTCGGCAAATTGTCCCCTCTCGATGTCAGGAACCGCAAGGCCGAAGGGAATAGCGTCATGCTTGTAATTGACAACTCCACCGCCCCACTGCCTGGACCTGTTGTAATAATACGCGAGGAAACGCTTCAGGTACGGCTTGACAGCGCTGTGCTGTATCCACCAGTCAAAGTAGACGATGCGCGGATGATACCTGTCGACCAGTTCACAGCAGCGCAGCAGCCAGTCTGTCAGATATGCGTCGTCAGGGGCGGGTTCACCGTAGAGATCATGCTGGTTGGCAGGCTCCTGCTTTCCAGGCCAGGCCAGATCATCAGGGTTGAGCTCGTGGCCGCCGTCCCGCGCGTGTCCCATGAACCACCAGTGCTCTACCCTGTGCGAAGAGAGGCCAACAGTCATACCTGCGCGTTCAGCCTCCAGCAGCAAGTCGCCTGTTACATCCCTGTGTGGCCCCATCTGAACGGCGTTCCAACGGCTCAACTCGCTGCGGTAATTCTGGAAGCCGTCATGATGCTCAGCTACAGGTACGATGTAATCCGCACCGGCCTGCCTGAACAGGCGAATCCATTCCTGAGGGTCAAAACGCTCCATTGTCCACTGGGGAACAAAGTCAGCGTACGGATGCTGATCGGTTAGGCCGTATGCAGTGAGGTGATGCTCATTGGCGGGGTCGCCCTGGATGTACATATTGCGCGCGTACCAGTCATGATAAGCCGGCACCGAAAAAGGCCCCCAGTGGAGGAAAATGCCCAGCTTTGTATTCTTGTACCAGTCCGGCACATGATAGGAAGCCAAAGAATGCCAGTCCGGCTGATACTCGCCTTCTCGATTAACTCTGTCGATTTCTTCAAGATAGAGCTGACGATTCATTTCCAATGCCTCCTATTCCTTGGGCAGCGGTTCTTCTCCCACACACCAGCCACGAAGCTTGTTGACAGTGCGCGGTACTGCGTCTTTGGAATTCTTCCACGGCTCACTGTCATAACGGTAATCAAACTTCTTGATAAACCAGCTGATATCTTCCTGCATACGCTCCAGGTTGTCCTGCTCCAGCTGCGTTATCTGGCGGATAAACTCAGAAGCTTCCTTTGCAGAAAGTTCTTCCTGAGCCACAGAAAACAGTTCTGCAAGGTGTGGAACACAAACGCCCTTTCCGCTCAGAAAACGCTTGCGGAACTCGGCGTCGTTCTGATACAGGTGAAAGAATGTGTGATAGTAACGCCGCATGTTTTCCTCAATGCTTTTACACATCAGGCAGGTGGAGCCAAGCTCTTTCAGCGCTGCAATGGCCTCGTCCATCTGCTTTTTCAGAGCGGCGCCGTTTCTTGTCAGCCGCCCAAGAGACAGCGCGGCAAAGCTGTCCGCAGCCTTTTCAAGGCTTTTGCACTGCTGCAGCACCTTGCTTTTCATTTCGGCGTTGTGGCTTTCCAGCATCAGTGCGTGTCCGAGCCGGTTGCTCATGCCGTACAGCATTGCGTGATGCTTTTTGCAGAACCCTCTGGCATTGACCTGAATACGTGTATCCGGTTCCATCACGGAAGCGCCCAGATAACGGTCAGCCTCGCCAAGCTCTGTCTTCCGCGCTAGTGAACACAAAAGGCATTCGCCGTCCAACTTCAACGCGTCCCAAACCGGTATGGTGTCAATGTGATATCTCATTTTCATCTCCTTGCCTGGGCAGCGCCCGGATGCATCCGTTGAGCTGTGCTTCCAGCTGCTGTGTGATGGAGTGCACCTGGTCAGCTTCCTCTGCCATCACGTCAGCATTCAGGCCGAGGGGCGGAGGCTCCAGATAGACAGGATCTCCGACAAGCATGCGGAAACGCTTCAGCGGAAATGGGTGATATTCTCCGTTGTGGTATACAGGCACTACAGGCACCTGTGTCATGGCAGCCAGTGTGACAAAGCCGGGCTTGTATGCACGGACCACGTGGTCAAAGGAGCATTTCCCTTCGGGACAGAGGTAAATGGAGCCGCCTGCTTTGATGATGGCCCGGCTTTCCCTCAGCCATGCCAAAGACGGATGTTCACGGTCGATGGTGATGCAGGGCAGGTAGGGAAATATCCTTCGCAGTGCAGAGTATTTGTCCAGCATATCCTGCGCCACAAGCGCAGTAATGGGCTTTTTTCTCAGCAGTGTCAGTATCACGGCACCGTCGAAGCCCCTGACATGATTGCTCACTATGACACAGGGCTCGCTCAGGAGTGCGTTTTTTGCCGCGTCGCTTGTAAAATCCATTTTCGGGCGGAAAATGATCCTGACCAGCCCTCGCAGAAAACATTGCACAATGGTCGTTTTTACGGAAGTGTGTTCTTTTACCATGTAGCTTGTAATGCCTGCTTTCTTTGGAAAACACTGATTCATTGGCCGGCATGCCCAACAGCATCGCCTGTGCGATCTGATGAGTATAAAAAGCTTACTTTTGCCCGATGCTTCGTTTGTTTGCACTTGCATCTCGCGAATAATCTGCTGCCAACCGAATATCGCATTCAATCAGCGGCTCTTAGGACCTGTCAGAAAATGACTTGTATGGTGTGTGGTGATCGAATTTGTCCGGCAAGGCGGAGACGATGCGAGGCACGCAGGCAAGAATGCAACCTGGTCAAATCCGGTCAAGCGGAATACGCAAATGATCGAGCGCCAAATCCTCAGAACGGGCAGGAAATCTCAAACTGCCTGCCATCGAGATGGGGCAGGCGCCCCTGCGTATCCAGCGTCAGCGAGGTTGCACAGAGCATCAGCTTACCCTGGCAGTGGTGCGCTCTGTTTAAAGCCCTGTCTCCGTACACATCATCGCCCAGCAATGGATGCCCTAATGCGGCCATATGGGCCCTGATCTGGTGCGTCCTGCCTGTGATCAGATGAATCCGCAGACGGGAAACGGGACCGGGCGTGATTGTCTGGTATTCAGTTGTGATGGGAACTGCACCAATCCTGGGCTTGTCGCTGACAAAGACCCTGGCGGCTTTTTCGTCTTTGGTGAGAAAAGCCCTGCACACAGCCTCGGGAGGCTTTGGCTGTCCCTTGACGAGACAGACATAGCGCTTATCCAGTGTGCGCTTTTTGAATACATCGGTCAGTATCCCGGCGGCTTCCTCCGTTTTGGCGAAAAGAAGCAGGCCGCTTGTCTGGTTGTCCAGCCGATGACAGGCAATCGGCAGCTGCCCGCTCTGGGATGCCTTCTGTATATACCTCGCTGCCAACTGAGAGACCGTCACACCGCCAGCATCGTCTTCTTCCACTGAAATGCCCGCTCGTTTATTGATCAGCAGCACGTCGGCATCTTCGTAGACTACATCGAGCGGTTCCCGCTCCTGATATTCCATAAAGTACACCTGTACCGACTGATGCGCCAGCAGGCGATCGGCAGGCTTCACGCGGATGCCGTTTACCTTGACATCCCTGTGTTGAAAGACAGACCGCAGCGCAGCGTCATCCAGCTGTGGGGCGTTCTTTTTCAGGAATGCATCCACCCTCTGCCCCTCGGCTCCGGCAGGCACCTCAAAAACAAGCATAGCCATTATTGTGCCTCCGCGGAATCCGTACAGAAGATCCACCTGGGAGTGTGCTCTCTGATCCGCTGCAGCGCACCGACCAGCGTCTCTGTCGGCTTGCAGATAATCATGGACTGCAGGATTTCGACCAGATCAGCCAGCCCGGCCCCCTGCTTTGCGGCAAAGCGAATGTTCTCAACGACGCCATGGGCTGTCATCTCCGGCCTCGCTACCGGATAGACAGCGGTTGCAAGAGAAACAGCGGCCTTTTTTTCTTCTTCGGAAGACGCTTCCATCCAGTCAGAACTCCAAGTGCTTTGAAAGAAAGGAGCAATCGATCTGATCTGTGATAATACAAGAGGTACCTCAACACAGGCCGGATGGAGCAAAACAATGCTGCCGCGCTGGTCGCTGACCCAGTCATAGGCAGAAAGGATGGATCTTCTCAAAAGCCTCGCAGCATGGGGCTGGGTGTATTCAGACAGATCACGGTAGAACAGACCGACAGCGTCCTCATAGAGCATGGCTCCGAATGCGCTTAGCAGACCTGTGATACGCTGATGACAGTTGAGTGCCTTCTGCCTTGTAAAGCTGAAGTCAAAGGAGGCGCCCAGAAACGTCAGATACATTCCCAACGTAGGAGGAAGGGAAAGTGTATAGTTGCCCGCTTCATCCCAGTCCAGAAAACACCACAGTTTGCGGACAAGCGCTTCAGCGTCAAACAGCTCGTAAGGGTCATGGAGTGAAGTCTGCCCGCCTTCTGCGTAGATTCTGTCCAGCAGACGCTGTTCGGAAACGGGCAAAAAGAGCTGCTGCTCGAACAGCTCTTCTCGCACCTGGCGTTCCAGATAATCAGCTGTGTGCAACGCAGCGGAGCAGGGATGCTCCTCTGCGTCAAACGAAATGCGCCACAGCTCTTCAGATCTTTCGTCTGTCAGGTCTTCAAACAAGCAGCAATCCGGCCAGAAGGACATGCGCTCCTGGCATGCTTGCAGCTTGAGTTCATGAATGCGGGTGAATGTCTTCTCTGCCCAGGACAGAGAAGAAAGGTCGAAATCTCTGCGCATATTATTTACGGAAAAAGAAGGAATCGGATGATGCCTGATCAGGACAGCTTGACAATCCAATGGTTGCTGTCGGCCACGCGGCCGTACTGGATGCCGGTCAGGGTGTCATAAAGCTTCTGAGCAACCGGCCCGATTTCGCCGCCGCCGATGATCAGCTTTTCATCCTTCCAGCACAGTTCGCCCACGGGAGAAATGACTGCAGCCGTACCGGTACCGAAAGCCTCCGTAAGTGTGCCGTTTTTAATATCGTTGAATATATCAGCAATCGCAAGCCGCTTTTCTTCAACTGTGTAGCCAAGCTGCCTTGCAAGTGTCAGAATGGAATCTCTTGTAATACCGGGCAGAATCGAGCCGTTGAGCATCGGAGTCACGATATGGTTCCCATAGGCGAACATCATATTCATGGAACCGACTTCTTCTACATATTTCTGTTCCACGCCATCCAGCCAGAGCACCTGGGAGTATCCCTTCTTCTCGGCAAGGTCGCCGGCCAGTATGGAGGCAGCGTAATTGCCTGCGCACTTGGTAAAGCCAGTACCTCCCCTGACGGCACGGACATACTCATCTTCAACATAAATACCTACAGGCTTCAGCCCTTCTTTGTAATAAGAGCCAACCGGGGAGGCAATGATGAAGAAGAGATAATGCTTTGCGGCGTGCACGCCGAGCTGGGCATCCATGGAGATCATGGTTGGCCGGATGTAGAGGGAAGTGCCGGGCTGATGTGGCACCCAGTCGGCCTCAATTTCCACCAGCTTCTTCAGGCCGGCCAGCGCGGTTTCTTCGTCCAGGTCAGGCATGCACATGCGGCGGGCAGAGCGGGTCATCCGCGCCATGTTGTCCGCCGGGCGGAACAGCTGCAGGCCGCCATCGGCGCGGCGGTATACTTTGGTGCCCTCAAATATCGCTTGGCCATAGTGAAAGACCATGGAGGCAGGATCCATTGAAAAATCGCCGTAGGGCACGATCCTGGGGTCGACCCATCCCTCACCGCGGTAATAATCCATGAGGAACATATGATCGGTAAAGATAGAGCCAAAGCCAAGCTTGCTCTCATCTTCCGGCTTTGCCTTTGGGGTATTTGTGAGTGTTACGGCAATGCTTTTCATCGTACAGCCTCCTATGTTTCAGCGCCTGTAAACAGCTGCTGTAGTCAGCTTCTATTATAATCCGGCAGAAAGTGATGTCAAGCGAGAAACACAGCGAGAACAATAGCGATGGCACTGGTCTCATTCTTCCGCCGCGACCTTATTCTCACAGATTTTCTTCAGCGTAGCAGGAACACCGGCGTAAACGCCGTTTGGAACGGTATCCGTCAGCAAAACGGCATTTGCGGCAACAACTGTGCCATCTGCCACGTGAATATTGCCCAACACCTTCGACCCGGCACAGAAAATGCAGCGATCACCAATAACCGGCATATCAGACTGCTTGCTCTCTGCGATCTGCTTCCGTCCGAAGGTCACCTGCTGATAAACAGTGCAGTTTTCCCCCATCACCAGCCCCTGTCCGAAGACGATGCCGTTTGGATGAGGAAGCACAAGGCCCTTACCTATCCTGACACGGGGGCCCACAAAGCAGCCATAGCGTTTTTCAAAACGGCTGCGGTACCTGCGCCACCGGAGATAGCCAAGCTTGGAAGCGCTGCCCTCACTGAGCCGCTGCACCTTGCGGAGCATATAATTTGCGTTCTTGCCAAGGCCCGGGGCTCTGAGATAAAGGCGCTGCAGGAGGTTCCTCCGCTTACCGAGGTAAACCTCTTGCAAAATGATTTGATCGTAATCTTGTTTCACTGTGTGCTCCTTTTATCAGCTGGACTATCATTCAAGCAGCATCAGCTGTGTCCCAGCAGCTTTCTTGTTATTTTTGAAACCTTGCATCTTGCATAGAGCAGCCATGTCAGGCCGTGATGGATGCAGAAATGGGAAAAACGGGAGAATTCCCGAAGCTCGCCTGAGCGAATCTGCGGCTGTGCGAGCCGATACGTCGGGAAGGCTTTGATCTCTTCCATATGCTGCCGGTATTCTGGATAGTCACGGCTGATTGCAGTGATTGATCTGGAAAAGGAGAGCAGATAATCCATATACGCCACAAAAAAGCAATGCAGCGTTTTTTCACTGACTCGCATCAATTTGAGCTGTTCAAGTACATAGGCACGGACGGCTTCATAGTCCAGGCAGTATTTCCATTTGAAATTCCGCCCGCGGCCAGAGGCACTGAGACGATAGTTGTACAGCGGAGTGTCCAGGTAATAGATAGATGAAGCATTTCGCAAAAGCGCCATGCTCTGCAGCAAATCCTCCCCCTTTTTATCCTGAAAGCGGCTGTAATCGGCATCAATATCAATGATGGAACGTTTTGCTGCCTTGGACCAGATGGAATTGAGGAGTATACTCGAAACAAAAGTCTGCATGAACTTTTCTTTTACCTGAGCGCTGAAAAGGGTTCTGTCCGGGAAAACACCGGTCTCAGCCCTGACGAGTTCACCGCTGTCGCGAATCCGTTTATAGCGGAAAAGAACGAGATCCGCGTGCGTTTCCTCGATGGCCTTGTCTACTTCTTTCAGCAGATTCGGCTCCCAGAAATCGTCTGAGTCCAGAAAAAGCACATATTCGCCTCTGGCAGCTTTCAGCGCATAGCGCCGGGTAAGCAGGAGACCTTCGTTTTCCTTTGATTGATAAATAATGCGAGCATCTTTTTCCGCGTAGCGGCGACAGATTTCCGGACTCCCGTCAGTTGAACCGTCATTGGTCAGTATCAGTTCAAAGTCTGTAACTTGCTGAGCCAGCACGGATTCTATGCACTGAGGGAGATACTTCTCCATATTATAAACAGGCACCAGAATGCTGTACTTCATCTGCTTACCCCTGCCTGCTGCCACCTGAGACAGCCTGTTTGATTCGATCGTAAAAGCTGTTCCGGCGCTCCTGGAGGACAGCCTGATCGTATTCGTGCGCTTTTTTATAGTTTTGCTGTGCGTAAACGGCCCGGTCTGCCCTGACCATCTTTTCTATGACGGCAGCTGTATCTGCAGGATCGGCACGCCTGAAAATGCATTCCTGCGGTATCAGCTCAGGAATACCTGCTGTTTTCGCACCAAGGGAGGGACAGGCACGGCTCATGGCTTCAATGACAGAACGGGGAAGACCTTCCTGAAGGCTCGGCTGAATATAAATGTCTGCACTGTCAAGCTCCTCCATTACGCGCTGCCGGGTAAGCCCTCCCAGAAATACAACCTGGTTCGATACCCCACATTCGTCAGCTATATGCTGCAGGCGATCGGGACTGCCGTTCCCTGCCAGCCGGTACTCCACCCGCAGGCCCTTTTCGAGAAGCAACTTCATGGCGCGGATAACATACTCCTGCCCCTTGTAGGGCACATCGATAGCAGCTGCTGTGAACAATACGCAGGTCTTCTCTTTGGCTTCGACAATATGGCGGAGCCTTTTTTCAAGCACACCCGGTTCGCTGCAATCAATGATCGCATTGGAAGCTGAAATGGTGGGGCAGTGGCAGGGGTACCTTTTTTGAAGGAAATGCTCAGTCACATAGACCGCATAGTCCGCCTTTCCTACGGTTCTTCTCATCATCAGATAAGAAGGCGCAGCGAGAAGCTTTGAAGCAGTGCTGTAATTCCAATACGAGTCCCATGTACAGCCGACAACTTCTACCAGATAAGGAACATGCAGCTTTCTGGCGATGGCGGCTGCATGGTTTGCAGCGACAGACGGAACCCGTGCGACCACCAGACTGCATTTTCCAATCTGCTGGCGCATTTCAGCGTCGTGCTTTCCGAGCGCCGCTTCCTTCAATGTGCGCACATTAACCGTTTCACTCACAAGCGATGTGATTTCCTCGTACCTTCCAGGTAGAGAGGAAATGTCCGCATGATAAATCCTGGAACAGAGGATCACTTCCTGAAAAGCGTCATGATATCTTTTCAAAACGATCCGAAAAGAATTGGTACTGTAAAGCCTGTCGTCAATAAGATAAATCTTTGCTTCAGTCGCAATAAATATCTTCACTTCATTGCACTCCTTAATTCTGATACAAGCTGACGATAGCCATCTGATAGTGCTTGCTGGTTTTCTTCAAGCCGAGACAGCACTACACTCCGCTCAGAAACAAGCTTGCGGAAGGTTTCAATCAGCTGCTCGCCCGATAGCCTTTCAATCGAAACGGCAAAGTCACTCAATCCGAGGTCATGCATAATGCCTGTTCCCTTGTTTCCGCCGTAGGTGATGGCCATCACAGGCACCTTCTCCGTAAGCGAGAAAATGACAGAATGGAACCGTGTCCCCACAACGTAATCCATTTTTGAGTAGACCGTCTTGAGCTGCCTGCAGTTCAGCTCTCTGTTTGAATAAACAGGAACTGTTTTCCCTGAAGCCTTTATCATATCAGCGATTTCCTGTATGCAGATCATATCCTGTTCATGATGGTTTTCAGAAAAAACATGCTCAATCAGCACAGGATGATAGCCTTCCTCCAGTAGCCAGAGAATCAGCTTTTCAACAGAATGCTTGTAATCCTGATACAGTTCTTCAGCATTGCTTTTCCCCGGAAAGCGGTAAGGCCGCACGGTAATGCCGACGGTTTTTCCGGATGAAAGAGAAATGCCTTTGGATGCCAGGTCAGAAACTGCATCAAAGGAAGCGTCCTTTTCAAGATACATTGCCAGGTCGCGACTCAGATGGGAATCAATGCCGCAGTCTGCCTTCAGGACTTGCTGAGAGGCACTCTCTCTTGAATAGACAAGCCGGCATCTTGACAGACACTTTTTAACCAGGCGGCGGGAATAACCGGTCACGAACGGGCCGTAAGAATTTGGCATGACATAGACTGGGATGCCCATGGATAAAGCCAGATTGATGTGATAGAGGAAGAAATAAATCTTGTATGTATCCACCAGCCCGTCATAGGCGTGCAAAAAACCCCCGCCCTTTACGAAAGCGGCTTTTGCCTGCTGATAAATAGCCAGCGTTTTCTTCTGCTCTTTGCTGAGAAGCTTGGCTGCCAGCGGGCGGGTTGCCTTTTTGCTGAGCGGAAATGCAATGAGCAAATCAAGTACAGCGCGCAGCGCCCACTTCAGCTTCAACGCAATGCCATAAGAAATATTCTGCTTATCCTTTGCTGCATGCATGGATGGATGTGGCAAAAGGTAAGGCAGTGAGGAGATCCCGATTTTTTGAGACTCTTTGCCGCATTCTTCAGTGGCAATCATCGAATAATGCCCGCTAAAGCCGGCTGATTTTGCCACCTCCACGGTTTCCCAGATCAGGGCCTGATCACCCCGGTTTGTATCGTCACACCCTGGAAGAATTAGGTATTCATTCGCCATCACATTATACCCACTATCTGTCTGTTTCGGTGGAGCATACCCAAATGCCTAAAAATGAAAGGTTTGTGCATCCATCATTCACAGAGGGGCCAGATGAATGCACAACCATCATATCACTCTTCTTTTCGAAGCACAATATGTCCGTTCTCAATTCCGTCCACAACGGCAAGGCTGATCACCTTCAAACCGCTTGCGCGAAGGCGTTTTCCGCCGCCCTGGAAGCCTTTTTCGACACAGACAGCCGCGCCGACCGGTACGCTGCGGGCCTGGCGGCAGATGCTCAGCAGACCTTCGATGGCCTCGCCGTTTGCGAGGAAGTCATCCACTATCAGTACTTTCATCCCTTCTGTAAGGAAAGAACGGCTGACACAGATGCTGTTCATCTGCTGGTGCGTGAAGGAGTAAACATTTGCCTGATAAACATCCGTACCCACATTGCTGTGCCCTGATTTCTTTGCAAAAACAACCGGGATATTGCCAAAGGCCTGAGCCACGGTGATGGCCACAGCGATTCCGCTGGCCTCTACCGTCAGGATGCAGTCAACAGCTTCTCCCTGAAACGCGCGGTAGATTTCCTGACCCATATCCGTAGCGAGCTTTACATCAATACGGTGGTTTAGGAAGCTGTCCACTTTCACAATATCCTTGCCAATACCGATTCCCTGCTGCTCAATGGCCTGTCGCAGTTCCTTCATTTGAAAGATACCTCCCTGTCATACGTACAGTTCTTGTTTTTCGCCTAAAAGATCGCTGTTTTCCCTGAGCACCGGCTCAATCACTTCGCGAAGGAAGTCTTCCACCTGTTCCTCACTTCGCCCGGTAAACTTGGAAGGCTGAAGTATTTCTTCGAGTTCCCCTCTGTCCAACTGGAACTGCTCGTCTCCAAGCAAACGCTCGATCAGGTCATTTGTACCGCCTTCAGATTTTACGTGATTTGCGGCAGCCTGGCTGTGCACACGGAGCCGCTCGTGTAACTCCTGGCGGTTTCCGCCTTTGCGCACAGCGTCCATCATGATGTTTTCGGTGGCCATAAAGGGAAGCTCGGCCATGACTCGCTGCCGGATGACCTTTTCATAGACCACCAGGCCATCGCAGACATTCATCATGATATTCAGTATCGCATCCACAGCGAGGAAAGCTTCCGCAACAGCGACTCGCTTGTTTGCGCTGTCGTCCAGCGTCCGCTCAAAGAACTGTGTACCCGCAGTGAGCGCGGGATTGAGTGCGTCAGCCATCACGTAGCGCGCCAGCGCGTCAATGCGCTCGCAGCGCATGGGATTGCGCTTGTAGGGCATGGCGGAGGAGCCGATTTGTTTTTTCTCAAAGGGCTCCTCCATTTCCTTGAAGGATGCCAACAGCCGCATATCATAAGCAAACTTTGAGGCAGACTGGGCGATGCCGCTCAGCACGGAAAGAACCTGATAATCCACCTTGCGTGAGTAGGTCTGGCCCGACACAGGCACTACTCTCTCAAAGCCGAGGCTTTGTGCGATTTCATTCTCGACTGCCCGGATTTTTTCACTGTCACCGTGAAACAGCTCCACAAAGGAAGCCTGAGTGCCGGTTGTGCCCTTTGAGCCGAGGAGAGTCAGTGTGGACAGCCGGTGGCAGACCTCGGTATAGTCCATATACAGCTCGTTCAGCCAGAGCGTTGCGCGCTTGCCCACGGTCGTCAGCTGCGCCGGCTGCAGATGCGTATAGGCCAGGCAAGGCAGAGCCTTGTTTTTCCGCGCAAAGCCTGCCAGGAGCGAAATCACATTCAGCAGCTTGCGGCGTACTACCTGCAGTGCATCTCTGTGGATGAGTATGTCCGTGTTATCACCTACATAGCAAGAGGTGGCTCCCAAATGGATGATGCCGGCGGCCGAAGGGCACTGCAGTCCATAGGCGTATATATGGCTCATAACGTCGTGGCGCACCTCGCGCTCACGTCGCATGGCGTCCTCGTAATTGATATCCTCCTGATGAGCCTCCAGCTCGGCAATCTGCTCGTCGGTGATCTCAAGGCCCTGGTTCTTTTCAGCTTTGGCCAGGGCGATCCACAGCTTTCTCCAGGTGCGGAACTTATGATCCTCAGAGAAGAGATACTGCATTTCCTCGCTGGCATAGCGGGTGGAAAAAGGACTCTGATATCTGTTGTGCTCCATGGTTCACCTCAAGCAAAGTAAGCGATGCCGCCTTCAAACAGGGGCTGGTAGCAGTTGCCGTCAATATTCTTGTAAAGATAACGGCCGCTGCGCTCAGTATGACCCATCTTCCCAAGAATTCGGCCGTCAGGGCTTGTGATGCCCTCTACAGCCAGCATACTGCCGTTGGGGTTAAAGCGCCGGTCCATCGACGCCTCGCCGCTCAGATCCACATACTGGGTCGCGATCTGGCCGTTCTGCGCCAGCTTGCGGATCAGATCCTCCGGACCAACGAACCGTCCTTCACCGTGTGATATGGCAATGGTATGCATGTCCCCTACTTCGCATTTCTGCAGCCACGGGCTCAGATTTGAAGAAACGCGTGTTTGCACCGTCATGGACTGATGACGGCCGATTTCGTTTACCGCCAGTGTGGGGCAGCTGCTATCGGTATCAATGATCCGGCCGAAGGGCACCAGACCCAGCTTGATCAGTGCCTGGAAGCCGTTGCAAATGCCAAGCATCAGGCCGCTGCGCTTTTCCAGCAGATCCGCTACAGCATCCTTCATTTGAGGATTGCGGAAGAAGGCCGTGATAAACTTTGCGCTTCCATCCGGCTCATCTCCTCCGGAAAAGCCGCCGGGCAGAATGATCATCTGGCTCCGGGCAATGGCACGGGCCGCTGCGTCGATTGAGGCTTCAATGTTTTGCGGACTCAGGTTGTTGATCACCAGCACCTCGGCCCTGCCGCCTGCACGTTCAATGGCTCTTGCAGTGTCATACTCGCAGTTGGTACCGGGGAAGACCGGAATAAAGGCTGTCGGCTTTGCCACGGTGACAGGTGATTTGCAGACTGCAGGTGCTGAGTACGAAACAGTTTCCGCTTTCTGTCCCTCGCGGCCACGATAGGAGAAGACCTTATCCAGCTTTCCTTCATACAGCGCCTGCATGGGCTCAAGCGGAACCCTGTCTCCTTCATATTCGAAGGCCCATTCGGGAATAGTGTCTCCTACCTTTTCGCCGATATCACAGTCATCCGCGCATTCAAGCAGCAGGGCACCAATTCGCTGATCAAACAGGTCATCGCTGTAATCGTCATCGATCCTTGTGCCGATTCCGTTGCCAAGGCCCATTTTGAACAGTCCTTCGGCGATGCCGCCCAATCCTACCGCCCACGCGGACACTACCTGGCCGGCCTGGACATCTTTCTGCACCTCGTCAAACTGAGCGGACAGCGCTTCTGCGTTGAAGGGATCACAGGCTGCAATACGAATCTGATGCCCGACCTGCTTGAACTCGGGAGAGATGATGTGTTCGGCCTTTCCAGGGGCGATTGCAAAGGAGCACAGCGTTGGCGGCACGTGCAGCTGTTCGAATGTGCCGCTCATGGAGTCCTTTCCTCCGATAGCGGCCAGGCCCAGGTTCAGCTGCGCGTCCAAAGCGCCGAGCAGCGCGGAGAGCGGCTTTCCCCATACATCAGGGGAATCAGTCATCCGCTCAAAATACTCCTGGAAGGTCAGATAAGCGCTGCGCCAGGGAAGACCCGCTGCAACAAGCTTGGCGACGCTTTCCACCACAGCGAGATAGGCGCCTGCATAAGGGCTCTGCTCTTCAAGCTCCGGATGGAAGCCGTAGGCCATGCCGCTGACGGTGTCCGTCTCCCCGGCGACAGGCAGCTTTGCGACCATGGTCTGTATGGGAGTCAGTCTGTTTTTCCCGCCAAAGGGCATCAGCACAGTCGCGGCACCGATTGTCGAATCAAAGCGTTCACTCAGGCCCTGCTTGGAGCAGATGTTCAGACTGGAGACCATGGCTGCCAGCTTTTCGGTGAAGGTCGAGCCTTCGAATGCCACAGGTTTGATTTCTGAATCCGCAACGCTCGCTCTTGCGTGTTTTTCCGCGCCGTTAGAATTCAGGAAGCTCCGGGATACATCCACAATGAGCTGTCCCTTCCAGGTCATTTGCAGACGCGGCGTTTCCGTCACTTCGGCCACAACAGTAGCTTCGAGGTTTTCCGCGGCTGCTTCTGCAAGGAACTGATCGACGTCTTCCGGCGCAAGCACTACTGCCATTCGCTCCTGGCTTTCCGAGATGGCCAGCTCCGTACCGTCCAGACCATCGTATTTCCGGGGAACGCTGTCGAGGTTGATCAGCAGGCCGTCTGCCAACTCGCCAATGGCAACAGATACGCCACCTGCGCCAAAGTCATTGCAGCGCTTGATCAGCCTGGTCACTTCACCTTTGCGGAAAAGGCGCTGCAGCTTTCGCTCCGTCGGGGCATTGCCCTTCTGCACCTCCGCGCCGCAGGTTTCAATCGAGGTCACCTTGTGAGATTTTGAAGAACCTGTCGCGCCGCCGATGCCGTCGCGGCCGGTGCGTCCGCCAAGCAAAACAACCTTATCACCGGGAAGCGGCTGCTCACGGCGCACGTGGTTCAGCGGCGCTGCCGCGACAACGGCGCCGATTTCAAGACGCTTGGCGGCATAGCCGGGATGATACTGCTCATCCACAAGCCCGGTAGCCAGACCGATCTGGTTTCCGTAAGAGGAATAGCCGGCTGCCGCGGTAGTAACAAGCTTCCGCTGCGGCAGCTTTCCAGGCAGTGTATCTGCAACAGGCACCAGGGGGTCGGCCGCGCCGGTGACACGCATGGCCTGATACACATAAGCCCGACCGGACAGCGGATCACGGATGGCACCGCCGATGCACGTGGCCGCACCGCCAAAGGGCTCGATTTCGGTGGGGTGATTGTGTGTCTCGTTTTTGAACATGAGCAGCCAGGGCTCTTCCTGACCGTTTACGTCAACAGGGATCCGGATGGAACAGGCGTTAATTTCGTCGCTCGTGTCAATGTTGGGGAGTCTGCCCTGTTTCTTCAGCAGCTTCGCACCGATGGTTGCTACATCCATCAGGTTTACAGGCCGCTGCCTGTCTCCGTACACCTGCTTGCGCGCGTCGAGGTAACGCTGATAGGCTGCCCTGATCTTCTCCCCTTCCAGTGACACCTCATCCAGTGAGGTCAGGAAGGTTGTATGGCGGCAGTGATCACTCCAATAGGTGTCGAGCATACGGATTTCCGTCAATGTCGGATCCCGGCCTTCCTTCCGGAAGTAGTCCTGGCAGTATGCCAGATCGCTCTCATCCATCGCAAGCCCGTATCTGCGTACAAATTCGCTGACGGCACTTGCATCCATGCCGATGAAACCTGACAGTGTCTCCACGTGGTCAGGCGTGGTGTAATTCTGGCGGAGTGTTTCACAGGTATCCAGGCTCGCTTCACGGGCTTCCACAGGGTTGATGACGTGGTGCTTGACCCTGCTCAGTTCTTCCTCAGAGAAGGCTCCCTCCAGCAGATAGACCTTTGCGGTTCTGACAACAGGACGCTCGCAGCGGCCCAGCAGCTGAATGCACTCCTCACAGCTGTCTGCCCTTTGATCAAACTGGCCGGGCAGGTATTCCACAGCGAACACAGCGTCCGCTTCCGGGAGAGCCGTAAAGGTATTGTCCATCTGAGGCTCGGAAAAGACAACCGGCAGGCATTGCTGGTACAGTTCATCAGCGATGCCCTCTACATCATACCGGTTTATGATGCGCAGGCCCGTTACGGATTTGATCAGCAGTATATGCCTGATTTCGTGCAGAAGCTGCTGCGCCTCCACAGCAAAGGCAGGCTTTTTTTCCACATAGATGCGACGAACGCTCATACCTTTTCCTCCGCTTTCAGCGCGCGCTGGCCGATATCACGGCGCATAAAGCTGTGCTCAAAATGAATCTGATCTGCCGCTTTGTAGGCCTTGTCGATCGCCTCGCGCAGGGTTGCTGCTGTGGCTGTGACGCCAAGCACGCGGCCGCCGCTTGTCACGATGCCTGCATCGGTCAGCTTTGTACCTGCGTGATACACATGCGCGGCCTGGTTGGCCGCTTCAATGCCGGAGATCGCAAAGCCCTTTTCATAGCTGACAGGATAACCGCCGGAAGCGATGACCACGCAGCAGGCGCTCTCCTGTGAGAACTCAACAGGCGTCTGATCCAGCGTGCCGTCGACCGTAGCCTGCATGACCGTCAGCAAATCGCTCTTGAGAAGCGGGAGAACAACCTGCGTCTCTGGGTCGCCGAAGCGGCAGTTGTATTCAATCACCTTCGGTCCATCGGCAGTCAGCATCAGACCAAAGTACAGGCAGCCCCTGAAGGTGCGGCCTTCCCGGTTCATAGCCTCAATGGTCGGCAGGAAAATCTCTTTCATCGCGCGCTCAGCGATATCATGGGTATAATAGGGGTTGGGCGCGACTGTGCCCATGCCACCGGTGTTCAGGCCGACATCTCCATCCAGGGCGCGCTTGTGATCCATGGAGGATACCATCGGAACCACGGTCCTGCCGTCGGTAAAGGCAAGCACGGAAACTTCCGGCCCCTCAAGGTATTCCTCGATAACAACAGAGCGGCCGGCAGCACCGAACTTCTCTTCCTTCATCATGGCGCGCACTGCGGAGATAGCCTTCTCTTTAGTCTCGCAAATCAGCACACCCTTGCCCAGCGCCAGTCCATCCGCCTTCACCACCAGAGGGAAGACAGCGTCCTCTCTGAGAAAACGCTCAGCCGCCTCGTAGCTGCGGAAGGTGCGGTACTGCGCTGTGGGGATGCCGTAGCGGCGCATCAGGTCTTTTGCGAAAACCTTACTTCCCTCAATCATTGCGGCGCGCTGTTCCGGACCAAAGGCGGGTATGCCGACTTTTTTCAGTGCATCGACCATACCGAGGCACAGCGGATCATCCTGCGCCACCACCACAAAATCCACAGCATGAGTCTGCGCAAAACTGACTATGCCGGCCACATCGGTGGCGCTCAGTGGCACCAGCTCGCAGAATGCGGCCATACCACCGTTGCCAGGCGCCGCGTATATCTTTTCTACCTTTGGGTTTTCCGCGATTTTTTCAGCTATGGCATGCTCACGGCCACCGCCGCCGACAATCAATATGGTCATTTTGCGCCTCCTTGGAAGAGTGTTGTATCAATGATGGAACAGACGCTGATGTGTGAAGCACATCACCATACCATACAGGTTGCAGGTGTCTATCACCTGCTGGTCGCGGATCGAACCACCCGGCTGTGCCACATAGACCACACCACTGCGGTGTGCCCGCTCAATATTGTCTCCGAAGGGGAAGAAGGCATCACTGCCCAGGCTGACGCCTGTCTGCTCGCTGAGCCATTCCCGCTTCTGCTCCTTTGTCAGCGGAGCGGGACGTTCGGTAAAGTAACGCTGCCAGCGGCCCTCGGCAAGCACCTCATCCGATTCGTCAGAGATGTATACATCAATGGTATTGTCTCGATCCGGCCTGCCGATGGTGGGCAGGAAAGGCAGCGCAAGCACCTGAGGATGCTGGCGGAGATGCCAGTTGTCTGCCTTCTGGCCCGCCAGACGCGTGCAGTGGATACGGCTCTGCTGTCCGGCTCCCACGCCGATAGCCTGACCATCCTTTACAAAGCACACAGAATTGGACTGTGTGTACTTGAGAGTGATCAGGGAAATGAGCAGGTCGCGGCATGCGGCTTCTGTCAGATTCCGGTTCTCGGTCACAATCTCCTGAAGCTGTGCAGCGTTGATGGGGAGATCGTTGCGGCCCTGTTCGAACGTGACGCCGAAGACCTGCTTGTGCTCCACTGCGGCGGGCACATAGTCAGGGTCGATCTGGACGATATTGTAGCCACCCTTGCGCTTGGTTTTCAGTATATCCAGCGCTTCCTGTGTATAGCCGGGGGCGATCACACCATCGGAGACCTCCGGCTTGATCAGCAGGGCAGTTTCCCTGTCGCACACATCACTCAGCGAGATCCAGTCTCCGAAGGAAGACATGCGGTCCGCACCTCTTGCCCGGGCATAGGCGCAGGCCAGGGGCGTGAGAACAAGATCATCCGGGATGAAATAAATCTGGCGTAGCACATCGCTCAGCGGCAGGCCGACGGCAGCGCCTGCGGGACTGACATGCTTGAAGGAAGCGGCAGCGGGAAGGCCGGTGGCCTTCTTCAGCTCACTCACCAGCTGCCAGCCGTTCAGCGCGTCCAGGAAATTGATATAGCCGGGTCTGCCGTTCAGTACGGTGACGGGCAGCTCTCCCTCATCCACGTAGATGCGGGCAGGCTTCTGATTGGGATTGCAGCCGTATTTCAGCTCCAGAGATTTCGACATGTTGACCTCCTGATCCTGTCCATTGGGTGTGGTTACTGCAGCTTGTTGATAATGCGGGTTGTCTTCTGTCCGGTCGCCAGGTTGATCGCGCAGCCATAGAGCGATACCTTGTTGTCCTCATTCAGCGCTTGCCATACATCATCCATCAGCTCGTCAAAGCTGCCGTGCAATGTGACACGCTCAGGCTCACCTTCAAATGAAGGAATCGGTTCACCGTTGCAGCGGTAGGTATGGATAAAATGGCCTGTGCCTGCTGCAGGCTGAGGATACTCATAGAAGAAACGCTGCACACTGTTTTCATTGCCGCAGTCGCTCTTCAGAATGGAGAGCTTATAGGCAGCCTTCCCTTCCGTCACAGACAGGAGGCCTGAAATACGAGGTGTAAAATTCGGCGCGTCCGGCTCAAAGGTTCGTGTGCGAAGCGCGTCCTCAAAGGTTTTCCCGGCCTCAATGAAATCGTAGATGGTATCTGTCTGATCCCCGTTGGTGACGATCAGTGTTCCGGATGAGGGAATCCGCACGGGAGCATAGATAATCAGCGAGGGATCCAGCATTTTGCTTTCGTCAAAGGCTCTGGTCAGAATGCCGCCGTCCTGCTGCGGAACAAAAACGCGATTGCGGCTGTTCACGCTCCTGCCCATAATGAAGTAGAATACCAGCGCATATTTGCCAGATTCGTCTACGCCCAGGCAGATACCACGGCCCGGGTATTCGTTTTCATTCAGAAGCTGTTTCAGATCAAATGTCTGCATGTTCTACCTCCTTGAATGGATCAGCTCTTCAGCAACGTGCTCGACTGCCTTTGGCAGAAGCAGCCATTCAGCCTGCTCCATGACCCGGCGCTGCAGTGTTTCAGGCGTGTCGCCCTCCTCGACGGCAACCGCTTTTTGCGCGATAATCTCACCGCCGTCCGGAATCTCATTTACAAAATGGACGGTTGCGCCGGTCAGCTTCACACCGCGTTTCAGCGCCTCTTCGTGAACCCGGAGGCCATAATAGCCTTTTCCGCAGAAGGAGGGGATGAGGCTCGGGTGGATGTTCAGTATACGGCGCTCATAGGCTTTGATTACATTCTCGGGCAGGATCGTCAGAAAGCCTGCCAGCACAACCAACTCGATGCGGTTCTCACGCAGCTTCTCCAGCAGCGCTTCTCCGTAGGCGTCCGCAGTCATATCCCTTGCTTTGGTCACAACACATGTCGGAATGCCGCTCTTTTCCGCACGTGTCAGTGCATAGGCATCCGCGCGGCTGGACAGCACGAGTGACAGTTCAGCGCAGGGAAGCTGCCCCACTGCCCTGGCGTTGATCAATGCCTGAAGGTTTGTGCCGCCTCCGGAGACGAACACAGCTGTTCTGACATTCAATAGAGTGTCACCCCTTTTTCACCGGTGCGGATCTCGCCCAACACGTAAGCGCCCGGCTCGCCGTTCTCGCGCAGCAGTGTGAGCGCACGGTCAGCCTCGGCTTTGTCAACGATGACAACCATACCGACGCCCATATTGAAGGTGTTGAACATATCCCGCTGCGGAATGTTCCCTTCCCTCTGTATGATATCAAATATCGGCAGCCTGCGAACAGCTTGCTTTTCAATGCAGGCGTTTTTGCCCTCACCGAGCGCGCGGGGGATGTTTTCGTAGAAACCGCCCCCCGTAATATGACTGATGCCTCTTGGCTGAATCTCTCTGAGAAGCGCCAGCATGGGCTTTACATAGATCTTTGTCGGCGTCAGCAATGTCTCCCACAACGGCTGGGCAAGCTCACTGTACTGGCGGTTCTCTCCGCCCTGCCCGATCTGAAAGACCTTGCGCACGAGGGAAAAACCGTTGGAGTGCACACCGGATGAGGGCAGCGCCAGGATGACGTCACCCTCGCGCATGGCGGAGCGGTCAATGATCCGGCTTTTGTCAACGATGCCGACAGCGAATCCCGCCAGGTCGTACTCATCTTCCGGATAAAAGCCTGGCATTTCGGCAGTTTCACCGCCGATCAGCGCTGCTTCCGCAGAGACGCAGCCATCCGCCACACCGCTGACGATAGCCGCGATTCGCTCCGGAATGTTCTTTCCGCATGCGATATAGTCCAGAAAGAACAGTGGTTTGGCACCGCAGCAGATCACGTCATTAACGCACATGGCCACGCAGTCGATGCCGACCGTATCATGCCTGTCCAGAAGAAATGCGAGTTTCAGCTTGGTGCCAACACCGTCCGTGCCGCTGACCAGCACCGGCTTCTCCATGCCCTTGGTATCCAGTTCGAACAGACCGCCAAACCCGCCGATTGGATCTGCCGTCCCTGAGGTCAGCGTGCGCGCCACATGCTGCCGCATCAGTTCCACTGCTCTGTAACCGGCAGTGATATCGACGCCGGCTTCCTGGTAGCTTTTGCTTTCTGAGCGCATTGATCGTTCTCCTTGTCAGTCGGGTGTTTTGAGCGGTATTTCGAACTTGTGTTTTTCGGTGGAAACGGGAGGCGGCGTCGGATACTCACCGCTGAAGCAGCCCTTGCAGAGAGGCAGCTGCTTGTCCCCTGTCAGCTTGTCCAGATCCTCCAGCGAAAGGAAGCCGATGGAATCCGCACCGATAATGCGGCCGATTTCCTCCTCGGAATGGCGATTCGCGATCAGTGTTTCCTCCGAGTCGATATCGGTGCCAAAATAGCAGGGATGGCGGAACGGCGGTGCGGAGAACATCACATGCACCTCGCGTGCGCCAGCCTCGCGGAGAATGCGCACTACCCTTGCGGAGGTGGTGCCGCGCACAATGGAGTCATCCACCATCAGAACGCGTTTCCCTTCCACTGTGGCGCGGACAGCGTTCAGCTTGATGCGCACGCTGTTCTGCCTTTGCTCCTGGCCGGGCTGTATAAAGGTGCGGCCGATGTATTTATTCTTTACCAGGCCGATGCCGTAGGGAATACCGCTCTCATAGCTGTATCCAAGAGCCGCGTCCAGGCCGCTGTCCGGGGCGCCGATGACCACATCCACATCGCGGGGATGCGCTTTCGCCAGCAGCCTGCCGGCTGTCAGCCGCGCCTGATGCACGGAAACGCCGTCCACCACCGAATCCGGCCGGGCAAAATAGATGTACTCGAATACGCACAGGCCGCGCTTGACGGCAGCGTGAGTATGATAGGTTTCAATGCCCTTCTGGCTGACGACAACCACTTCACCTGGCTCAATATCCCGGACAAAGGTGGCGCCGATGGCGTCCAGCGCACAGGTTTCTGACGCAAAAACAGTGTCTTCGCCAATCTTTCCCATCACGAGCGGACGGAAGCCGTGCGGGTCGCGGGCGGCAATCAGCTTGGTTGCGCTCATGATGACGAGGGAATAAGCCCCCTTGATCAGTCCCATTGTTGCGTACACGGCTTCCTCGATAGAACCGCAGTGAAGCCGCTGCTGCGTGATGGTGTAGGCAATCACCTCGCTGTCGGAGGTGGCGTGGAAGATGGCACCCTGAAGCTCATACTGCTTGCGCAGCTCAAAGGCATTGGTCAGATTGCCATTGTGGCACAGCGCCATAGCACCTTTCAGATGGTTGACCAGCAGAGGCTGGGCGTTGGAACGGTTCATGGTGCCGGTGGTGCCATAGCGGCAGTGCCCTACCGCCATATGACCGTCAGCGATTTTTTCCATCCGGTCTTTGGTGAACACATCTGTAACAAGACCGACGTCGCGATGACAGGAAATCACGCCGCTTTGGTTCACGGCAATGCCACAGCTTTCCTGGCCGCGGTGCTGCAGCGCATACAGCGCGTGATAAGCTTCCTGCTTTACGCCTTCGCTGCTCTTGCGATAGATACCGAAGACACCGCACTCCTCGTGGAGACTGTCAAAGGGTTCAAAATGCATTCGTTTTTTCCTTCCTCTGGGGTTCAGACGGGAATCAATCTTCGGCACATAGAAGCGCCAGGTCCTGAAGCGCGCGCTCGGCGGACGGAACATCGGTCTTTTCAGAAACAAAGCAGAATATGCGGGGTGCTTTGGCCCAGATTACGCCCACATCGTGCGTAATCCCGTCATCCTCACCGGTTTTATGGGCACATTTGATTCCCTTTGAGTGAAGGTAAAATGGCATTTTTCCATTCAGCCGCTGGTCGGAGAGAATGTCAAGCATCCACCTTGAGGCCGCCGGGCTTACCAGTTCTCCGCGAAGCAGCAAATGGAAGAAACGTGCGCAGGCTGCAGCAGTTACATGGTTCTGATAGCCCTGTCGGCTCAGCTCTGGCTGCCACAGCTTGCGCTGCAGATCACACCCGGCAAAGCCGTATTTGTCAATGAGGGCGTTTATTTCAGACTGCCCGACCCTGTCGATCATCAGATTGGTCGCGGTGTTATCACTCACAATGATCATCAAAGTAATCAGGTCAATTATACGGACGCGCAGCCCGGTGTGCATGTAGGTCAGCGCCCCGCAGGAAGGCAGCTTGTCCTCCTCACGGATGGTAACCTCTTCGTCGAGGTCCAAGCTGCCGGCTTCGGCCTGTCTGAAGGCTTCTGCCATGACAAACAGCTTGATGACTGACGCTGCTACAACAGGCACGTCCGGATTGAAACGGAATACTTCGCCTGTTGCTGTATCCTCAGCCCAGAAGCCGACTGCGCCGGGCAGGCTTTCGAGCAGTGCCCGCATTTTCTGCGTATTCATGCCGATCACTCGCCCATCAGACGGGAACTGATTTCCTGATAGGCCTCCTCCACACCGCCCAGGTCGCGGCGGAAGCGATCCTTGTCGAGCTTTTCGTGAGTGGTGGAATCCCAGAAACGGCAGGTGTCGGGACTGATTTCATCGGCAAGGATCAGCTCACCGTCGCTGGTCAGGCCGAACTCCAGCTTGAAGTCGATCAGATCCACATTGACTGCCTTGAAGTATTTGCAAAGCAGGGTGTTGATCTTCAGAGCGTAGGAGGCAATCTTTTCCATTGTCGGCTGATCAGCCCAGCCCATGGCTGCGATGTGATACTCGTTCACCATTGGGTCGCCAAGCTCGTCATTCTTGTAGCAATACTCCAGTACGGTCTTTCTCAGGGGCGTGCCCTCGGGCAGACCGAGGCGCTTGGACAGGCTGCCGGCTGCCACATTGCGAACAATGACCTCCAGCGGGACAATGGTTACCTTCTTCACAAGCGTCTCGCGATCGCTGATCTCTTCAATATAGTGCGTCGGCACACCGTTCTTCTCAAGCATCTGCATCAGGTAATTGCTCATGCGGTTGTTGATGATGCCCTTGCCGCCGATGGTGCCTTTTTTGAGGCCGTTGAACGCAGTTGCGTCATCCTTGTATTCAACCAGTACTACATTGGGGTCATCTGTTGCGAAGACCTTCTTGGCCTTGCCTTCATACATCTGATTCAGCTTTTTCATAGGAAATTCCTCCTCAGTCAATTTTGATGGCCGCATTCTTTTTGATCACGGCGTCATGCTGCTGCTGTTTCATGTCAACCAGCTGCTGTGCCAGCGCTTCGTCGCTGACTGCGAGAATCTGTGCTGCGAGCAGCGCCGCATTTGCCGCGCCGTCAATTGCCACGGTGGCGACGGGTACGCCACTCGGCATTTGAACAGTGGATAGCAGTGCGTCCAGCCCGTCCAAGGTAGATGATTTGACCGGTATACCGATCACCGGCAAGGTTGTCTGTGCTGCCAGGGCTCCAGCCAGATGCGCTGCTTTGCCTGCCGCGGCAATCAGGACACCATATCCATCTTCGCGTGCGCCCTTTGCAAACGAAGCGGCCTCAAAGGGAGTGCGATGTGCGGAGAAGACATGCACATCAAAGGGAATACCCAGCGACTTCAACTGATCGAAGGCAGGCCTGAGTATGGGCAGGTCACTGTCAGACCCCATGATGACTGCAACCTTTTTCATGGTATCCTTCCTTTCGGTTGCAATTCTTGCCGGAAAAGACAGGCAAAAACAATAAAAGAGTATGATGAAATCATACTCTGCTTATCTTCTATGCAGGCGGAAAGACCACCCGCGCAGCCTGCGGCGCGGGATGAACAGAAGCAAGTGAAGCAGTTCCGTTTCAGCAACTCGCAGGCCCCCTTTCCGAACAATGGCTGTATTGTAACGCAAACTGCTGATTCTGTCAAGCCTGGTTTGAGAAAAAGAAAACAGGCGTAAAAGCAATGAGAATTAATGGATGCAAGGGTGAGCGACTGACCAAAATGTACATCTTCACAACATACACAACCCGAACATTATTTGTTAATTATGGATAAAGGTTCGGATACGTTGCCTGCTGCTCACATTTGACTTATCTGTCCTCAGTATACATCCTGTACAGAGAAGCATATATGCCGCCCTTGCTGATCAGTTCCGCATGAGTTCCCATTTCCTCAACGCCTTTATCCGTCAGCACCCAGATCACATCAGCACCGCGAATGGTCGTCAGACGGTGGGCAATCGTAAATACAGTGCGGCCTTTGGCAAGCTTTTCAAGGCTTTGCTGCACAATGTGCTCGCTCTCGTTGTCCAGCGCTGAGGTTGCCTCATCCAGGATCAAAATAGGCGGATTCTTCAGAAATACACGCGCGATGGAGATCCTCTGCTTCTGCCCGCCGGACAGACGCACTCCCCGCTCGCCACAGTAGGTATCGTAGCCATGTGGCAGTGCCATAATGAAATCGTGCGCTCCGGCAAGCCTTGCGGCTTCAACCGCATCTTCACGGCTGGCTCCGGGCTTGCCGTAGAGGATGTTTTCCAGTACCGTGCCGGAAAAAAGATAGACGTCCTGCTGCACGGTGCCGATGGCTTCTCGCAGGCTCTTCTGCGTCAGATCACGTATATCCTGCCCGTCAATCAGTATGCGTCCCTCGGTCACATCATAAAACCGGGGAATCAGGCTGCAAAGCGTCGTTTTTCCGCTGCCTGATGGGCCGACCAAGGCGACCGACTGACCGGGCTTAACGCGCAGGTTCAGGTGATGAAGCACCTGCGCCTGGTCATCCTGATAGTGGAAGCCCACGTTGTCAAAGCTGACTTCACCCCGCACATTGGTCAGCCTCTTTGCGTCCGGTCTGTCCACAATGTCAGATGGAGCATCCATGACTTCAAAAAAACGCTCAATGCCTGTCATACCGCGCTGGAACTGCTCGATATAATCCACAATGCGCCGTATGGAGGTCAGCAGCATGTTGGCATAAAGAAGATATGCGGTAAAATCGCCCACGCCCAGTGATCCCTTTCGGATCAGAAGCGCTCCGGCCACCACGATGATGATATACATCAGTCCGTCAAAAACACGGTTGGCCGTGCCGAATTCCGCCATATAACGGTAAGAAAGCGACTTGTATTCCAGAAACCTTTGATTGCTCTGCGAGAACTTTTCCTCTTCCAGCGCTTCATTGGCAAAGGATTTTACCACACGGATGCCAAGGAGGCTGTCTTCTACCTGTGAGTTGATCTCCCCTACCTGGCGGTTCCTCTTTTTGAACGCATCACGGAACTTGCGGTTGTACCTTGCGGCAAAATAGATCATAAAGGGCAGGACGCCGAACATCATCAGCGTCAGCGGTATATTCATATGCATCAGCACAGAAAAGCTGACGATGATCTTCACTCCGGCAATTAGGAACTCTTCTGGACAGTGATGGCTGAATTCGGTCACCTCGAACAGATCCGAAGTGATCCGGCTCATGATCTGCCCCACTTTAGTTGTAGAAAAATAATGAAAAGACAGCTGCTGCAGGTGATGGAAAAGATCATACCGCATATCCGTTTCCAGCTTGCTGCCCATAATGTGGCCGACGGATTGCATGTAATAGTTGCCGGCGGCGTCAATTACACGCAGCAGCATATACAGTACGCCGATGCGCAGCACAAATGCGGCCGTCAGCGTTTCCAGACCGGCAGGAGTCAGCGCCCTGTCGGTGATTTCGCGAACGATCAGCGGGAGTGCCAGCTCGCACACCGTTGTCAGTGCGGCACAGAACAGGTCGAACACAAGAGTCTTCAGATACTTCCTGTAATATGGCAGGAAGCGGCGCAGCAGGTCTGTTGTCTTCATCGTTGTTGCGCTTTGCATCTGAATCACCTCGTGTTCTTTGCTGGGAAAGGAACATAGCGGCTGCTGATCCTCATTTGATAAAACCTTCCCCGAGGGGAAGGGAAAAATGTCATTGTTCGCCAGCCATCCGGGCGGCACGGCGCTGTACCAGTACCATCAGTACGGATACCAGCACGAGCACCGTATAGCACAGCGGCGTCAACGCAGAGTTCAGCCACAGCGCAAATGCCTCCGTATGCGGGATGCGGTTGAGCATTAGCTCAGGCCGGTCACGGAAAAACTGTATGAAAGCATTGATGCCGACCAGCGCAAAGTACAGCACGACCGGCAGCCATCTTTTCAGCGGGCTGCGGACCTCGCTGATGCAGGCATGACGCACGATGAAGCCGAGCAGCACCAGTGCGCACAGCACCTGATCGACCCTGACAAAGCTGATGATCAGGGACGAAGCTCTGGCCAGCTCAAGCACGATCTGCACTGCGCATAGGATCGTGGCAGTGTTTTCAAACAGCTGTCCCGGTGCTTTTTTTCTGACGGACAGCATTGCATAAATCAGGCTGAGCAGCGCGGCTGCGGACGAGAGCTGATAGATCGGGGGGATCCAGCTTTCAGTGGCATATCCGATATAGCCAAGGAAATGCTCCCCAAGGCGGAATACCAGTACGAGCAGAGCACCTGCTGGTGCGAAAGCGTCCAGCATGATGCCGGGCCGGATGCGAAACAGCTTTGCCGCCAGCGCGACGCCGGCGCACGCCCCAATGCATCCGGCCACAAAGGAGAACTCGGGCGGATTCAAGGAGATAAGTGCCTTCGCACCATAGCCTGAGAGATAAAAGGGAAATACAGCAAGAAAAGTGCCTTTTGCAAGCAGATAGCCGAAGATAAGCATCAAAGGCACCGCCGCAAAAAGAACGGACAGGTCTTGCCGCGCTTGCCGCAGCCGAAGGCCAAACAGGACGACAGCGGCCAAAGTGCCAATGCAGATGGTTGCCAGATACGCTGATGCGTTGATCATGCCGGTATATCCTCAGTCAGGCAGTGCCGAGGCGAAATAGATAATATCCCACAGCGGCCTGGTTCCCTCAATCTCTACGGTGTTGATCTTTTTGCCGCAGAGAATGATATAGGAAGATTCGCCGCCGTCCAGATTGTAGGCGATACGCACGCCCTCCCCTGCTACGATCTCGGCGAACTGGCCGAGTGTCATGCCGACGTTGCCGCGGTAATTACTCATGCAGCCAATCACCTTATAATGGAGCTGGCTGACCTGCGCGATGCACATGCGACGGCGGCCTTCGTATTCGGCCATGTCTTCCGGCAGGGTGTAGGGAACGACCTTGCCCTCATCCACCAGAATGGGGCCAAAGCAAAGGGAATTGATGATTTTCTTGCCTTCAATCGTATCTCCGATGGCACCACTTTGCGCCAGGGGCACGCCGTGGAAATCCCCATCCTCATCAATCAGCAGTACATCACGCTTGCCGTTGAGGCTGTTGAAGAACAGCTTTCCCTGCCGGAGAATATAGCCCTGATAGCCGAGCGTGGGAAGATGGCCGTAGCTGTCGCCGTTGAGCGCAAGCACGGCGTTCACATTGTCGGAGATGCGAAGGGCTTCCTTTTGTACAAAGGGCTGATCGAAGGCACCTGCGCCCTGAGCGATGCTTTCGGCGCTTTTGCTGTCGGCAAAGGCTACCGATGCGGCTGCCGTACGCAGCTGAGAAGCATCCGCGATTCTGATGTCAGCGACCCAGTAGTCCGTCTCATAAGCGCGACTTTTGGTGATCACGACACTGATGGTGGGATCCTCGTACGACATCCCGTCGGTGGAGAGCCCCTGCGCCCACGGCTTCATGCCGGCGGAAAAGTCAATCGGCAGTGTATATTCCGCCTGCGGCACGGCAGTGGCATCCGGGTTGAACCAGGCCGGGACAGGAGTCACCGGGACTTCGGTCACCACAGGCGTGGCCGTTGTGCCTGGTTCCAGCGTAGGCGCCGGGGTGAAATAATCGACCTCCATGTCCTCTTCCATGGACTCATTGAAGCCGCCTTCTGCCATTGCGAAGCTGGCTGCCAGGCAGAGAATGAGCAGAAACGGGAGCAGCTTTTTCATCATACAAGCACCTCATCAGTCACTGAATCACGTCATATAATTTTACCTGCGCATTCGCGCCTTGTCAACGCGTATTGCAGATTTTACATCATACACTCCGAACGGAACAGTCATTGGCGGCACTGGCCTGCTTCTGTATCACAAAGCAAACAGGAGCGCCGGGACCTGCGTTTAAGAACTCCTGGCGCAGCACGTTGAATTCCTGCGGCTTGAGCGAGGAGAGAAACGACGTCAGGTTTTCCAGCTCAACGGCACCCTCGCGATGACCGGGATAAACGCAAAGTGTGCATACGCCCATCGGCTCCAGCAGACCAAGCGCGGCAGCGACTGCCTTTTCAGTGGTGAGCCATTGCGTCGTGATGTGCTTGTCTCCGCCGGGCAGCCAGCCGAGATTGAACACCACACAGCGCACGGACTTCTGCACAACCTCTGCCATATGCTCATGACCTGTCAGGTGCAATTCACAGCGCTCTGCCATACCTGCTTCTTCAAGGCGCTTTCTTGTTGAACGTACCGCTTCGGGCTGGATATCAAAGCCGATGACTGAACCCTGCTCGCCGACAAGCTGTGCCAGGCGCAGGGTGTCGTGCCCGTTTCCGAGCGTTGCGTCGATGACGGTATCGCCGGCTCTGACCGCGGCCTGCTGTGCTTCTAGGGCCAGATAGCGCGCGGAGCGCAGTTCAAAGTCAGCCATTGCGCGCCATCAGCTTTCTCAGACGGGCTATTTCAGCCTGCGTCAGATGACGCCACATGCCTCTGGGCAGGTCGCCGAGCTCGATGGGGCCAAAGCCGACACGCTTCAGCGCCGCTACTTTGTAGCCGACCGCTTCCAGCATGCGGCGAACCTGGCGGTTTCTGCCCTCGTGAATGGTAATGACCAGAGAGGTGTAGATCTCATTCCTGCTCACCAGGCGGACGTGCGCGGGCGAGGTCAGGCGGTTATCCACCATCACGCCGTTTTTGAGCCGCCGGAGCGCCTCATCCGGCACTTCGCCGATGACGCGCGTGAGGTACAGCTTCGGTACTTCATTGCTGGGGTGAAGCAGTGCCTGCATCATCTCGCCATCATTGGTGAGGATCAGCAGCCCCTCGCTGTCAAAGTCCAGCCTTCCGACAGGGAAAAGACGCACAGGGTAGTCACGGAACTTATCCAGTACCGTTGGGCGGCCCTCCGGGTCGCTGACGGTTGTCACCTCACCGATGGGTTTATTGTAGGCCAGATAATGCTTCTCAGCCTCCATATGAACCGTCTTCCCGTCCACGGTCACGGTATCGGCGTTTTCATCCACCTGCTGGCCCATCTCAGACGACACCTGGCCGTTGACGGCCACACGTCCCTCGGCGATCATCTTTTCAGCGTTTCGCCTTGAGGCGACCCCGCACAGCGCCAGGTATTTCTGCAGTCGCATCATTTTTGATTCCTCTGCTATATCTCTCGGCGGTAAAAATGCAAAAGGCAGGCCCGCTGCTGCAGCGGCTTGGCGCGCTCGCTGTCGGTCAGCGAGAGCGACATACGGTCCAGACCGTGCACCTGAAAGCCATGATGCTCCAGAAACTGGCACATCACTGGATTGGAATCCGGCACGGCACAATGCATACCACCCATTTTTCTGCTCTCGGAGAAGGCGGCGCAGGCGTTCAGAAGAGCAGTGCCTGTGCCCTGCCTGCGGTGCTGTACATCTACGCGGATATCGCACAGCTCAGCCCAGCCGTTCTGTGTGGCGGCAATCAGGGCGATACCGACCACACGCCTGTCCTCAATGGCTGAGAAAAGGCCGCACCGCGCCGGCTCATGCAAAAGCCAGAGGCGGGCCTCTTCCGTCGGATGGAAAACCCGCCACTGTGCATGGACAGACGGCTGATAGCTGAGCGAAAAGCCGGAATAGCCGACCCGCACGGTGACTTCATCGCCGCAGAGCACCTGGTCCGCAATCAGCAAGCCGTTCAGCTCATTCTGCGCAACAGGACGGACTTCCAGCATGTCCGTACCCTCCTCATGCCCAAAGTCCCATGGGGTAAAGCCCTTCCCCGGTCATTTGCGCCAGGGCGGACATGACCTCTGCTCTGTCCGCATGGTATGTAACACCGTACCATTTGTCAGGGCTGCGGAGCACCTCCACTTCCGCCTTCCCCTGCGCGACAAGCGCATCGACAGCGGAGGGCAGGTAAAACTCAGCTTTCAGCGGGTTTTCCTTCAGTGACTGCTCCAGAAACAGCGGAAACATATTCTCTAGTTCGTCCATGAAGCGGCGCGGAAAGCCCCACAGATTCATGCTGACCACAGTGTCGCGCGCGAGGAGATTGTAGGTCTGCCCATCCAGCGTGTACAGAGGGCCGTCGCAGCTCTCGACAATATGCGTGGTTTCTGTGATTTTGCGGAGAAAGCCCTCCCCGTCGACCTCGCAGATGCCCCTTGATACATATCCGATGGGAGTGGTGGTTTTGTCCAGACGATAGCCCACCATCATGCAATGCAGCTTTTCCTGCTCCTGCGGCTTTGTCAGCGACTGATAGGCAAGCCTGAAAGCCTCCGTGCCGTAATAATCATCCGCGTTGATCGCCATGAAAGGCGCATCAATCAGATCACGGCAGCACAGCACTGCATGGCCGGTCCCCCATGGCTTCACCCGGCCGGCAGGCACGGCGAAGGACTCTGGCAGCCTGTCGATATCCTGGAAGGCGTACCGCACTTCCATGTGCGCGGACACGGGATCACCGACCAGCTTCCGGAAATCTGCTTCCATCTCCCGCTTGATGACAAAAATGACCCGCCTGAAACCGGCGCGCTTTGCGTCAAAGATAGAATAATGAAGGATTACTTCACCGCGGGGTCCAACCGGATCCATCTGCTTCAGCCCGCCGTAGCGGCTGCCCATGCCTGCCGCCATGATGACAAGAATCGGTTCATTTTGCATCGCTAGTTTCCTCTCTGATCAGGTTTGGAGAGAGCTTGTCCTCCATGTCACACAACAGCGCAAACTGGCACCGCGCGCGGGCCAGATTATCATCCTGGCGCTGTATGTGGAAATAGACATCACCGCTCAGGTAGTCCGCCAGGAAGCGCATGCCGCACTCGTAGGTCATCATCCACGCGCCGATGGGCAGCGAATCGATTTCCGCACGGGTGAACAAACTGCCCGCCTCCTGCAGGTACCCTTCAAGGTAAGCCTGATAAAGCGGCTCGCTAAAGTGAACACGGGACAGATCTCGCTCGTCCTCCGGCGCGGTGTTCGCGCCGAAGCGGATTGCGTCTCCAAAGTCATAAGCGGCCAGCCCGGGCATGACAGTGTCCAGATCAACCACGCAAAGCGCTTTGCCGGTTTTCGCGTCCATAAGGACATTATTCAGCTTGGTATCGTTATGGGTGACCCTCAGCGGAAGTCTCCCCTCCTCCGCCTGACGCAGCAGCGTATTGGCATACGTCGCCCGCTCCAGCACGAAACGTATTTCGCTGTCGGCCAGGGCGCTTCTTCCCGCACTGTCCTTCTTCAGCGCCGAGCAGAACTGCCTGACGCGGTCAGGCGTGTTGTGGAAGGCTGGAATCGTCTCATAAAGGCTGCCTGCATTCAGGTCTGCCAAATCTCCCTGAAAGCGTCCGAAAGCCCTGCCGGCCTCACGGAAAACTGCCTCATTTTCCACACGCTGATAGGTCACGGAATCCGGAATAAAGAGGTAGGCCCGCCAGCAGGCGCTCTCTTCGTCCATCTCGCAGCTGTCACCGGACAGGGAGGGCAGCAGGCTCAGGCACTCCCGCTTGGTATCCCCACCGCGCCTTTCCACCGCCTTGCGGAGATGACCGGTCACCAGTGCCACGTTCTGCATCACCTGCAGCGGCTCATGAAAGGCCACCGGAGAGATGCGCTGAAGGATCACGGCTTCCCCGCTGTTTTTCAGTGTCACCCGGAAGGTATGGTTGATGTGGCCTTCACCGTAGGGGGCCAACGTATCCATCTCTCCTGGCAATACAAAACGCCGCGCCATCTGTGCGGCCCTCTCGATCATGCCCATGCAATCACCGCCTTTGTATGCTGGATGCGCAATCATCATACGCTATTTGCGGCAAAAAAGCAAGGGAAGTTGTGTTTGCAATTCTGCCCGGTCTCGTGTATACTGTAGTCAGTCAGCAGTGCTGTTCAAGGCGCTGCGGAGAAAGGAGAAAAAATATGAAGTGGGTTTGCAGTGTTTGCGGTTATGTTTATGAGGGCGAGCAGCCGCCGGAAAAGTGCCCTGTCTGCAAGGCACCGGCTTCCAAGTTCATCAAGCAGGACAGTGAAAAGGTGTGGGCTGCGGAGCATGTTGTGGGCGTGGCTTCTGATGCGCCAGAGGAGATCAAGAACGGCCTGCGCGAAATGTTCAGCGGTGAGTGCAGCGAGGTGGGCATGTATCTGGCCATGAGCCGCGTCGCCATCCGCGAAGGTTATCCGGAGATCGGCGCTTTCTTTGAAAAAGCAGCCATGGAAGAAGCCTGGCATGCAGCGCATTTTGCCGAGCTGCTGGGTGAGGTGGTCACCGACTCCACTAAGAAGAACCTTGAGCTGCGCGCCGACGCGGAATACGGCGCCACCCAAGGCCGCGCCGACCTGGCCAAGAAGGCCAAGGCGCTGAATCTGGACGCTATCCATGACATAGTCCATGAAATTGGTAGGGACGAGGCTCGTCATGGAAAGGGCTTTGAGGGCCTGCTGAAGCGGTATTTCGGGAAGTAATCCATTGCGGTTTCTGCGGAGCGGCTTTGCTGCCGCTCCGTTTTCAAGTGCAGCTTGTTTTTCTTCCTGATACATTAAGCACCGGCCCATTCCTTTTCTTTCCACATCCTGTTATGATGATCCCGAAAGGGAGGGGTTCAACATGAATCTGAATTCGAAATTGATGGGATCATACCTGCAGACGGAACGAAAAAAGATGGGAATGACGCAGTCCGAGCTTTCCGAAAAGCTGAATGTCAGCCCGCAGGCCGTATCAAACTGGGAACGGGGCGAAACGCTTCCGGATGTCTCCGTGCTGCTGGACCTGGCTGAAACGCTGCGCTGCTCCGTTGACGCGATCCTTTCCGGCGGCAAAGGCTGCGGCGGTTTTCGAAGACACGTCACGGTGGCACAGATGCAGGAAGCCTTGTCTTCGCTGGACCGCATCGGCGAGCTTTTGGGCCGGGATCATTTTATCTACCAGTGCATCATCGACGCGCTGAACGCGCGCATGAACACCACCATCGAGGTATCTTTCTCCGACCCGCATGTTTTCGACGTGTTCACGATCGAATTTCTGCTGGCGTGCATCGGGAACGGCGATTATGTCGATCCAAAGGATGTGGAAGCACATCTTCCGCCAAGCAAGGCACGCGATTACCTGTTGAAATCCATGCAGGAACACGGTATACGCTGACGGCACGGCAACGCCTTCAAGAACCTGCTGAAGAGGTATTTCGGAAAGTGAAAGCCCCGCTGCGCGGGGCTTTTTGGGGAGTGACCTGTGAGGGATCACTCCTTTTTCTTTGGTCTTTGGTGTACGAATGTTGTACCAAGCCGTCACGCCCATGCCGCAAACAAGAGCAAAACGGTCAAAAGTTGTACTTCCAAAATGTTGTACCCTTTTGCAGTGCCATTGTAGTACAGTTCAGAAAGATAGTCCACCACATCAGTACTGCTGATTTCATCAATGTACCTATTGCCGAATCGGTCCCGCAGATGATTCTCCCAAAGGCTGTCCTGTTTGCGGATAGTCATGTAGGCGCGATCCTTACGACCTTCAGCGCAGAGCTCTGAAAACACTTCCTTCACCAATTTGCGGACTGGCTTTGGCTTGGCAGTTTTTTCTGTTCGCAAAGCGACAATTGCTGCATCCCTGGCGGCAATGGCTTCACGCTTGGTTTTGAAGCGGTTTCCAAACTCATCAGTGCATTTCTTTCGCCCAATCCTCTTGCCATCGATACGAACGACAAATCGGTATTCCCAGTAGCTATTCTCCTTTTGGTAGACACAAGCGCCATTTTGATTTGACATGTTTTCACCTTCCATGTTGTACTAAAAGGTGTACTTAACACGATTGGAAGATGCTTTTGAGTAGTAGAACAGTTGTACCAAAGATGTAGAAAAGATGTTAGCAAGTTGCTTGAAAGAAGCCAGCGTTGACATCCGTCTACAATTCCCTTATAATATAGATGAAGAAGTCCGCGATTTCTTCAATCTATATTATGAGGGAAGCGCTTCCGATGGTGCATGGATTACTTTCCGAAGTATCTTCAGTCACCCTCCCCGAGGGGCGTCAGCCCCTCGGGGAGGAAGGGACGAAGCCCGGCACGGCAAGGGCTTTGAAGGACTGCTGAAGAGGTATTTCGGGAAATAATTGACTGACTGGCGGCAGAAGAATCGTATTTCTGCCCACAGTTCTCATCTCCATGGGAGAGTGATGCACATGGAACAGAAGTGGCTGTTTCCTTTGGCATGCGCTGCCAATCTGGCTCTGCTCTCCGTTTGCCTGCTGTATCGTGGCGGCGCTCCACTCATCATGGCGCTCATGCCGCCGTTGCACATGCTGCTGTTTTTGCTGAATATGAAAGCAAGCAAGCGATGGTGGCAAGTCATTTCGTTGGGCGTTATGCACATCGCCGTCACCTTTTGTACTCTTCAGCAATCATCCTGGCTGTATTTCCACTATATCGTGGATGATGCGGAAGGCCGTGCTGTTGCCTGGCTGGAGTGCGTCGTTGGAGTGGGCTTGACAGCCGTCTTGCTGATTGTATCGCTGATCTGGTTCGCTGCGAAACAGCGAAAAAGCAGAGTCAACAATTGAATGACCCGTCACGGAAAGGGGTTTGAGGGGCTGCTGAAGCGGTATTTCGGGAGGTTATTCTCTGAATTGAATAAAGGAGTGATGTAAAGTGCTGATCAAACTGATCGTAGAGCTGGTGCTGGGTGGCCTCAGTGGCTGTGCGGCCAGCAAAATCATGGGTTCTGAATCAAAGAACCTCCTGAAGAATGTGCTGCTCGGACTGGGCGGCGGCGTTGTCGGCGGACTCCTCGGCAACCTGATCGGCCTGGGCGACGGCTGGATCACCGGTCTGATCCTTTCCATCGTCGGCGCATGCCTGATCATCTGGCTTGTAAGAAAGTTTTCAAAGTGAATGATCCTTTACATGATGTATTCACAAGGCCTGATAGACGTAGAGCATTCGGGTGCGCTGCGAAGGCGGAAAGAATGAGGTGCTGCAATGTTTCAGAAAATGAATCCGGTTGTAAAAGCCCTTGTGATGTTTGTAATCGGCTGCATTGTGATGCTCGCAGTGGAGTGGCTCGCCGCACTGATCAAGGGAACTACCTTTGAGATCAACTGGCTGTACATCATCGGAATGGGCGCTGTAATCGCCCTGTTGGACGCTGTTTTTCCCGCTGAGAAACGCAAGCAGAACCGCGAGAATCTGAAGAATTCCTTCAAACGCTGAGCACCTGTGCAGCTGCTGCAGACTGAAGCACAGCTCAGAAGGATTCTTCACAGGCTGAAAAGCCAATGCTGCTTGAATAATAAGTATGCTTCCGAACGGACGCTCTTGAAGAAGGGTGTCCGTTTTTTGCGCAAATCGCTTGGGACTGAAGAAGTTAAAGGGAGAAAGAATACGTCTGCGAAGGGATGCTGGCAAATAATGAGGCGCAGTGAGCAGCGGCAGGGCCTACTGATACATGGGGCTTGGCATGGGCACGGTTTCACACCGGTCATTTGCCATGTGCAAATCTTCCATCAGGCAGGCGTTGAAAACTGCTCTGTCTCCGAATCTCCTGCGGATGCCGTCAATGGCTCCGTCCAGCGCGCTCTGGCGCGCTCGGGACGTATAGTCATTGAAAATGTCCAGCTGTATCGGCAGTGCGCCGCTGACCGGGCTGATGCCACGTATGGTCAGCGCACGGACCGGCTTTTGCCATGCATAGCGCAGCCTGAACAAATCAAAGCCTGCGCAGGCGATCTCATAAGGGCTCTGAGACGGGTACGGCAGAGGGGCCTGCCATTGATACCATCCCAAATCCCTGTCTCGAACTGAGACCTGTACCCCTTTTGCCTGCAGCTCGTTGGAGCGGAGACGGTGCCCGACATCCTGGGCCAGTGCCAGCAGCACCAGCCAGACCTCGTAGCAGCTTTCCAAATCACGGGTGCAGGTGATTCCGTGGCCGACGCTTTTCACCGGCGGTGTATAATCCTCCGGCATGACCTGTGCCCCGTCCGCGCCGTTTGCAAATCGATGCAACATCAGTCCGTTTTTACCCAGTCTGCGTTGTAAGAGACCGGGGTCTGCCTCGGCAAGACTGCCGATGGTTCTGCAGCCAAGCCGGAACAGCTTTCTGGTGGTGGCAGGCCCAACGTACAGCAGATCCGATACTGGCAGCGGCCATACCTTATCCCGATAATCCGAACGGGAAACCACAGTTACGGCATTTGGCTTTTTCAGGTCGCTGCCCAGCTTGGCAAAGATTTTCGAAAAACTGACACCAATGGATACGGTCAGGCCCGTTTCCCTCTCGACTGTTTTTCTGATATCCTCTGCCGTGCGCAGCCCGATCCCCTCCACATCACTGGTGAAGGGAAGCTGAATCCAGTTTTCATCCATGCCAAAGGGCTCAATGGTTTCAGAATAGCGGCGATAGATGCGTCGCACAATCCTGGAATATTTCAGATACAGGTCATAGTGCGGATCGACCATGATCAGCCCGGGGCAGGCTTCGCGGGCCTGCCAGTTGGCCATGCCTGTTTTTACACCGCTGTGCTTGGCCGGATAGCTTGCTGTCAGCACAATGCCGTGCCGGTTCTCCGTTGAGCCGCAGACCGCAACCTTCTTCCCTCTCAGCTCGGGATGCTCATTCATCTCCACACTGGCATAAAAGCAATTGAGATCGCTGTGCAGAATCACGCTCACCTGTGAGAACCCTCCTCTCGGCAGTTTTTAAAGGATAAAAATTCTATACGTTAATTATAGCATTAAAATAATATCCGGTCAATCCAGAACATTAGAGGCGCGCACATAAAAAGGTTTGTATTCGAGACCTAATCGTTGCAGGGTAAAATATTTAACCTATTGTCTTGATAATTATACGGACCTGTGTTATGATAGAGAAAAGCACGCATTGAGCATGGAGGATGGAATGAAAAAGCCGAAAGAGGGAAAGCTCACCGCAGCTGTTGGAATGAGATCGGCAGAGACGCAGGCCTTTAACAGGCAGCACTATGGAGCACTGATACGCGACCGGCGCACGCGCCTGGAGCTTTCGCAGGCGCAGCTGGCACAAAGGCTTGGCGTTCAGAAGGCCTATGTCACCCACTGGGAGGCCGGGCGCTCCCGTCCTGATCTCAACCTGATTCCCTCGCTGTGCAAGGAGCTTGGCATTAGCCTTGCCGCCTTCTTCAACGAGCCGGCCACACAGGACAGCCTCTCCCCTGCCGAGCAGCGTCACATGGAAATGTACCGGCGCGTCACGGAACGCGACCGCACGATCCTGGATGCCGTGCTTTCAAAAATGGAAGAAATGGTCACAACGGAGCTGTGGGACAGATGCAGGAGAGGCTTTCGTCTCATTTACCGAAACGATCAGCGCGCGGCGGCGGGCAGCGGACTCACGCTGGAAAACGAAGTGACGGGTGAGCCTGTATTTGTGCGTGATACGCCGGTCTCCAGACGGGCGGACGAGCTGGTTACCGTCAGCGGCGCATCCATGGAGCCCGAATTCCGCAGCGGTGAGAGCGTGTATATTGAGCACACACCTTCGCTGTCTGTCGGCGAAACAGGCCTGTTCATTATCAACGGAGAGGGCTTCATCAAGCAGTACCAGGGCGATCATCTGCATTCACTGAATCCGCAATACAAAGACATTCCGCTCAGCGAATTCGATGAAATACGCATTGTGGGCAGGGTGCTCGGCACAGTGCAGGAAGGCGACTATCCGACGCAGCAGGAGTTGACCGTGCTGGAAGAGCTTCAGCGGGAAAACAGATAGAACGGCTGGCCTTGCAGCCTGCCGGCATACAGACTGCGACCTTTGGAGGAGGCAATTGCGGTGGCGGAAACAGCCAGGTACATCAAAGAATACATTGAGGTGGAAGTACATTTTGCCGCAGACGGAACCATGCTGCCGCGCGTCATCGAATGGGATGACGGGCACGAATATGGCATTGACCGGGTGCTGAACATTCAGCCCGCCCCGGCCATGAAGGCGGGAGGACAGGGCGACAGGTACACTGTGATGATCAGTGGGCAGCAGCGGTATCTGTTTTTTGAGCACAGCCCGGAGTATGGCGCGGAGAAGATTGGCAAGTGGTTTGTGGAAAGGCGGGTCGAGTGAAAGCGGACGGGGATCCGCCTTTGCTCACCAACATATGCAGTTCAAGAAAATAGGGCTTGACGCGGAGGGATTCATCATGTATAATAGCCGAGACAGGGAGAGATGGCCGAGCGGTTGAAGGCGCTGGTCTTGAAAACCAGTGATGCTGCAAAGCACCGGGGGTTCGAATCCCTCTCTCTCCGTCTTCAAACATTGGTGGAGAAGTACCCAAGTGGCCGAAGGGGCTCCCCTGCTAAGGGAGTAGTCGGGTTATACCGAGCCCGGGTTCAAATCCCGGCTTCTCCGCACAAAACCCCTTGAAACGCAGTAGTTTCAAGGGGTTTCTTTTTGCGTGCGCGGGAGAAGGGCGGCGTATTTGCTGGCGGTCTCTGGGTGGTTATTCGGTCTCTATTGCTAACGCTATTGCTAACGCGTTTCCTGGGTCTGCGGGGCGGCAGCGGGGGCGTCGGACCTGGAAAGAGAATTGACGGCGGCACGGGCGGCCTCATCGTCGGGGTGGGCGTAGCGGTCGAGCATGCGGGTGGTGGACCAGCGCATGACCTTTTTCACCGTCTGCGGCGCGATGCCCTCGGTGATGGCCAGGGCGGTGGCGGTGGTGTGGCGGCAGCAGTACGGCTCCAGGCGGCGGCAGCCGGCGGCTTCGAGAGCGGCATAGTAGTCCTTATAAAAGCGGTCCGTGGTGTGCGGGAGCAGGTAACCGGCCTTCGAGGCGGCGGCTTCCATCTCGGAGACAATGACGGGGATGATGACATCCGGGAGGTAGATGGGGCTGTCCCGGCGGACTTCCGTCTTCAGGCCTGCGCCGGTGATGCGCTGGTTGTCAATATCGATCATGGAGAGCTTGAGGCCCTGCAGCTCGCCGGGCATCATGCCGGTGTAGATCATGATGAGGGGCACGGCGGCGCGGCGGTCGCCCGCGTCATAGACGCGCCAGAGGGCGGCCTGCTCCTCCTCGGTGAAGGCAGTGCGCTCTTTTTCCTTCAGGGACGGGAGGAGAATATAATCCGGCAGATCCTTGCTGACCCAGCCATCCGCACCGGCGAGGCGGAAGAGGTGGGAGAGCACGACCTTCATGTCGCGGGCCGGGTAATAGGTGGGCGCCTTTTCGGAGACGACGGCGCGCAGATCGGCAACGGTGAGGGAGTCCACGGGGCGGTACTGGATGGCGGAGAGCTTCTTCCAGGCGATTTCATAGGCGGTCTGCTTACTGGCGGAAAGGCGCAGCAGCTCGCCGGTCTCGTAGGTTTTCCAGTATGAGAGCAGATCGGGGGCCTTTTTCGCGCCCGCAGACTGCTGCTGGAGCGTGGGGCAGTAGGCCAGAGCCTCGGCGCGGGTGTGGAAGCCCTTCTTTGTGCGGCGCACCGTCTGGATGCGGCCGTTTTCCATGCGCTTGACGGCGATGGTGACCTGTGCGGCCCAGGATTTGCCACACTTAAAGGCCGTGCCGGCGCCGTTCGGGCGCTGGTGCGTTTTCACGGGACGCGGGGCGGTCAGCTTCCGGCCGCAGTAGCAGCAGAGGACGGCATCGTCCGGGATGGTTTTCTGACAGCGTGGGCAGAGCATGGATTTACTCCTCTTGTGGCGCGTTGTCTATTGACATCGCGAAGGGCGGTTCGTTTCCGAATTAGCCGGCTGCCCAGATGTGAAAACCAGACAGGTCGATTCTGTCAAAGGTTATTCCGGACTTTTTTAAGCCGGAAACCAGGCTGTCTGTCGTTTCAGAGCCGCGAAAGCTGATTTTTCCGCCCTTTTTCCGATTATCGGTGAATTTTATGTTTTGCTCGGTCAGATAATCAGCCAGGTCATCGACCGACGCAATGCTTTCAACCGTCAGCGGCCCGGCGGTGGAGAGATTGACGGGAAAATCCGCTTTCAGCCACGGGGCGCACTTTTCCTTCAGCTTGCGGTATTCCCTGTCGGTAACGGCGCTGCGGCCAAAGAGGTAATAGCTGCCGTAGGCCATGCAGAGCTTGTCTGCCGCGGCGCGAATCTCTGCCTGACGCTGGAGATCGTGCATGCCGAGGGCCGCGCCCAGAGCGATCATGTGCTTGCACGGGCCGCCCCTCATCGTGTAATCCATGCAGGAGCATTCGGTGACAGTGGTGCGGTAAACCTCGCCGGAGCTTTTGCTGGTGAACTCGCAGGAGGCGTTTACGCCCTCGCCGGTGATGTTCTCCGGCTTCAGAGCGGCGGCACTCTTGATCCGCTTCAGGTAGCTCTCTTCAGAATCTATGGTCACATCCGGGAAAAACTCGTTCATGATAACCTCCTTGTTTCAAAACACGGCGCGAATATGCTATAATATGCCTGCATATCTCCGACAATACAAGCTTATCAAAGCAAGCGAATCATGATAGAATGGAGCTGCGCAATAAACCGGTTGCAACAGGGGAAAGGAAAAACGGAACAGATGACACGTGAAGAAGCGGCACAGCTCATTGACGGGCTGACCGAAGAAGAGCTGCTCAAGGTTTACGAGCTGATTTTAAGACTTCAATGCATGCGTTCACCAGAAGAATCTCCTGATCGGAAAGACTTGGAATCTGCTCGATAACCCGTTGCCTTAGCTCGCTGCTTACAGCAGCGGGCTTTTTTTCGTTTTCAGAAAGTTCATGATTAACACGCTCGTCACCATCGGACGATGGATCTTTTGTGTTTTTAGAAGAATCGATGTCGTGCGAAAGAAGATAGTCTAACGATACGCCATAAAAGTCAGCAAGAACTCGCAAAGCGTCAAACGGAGGATTGTTTTTGCCGCGCTCATACTTGTTATATGCTGTTCTGCTAATGTTAAGAAGATCGGCAACGTCGGACTGCCGAAGACCTTTTGATTCCCTTAATATCCGCAGGCGCTCCATATCATCACCCCTAAATTTATTATATGTGATAAATCTTCACATATCAACACGGTGAAAATAAATCACATTTCCCCTTGACAAGTGATGGATTGGAAATTATAATAGCGGAGCAAGGTGACAAATAATCACATCCAGGAGTATTGCGAATGAATAGATTTGCGGACTTGAGAAAGAGGACCGGACGCAGCCAGGACGCGATTGCAACGGAACTCGGCGTTGACCGTTCCACCGTGGCGAAGTGGGAAACCGGCGTGGCCTTCCCGCGCGGCGACAAACTGCCTGCGGTGGCGAGGGCCTACGGGTGCGAGATCAAGGACTTTTTTGACGTTCCCGCACAGGATGACGGCGAGGCGCAGGATGGAAACGACACCGACGGAAATGGGGTGAAATGAATGGAGGGGCTGAGGCTGTGCGACCTGCCCATCGACCCGAAACAGCTTCAGGCGGATTGCCTGGAAGCACTGGCCCACCCAGAGGAGCACGCCGACGCGCACGCGAATGTGATCACCGCGAAAACGAGCTTTGCGGCCAAGGACGGGTTCCTGCTGGTGCGGGAGATTGCCAGGGTGATCTACAACGGCACGGCCTGGCACAAAAAAGCGCGGATCGTACTGGAATACGACCCGCAGGAAGAAAGACTGACCGTGTGCTCTATGACGGCAAAGGGCGAAGCGCCGCCTGTGGGAGCAGCCGGAGAAGTGTAGGAAGCTCTTCCTCGGCTACAAAGACCTCATAAACAAAGGGCGGAGATTTTGCGAGCGCGCCAACGTGCGAATAGCTGTCGAGCAGCTTCAGACAGCGCTCCCGTTCGACTTCAGGCAAGGAAGACAGATCGGCCTCATATCGCAAAAGCATGTTTTCACCTCCTTTCCCGATACGACAGCAACATTATAGCAAAGTGGGTGGAATGAGTGCAAGACGGATACAGCGCTGAGTGGGTGCGGGAGCACTACCGGAAAATGGGCCGGCGGGTACCGGAGGACGTGGAGCAGCAGCTGCGGCGCGCGGAGGGCGGCTGCAAACAGCCGCAACAGGCATGCGGCGGTGGGGCGGAAAAGGAAACAAACGCAACACCCAGGCGGCGGAAGTACGGCAACGAGCCGGTGGAGATTGACGGAAAGCGCTTCGACTCGAAGCACGAGGCGGAGGTGTGGCTGCAGCTGAAGGCCCGGCGGGACGCCGGGGAGCTGCGGGCGGTGATGTGCCAGGTGCGCTTTCCGCTGCCGGGGAAGACGTGGTATGTGGCGGACTTCATGGTGGTGAAGGCGGACGGCACGTTTGAGGTTCTGGACGCAAAAAGCCCCGCGACGGCCAGCAACCCGGTGTACCGGATGAAGAAACGGCAGATGCTGGAGGTCAACGGGATCGACATAGTGGAGGTATGAGGATGGTGCAGCAGGTATTCGGCAGCGCCATGGGCGCGCTGGCGGTGGTGATGATCGTGCTGTCGGTGCTGCGGCTGGTGAACGACCGGCTGTTCTACGACCGGCACGTGATGCGGCGGCTGGCGATCGCGGCGGCGATGAGCCTGATGAGCGCCGCGCTGTGGTGGATTGACTGACGGACGCGCGGGGTGAGAAAGCAGGGCGCATGGAGGAGACGATCCGCTGGCGGATGCGGCGGAGGGAGGACGGCACCGAGGATCTGCCCACGGCGGAGGACGCGGACGAGCACAACTGTGTGCTGGTGATGCACGCCTACCAGGGCGCGATGGTGACGGGATGGTTCAACATCCAGCGGAACCGGTTTGTATACGCGTGGGCGCCCTGCCCGCGCGGACCCGTGGAGGACGCGAAGGCGTACCGGAACCCCGACCGGGGCCTGAGCGGACACGGAGAGAAGGTGTGGGACACCCTGCACCCGGACTGAGAGACGGCACGAGAGGAGAAGGCACATGCGCGTGGAGGAAAGCGGACGGCGCGAGGCGCTGGAGGAAGTCGCGAGGATGGACTGCCTGTGGATCGGCAGCGCGATCGCGAGCCGGTGCCTGGGCGTGGACAGGTACTACATGAACCTGATGTGCAAGAGCGAGAACCCGCCGAAGTTCGACTTCTTTTTCAGCGGGAACCGGCTGAAGATCAACCGGGCGAGCTTTGTGAGCTTCTGCAGGGGGCTGGGCGGCTGACGTCCGGCTATATGATCGGAGCTTCCCCGTTCAGCAACGGGGCCTCCCCTACCGGGACGGACAACGGGTGCAACTCCCACTCCGATGCGGCGGCAGGCGAACCGCCACTTCATGGTTTCCGGCCCACGGCAAGGCCGGGGACCCGCCGGGCGGGCGACGACGCGCGGCGAATCTACCTCCTTTGCAAAAACTGATGCAGGCGTTTTCCAAAATCAATCCTTCCTGACGGGCGGGGCGCGTCGCCGCCCCGCTTTGACGCCGCAGGCCCGGCCGTGCGCACCAGACGGATGTGTCCGGATGGGGTGCCGTGCACTGCGCGGAGCGGAAGCCAGGTCACGCCTGGCGGCGGCGAAACAGCGGAGGCCAAAGAAAAGGGGCGCGTGAGTAACGCCGGGGCTGCAGACCCGGAGGCGAAAAGCGTCCCCTACCCCGGAGGCCGACGCGGACGGCGGGAGAGACCGCTGGCAGCGGCTGACCATGGCAGCCGCGGGCCCTTCACGGGAGACCGTGATAAAGATTCAGTTATCTGGCGGCCCGGAAAGACGGGCGGGGCCGCGGCGGCTTCCGCCGTGTGGTTCGGCTGCTTCCTGCGCAAAGGACACAAACCTCGCATGCAAAACGCCGCGGCCCGATACCTTCAGGCGACGGTCCGGAAAGACGGACGCGAAAAAACGCAGGCCCGCGAAAGCCTGCGCCCCGAACACAATGGAACCGCTCCCGGCACGAGAGGAATTACACTGTGCAAAATCAATTATACGGCATCGGCACGGTTTTTGCAATATGTGATTTCCTCTCTCCGGGAGAGAGAGGAGCGGAAAATGGAAGCAAGCAGGCTCCCGGCGATGCGCTGGGAGGAGAAAAGGGTGTACCGCGCGGCGCGGATCCGGACACTGACGGAGAGCGTGCAGGGCGGGATGCTGGAGATCGGCCACGAGTTCGCGGAGGCGCGGAAGGAATGCCCCTACGGCGAATGGGAAGACTGGGTGCGCAGCTGCACGGACTACGAGCCGCGGACGGTGAACCAGTTTATCCAGGTATGGGAGCGCTTCGGAGGGAAACGGCTGACGGACGGGATCAGCATGAGCGGTATGGTGAAGATGCTGAGCCTGCCCGCCGGAGACGAGGAGGCCTTTATCGCGCAGAAGGATCCGCAGAAAATGAGCGTGCGGGAGATTGAACGGGCGGTGAAGGACTGGAAGAAGCCGGAGACCACGTTCGGCCAGGAGGCGGAGAACGCCTACCAGGCGCACGCGGCGATGGAGCGGGACGAGATCATCACCCAGCAGCGGAAGGAAATCTCGAAGAAGGACGACGAGCTGCAGGCGATGAAGGCGGACGTGGAGGTGCTGCGCGGGCAGTATGAGGAAATCTTCAACCTTTTCACGGAAAAGGACAAGGAAAACACCCGCCTGAAGAAGGAGCTGGCCGACAGCGAGGCGCTGATGGCCGCGCTGGACGAGGAGCACCGGCGGAGCCAGACGGCGGAGCTGGACGAGATGAGCCAGCGGATCCGCGCGGAGGAGACGGAGGAGAGACCGCTTTCTGCCGAGGAGCTGGGCAAGCGCGTGGCGGGCTTCATCCTGGGGAACGCGCGGATGGCGACGATTCACCCACGGAGCCGGGAAGAGCGGCACGCCTTCGACCTGGCACTGCGCCCGCTGGAGGAATGGATCGGCAGGGTGCGGGCGGCCGCGGGGATTACGGAAGCGGAGGCGAGCATCGCATGAGTGAGCTGACGCTGCCGGAGGAGCGGGAACGCGCGCCCGCGCAGGCCATGACAATGGCCGTGGCGGAGGCGGTGCGGGAGATTATGACGCCGATGCTGTACACGCTGAACGCGATGGCCGCACAGATGGAGGCGCAGAACCGGCGGATGGAGGCGCTCGAAAAAGAGGTGCGCTGGATGACGCCGGTGAGCGCAAAGCAGTGCCAGCTGCTGAACGCGGAGATCCGGAAACGGGCCGGGGAGCTGGCCACGGCCATCGGGACAGAGGACAAGGAAAAGAAGAACCAGATCGCCCGAGCGATACGCAAGAGCGTGTGCGTGCGGTGGGGCGTGGGCAAGATCAGCGAGGTGCCGAAGGGAGAATACCAGGTTGCAATGCGGCTGGTGGACGACTGGAAGGAATGGACGACACTTAAAAAAATACTCAGGGAAGGTTAAGGAATGATACCCAGAAACAGCAGGGAGTGGAAGGAGAGCTGCCCCGCCTTCGCGCGGCGGTTCCGTCAGCTGGTGGAAGAGAGCGGGCTGAAAAGGAGGGCCTTTGCGGAAAAGTACGGGCTGAGCGCTGCTGCGGTGAGCAATTACTGCAACGGGAAGCACATGCCCGACAGCGTGCGGCTGAAGGAAATCGGCGAGAAGCTGGGGAAAAGCGCCGACTGGCTGCTGGGAAGGGATCAGGAATAAAGAATTACGGGGTGAAAAAACATGAAACACTTGAACGTGAGGCTGACACTGACGGAGGAGCTGCTGGGAACGGAAAGCGCGGACCCGAAGATCCACGAGACGTACATCGCGAGCCGGGTACACGAGAACAAGGACGAGACGCTGACCGAGGACGAGCTGAAGGCCATGTCCGAGGAAGAGGTGCAGGCCGTGGTGGACGCCCAGGTAGAAAAGGCGATGACCATTTTCGGCAGGAACAAAAACGGAGAGCCGGTGCTGTGGGACTACCAGATCCGCGGCTTCTTCAAGAGCGCGTGCAAAATGCTGAGCAAGGTGAGCGACACGAAGAGCTCGAAGTGCAAGGCGTACCGGCAGAACATCGACGGGCGGATTCATGTGTACGGCGCGGAAGGGCGGAAGATTCCGCTGTGGCTGAGCGGTGAGATTGAAGACTGCCAGCGGCCGCTGCGGGCACAGACCGCGCAGGGCGAGCGCGTGGCGCTGGCCAACAGCGAGGCCGCGCCCGCCGGGACGATGATGCTGTTTGAAGTGCAGTGCCTGGTGGACAGCGACGTGCCCATGGTGCGGGAATGGCTGGACTACGGCACGGTGTGCGGGCTGGGCCAGTGGCGCAACAGCGGCAAGGGCCGCTTTGTGTGGGAGGAGCTGGACGACAACGGCAAGGTGATCGGCGGGAACAAGGACAAGCCGTGCGAGTACCAGAAGCGCAGCAAGGTGCTGGGCATGGCCGCGAAGCTGAACCCCTACGCGAAGAATTGAGACGGAGTGGCTTTGCTCGGAGCAGAGTCGCGGTGCTGCGTATGGGCATAGCGAAGACAGGAAACGCAGAGAAGCGACGAGCAGCGCACTGCGCAACACCGCAAAGCCGAGGCATGGCGCCGGTTGGAAAGGACTTGCAACGCAACGGCATGGCTTGGCATCGACCAGCAGCGCGGTGGCAATGTAATGCTAAGATTTGAAATGCGATGGAATGGAACTGATCGGGTGAGCACGGCTTCGGAAATGTGGCGCTGGTCAGCGCTTTGAACAGAAACGGCTCAGCACTGCATCGATAGGCAGCGCAACGGCCAGGAGCAGAGCATCTATGCACTGACTCGCCGGGGAAAGGCAGGGAAATGATGAGCGTCGCCGTGGAATAGCATTGATCTGGTGGGCATGGCCGAGGAATTGTATGGCGCTGAAAGGCCGGGCAACGGAATGGCATTGATTGGTGGCGCCCTGAGCAGAAGAGCAAGAGCATAGGGTTGATGCGAAACGCGTTGGCAGAGCACGGAAAAGTCAAGAAACGCAATGGCTGAGCATTGCACCGACCTGCACTGCGATGGAAGAGCAAGGAATAGCATAGCCATGGCATGGCAAGGAGACGGTACGGATGGCGCAGAAGGAGAGTGGTACCGATGCGCTCAGAATAGCACAGCAAAAGAGGAGCACAGCCGGGAATGGCATAGAAACGGCGTCGCACGGCGAAGCTTGGCGGCGCGGTGCTTGGTCGAGCAAAGCAGCGCAACGGCAGGGCAGGGCATGGCAGGGCACCGCACGGCTTCGGCAGTGCGCGGGAACGCGCTGAGCAGTAGTGCCGAGGCAGCGGTCAGATGCGTTAAGAAATAACGGCAACGGCAAGGCTGAACGGAGCGGGACATTGCACAGAAACGGCAGGGCAACGCATGGCATGGCACGGTACCACAAGAGCACAGCAACAGCATAGCTAAGCAAGGCACAGCTTAGGAAAGGCAAAACGGCGAGGTGTTTGGCAGTGAATCAAGAAGAAAAGCAAAGGAAAGGCTGCACCACGCTATAAGATGCAACGGCGCGGGGAGGCAAGGCGATTCACAGCGGAGGCACAGTTTGGAACAGTCAAGGATTGAACAGCAGATGGCAAAGCAGAGCGGAACTCGGCAGCGTGTTGCGGGGGCTGGGACTGGCGCCGTAACGAATCGGGAAAAAGCCGGACGCCTCAACAAAAAACAAGGAAGCTGACACAGGAGCCGGGGACGGCGGAGGGGTGGCATGGAAAGCGAGCCTTTGGTGCTAATCGACTACGTGCGAGAGATGAACGCCTTTATTGAGTACGCGACGGATGAGAGGCTGACGCCCAGCGAGGTCGCAGTTTGGCTGCAACTGTTTTACTTTTTCAACAGGCGAGCCAAAGCGAATGTCTGGCCCAGCGGGTTCATCGGCATTTCCAATCAGGTGATGCTCGGACGGGTAGGGATGAGCAAGGCCACCTTCCTCAGCACGAGGAACCGGCTGGCGCAGCGCGGCCTGATCGCCGTGCTGGCGGGAAAGCGAAACAAGGAGGTGCCGCAGTACAAGCTGAATTACTTTTTTCCACAGGTTGTGGAAAACTTCTGTGGAAAACCTGTGGATAACTTCACGCCGGAGGTGGAAATTCCGACGGAGGGCAAAAGTTGGGTCAAAATTTATCCCAAAACCCAGCCCAAAACCCAGCCCAAAACCCAGCCCAAAACCCAGCCCAAAACCCAGCCCAAGATAGATAGAGACTATACAGAGAGTAAGACGGAGAGTAAACCCTCTGAAGAAGACCAGATGGATGATGATACTCAACCCGCGCGCGCGCGCGAGGCGGCGCGGCTGAGGGGCAGGGCGGAGATAGAGGCGATGGACTACCACGGGACGCTGCGGACGCTGTACCCCGGGGTGGACGGAGAGCGGATGCGGCGGCTGATCGGCAGCGAATACTACCCGCTGAGCCTGGTGGCCAGGGCGATCAGGAAGACGGAGGAGCGGCACCGGCGCGAGGCGCTGGTGAGCCCACTGAGCTACACGCTGAAGCTGCTGGAGGACTGGGAGAGCCGGGGCTGGGAGACGGACGCCGACGTGGAGGCGGGCCTGAGCGCCCGCCCCCAGGCGGCGGCGACGGAATGAAAGGACGAACAATGGAAACCGAAAACGGCACGATCAGAGCGTTTGCCGACCGAAAATGCAAGTGGTGCGGGAAGCGCTTCGTCCCCACGGCGGAGCGGGGATGGAAAAGCAGGGGGAAATACTTCTGCCGGTACAGCTGCATGCGGGCGTGGGAAAGAGCCGACGACGCGAAGAAGGACGGCAGGATCGGGAACCCGGGCGGGGCGCGGAAGCGCCCGAAGTACACGCCGGAGCTGCTGGACGAATGCGCCAGGCTGTACGTGGAAGAAAAAATCGGCTACGCGGAGATACGCAGGCGGACAGGCGTGGCGGAATGGAAGGTGGAGCGCGTGGTGCGCGAGCGCGGGCTGTGGGAGCTGCGGAAAAACGGCGGCGGAAACAAAAGGCGCGACCTGGATGAAGAGGACATTGTGCAGCAGTACCTGGACGGGGCGACGATGCAGGAAATCGGCGAGCAGTACCGGGCGAGCACGGACGCGGTGCGGCGGGTGCTGACGGAGCGCGGGGTGAAGATACGCCCGGCGATACGGCGGGACCTGGCGGGAGGGATGCGCAAATGCTGACCAGAGAATACCGCGTGAAAAAAACGGAGACGCAGGAGCTGGAGGAGCTGCTGCGCACGCCGGACAAAGAGCTGGCCCGGCAGGATGAGGCGAACCCGGACACGGTGCACCTGAGCGGCACGGAATTTGAGGCCGTGAACGCGATATGGGCGTGCCTGGGACTGCTGGACGCCTATGCGCCGGATCTGCAGGGACTGGCCCGGAGAACGGGCGTGCGGAACCTGCAGACGGTGCCGGGGTTGCTGAAAAACGCGCTTTTCCGGATGACGGACCACGCGAGCAGGCTGCAGCTGAAGGCACTGTACGGGAGCCTGGTGGGCGCGGAGGTGACGGTGGCCTCGAAGGCGAGGGTGACCGGCTTTGTGACGGTGGACGTGGAGCACCTGAACGCGCTGACGCAGGCCGTGCTGGAGAGCAAATGCGCGTACTACTGCACGGTGGGGCCGTACAAGAGCAAGGGGTGCCCGATACGGCAGGCGCTGGAGTGCGTGCCGGGCGAAAAGAAGGAGCGCGGGAAGAACGGGGAATGCCCCTACGCGTGGGCAGGAGGCGGACCGGATGCAGAATTTGAGTGACGGGCAGATGTACATGCTGCAGCTGCGGAAATGGCTGCGCGTGACGAAGAACCAGATTGAGGCGCTGGAGGGCGCGATGGACGCCGACCACCAGGGGCTGACGGAAAAGTGCATGGAAAACGTGCGCACGGCCTGCGGGTATGTGGAGATGATCATCAAGGAGATTGATGAGGACAGCGACATGATGCACAAATGGTGGCATGAGCAGCTGCGGAGGAGGGACGCCGGTGGGAGCCAGGACAAAGATTGACTGGTGCGACGCGACGTGGAACCCGATCACCGGCTGCTACCACGGGTGCGAATACTGCTACGCGAGGAGCATCGCGCGGCGGTTTGACGGGAAGATCAGCCGGGACGACATCTTCAGCCGGACGGTGACGGCCTGCGGCCGGGAATGGCGGATCCACGAGGCGGAGTACGAAGTGCTCCCCTACCCCTACGGCTTCGAGCCGACGCTGCACCGCGGGCGGCTGGACATTCCGCAGGGGTGGAAAAAGCCGAAAAACATTTTCGTGTGCAGCATGGCGGACATGTACGGGCGCTGGGTGCCGGACGAGTGGAAGGTAGAGGTACTGAAGGCCTGCGCGAAGGCCCCGCAGCACCGGTACCTTTTCCTGACGAAGGACCCGACGTGGTACGGCTTCTGGCCGAATAACGAAAAATGGCCGGGCTATACCGAGTTTGACGCCTACACGGACAACATGTGGTGCGGGGTGACCTACACCGGGAGCGAGCGGCTGCCGTGGGCGCAGGAAGAGCACCCGTTCAACCCGGAGGACCAGATGAGCCGCCTGGGGACGGCGAGCAACTTCTGGTACCTGTGGCGGATGAGCGGGGCCATCACGCCGTACATCAAGCACCGCTTCCTGAGCGTGGAGCCGATGCGGTGCGACATCATGGAGGTCAAAAACGAGCGGGACCTGGGCATCCAGGGCGGCGTGGAGCGGCTGATGGATGAGATTTTCCTGAAAAGCCAGCGCACGCCGTTCGAGATCCGGCCGATCTTTGACTGGGTGATCGTGGGCGCGGAAACCGGGAACCGGAAGGACAAAGTGAAGCCCAGAAAAGAGTGGGTGATGAAGCTGGCAATCCGCTGCGAGCAGGAAAATATCCCGCTGTTCATGAAGGAGAGCCTGCGGGAGACCATGGGGAGCGACTTCAGGCAGGAGTTTCCGTGGTGAGGCCCCCTCTGCCGCGTGCGCGGCATCTCCCCCGCAAGCGGGGGCGATTTTAGGGGCGCGAGAGCCGACGGGGCGAGAGAACGAAAGAAAGGCACGAGAGGAAAATGAGCGAGGAGAAAAGACCGGCGGTGGCGCGGCTGCCGCTGGAGGACTACGAGTACGGCGAGGACGGAGTGTGCTACACGACGTTCCGGCAGCGGGTGAAGCACATGGTGGGGCTGGACTACGCCGACACACCGGGGCACATGTATGTGCGGCACGGCGTGGTGTACTGGAGGGCGTGGCGGAACCACTACAGCTGCGCGGGCATCGACAGGGACTTCGAGGAGCTGGTGGGCGCGGGGCTGGCGGAATACGCCGAGTACATGACCGACGGGAAGCCGGCGCGGACGTACCGGCTGACGAAGGCCGGGCTGGAATGGCTGGGAAAAGAGCTGAACCTTGTGATCCGGATGAACGACTGAGACGAAAGGAAGGACGGACGAATGGAAGACTACGGGGTGAAGGTCGGGGACGTGCTGTGGCGGATGCGCGGGCACCACAAGGAGCGCGAGGATCCGGTCGAGTGGCACGCGGTGCCGATGTGCGTGGAGTACGTGGACGAGGCGAAGTTCCTGGACGCGTACATGTGCGGCGGGAGCCTGAACAGCATCGGGAAGAACTACTTCCGCAGCCGGGAGGAATGCCTGGCGGACTTTGAGAAGCGCCGGGCGGAATACGAGACGCCCGCGGTGACCTCGGCGACATTCCACGAGGAAAAACGGCTGGGGCAGGTGGTGGACGACGGGCTTTGCCTGTGGAAGGACGACGGCCTGCTGCATGTGATGGTGGAGGGCGCGGGCCTGATCAGCGCGGACACGCTGCCGTGGAAGGTGGACGAGGTGAGCGAGGACCTGACCGGCGAGGCGTTTGAATACGCGACGCTGGGCGAGATACGCGACGCGCTGCGGGAGCGGTTCGGCCGGAGGATCCTTACGGTGTGGGCCGAGGGGCCGCTGCACGGGGAGATTTACGAGACGGGCAACTACCCGCCGGAGAAGGAATGGCGGCTGAAGGGCAAGACCATGGGGTACGCGTGATGCTTTCCGCCGGGAGGATCAAGGCCGCGCTGGGGCTGTGCCGGGTGTACAGCGCCGAGGCGGAGGAGGAATGCCCGGACGGGTGCCCGTACCAGGGCGAGGGCATCGAGTGCGTGCGGAGGCTGCACGAAGACGCGGCGGCGCTGATCGCGCTGCTGGAGGAAAGGGCGAGAAATGGACCAGCTGGAGGAAATGCGGCGGCACTACATCCGGGAGATGGACGAGGCGGTGGCGCTGATGGCCGAGACCGGGGCACGTGAGGCGACCTTCGACGAGGACGTGGTGCGGCAGCTGGGGCAGCTGCTGCGGGCGCTGCGGCCACCGGAACGGACGCCGGCGGCGGTTCCGGAGAGACTGCCGGAGGGAAAACCGGACGGCGTGGATGAGGAAGTCTGGAAGCTGCTACTGGATGAGTGAAGAGGGCCGGATTAAGCGCGCACCGTGATGCGGCATCCGGGGTGAGAAAATGAGCGAGCTGGAGAAAAGGATCCTCGAGGGCGCGAAGCTATGCGCGAAGGGCGACGCCTGCCTGGAGGACGGGAAATGGGTCTGCGACGTGTGCCCGTACACGAAGGGGTGCACGACGGCGCTTGCGCAGGACGTGCTGAAATGGATGCGGCGGACAACGCGCTTCCAGCAGACGGACGCCGAGGCCGGGCCGGGCATCAGCGAATGGCGGTGCGTGGAGTGCGGCAAGGTGGTGGGCAAATGGAGCCGGGGCCTGAGAAAGGAGCTGCGGATGCAGTATTGCCCGTGGTGCGGGCGGAGGGCCGCGGAATGACCCAGGAGGAGCAGCTGGTGGCGGCGATCGCCCGAGAGAGCCTGTATTTGCGGTTCCTGATCGAGGACGGGCACCTGTGGATCGGTGAGGACGCGGTGTACTACACGGCGGACACGTACCGGGTGCTGGAGATGGTCGGGAAGATACGGCAGGTGGAGCGGTGGACAAAGCTGCTACTGGGGCTGCCGTTCCGAGTGGTGAAGCTGAGAAAGGCGGTAGAGGTGAATGAGTGACAGGGAAATCACACGCGAGGCGGTGATCAGGGCGTTTGAAAGCTACCTCGCGCAGCGGGTGTACATCAACCACCCGCACCCGGATGTGATACGGGCGGCGGTGGAGATGCTGAAGGAGCCGGAGGCGCGGGTGCTGGAGCTGAAGGAAATCCAGAAGACTGACCTTCACGGAAGCTATGTGTGGCTGGAGCTTCTGGACGAAAGGGATATATTCCACCTGCGGGTTTATTGCGATCCATATGTCTTTGAGGACTTTGACACTTCGATACACTTCGACATACCGGAAGAGGATTACAAGCTCGACTGGGACAAATACAGAAAAACGTGGCGCTGCTGGACGGCCGAACCAGAGGCCAGACAGAGAGGGGCGGAAAAGTGGGATGGCTGACATCGGAAAGGTGAAGGCCGGGCTGCGGGCGTGCCAGGTATGGGGGCAGACGGAAGACGAATGCCTGGGCGCCGGGTGCCCGTATCTGACCGAGGCCACGACGGACGACGACGAAAGCTGGCAGCGGTGCCTGGAGAGGCTGCACAGGGACGCGGAGGAAGCGATGGACAGGCAGACGGCAAAGCCGGTCAGGATCAAGCAATATCCATACGACATATACGCCTGCGGAGACTGCGGCCACAAGGCGGTCGGCTCGGACATGTACCGCGGGAAATACTGCCCGGAGTGCGGGAAAAGGCTGGTATGGGATGATGAATGAGCGGGAAAAGGTGATAGCCGACCTGAAAGCCTGCACGGCAGACCTGGCAAAGCCGGACTGCGCGGTATGCTCAGAGGGCGGGCCGGGGTTCGGCTTCGCTTGCAGGGACCACCTGATGCGGAGGGCGCTGGACGCGCTGAGGGAGACGGGAGAAGAAAGAGCGATCCGCGTGACGGCTGAGTTCCTCGCCGATTACGCCTGGCCGCCGAACCGCGGCGTGACGCACAGACTCGACCGGACGGCGCGGGTTGGCGCGTGGAAGGTATTTATCCGGCAAAGAATCGAGGATGAGGAGGCGGACACGGTTGAAGGCGTGGAACGTGACTGACCAGAACTGCGACACGGGGATCAACTACATCGTGTTCGCGGAGACCAGGGGCGGCGCAATTCAGAAGGCCCTGCACCATAGCGACGGTACGTTCGACTGGTACAGCTTCACGGAGCTGCGGGCGCACCGTCGGCCGCAGCTGGACGCCTACTGGCACGGCAGGGATTTTATGGACTGGAACAACGAAGAAGACAGGATAGCCATGGTGAAGCTGGACGGCTTTGCGTGCAGCGACGAGTGCTATATGACCTACGAGGAGTGCCTGGAATGCCCGGCGCATGAGTGGTGCAGGAAGTTTGAGGAGAAAAACGAATGACGCTTGAAGAAATTGCAGAGAATCATGGACTGACCCCAGAGGGCGTCGATTATGCTTTAACGCAATATCAGATTGTGATATGCGAGATTACACAAGGCATGTTGAGCAAGCTGTCGTATGACGCCAAGGACATTATTCGCATAGCGCAGGATCGTTGGTGCGAGACGTGCGACCTGAAGGAGCAGGAGCCTAAACAAGTTATTGGTATAGCTGATTCTATCGAAGGAATGGAAGTAGGCTATTGCCCGTCATGTGATAGAGCTATCGTAAACAAAAAGATTGATGAAACAAAATTCTGTAAGTTCTGCGGACAGGCGGTGAAGTGGGATGACTGACAGGGAGGAGGTTATCAAAGGGTTGGAAATATGCTCGGCAGGAGAATGGAATAGTACGGGTGGACGAGATCATACCGATTGCCCATATTATCCGGCAGGATATACAGGATGCACTTGCAAGCTGTTAATGCGTGACGCTCTCGCCCTACTGAAGGAGCAACCTGAAATCATTCGGTGCAAGGATTGTAAGCATGGAGCTGATACCATCATTAACGGGGAATACTTATTCAAAACGTGTGGCGGTGTAAATCATAAACCGGATTGGTTCTGTGCTGATGGGGAAAGGCGGTGAAGTGGGATGCTGACGCTACCGATCGAGAAACAATGGTTTGACATGATCCTGGGCGGCGACAAGCAAGAGGAATACCGGGACATCACGCCTTATTATGACGCCCGCTTCACCAATGCGCCAAGGTTTTATTACGACGGTTTATCGTGCTTCTATGTGCGCCTGAGGGCCGGCTACCGCAAGGACAGCCCGTCGCTTGTGATTCGGTGCTGGCTCGACACGGGGAAAGGGAAGCCTGAATGGGGCGCGGAGCCTGACAAGGTATACTTCAGACTGCATATCGTTGAAAGAATCCTATCGGGAGCGTTTACATGAGAGTGATGTGTGACGGCGTAGAGGCGATGATCCTGCCGGATTGCGCGCTACTCGCTCTGGATATGGCGTTTAAGCCCGAACCGCCGAAGGAGGGCAAACGTGAATGATGCCAAACTCTGATAGAAAATTGAACTGCATAAGGCTGGCTCTATATTTTAACGATGGGAATTGCACCGTTACGAAATCTCCACAGAAGGATGTGAAGATAGGCACAAGGACAAAACTGGGATGGTGGATTTGTGTAATCGGTGCATGGCTGATATTCGGAAAGTCGAATGAATTCAGAACCGTTATTAATCCGCTATGGCCTGAGCCGCCGAAGGAAGGTGACAATAATGGCTGAATATCATGTTGGATGCGGCGCGTTTGGCATTTACGCAGGGACGCTCAACAGTCGGAATAAAAATCTATGGCAGAACAAAAGCGATGTTACGCAAGAAGCTGTATTGTCGGTTGCACAATACCTGTTACAAGAAGAAAAAAGCTTATTGTTTAATTACAGAGGCACGCGCTATCGACTGAGTGTAGAACCTGAACCGCCGAAGGAGGAAAAAACGATGAAGATGCTAAGCCTTGATGACGCAATAAAGGCAGTGACGATGCTGCTGGACTGTGAAGATGACACGGAAATGATACGGTCGTGCGATGTGATCAATAACCTGAAACATGCGCCTTCATTGACGGATGTAGCCGACACGGACAAGGAGGAACACGATGGCTGAACCGATTACACGATATTTTATTACACCTAATGAGGTTCGCACAGAACTGATGGACATTATACAATCCCTGTGCATCTGGGAGTGTGACGATGCGTCAGTCACGCGCTCACTGTTTTACATTCAGGGCGCGTGTGATTTGGCGGACAGCCTGATAAAGCGCATGGAGGGACAGAAAGAATGTGGGCAGTGAAGGTGGGCACGGACGGAAAATGCGCGGCGGTGGAGATGCCGGAAGGCGCGGGGTGGCGGTGGTACGCCGGGGAGATTGGCTGCGACCACATCGAGGTGGTGCGGCCGCGCGGGCTGGACGAGCCGTATGTGATGATCGCGGACGAGGAGGGGCGGCTGCGGGACGAGCCCACGCTGAACCCGATCGCGAGCTGGCTGTACAAAACGCACGAGCACGGGCAGCCGATTGTGGGTGACGTGCTGATTGTGCAGGAGGAATGGGGCGAGGACGGCGCGGAGCTGCGGGGCATGGCGCTGGAAATCGCCGAGGCGGAGTGCACGCTGCTGCAGTGCGGCTGGGAAATCAGCACGGATCCGCTGGACAAGATCAGGATCAGGCTGGCCGGGAAGGCGGCGCAAGTTTTCTGAAGGGGTGAAAAGGACATGGACGAGAAGACGATGCTGAACGGGCTGAAGCGGATCAGCGGGCTGAAGGGCGCGCTGCCGACGGAGGACCGGAGGATCATCAGCGAGGCGCACCGGTGGATATTTGAGCACTGGCTGGCGCTTCCGCTGAAGGAGGCGCGGCTGCTGTCGCTGGAGGAGATACAGGCGCTGCCCGACCACGCGGTGGCGTGGGAGGAGGTGTGGTGCGAGGACTTCGACCTGAACGAGGATGGCGATGCGGTGGGCAACGGCAAGATGATCCGCGAGCTGGCCCCGGTGGAAAAGCTGGGAAATGTGATGCACGGCGCGGGAATGGATACGGACATCAACGAGCGGATGCTGCTGCCGGACCGCAGCTGCGCGGTGCGGTACTGGCTGGGGCGGCCGACGGAGAGCCAGATGGAGGGGGCGGCATGGCCGGATGACGCTGGATGAGGCGCTGGAGATTGTACGGAAGGAATACGATGCAGCCGTGGGGCTGGGTTATATACACAAGCCGCTGGCGTGGTCCCTTTACCGGGCGTGGCAGGCGGTGGACCGCGTAGAAAAAGAGAGGAGCGTAGTGCATGATATTGCCGGAATGGCTGGGCGGGGGAAAGCGACTGACCGCCGCGGAGGTGAAGCGGCTGCCGGAGGGCAGCCGGGTGCAGGTGATCAGCGCGGACCGGCACGGTGAGAAGACGTGGAAAAACTGCACCGTGGTGAAATACGGCACCAGCGGAAAGCGGCTGCGGGTGAGCAACATGCGCGCCGGCGCAGACGACCTGCTGGAGATCCGGGACAAAATGAACGAGGCCTACATGGAGGGGTGGAAATGAACGGGCTGGAAATCGCACTGATGGCGCTGGGGATCGCGACGCTGTGCGGCGGGGTCGCGCTGGCGGCGGTGAAGATAGTGGAGCTGGCGCAGTGGAAGCGGAAAATGGACGCGGGCCACAGCGCGGCCCTGCGGGCCATCGAGGAGCTGCGGGAGGCCGCGCGGGACACGCTGCAGGCGGAGAACGCGGACTTCAAGAACGCGCAGGACTGGTGCCAGCGGCTGAACGACCAGCTGGAAGAGTTGAAGGCAGACCACGACGCGCTGAGCGAGTTTACGGGCAAGATGGAGAGGCGCCTGAACATTCTGGAGCCCCGGGCGAACGACCTGGACCCGGTGCAACCGGAACCGGACTAAGGAGGGACGACAGATGAAGCTGGGCTACAAAAACGCCGCGGAGGCGGCGCAGGAGCAGCTGAGCCGGGAAACGCCTGGCAAGCTGCCGGACAAGATCATGGTGTACTTTTCCAACGGGAACAAGGCCGTGATGGACCGGACGAAGACCGTTTTCGTCAGGAGAAACAACGGGTGCTTCGACTTTACGGGGGCGGACAACGGCAAGGCCATGAGCTACGCCGAGATGCTGGCCGAGGGCTGCGCGGTGGTGAACTGGGAGAGCGTGAGCTGGGTGCGGGGGTTTGAGGAAGTGGCGGAGGATCCCGATGACTGACTCCCCTCCCCTTCAAAGAGCGCTCCGGCAAGAGGGCGCGGCTGGCGGCCTGACAACAAGCGAATAACCGAACGCGAGCGGAACCGGAACGGCACGAAAAAGGCGATTTTTTCGGGACGGAAAAAACGGGAGGCGCGAGCGTGGAGAAGACGGGCAAGCGGGCGATACTGGAGAGCTACCGGAGCGCAATGTTCGAGAAGGCGGCGATCGAGAAGCAGATGGAGCTGCTGCACATCGGCGGGGAGCCGGGCGGGCTGCATGGGCTGAGCTACGACCGCGAGGGGCGCGGGACGAACGAGCCGGTGTTGGCCGCGGTGCAGGCGCTGGAGGGCCTGGAGGAGCGACTGGTGCGGCAGGTGAAGGAGATTGACGCGCTGGCGAAGAGCTTCTGGGGGCTGGTGATGAGCGTGCCGGACGGGCGCGACCGGTCCGTGCTGATCAGCTATTACGCCAATGGGGAGAGCGACGCGATTATCGCGGTTACGCTCGGGATGAACAGCCTGAGCGCCTTCCGGCTGCGGCACAAGATACTCGAAAAATATTTTCCAGAGTGAAATAAAAGATAATGAATGTTAATGGCGGGGTGTGCTACAATGGCAGCGTGGAAAACCGGACGAACACCCCGCGCCCGGCTCCGCGCGGCCGGCGACGGGCAGCATTGCCCGCGCCGGGCTTTTGCGATAACGCGGCGAAGGGAGGGCGGAGAATGAGGGGAGAAATACGGGTTGACGCGAGCGACCTGCTGGAGAAGCTGCAGCACATCGAGATGGTACTGGGCGGCGCGGAAAGGGACGCGGCGCTGTACCAGATCATGAAAAAGATGGCGGGCAGCGTGCGGCAGGTTGTGAAAGGTACCGTGCCGCCCAAGTACCACGTGAGCGCCGGAAGGGCCGCCGGGGCCGTGCGGAGCCCGCAGATCGGCACAACGCGGACGGTGATATCGGTGAAGGACATCCGCGGCGTGATCGGCCAGGACTATGAAGCGAGAGCCTCTATCAGCGGGCTCACGGGCAGGAAAAAGCTGAGCACGGTGCAGCGGAAGGGCTGGCTGAGCGGCAAAAACAGCCGCAGGCGGTACAAGGTACTGGCTTACATTGTGAAGGCGGGGCCCTCGAAACTGCCGGATCAGGGCAACCGGATCCACTTCTACGCGGCGGGGCGCGTGATGGCAAGGCTGGGCGGCACCAGAACGCTGGTGAAACCGGTGGGCATTGCGAGCAGCCAGATGCCGCCGAACCGATCCGAGCCGGAGACGGCAAAGCGGATTGGGCGGCGACTGGAGCAGTACACCGCGCACGAGTTCGACTGGCGGCTGAGCCACGCATAAGGGGTGAAAAATGGCGCTGGAGCTGAAGCTGAGCAAGCAGGAGCTGAGCGAGCTGGCCGGGTACACCTACCGGCAGCTGCACAACATCGACACCACGCTGCGGGAAAACGGGAAGGCGGGGCTTTTTCCGGAAAAGGACGCGGACGGCAAGTACGACGCGCGGGACTTTGTGCAAAACTGGGTGGCGTACAAGGTGAGCGCGGCGGAAAACGGCAGCGACGACCTGGAAGCCGTGAAGGCCAGGCACGAGGCCGTGAAGATGCAGAAGAGCGAAATACAGCTGGCGCTGATGAAGGGCGAGGTGGTGGACGCCCGGGAGACGGTGAAGCTGTGGGCGGACATCGCCACCAGCGTGCGGACGCGGCTGATGAACCTGCCCAAGCAGCTGGCGCCGAAGCTGGTGATGATCGGCGACGCGCGGATCATCGAGGCGAACCTGGAGGAGAGTGTGCGGGAGGCGCTGGCGCTGATCGCGGACACGCCGCTGCCGAAGGAGCTGGAGACCGACGGCGAGGAGACGGAGGACGCCGAGGAGTAATACGCTACACGGGGTGGACGGATGAAACTGGGGGACATCGCGCGCGCGACGCTGGACTGCTTCCGCCCGCCGAGCGCGGAGAGTGTAAGCGAATGGGCGGAGAAAAACCGGGTGCTGACCTCAAAGAGCGCTGAGCCGGGACCGTGGAAGAACGACCGCGCGCCCTACCAGCGGGAGATCATGGACGCGTACACCGAGCCGGGGATCTGGAAAATCGTCGTGATGAGCAGCGCGCAGGTCGGGAAAACCGACATGGTGCTGAACATGATCGGCCGATCGGTGGACCTGGACCCGGGACCGATGCTGTTTGTGGGGCCGAGCGACGAATACATGGAGAAGTTCTCCAAGGAGCGCCTGGCGGACAACATCGCGGCCTCGCCTGTTTTGCGGCGGAAGGTGCACGAGGCGAAGAGCCGGGACGGCGGCAACACGCTGATGAACAAATCCTTCCCCGGCGGCTTCCTGGCGCTGACGGGCGCAAACAGCCCGGCGGGGCTGGCGGGGCGGCCGATCCAGAAGCTGTTTATGGACGAAGTGGACCGCATGCCGAAGTCGGCGGGCACCGAGGGCGACCCGGTGATGCTGGCCACGGAGCGCACGGTGACCTTCTTCAACCGGAAGATCGTGCTGACAAGCACCCCGACGGACAAGGGCGCGAGCCGGATCGAGAAGGAGTTCACGCACGGCACCCAGGAGGAGTGGTGCGTGGAGTGCGAGGGCTGCCACACGTATCACGAAATTGTGTTCGAGGACATCCGCTTCGAGAAGGAGGCGGCTGCCCAGGGCGACTACAGCGAGTGGACGGTGACGGACGCGAAATGGCGCTGCCCGCAGTGCGGCCACCTGATGGACGAGCTGGCGGTGAAGCGCGCACCGGCAAAATGGATACCGCGCAACCCGAGGGCGCGGGAGCGGGGCGTGCGGAGCTTCCACCTGAACGCCTTCATGAGCCCGTGGGGGAACTGGAAGGAAATCTGCAAGCTGTTCCTGGACTCCAAGGACGACGCGAACCTGCTGAAAACCTTCTACAACCTGCAGCTGGGCAAGAGCTTCGAGCTGCGGACGGAGACCGGCGAGCCGGAGCGGCTGTTTGAGCGGCGGGAGACCTACCCCGCCGAGGTGCCGCGCGGCGTGCTGGCGCTGACGATGGGCGTGGACACGCAGGACAACCGCCTGGAATACGAGGTGGTGGGCTGGGGCCGCAGCGAGGAGAGCTGGGGTATCCGGCGCGGCGTGATCCCAGGGCGCGCGGACGAGGAGAAGACCTGGCAGAAGCTGGACGAGCTGCTGGACAGGGTGTGGATCCTCGAAAACGGGAAGGGCCTGAAGATCGCGGCGGCGTTTATCGACTCGGGCGGCCACTACACCGAGGAGATTTACAACGGCTGCCGCGCGAGGCTGAACAAGCGCATTTTCCCGATCAAGGGCAACAACCGCGACGACGGCCCGCTGGTGCGGCTGAGCAAGACGCAGAAGACCACCCGGCGCGGGCTGAACCTTTTCATCATCAACGTGTACGCGGGAAAGGAAGCAATCCTTTATAACACGGGCGTGAGCGAAAAGGGCGCGCGGTACATGCACTATCCGGACAACCCGGAGGCCGGGTACGACCAGGAATATTTCCGGGGCCTGATTTCCGAGCGGCGGGTGCTGAAGCCGGCGAAGGGCCGGCAGGCGGCGCAGTATGTGTGGGAGCAGACCTACACTCGCAACGAGCCGCTGGACATGCGCAACTACGCGCGGGCGGCGTTCAAATGCTTCGACATCGACCTGCGGGCCGCCGAGGAGCGGCTGTGGGGCGAGAAGAAGGTGACGCCCGGAACACCCAAGGGCGCGCCGAAAAAGCCGCGCGGGCGTTTATCAGCAGGGATCAAGGTTTAATCAATGCGGCCCTGGCGGGCAGCACACGAAACCGGCGAACGTTCGCCGGTTTTCTTTTTACCGGCTTTATGCCGGTTTTCTTTTTGCCGGTTTTACGGGAAGGGGGTGAGGCGATGTCCATCAGGACGGCGTACACGCTGGCGGAAGCGCGGCGGATGCTGAAGATCTGGAAGGACTGCGAGGAGGCGCTGGCGACCGGCCGCGTGAAGGAGTACGTGATCGGCACCAGGCGGCTGACGATGATCGACATGGCGGACATCGAGAAGCAGATACAGCGCTACGCGAACATCATCGAGGCGCTGAGCGGCGCGGCGCGCACCACAAAGGTGGCGCGGGCGGTGCCCCGCGACCTGTGAGAGAAGGGGCAGGCATGGCTGAGAAAAAGAAGAAAAGCGCCCTCTCCGGGGCGGTGGGCGCGCTGATCAGCGCGGTGACCCCCGGGAACCGGGCGCAGCGGCGCGGAAACCAGAGAGCCGTGCGGCGGGCGCGGATGAGCGCGACCGGCTACGGCGCGCACGGCGCGAACAGCAGGAAGAACAGCCTGATCGGCTGGCTGTACGGCGGCGGCAGCGCGGAGGACGACATCGACCTGCAGGGCGCGACGCTGCGCAAGCGGGCGCGCGACCTGTACGCGGGCGGCGGCGTGGGGCGCGGGGCGCCTTCCACCATGGTGACGAACGTGGTGGGCAGCGGGATCCGGCCGAAGCCGCAGATTGACGCGGACTTCCTCGGGCTGAGCGAGGAGGCGGCGGACGCCTGGCAGGCGCAGGCGGCGCGGGAGTTTGAGCTGTGGGCGCGGACGCCGATGTGCGACTGGACGCGGCAGCACAACTTTTACGTGCTGCAGGAGCTGACCTTCCGCTCGATGCTGATGAGCGGCGACGCCTTTGCGCTGTTTGGGGCGAAGGCGAACCCGCAGAATCCGTACCAAATGGTACTGCGGCTGCTGGAGGCGGACCGGGTTTCCACCCCGGAGAGCGGCGGCGAGAGCGAGGCCAAGGCCGTGGACGGCGGCGGGCGGATCATCGACGGCGTAGAGGTGGATTCCGACGGCGAGGTGAAGCGCTACTGGGTGAGCAGCTTCCACCCGCTGATGGAGGACCCGGCCGGGCGGCTTGAGTGGACGGCGATTGACGCGTGGGGAAAAGACACCGGGATGCCGAACGTGCTGCACGTGATGACCGCCGAGCGGCCGGAGCAGCACCGCGGCGTGCCCTACGTGAGCGCGATGATCGAGCAGATCAAGCAGCTGGACCGGTACATTGACTCGGAACTGGCGGCGAACATCGTGGCCGCGATGCTGACGGTGTTCATCACCTCGGAGGCGGACGACGGGCGCTTCCCGCTGGACGACGCGATACCGGACGAGGAAAAGGTGACCGACGACGAGCGGCAGCTGGAGCTCGGCAGCGGCGCGATCTACAAGCTGGACCCTGGCGAGGACGTGAAGGACGTGAACCCGGGGCGGCAGAACTCGACCTTCGAGAGCTTTGTGAGCGAGATGGTGACGCTGATCGGCGCCTCGGTGGAGATTCCGCCGGAGGTGCTGATGCACAAGTATTCCAGCAACTACACGGCCGCGAAGGCCGCGCTGCTGGACTTCTGGCGGGTGGTGAAACGGTACCGCCAGCGCTTCAACGAAATGTTCAACCAGCCGGTATACGAGGCGTGGCTGGCGGAGGCGGTGGCCCTGGGCAGGATTGAGGCCCCGGGCTTTTTCGATGACCCGGCCGTGCGCGGCGCGTGGTGCGGGTGCCGGTGGATCGGCGCGAGCCAGGGCCACGTGCAGCCTGTGCAGGAAGCCAACGCGGCCGCCGCGAGGGTGGCGCTGAACATTTCCACCGAGGAGCAGGAAGCGATGGAATACAACGGCGCGGACTGGCGCGACATCATCCGCCAGAGAAAGCGCGAGATTGACGCGCGGCGCGAAATGGCGCCGGAGGAAGAGCTGCCGAAGGCCGGAACGACCACGCGGCAGGAGGAAGGACGGGAGGCGAAGACATGAGCAGGAGCCGGTTTTCCCTGCGCTGCGAGATGCGGATGGCCGCGGAGCGCGTGGGCGAAATCAAGATTTACAGCGTGATCGACTCGTGGAGCTGGGGCGAGGATGACCCCAGCGTGACGGCCGACAAGTTCGACAAAATGCTGAAGGGCCTGGGGGACGTGGACACGCTGGTGATCCGCATCAACTCCCCCGGCGGCGTGGTGAGCGAGGCCGTGGCCATGCGCACGATGCTGATCAACCACCCGGCGAAGAAGGTGGTGGACATTGAGGGATACTGCTGCTCGGCGGCGACGCTGTTTGCGACGATCCCCGGCGCAAAGGTGCGCATTGCGAAGGGCGCGGAGTTCATGATCCACCGGCCCATTTCCGGGCGGTACGGAAATGCCGACGAGATGCTTTCCGCCTACAACTACCTGAAGAAGGGCGAGGAGGACATCGCGGACATGTACGCCGCGAGAACCGGGAAGACGGCGGCGGAAATGCTGGACGCCATGAAGGCCGAGACCTGGTACACCGCGCAGGAGGCCGTGGACGCGGGCTTCTGCGACGAGGTGATGCCGGAGGAAGACCTGGAGGCGGCGGCCTGCGCCACCGAGGAGGCGATGGCCGCGAGGGCGGAGCTGATCAGCGCCGGTTACCAGCGGGTGCCGGAGGATCTGCGCCTGGCCATACGAGACGCGCGGGCGGTCAACAGCGCGCTTGACACTGTCAGCAACGGGGAACCGGCAGTTGCCACCGGTCTACCTGCTGAAAATACACCCAAGGAGGGAACAGCGATGGAACCCAAAGAAACCGCAACTGCCGAGATGACGCTGGAGCAGCTGCAGGCGGAACACCCTGAGCTGCTGGCCCAGGCGGCGCAGGAAGCCGTGCGGGCCGAGCGTGAGCGCGTGGATGAAATCGACGCGCTGACCCCGCCAGGCGAGGCATGGGCGCAGATGGCCGCACAGGCCAAGGCGGACGGCACCAGCTCGCAGGACTTCTTCCGCGCGGTGGTCGCCAAACAGCGCGAGCAGGCCAAAAGCTATCTGGAAGCCCGCGCAAGGGAAACCGCCCCCGCGGAAAATGTGCAGGCCGGCGACACGGCCGACAACGACGGTGAGGACGCGGAGCAGGCCTCCGCGCGGATGGCCAAAGAGGTGGCCGAGATGAACGTGGCGTGCAACGCGCACGGCATGTTCTGAGAGAGGAGGACATGAGATGAGCAACCTGTACGGTAAAATCGGCGACAATGTGCCGACCTATCTGCTGGCTGCCAAGGAAGGCGCTGACCGCATCGCCGTGGCGATTGAGCCCGGCAACGGCGAGGTCGACCGCGGCACCGTGATTTTCCGCAAGAACGGCGCGATTTGGGCGCCCGCCGCGTCCACCGACATTGTGGACACCAAGGAGCTGGCCGTGCTGGACGAGGACGTGGACACCGACGAGAGCGAGACCGTGGCCGTGGCCGCGGGCGCCTTCCGCGGCGGCCACTTCCTGGCCGGCAAGCTGCACGACAAGACCGGCACCGCCGTGACCGTGGCGATGGGCCTGGTGCTGCGCAAGCAGAACATTGTGATCGACCCGTTCCTGGACACTGAGGCCGAGACACAGACCATCGCCGACAACACGATCGAGACCGAGACCGAAGGCGAAGGCGAAGGCGGCAACGGCTGAGCTGAGAGGAGGCTGTAAAAATGGCGAATTTTGATCTGCTTTATTCCACCGCGACCATGCTCAAAGCCATTGAGCAGATGCCGCGGCTGTACACCTTCCTGTACGACCTGTTCGCGCAGGACGGCGAGAACGTGGCCGAGGACACCGCGCTGTATGACTACCGCAAGGGCGCTGTTCAGATGGCGCCTTTTGTTGTGGAGCACACCGGCGGCGTGGTGATGAACCGCACCGGCTATCAGACCAACCGCGTGGGCTTCACCACCATCTCGCCCGAGCGCATTGTGACCCTGGAGGACATCGCCACCCGCGCCTTCGGCGAGAAGGTGCTGGGCGACCGCACCCCCGAGCAGCGAGCCAAGGAGCTGCTGAACCGCGACCTGAAGGAACTGACCGCGGCTGTGCAGCGCCGCCGTGAGTGGATGGTGCGCCAGATGCTGCTGACCGGCAAGCTGGAGATCTTCCGCTACCTGAACGACGGTCTCGAAAAGGAGACCACCATGGTGCTGGACTGCAACTTTACCAACACCTACACCCCCCTCACCAAGTGGAACCAGGCGGGCGCGAACATCCTGTACGACATGGAGACCATCTTCAACCTGGTCTATGACGGACTGGGCCAGGTGGACACCATCGTGATGGCGCCCGACGTGGCCCACGCCATGCTGCAGAACAGCGAGTACATGAAGTACCTCGACATGCGCAACGTGGACATGGGCGAGATCAACACCCGCTACGCCGGCCAGGGCGTGCGGTTCCTCGGCTACAACCACGACGGCGTGAAGCTGTACAGCTACGCGGGCAAGTTCCTGGACGACGACGGCGCGATGAAGGCCTGCATCCCCGCGGGCAAGCTGATCGCGGGTTCTTCCGCCGTGAAGCCCCTGCGCGTGCCGCACGGCCCGATCACCAAGGTCGAGGGCCTGGACGAGAACGCGGCCTTCCGCACCTTCATCAAGAAGGAAGTGCCGTTCCGCCTGGGCGATTCCGGCAGCGACACCATCAAGACCCGCCTGGTGAGCCGCCCGACCGTGATCCCGGACAACATCGACGCGTGGTGCGTGGCGACCGTCCTGTAAGGACGGTTCGCCGGAACGGCTGATGCCGTTTCGGCGAGGGGCATTTTCCGGCAGGCCTGGCGGCCTTTGGAAAATGTAAGGAATGTTTTCGCTGACGCGAAAACTCCCCGCCCGACCGGCGGAGCCGGTCGATACGATTGCAGTCAGGGGCTCACGCCCCTGACGACCCCGGGCGGGGCGGTGTGTTTTCCTGACGGAAAACGGAGTGGCGCGGCGGGCTGCCGCGCGATTGCAGTCAGGGGCCCGGCCGGCCCCTGACGACCCCGGGCGAGTTTGATTGCCCGGTGGGTAAAAATGGAGGAACCATGAAATACGCGGCGAGAACCAACATTGGATTGCCCGGGGTGGGGCTGATTACGCGCGGCGAGGTGCTGAGCGATGAGGCTGCGAGGCTGATTGGCGCCGAGGGGCTGGAGCGCATGGCGGAGGACGGCACGCTGGAGCGGCTGACCGACTCCCCTGCCCCGGCGAAGAAAACCGGGCCCGCGGAGGCGGCGAAGGCCGTGCCCGCGACGGAGAAGGCAGCAGCACCCGCCGAGGCAGCGGCGGCAGACGCCGAGGGCACAAAGAAGAGGCCCACGAAGGGGCGGAGAGTGAAGCAGCCGGAACCCGAGGAGGACGACTGGGAGGAGCCCGGCGAGGCGGCGCGCATGACGCTGAACTTGGAGGAAACCGTGGTGGAAGCGCCCGCGAAAACGAAAAAGAAGGGGGGTGCGAGGAAATGAGGATGCGGCTGAAAAACGGACGGGTGACCGACTGCGAGGAGACCTACGCGCGCCGGCTGATGGAGCAGGGCGCGGCGGAACCCGCAGACGAGGCGGCAGCGCCGGAGGAAACGAAGCCGGAGGAAGCGAAGCCGGAGGAAGCGGAGCCGGAACGGCCCGAAGGCGCGGAAGCGGCGGAGGCTGAGACGGAAGCGCCGGAGGAAGCCACAGAGGAAGCCCCACAGCCCCCGAAGAAGGGCGGGAGGAAGCGTGGCGTTTAAGGACAGGCTGCAGCACGACCTGGACGCGGTGATCTTCAACGTGGACTCCACGGGAGAGTATCACACGTGGAACCGGCACACCATCCGCTGCCACGTGGACGAGGAGACCGCCCTGCGGCGGAAAAACGAAAACGTGATTGACGTGGGCTGGGACAACACCACGACGGAGAAGGTGATCCACGCGAGCGTGGAAGGCTTTCCGTCGCGGCCCGTGCCGGGCATGAACGTTTTCTTCGACGACCGGCCGTACCGCGTGCTGCAGGCGCAGGACGACATGGGCATGTACACCATCCTGATTGTGGCCACGGCGCCCAAGAACGGAAGGGGTGGCATGCAGTGACAACACATGAGCGGCTGGAAGGCCTGCGGAAGTGGTGCGAAAAGAACCTGTGCGAGGGGCGCCTGATGAAGGCCCCCGCGGACGACGGCGACCTGAAGCGCTGGGAGTGGGTGGAGCCGAAGTGCTACATCAACTACTACCCGGTGCTGACACCGAGCGACTTTTCCGAGTTCTACGTCTCCCCGAGCATCCTGGTTTGCCAGGGGCTGGGGCGGATGAAGTTCACGGAGGAGGAAAAGTACGACCATTACAAAAACGTGACGCGGCCGCAGGAGCTGGGGCAGAGCCTGCCGATCACGCTGATTTTCTCGGTATACGACCAGGGCACCCGTTTGAAGGGCTTCATTCCGCAGCTGCGGGACGGGGAGTTCAACGAGGACCTGATTGTCGAGGGAACGCAGGCCGGCATGGAGACGCTGAACCGGTGGATGGACGACGCGATGCGGAAGCTGCTGGGGCTGGGACACGTGCCGGGGACCGACCTGTTCATCAACCGGAAGGTTGAGGACGGCGTGTACGGCCCGATGCAGGAGCAGCACTACGTGAAGGACACGCGGCCGAGCTACATCGGAATAATCCAAATGGAGTTCAACTGCTACGCGGAGGAGGAGCCCAGCGAGGACATCCTCAAATGTTTGATTTGAGGATGTGCTCCGCTTCCCATGGGGAAGCGGGACCCCCACCCCCTGACCCCCTCCCGGAGGGAGGGGGAATCTTTTTGGAACCCGGGGGAAATTTCCTGCGAGGAAATTTCCCCCCGGACCCCCTCAAAGGGCGCTCCTGCGGAGGGCCGGAGCAACACCGGATCCCGGTAAGGCGCTCCGGCAAGAGGGCGGGCCTCATCCGCCAGCGCGAAACCAACGAACAACCAAAAAAGAAGGAGTGACAAAGACATGAGCGATTACAAGCATGGCGCGTATGGCGACGTGGTGCAGAGCAACCGCATCGCCGACCAGAGCGCGGGCAGCGCGTTTGTGTACATCGGCACCGCGCCGATCCAGCAGAGCGCCGAGGGCTACAAGTACGTGAACCGGCCCGTGGTGTGCCGCACCTTTGCCGAGTTCGTGAAATACTTCGGCTACAGCGACGACTGGGCCACCTACACCCTGTGCGAGGCCGCCTACGTGCACCTGCGCCTGCGGGGCATCGGCCCGATTGTGTGCATCAACGTGCTGGACGCGACGCCGTTCCTCGCCACAGCGCTGGACATCACGAACGGCACGATTACCGTCACGCTCCCCACAGGGAGTGACGTGAGCCGGGTTGTTATGGGCAGCGTGATCGTCAGCAAAGGCGACTCAGAAACAGTGCCCAGCAGCAAGTACACCATTACGACGAACGCAGCCGAAAGAAAGCTGATTCTCACGGAGACCGAATCCGGCGCGTTCGGCACCGGGACGGCGTCGGTGTCCCTCTTCCAGGTCGCTGACCCTGCCACCGGCATCACCGCCAAGGTGATCGGCGCGACGGACGGCGCGGGCACCAACACCGGCATCTGGGCCGTGAAGAACGTGTACCCGCTGACCGGCATGATCCCCGCCTTCCTGGGCGTGCCCGGTTTCTCTTCTGAGCCCACCGTGCACACCGCCCTGCTGGAGGCCAGCCACAAGATCAATGGGCACTGGGACGCCTTTGTGTACGCCGACCTGCCCCTGACCGGCACCGGCAGCGCGGCCCTTTCCATGGACCAGGCCGTGACCTTCAAGAACGAGAACGGCTACACTGCGGACAACGAGAAGGTCTTCTTCCCGATGCTGGCCGCGAACGACGGCAACAAGTACCACCTGAGCGTGCTGGCCGCCGCGAACCTGCAGCGCCTGATGGCCGCGAACGACGGCATCCCGTTCATGACTTCCTCCAACACCGAGCTGCCCGAGGCGCAGAACCTGTGGTTCGGCATGAAGGCGGACAACCGCGTGTTTGACGACGACATCATCAACGAGAAGCTGAACAAGCGCGGCGTGGCCTCCGCCGCCTTTGTGGGCGGCCGCTGGGTCATCTGGGGCGCGCACACCGCCAGCTACAGGTGGGAGGAAAACGCGAACGAGATCAACGTTTCCGAGACCTGCACCATGATGCTGTACTACCTGAGCAACGACTTCCAGGCCCGCCGCGCGGTGGACGTGGACAAGCCGATGACGAAAAACGACATCGAGTCCCTGATCAGCGACGAGCAGAGCCGCCTGGACAACCTGGTGAAGGCCGGCGCGCTGACCTTCGGCGAGGTGTACAGCAGCGACACCCTGGAGAACCTGACGGACATCATGAACGGCGACCACGTGTTCACCTTCAACGTGACCACCACGCCGATCGCGAAGTCCCTCACCATCCAGGTGAACCACGTGCTGGACGGCTACTATACCTATTTCGACGTGGAAGAGTGAACCGGCGCGGCCCCGCGGAGAGCATCCGCGGGGCGACTTTTTGAGAGGTGATAAAAAATGGCATCGAAAGTCTTTAACAACATCGCGGGTCTGCGGGTGCTGCTGGACGGCCAGGAGCTGGAGGACGTGACCAAGGTCACCCTGCCGGACGTGGAGCACACCACCACCGAGATCAAGAGCGCCGGCATGGTGGCCGACGTGAAAATGCCTGACATGACCCACTTTGCGGCCATGGAGGTGCAGGTACAGCATAACAACGGCCGCAACTGCAACCTGCTGGCGGCCCCCGGCAAGCACACGCTGGAGATCCGCACCGCGCGCCAGGTGTACGACATCGCCAAGGCGGAGATCAACAACGAGCCGGACCGCTACCGCATGATCGTGACCCCCACCAAGTCCGCCAAGGGCGACGTGGAGAAGTCGAGCCCCTACGGCACCACGAACACCCTGTCCGTGCTGCGGTACGAGGAAGTGCTGAACCGCCAGACGGTGGTGCTGATCGACGCGATGGCCGGCAAGGTGAGCGTGAACGGGAGGGAGTATTCTTCGGAGATTGATAATCTCCTGAAGTGATGGGGAGACACCCCAACCCCCTGCCCCCTTCCCCTCGAGGGGAAGGGGGATATTTGGTTTGACCTGGGGGAGTTTTCCCGCGGGGAAAACTCCCCCAGACCCCCGGTAAGGCGCTCCGGCGGAGGGCGCCCCCTCTGCCGCGTGCGCGGCATCTCCCCCGCGAGCGGGGGCGATTTTGGGGGCGCGAGAGCCGGGAGGGCGAACCCACAAACCTCCCCATTTTAATGGGGAGGGGGACCGCTTGCGGTGGAGGGGTGAATCGTCCACACGAAACAACATAAAACAATCAATAAAAATCAATAAAAATTTGCGTTCACAAAACAAAAATCGCGCGAAGGTGCGAAAAAAGAAGGAGAATTTGCGAAAATGGCTGAGATCAGGAAGGTCGAGGAAGAAGTGAAGACCGCGAAGCCCTCGCAGGAGGATGCGGCGGAGAAGATTTACGACAATGTGAAAAAAGGCGTGATGAAGCTGGTGGACCCCTTCTCCATCGGGTCGGAGACCTACGAGGAGCTGGAGTGGGATTTCACGAAAATCAGCGGGTGGGACTACGCCGCCGCGTGCGACATCGACACTAACAAGCCGAACGTGTTCCGGCTGAGCCAGGTGCAGGCGCTGGCGCTGTTCGCCAAGGCCGTGAACAAGTGCTGCACCCTTGACTGGCAGGACGTGATGAACAGCATCTCCGGCGCCGACGCGATCAACGCGATCCAGACGGCGACGGTTTTTTTCGTATCGGCTGGCCGCCGGCGCGACAGGCTCTCTACGAAGGCGTGATCGACCTGGCGGCGTACACGCACACGGGCATCGACGCGCTGATGGCGATGCCGGTGTGCGCAGTGGCGGACTTCCGCGCGGCCGCGCTGGAAATGGTCCGCAGAAAAAAAGAGGAATGAAGCGGCAGAGGAGGCAGAAATGCTCAGCAAAATGGACATCCCCTGGAGCGCCGGCGCGGAGCTGGGGCGCGTGAAGGAGGAGGAGGGCGGGCTGTACCGGGTGGAAAGCCTGCACCGGCTGGGCGTGGTGAGCCCTCCCCTGCCGGTTTTTTATGTTGCGGGCAGCGTGCCGGACGGCGAGGGCGGCAGCGTGGGCGTGGCGATGTACCCGCCGGGGCTGGAGGAGCTTTCCGCCGGGGACAAGGTGTGGTTTTTCCTCACGGAAGAGGGCAGGGGCCTGATTTTCGCGAAGGGTTGATGCCGGGGGCAGGGCGCAGCCCCTCCCGGAAGGGAGGGACGTAAAATGGCGAGCACCGTCAATACAAAAATCATCATCAGCGCGTTCATGGACAACTCCTTCGGGGAGGCCATGAAGGAGCTGAACCAGCTCTCGAGCATACCGCTGGCGATCGGGCGGAACCTGATGCCGGTGACGGCGGCGCTGACGAAGTTCGGCAAGGAAAGCCTGGAGACCTACGCCTCCTTTGACGACGCGATGCGCACGGTGGAGGGCAAGCTGGGCGACGTGGGCGCGCGGCAGATGGACGCGCTGCGCACGCAGGCCCGCGAGTGGGCTTCCACTACGCGCTACCATGCCACGGACGTGGCGGCGGCGCTGGCCGAGGCCGCGGGCAGCGGCTGGTCGCTGGAGGAAATGTACCAGGGCATGCCGAGCGTGCTCAACATGGCCGCTGGCGGCAACATGGACCTTTCCGCCGCGCTGGGCTACCTTTCCACCGCGCTGGCGGGCATGAACCTGGGCTTTGACGAGAGCGCGCAGGTGGTCGACGAGTGGATGAAGACCGCCTCCTCCTCCCGCGCCACGGCCACGGACATCGGCGAGAGCCTGAAGGCACTGGGCAGCCTTGCAACGCTGGGCGACAGCAAGGAGGAAATGTTCACCCTGCTGGCGATGATGGCCGAGTTCGGCACCACCGGCAGCGAGGCTGGTTACCTGCTGCGCAACGTGATGATGCGCATGGTCGCGCCTACGAAGAACGCGGAAACGGCGTTAGCCAGGCTGGGCGTCACCACGGAAGAATGGGAAGAGACTCTGGCGGACTCTAAATACAGCCCCACAAAAGCCGCGGCCGCCCTCAAAAAACTTGCTCTTAGCGCATACGATACAGAGGGCAATCTGAAGCCCATCACTCAGATCGTGTCCGAGCTGCGCGACGCCACGGCGGACATGACCGAGCAGCAGAAGATGGACATCCTGACGGACATCTTCCCACAGCGGTCCATCCGCGGCATCCTCGACCTGATGCGCGCCACGGACGAGCAGTACACCCAGATGATGGCGAATATTTCCGGCAGTGGGGGCTATGCGCAGTACATGGCCGAGCTGCAGGAGGGCGGCGTGGGCGGCAGCATGCGCCGTCTGGAGAGCCAGTGGGAGGAGCTGCAGATCGCCGTGGGCGAGCAGCTGGCCCCCATCGCCATGGGCGCGATGCAGACCATCGGGAACGTACTGACCGGCATCAGCGGGATGGACAAGGGCAACCTGAACCTGCTGACCCGCAGCCTGATCGGCCTGGCGGGCGCGGCCCCGGCCATGATAGGCGTCGGCGGCGCGATGCGCATGATCTCCATGCTGGGCACCCCGGGCGGCCGGCTGACCGCGGCGGTGGCGCTGGCGAGCCTGGCGGCGGGCGCGATCGGCGGGCTGATTGACAACATGGAGCAGCTCAACCGGCAGAAGCTTGTGGACAGCTTCGGCACGGCGACGATCGACACCTCGATGCTCTCGGCGGCGCTGCAGAAGATGCAGAGCGAGTACGCGACAGCGAGCGCGGAGGTGACCGGCTATGTGAGCGCCGTGCAGCAGGCCGCGACGGATTACGGCACGGCGACATCGAGCCTCACCGGCGGACTGTGGACCGCGGTGGCCACGGGGCTGACGCTGACAGACGGCCAGATAAAAGACCTGAAGGGCTACGGCGAGACGATGTACCGCACGCTGATGGAGGGCGCGCGGGAATCGGTAAACGCAGATCTCAGCTTCCTCGAGCAGTTGAGCGGCGGGCTGAGCACGGAGGAAGTACTTGCCGCGGACAGCCCGGTCAACACGATGGGCGGCCTGCTGCTGGCAGCCTACGATGAGCTGACGACGCAGGTGCAGGCAAAGAGCGACGCGCTGAAGGCGGCCATGAAGAGCGCCTTCTCGGACAAAATCATCAGCACCGAAGAGTATGAAAATATCATGGAAGCTGTCGGCGAAATGCAGAAGCTTTCAGAAGTGATATTCTCGGCGCAAGCGGAAGCGGAATACGACGACATCATCCGGAAAGCGGACCGGGTCGGCATTGAGGGCGTAGAGCAGTTTACGAGCGAGGTCGCCAGCGCCCGCGACAAGCGGCTGGCCGACCTGGAGCAGTCACAGAGCAAACACTTCACCGACATCATGAAGAACTACCGGCTCGCGAAAGAGTGGGACCTGGAGTTCGACGACCCGGTGAGCGGGAAGAGAGTCAGAGCGAGAGACCTCGGGCCGGAGTGGGAGCAGAGATTTATCGGCCAGTACAACAGCGACGCGGAAAAACAGCTTCAGCAGGAATACAGCAAATCGAACGAGGCGCTTCTGCGCGGCTGGAGCACGTCAATTTCGTCGAGCGACTTCGCAGGCGACTGGGGCCAGCTGATGCAGATGGTCGGCAGCGAGACCTTCGGCCAGGACGCGATGATGCAGTTCGGCAACGTCTCCGAGGGCACGGGCACGCTGCAGAGCATGGTGGACTTTGCGAACAGCATAGTCAAAAGCATGGGCGGCGCGGAAAAGCTGGAACAGACCGCGGCCCTGTGGGAGGCCTCCGGCAACACCGAAGGCGCGGCGACCATGCGCGGCTATGCCGCCATCGCGGGCATTGACACCAGCTTTGATGCGCAGAACGCGGCGCAGGAGCTTTACAATGCGCGGAAGTACGAGCAGGAGCAGCAGGCGGAAATCGCGGCGGCGCAGGAGCTTAGCAGCAGCGGCGGCGGCAGCGTGTTTGAGGCCGTGGCGGACGCGGTAGGCGAAGCGTCGGCGGCGCTGGCCAAGATACTGCCGGCCGAGCCCGCAACCGCGGAATACACGCCCGCGCCACAGGCGCTGCCAGGGCCCAGCGAGACCCCGGCCCCCAGCCGGTGGGAAACCGACCAGGCCGATGCCGCGATGGCCGAGGCGCAGGCGATCATGGACGCGACGGCGGGCGGCGGACAGGACCTCGGCCCGACTCTGCTGGAAACGATCGGGACGGCGCTGACTCCTTCCGCGGGCGCAGAGGAAGCCGGGGCAGGCGCCGGCCACGTCGCCGAGTGGGGCGAGGCGTGGGAAAACATGGCGCTGGAGGAAGCCACGCCGATGGACCCCGCGCTGATGCAGCTGAGCGCGCGGGAGATGCGCGAGGTGATGGCCGAGGAATACCAGGCGACGGTGCGGCTGAACGCGGAGGCCGGGACGGGCGGCGGCGAAATCGGCGGGCAGATGGCGCAGCAGGCACAGCAGGCGGCCGACAGCCAGCCGGTGGAAGTGCCGGTGGAGGAACCGGAGGTGCCGGAACCCGACCCGGTGACGGTGCCGGTGGAGCCGGAAGAGCCGGATATGTCGGTGTTTGAGCAGTTCTTCACACAGTTGCAGCCGCCGCCGTTCATGGTCAAGTTCGCGCTGCCGGACGGGCAGGCCGACGGCAGCAAGTACACCACGGACTTCAACGGAGCGCTGACGCCGGGCTACCAGGACGTGAACACCTCCGACGGCGGCAGCGCGGGCAGCAGCTGGGCCAGCGCCTTCCAGGGCGCGCTGGACGCGAACCCCGGGAAGTTCACCGTGAATGTGACGGCCAGCGGCAACACGAAGCTGCTGGAGAAGGCGGAAAGCGCGACCTCGCAGACCTTCGCCAACGGCGGCCGCGCCGACCGCGCGAGCATCTTCGGCGAGGCGGGCGCGGAATGGGCCATCCCCGAGGAGCACAGCGCGAACACGGCCAGCCTGCTGATGCGGGCGGCGGCGGCGAGCGGGTTTACGTGGCCGGAGCTGATCACCGCGGCGGCGAACCGCACGGGCGGCGGCGGCAGCGGCGGAGGCGACAGCCTGACCTACTCCCCCACCTTCATCATCAACACGGACAAGGCGGAGGATATTGAGGACATCCTGCGGCGCGACAAGGAGAACATGCGCAGGTGGTGGCGGGAGACGAAGCTGATGGAGTATCGCATGGCTTATTGAGACCAGGGCCCCCTCTGCCGCGCGCGCGGCATCTCCCCCGCAAGCGGGGGCGATTCAGGGGCACGTGAGCCGACGGGAGCACCGCGAAGGGCGGCGACCTCATCCGTCAGCGCTGACGCGCTGCCACCTTCCCCTAAAGGGGAAGGCATAACGAAAGGGCGCGGATTAGCCTTCCCCTTTAGGGGAAGGTGCCCCGAAGGGGCGGATGAGGTCGGAACCACGGCAAGAGCCCCCTCTGCCGCGTGCGCGGCATCTCCCCCGCAAGCGGGGGCGATTTTGGGGCGCGGGAGCCGGGAGGGCGAACCCACAAACCTCCCCGGTTCACTGGGTTCGAAGCGCCCGGAAAACAGCCCGGTGGGCTGTTTTCAGCGGAGAACGGGCGGCAGCCCCGGAGAGGGGGACCGCTTGCGGTGGAGGGGCCTCTCTGGGGAAGGCATAACGAAAGTGCGGAAAAAGGAAGTGAGAGCATGGCGAACACGGCGATCAGGCTGGACGGCGGAACGGGCAGCCCGGTGAACGTGCCGAAGTCCACCGACGGCGTGGTGGCGAAAAAGGTCACATCGCAGATGGAGGAGGAGGCGCGGCAGGCGGCGATACGCAGGCAGCAGCTGGAGAGCCAGCAGACCGCGACACGCTTCGGGAAGCAGTACATGAGCGGAAAGAGCGTGGACGAGATACGCGCGATGATGGGCGGCGGCTCCGGGCGGGACACCGGCACCGCGACAAGCGTGCCCGGCGACCCGGACAACGACGGCGTGCAGAGCCCCGGCAGCGGCGCGGACGGCGGCGGGAAAAGCCCGGACGGCGTGGTGGCCTCCTTCGGCGGAATGAACTTCGGGCGCACGGGCAACATGCTGCGGGGCTTTTCCGACCTGAAGATCACGGCGGACACGCAGCAGAAAACCGGCGAGAAGGAAAAGGTGTGCTATGTGCAGCGGGAGTGCGCCAAGCCCACGAAAGTGACGGCCACGGTGACGCTGCACGCGGCGATGGGCTGCAACGTGGGCGCGGACTGCCTGACGCTGCGGAATTGGGCGGAAACCGGCAAGAGCGACTACTTCTACCTCAACGGCGTGAAGCTGTTCGACTACAAGCTGATGCTGACCAAGGCCGAGGTGACCTACCTGACCTTTTTCCCGTCCAGCGGGCGGCCGATGAGCGCGCAGGCGAAGCTGACGTGGGAGCGCGGCGACGCCAGCGGCACGGCTTCCACGCCCTCAGAGACGGGCGGAAAGCAGGGCGGCGGCTACGGCGGCACGGAATCGACGTCCACCGGCACGGGCGGAGGAAGCAAGAGCAAGGGCAGCGGCGACGGCACGACCGAGAGCAAGAAGAGCGAGCAGGACGCCATCGAGCGGTGGCGGAAGGCGATACAGGCGAAAATGGGCGCGGCCTGACACCCCAACCCCCTGCGAAGGGCGCCCCCTCTGCCGCGTGCGCGGCATCTCCCCCGCGAGCGGGGGCGATTTTGGGGGCGCGGGAGCCGGCGGGAGTACCGCGAAGGGCGGCGACCTCATCCGGCGCTGCGCGCCACCTTCCCCTGAAGGGGAAGGCATAATTTGGGGGGCACGGGAGCCGGGAGAGCGAACCCACAAACCTCCCCATTTTAATGGGGAGGGGGACCGCCTGCGGTGGAGGGGGCGCAAAAACCGCCCGGCGCGAAGTGCGCCAGGCGGTTTAGTGGGGATTTTGTGCAGATCGTCCCCGACAAGGGTTAGTTTATCACATTCGGCCCGGCCGGTCAAGCAGAGGGCCTTGCGGAAAAGGAGGGGGCCGGATGGCAAAATACCTGATCGACAACCGGCAGGAGCCGGTGAATTTTTCGGCGAAAGGGCTGGAGCGGACGGTGCAGAACTGCAAAAATTTGCTGATGTGCCGCACGGGCGAGGTGCCCTACGACCGCAGGCGCGGCGTGAACGCACAGCTTTTCGACCGCCCGATCGGCTACCTGAACGCGCGGCTGCTGCCGGAGATGGAGCGCACGATGGCGCTGTGCAACCCGGAGGCGAAGCTGGCGAACGCGCGGGCGTACCTGGACGCGGACGGCGGGCTGATGATCGAGACGATTGTGGACATCGAGGAGGGATAAGCGTTGGCGGACAGCCTGAGATATGTAAGCTATGACGCCGCGGGCGTGTGGAAGCTGATCACGGACGCGTACCTGGAGGCGGGCGGCGACCCGCTGTACCCGGGCGACGAAAAAGAAATGCTGCTGCGCAGCGTGCAGGCGGTGGCGGCGCAGGTGCTCGCCTCGGTGGACACGGCGCTGAAAATGCAGACGCTGCGCTACGCGCTGGGCGACTACCTGGACATCATCGGCGACAACCGGGCGTGCGCGCGCATGGAGGCCACGCAGGCCACGGGCCGCGTGCGCATCACCATGCAGCCGACCGGCCTGCAGGACACCCTGCCGGAGGGCACCGCGATGACGGTGGACGGCAACGTGAACTTCGAGCTGGCGGAGGACGTGGCGGTGACGGGCTTTGAGCAGGTGAGCGAGGCCGCCGTCCGCTGCCAGACGGCGGGCGTGATCGGCAACGCGGTGGCGGAGGGCACGCCGCTGCAGCTGCTGGCCGGGCACCCGGCGGTGGTTTCCATCGTGCTGGTGGAGGAAACGGGCGGCGGCCAGGACCGCGAGGGCGACGAGAGCTACCGCGAGCGCATCCGGCTTTCCGGCATGGGCGAGGTGACCACCGGCCCGGCCACGCAGTACGAGGCGGCGGCGCGGGCGGTTTCCAGCCGGATACTCGACGCGAAGGCAAGCCGCATCGCGGCCGGGCAGGTGGGCGTGGCGCTGCTGCTGGACTCCGACGAGGGGGCGGCGGCGGTGATTTCCGCCGTGGAAAGCGCGCTGAACGACGAAAACGTGCGCCCGCTGACCGACCAGGTGACCGTGGGGCTGGCCGTGGAAAAGACCTACACGATGAACGTGGAGGTGACGGTGGAGGCCGCGGGCGGCGGCAGCGCCCTGAGCGAGGCCGTGACCGAATGGCAGCAGTGGCAGGGCGGCGCGATCGGCCGCGCGTTCAACCCGGACCGGCTGATGAGCATGCTGTACACCGCCGGGGCGGTGCGGGTGCGGTGGCTTTCCGGCAGCGGGTTTGACGGCGGGGACGCCGTTTACACGCCGGTGGCCTGGAGCGTGCACTGCATGGGCGAGGTGACGCTGACCACCGTGCAGGGCGGCGAGTAAAGGAGGCGCGGCGCGTGGAAATCAGCGTGACATTTGACATTGAGCGGCTGGTGCCGCGCTTTCTGCTGGCGGACAAAAACGGCTGGGCGCTGTGCCAGGGCATCGAGAAGGCCTTCCGCGCGATGATCGACGCCGCGAACGGGGGCGTGAAAATCCTCACGGACGTGGAGGCCATGCCGGAATGGCGGCTGGACGAGTGCGCGTGGGAAATGAATTGTCTGTACGACTACAACGCGGACGTGGACAGCAAGCGCGCGTGGATCCGCTCCGCCATACAGTGCGGGCGGGTGCTGGGCACGCCGGGCGGCCTGAAGCAGTACCTGGAGGGCGTGTTCGACCGGGTTGAAATCAAGGAAAACTGGGACTACGGCGGCGACCCGTACCACTACAAGGTGGAAACGTGGGGCGAGTGGACGCCGGACAAGGAAAACTGGTTGAAAGAGGCTGCGGATGAGGCCGGGAGCCTGCGCAGCGTGAACGACGGGCTGATCATCCACAACACGCCGGCGGAGAGCGAGCTGCAGGTGTACGTGGGCATCGCGCTGTACGGGCACGAGCGGCAGCGCTTTGCGCAGGGCGAGCAGCCGGATTTGGACAGCGAGGATCTGCTGGCCGACGGCGGCGGGGTGCTGCTGGCGGACGGATGGGGGGTTGTGCTGGGAGGGTGAACCACCCCCTCTGCCGCGTGCGCGGCATCTCCCCCGCAAGCGGGGGCGATTTTGGGGCGCGGGAGCCGACGGGAGTACCGCGAAGGGCGGCGACCTCATCCGTCAGCGCTGACGCGCTGCCACCTTCTCCGGGGCTGCCGCCCGGCCTACGCTGAAAACAGTCCACCGGACTGTTTTCCGGGCGCTTCGGCCCCTGAAGGGGAAGGCACGGGAGCCGGGAGAGCGAACCCACAAACCTCCCCATTTTAATGGGGAGGGGGACCGCCTGCGGTGGAGGGGTCCCATTCTGCCGCGTGCGCGGCATGGAGGCGATGAAAAATGAGGACATGGATCTGCGCCAGCGGCGAGAGCTTCGACCTGATCGCGCTGAAGGTGTACGGCAGCGAGGAATACGCCGAGCAGCTGCTGGAGGCGAACCCGGACCACGTGGGGACGCTGATTTTCAGCGGCGGCGAGGTGCTGATTCTGCCGGAAATTGAGATACCGGAGGACGGCGAAAAGGCGGAGGAGAGCACGGCGCCGTGGCTGTGACCGGCCCCCGGGAGGCGAGAAAATGCGGCTATACTACCAGGAAAAGGACATCACCGACCGGGTGGAGGTGCTGGAGGCGAAGTGCCACAACGGCATTCACGAGATCTGCGGGTGCGACATCCTGCTGAACGGGGCGGACAAATGGTACGCGTGGCAGCCGAAAATCGGCGACACGATCCGCCTGACGGACGGAAAGCTGGACAGCGGGAAAATGTACCTTGACAGCGTGATGCCGCAGGATGGGCGCTTCCGGCTGATTGGCCTGGCGGCGAAGATGAACCGGCAGGCGAAGGCCTGGCAGAGCTTTGAGAAAATGACGCTGAGCCAGATCGCGAGCCAGATGGCCGCGGAGAGCGGGCTGGGGCTGGAGATGTGGGGCATCAGCGGCGGGTACCGCTACGAGTGGCTGGTGCGGAAGAACGAGACGCCGATCGAGCTCATGCAGCGCCTGGCCATGCTGGAGGGCGGCACGCTGAAGCTGGTGGACGGGAAAATGACGCTGATCTCGTGGGACTACGCGCGGAGCCTTTCCCCCGCGATGACCTACGAGCTGCGGGCGGACAACGTCCTCTCCCACTGGAAAATCGGCGCGGACCGCGCGAGCGCCATGACCGGCTGGGGCCTGTACGGCACGGCGGCGGCGCAGAGCGGGGAAAACGGGCGGCGGCTGCGGGCCTACCTGCCCGCCCCGGACACGGCGACGGCGAAGCGGTGGGCGCGGGGCATTCTGCTGGAGAAAAACAGCCACGTGGAGACGGTGACGCTGCGCGTGGACTTTGAACACGCCGCGACGGCGATGGGCCGCGTGAACGTGATCAGCGGGACGGACATGGACGGCGCGTGGCTGGTGAGGCGGGTGGAGCACGACTACAAGCGCGGGATCAGTGAGGAAGAGCTGATGAGGTGCGTGTGAGGGCACCCCAACCCCCTGCCCCCTTCCCCTCGGGGGGAAGGGGGAATTTTGGTTAGCCCTGGGGGAGTTTTTCCACGGGGAAAACTCCCCCAGACCCCCGGTAAGGCGCTCCTGCGGAGGGCGGCCACAAAACAGGCCTTCCCCTTTAGGGGAAGGTGCCCCAAAGGGGCGGATGAGGTCGGAACCCATGCAAGGGCGCTCCTGCGGAGGGCTGGCGCGGGGAAAACCTCCCCGGTTCACTGGGTTCGAAGCGCCAGGAAAACAGCCCGGTGGGCTGTTTTCAGCGGAGAACGGGCGGCAGCCCCGGAGAGGGGGACCGCCTGCGGTGGAGGGGCCCTCTTTATCAAATCAATCCACGACACAAAGGAGGAATGCGACTGTGTTTTCTGTGGCGCCGGTGATCACCGACACGGGAAAGACGCTGCTGCTGCGGGCGGCGGCGGGCGAGGCGTTTACTTTTACCAAGTTCCAGGCCGGCAGCGGCGAGCTGGGGCCGGGAGAGACACCGCAGAGCATGCGGGCGCTGAAAGAGGTGGAGATCGCGAGCATCCCCATCACGGAGGCGGAGGACACGGCGGAGCAGGGCTTCATCCAGCTGACGGCGGAGTTCGACAACCAGAGCGCGGTGCAGGAGGCCTTCCGCTGGACGGAGCTGGGGCTGATCGCTGAGGACGCGCAGCACAACGAGTACCTGTACGCCTACGCCTGCGACGTGGAATACGCGCAGCTGCTGACCCCCGGCGGCGGCAGCGTGAGCGTGGAGCAGGCGATCAGCTGCGTGATTGCGGTGGGCGACACGGACAACATCACGGCCTACGTGATACCGCACTCGACCTACGCGCTGCAGGCGGACTTCCAGGCGCACCTGGACGATACAAACAACCCGCACCATGTGACGCTGGCGCAGCTGGGCGCGGCGGCGGAGGACCACACGCACACGGCGGCAGACGTCACCGACGGCATCTTCCCTATTGAGCGCGGCGGCACGGGCGTGAACACGCTGGAGGCGCTGCGGAACCTCCTCAGTCTGGACTGGGTGATCGGCTTTTACACGGGCGACGGCGCGATGCGGCACAACATCCCGCTGGGGTTCCGGCCGAGCCGCGTGGTGATCGTCGAGACGATGTCCGGCAACCCGGAGCTGCTGGGCGAGAGCGGCTGGTCAACTGTGGACGCGAGAGACAACTCGGTGAATGTGTACAACCGCCCGCACATTTTTTACATCGAGCCGGGGAAGAACCTGATCCACTTCGGCTGCCCGCAGACGCTGATCACGGCGGACGCGGACACGCTTTTTGCCAAAGGCCACGGCGGCGCGGCGGTGACGGACAGCGGCTTTGCCGTGGGCTACTACAAGGAGCTGACGCGGGTGAACAAAAACGGCGTGACCTATATGTACCTGGCGTGGAGATAAGGGAGGCGCGGCGAAATGGCGATCAATAAAATTACGGACAAGGCGGCGGCCGCGCTGCAGGCGGACGGCTATGTGCTGGTGACGCAGAGCGTGACCGAAAACGGCGTGACGCGGCAGGACGTGCGCCGCGCGCCCAGCGGGGACTTTTTCGCCGCCGGCGGCGCGGGCACGGCGCTGGTGAGCGGGCAGGACCTGAAGGCGCTGCAGCCGGGCGGGTACTACTGCAGCTCGGCGAGCATGGCGCGGCAGCTGGTGGACGCCCCTCTGGCAGGCTCATTCCGGCTGCTGGTGACGCCGAGAACGAACACCACGAACTACGTGAACCTGACCGCGTGGGGCAACGACGGGCTGATTTACACCGCGGTGAATAATTTGAACAACCCGCCGGAAAGCCTGCAGTGGACTTCCACCGGGCGGTTTGCGGAGCTGGCGCAGCTGGTGGACGGGCTGAGCGCGCAGGTAACGGCGCTCTCGGCGGCTGTGGCAGGCATGGGCGGAGTGGACTTCGCCGCGATGAGAGCAAGCGTCGCCGGAGGGCAGGGGCCGACGGATTACCCGATCGGCACGGAGTTCAAGGTCCGCCACACCGTTTTCGGCGACCTGACCGCCGTGGTGGTGGCGCACGACTACCTGAGGCTGAGAACCGGCTCAACCACCGCGCACACCATGACCTGCCTATTCAAGGAGGTGCTGCCGCTGCGCGAGTATGACGCGCCGGAGGCCTTCTACCGCGCGTCGTCGCGGCTGGCCGCGGGGATTTATCACTTCACCGTCGGCAGCGACGATGGGCAGTGGGCCGCGGGCGACTATCAGTTTGAGCTGCCCGCGGTTTTGCCGGCGAACGCGCAGCTGTGCCTGAGCGTGACCACCACGCAGCAGCCGCTCGTGGGCGCTGAGGTGCTGGTTTACAGAAACAACAGCTCAACCGAGCCCATCATGAGGGCGAAGATCAGCGAGGGCAGCGAGGGCACGGGCCTCGGCACGCTCGGCGCGGAGCTGAACTACCCGAGGCGGGTCGCGTGCGGTTCCGACAACTACAAGGAATCGGCGATAAGGCAGTACCTCAACGCGCCGGGCAGCCTGCAGCTGGGCTGGCGGGCGCAGACGCAGTACGACCGCCCGCCCACCTGGATGCACGACAAGTTCACCTTCGACATGGGCTTTGAGAGCGACTTCCTGGCGATTGTGGGGGCCGTGAGGGTGCCCTGCATCGCGAACAATACCTACGAGGCGCCGGACTCCTCCGTGACCGTCGGCAGTACATACTATGTGGAGGACAGGTTCTACCCGCTGAGCCAGAAGGAGATACAGGGCACCTCGCCGCTGGCGGGAGACCAGAGCGCGCTGCTCCCCTACTTCGACGGCATGTCCTTCGCAAACAAAATCTGCCGCACCAAAATGGGCAACGCGGAGGAGCCCATGCTGCGGGGGCCGCAGGGGAGCTTCCCCCACGCTGTGGCGACCATCGGCACAACCGGCAGGACATCGTACAAGGATGCGAGCGAGGTCGACACGGCGCGCGTAGCGTTTACCATTGTGTAAGGAGGGCGGCGCATGATACCAAGCAGCTACAGCCTGACCATGGTGCGGGGCGACACGTTCAAGTTTGACCTGGACCTTTCCGGCATCGACGGGGAGATCACCGGCGTGGCGCTTTCCATCAAGAAACGCGACCGCGACACCGAGGTACTGATCAGCAAAACGCTGGGCAACGGCATCGAAGAGGTGAAGGAAGGGAGCGGCGTGTACCGGGTGCGCGTCGCCCCGGAGGACACGCGCGGCTTTGTGGGGCTGCACTACATCTACGACGTGCAGCTGACCATCGGCGAGGATGTGGTCACGCCGCTGAAAGGGGACCTGACGGTGGTGCATGATGTGACCCCGAATTGAGGCCGCCCTCCCCGCCCCCTCTGCCGCGTGCGCGGCATCTCCCCCGCAAGCGGGGGCGATTTTGGGGACACGAGAGCCGGGAGGGCGACCTCATCCGTCAGCGCTGACGGATGAGGTCGGACCCGCATAACACGTTTTTTTATTTTCGGTAAAGGAGGGATGAGCGTGGCGACGATTGACACGACACCGCGCCGGACAGGCGCGGACGGGTGCGGTGGCGCGGCATGCTGCAGGCCGGTGATCAAAATCACCACCGGCGTGGGGCCAGCGGGCAAAAACGGCGTGGGCGTGCCGCCTGGCGGAAAGACCGGGCAGTACCTGATGAAAAACGGCGCGGAGGACTACGGCACGGAGTGGGTGGAGCTGGGCCTGCACGTGGTGGACGGCTGCCTGTGCCAGACCTATGAGGAGGTGGACGGATGAGCACTGTAACCAAGCCCGTGATGCTGGACGAAACGGGCAAGCGGATTGCGGAGGCGCTGGAGGAAAAGACGATCCTGGTGGACGAAACGGGCAAGCGGATCGCGGAGGCGCTGGAAGAAAAGACGATCCTGGGCGCAATCGCCAATGGGCTGCGGAGCGTCGGCGCGGCGCTGTGGCGCGAGCGCGACATGACCGTACAGCCGAAGGATGTCAACTTCTACGACTACGACGGCACGATTGTCCACAGCTATACCAAGAAGGAGTTTCTGCAGCTGGAGGAGCTGCCCGGAGATCCCCAGCACGAGGGGCTGACGCCCCAGGGCTGGAACTGGACGCTGGCGGGCGCGAAGGCGTATGTCGAAAAATACGGCGCCTGCGAGATCGGCCAGAGCTATGTGACCGACGACGGCAAGACCCGGATCTATGTCGAGATTGCGGAGACCGAGCGCCTGTCCCTGTCCCTCCGCTTCACCCAGACCCTCGCCGGCGGCGTGACCGTGGACTGGGGCGACGGCAGCACCGAGGTCACTCCGAACGCCACCGGGAACGTGGCGATGAATCACACCTACGCGCAGGGCGGAGAGTATCTGGTCACCCTGGACGTCGCGGCGGGCTGCACCGTGATGCTCGGCCAGAGCACGCAGGCGATGAGCGCCGACGGCATGCTGAACCATCAGCAGTACTTTGTGACCAGCCAGTATTTTGGCGGGCGCTCCCCCGTGCTGGCCATAGAGATCGGCAACGGCGTCGCGGCCCTGGGCACGCAGTCGCTGCTGCTCCTGCACCGGATGGCCTATGTCACGATCCCGACCACCGTGACCACGCTGCACTACGGCGTGTTCATGGCCTGCAACCAGGCCAAGGCGATTCACATTCCGCACGGCGTGACGAAGATCAACGGCTTCGCCTTCCGCGGCTGCTACTCCGCCATGACGATCACCCTGCCGGAGGGCCTGACGGACCTCGGCCCGCTGAGCTTCTACGGCTGCACGCACCTGAAGCGCGCGGCGATTCCGGAGGGCGTGAAGGCCATCGGGCAGAACGCCTTCTCCTGCTGCTACCTGATGGAGCGGTGTATCGTCCCAGACTCGGTGAATAGCCTCGGCGCGTGCTGCTTCGCGAAGGACTGCAACCTCCGCACCACGCACATCCCGGAGGGCGTGACGGCGATCCCGGACTTCTGCTATTCGGGCTGCCACGTGCTGACCGGCGTGGAGATCCCCGAGGGCGTGACCACCATCGGCAAAAACGCCTTCAGCTCCTGCTTCGGCATCCGCTCCCTGACGCTCCCGACCACGGTCACGAAGATTAAGGAGTTCGCCTTCATGTTCTGCGACGGCAACGAGGAGATTCACGTGCTCCCGACCACACCGCCGGAGCTGGTGAGCGCGACCGCCTTCAGCGCGACCGGCCCGTCCTTCAAGATCTATGTGCCCTGGAGCGAAGATCACTCCGTGTTCGAAGCCTATCAGGCGGCGACGAACTGGTGCGGCAAGATCACCGAGCTGACCGAGGAGGACGCGCCCGACTGGTACAAGGAGACCATCGACGTGACCGTCGCCAAGGTCTGGGCCAACAGCGACGAGAGCGCAACCTGGCCTGAGGGCCTGACGGTGACGGTGCATCTGCTGGCTGACGGCGTGGCCGCCGGCGAGCCGGTGACCCTGACCGCGGAGAACGCCTCCCACGTATTTGAAGGCCTGCGGAAGAACAGCGCCGAGGGCGTGACGATTGTCTACACCGCCGAGGAGAATGCCGTCGAGGGCTATACCGGCGCGGTCGCCGAGATCGCGGACGGCGTGATCACGATCACGAACACGCAGAACGGTGGTGAGCCTTAATGCAGGTGATTGAGAACTGGAAGACCCGGGCGGACGGAAAGCACATCAAAATCACGAATCCGGCCATAGTGAGCGGCAAGGTCATCTGGCTGCGGCAGAACGAGACCGGGCGGATCATGATGAACGCCCACGACGTGCAGGAGGATTGCCCCTACACCTACACCGAGGTCTGCCAGGACGACGACCCGCGCAAGATCGCTTCCTGGTCTTCCGACAAGGTCTACCAGAAGGGCGATCTGGCGCAGGCCGTGGGCAACTTCTTCGGCCCGGCGTGCTATAAGATCTTCATCTCCGACGTGGACGACAATCAGGGCAGCGAGCCGCGCCAGGGCCTCAACTGGTCGGAATACTGGCCGCTGGGCACGCTCCCCGGCGAGGAACCCGGCTGGCATGACTACGACCCGGAGACCGACGGCGCGCCCGTCTGATGGAGGACAACATGCCCATTACGTTTACATGGGACGATCGTCCCGCACTCATTACGCCCTATGAAGGGCCGCGCGAGGGAGCAAGCCGCGTGATCACGGCGGAGGAAGCGCACGCCTGCGGACAGCACGGGCCGATGACGGACTTCGAGATCGAGATCCGGAAGGGCGCGTATGACGAGGAGACCCTCGCAAAGCTCAGGACTGGAGAGATGCACCTTGAATATGACGACTACGGCACCAAGTGGCGCGCCTGGCACGGACACCCGTACTACATCCAGATGGAGCGCGAGCCCTGGCCAGACGCCTGACATTCAAGCACAACTCTCCGCCCTCGCCGCAGCGCTCCAAAGGCTCCCGGAGGACGAGAAAGCAGTCATCGTCCTGACTTACTACGACCTCATGACGGACGCGCAGATTGCGGCGTGCATGGGTATCTCCCAGGAGCGGGTCGAGGAGCTTCGGCGAAGGGCGGAGAGGATGCTGGAGGGGTAACAAAAAAAGGCCGCCCCGGAAATGGGGCGGTCAGAAACGGCGGTCGATGCCGCTTTGCTTCATGATCTCGTTGGCGGTATAGCGCGACTTGATTTTGCCGTCTACGGTCACGTTTCGCCTGGTGATAGGGCTGTACCAGATGTCATGGTCGCCCTTCCCTCGGCGGACAAAGCGGCAGCCGTGTTCGCGCAGAACCTCGCGAACCACTTTTTCGTATTCAGCCATATGCGTACACCCTGTCGGAGCGCGTCGGCTGGTAATCCAGCCGGTACTCCGGCTGCGCCGCGCCGTTCAGCTGCAGCAGCTCCGGTACGGCAATGCGCAGCCGCTCGATGAGGGCGTCAAAGGAGCCGGATTCCATCACCAGGCCGGGAACATCCTCACTGGTGGCGACCCAGACCTGCGCGTCCTCATCCCACAGCATTCTGATTTTACAGGTCACAGCAAATACCTCCTCTCGCGCCTGATTTGATTATAGCACACAGGCGGCGAACAGGAAAGCGAACGCCGAAAGAAGGCGACCGATGAATATCAACATCAAAATCACCCGCCAGGAAAACGCGGACTATTTCCACGCCTCCGTCGGCTCCGTGGTCTCGGTGGACTTTGAGGAGTACGTGGCCGCGGTGGTGGCGTCCGAGCTGGCCAGCGGCTCGCTCGAAGCCATGAAGGCGCAGGCGGTGGCCGCGCGAACGTTTGCCTGCTGCCTGGGCGCTTTGCGCGGGAAAGCCATTTCCGACAGCAGCGCCACCGCGCAAGCGTACCGCGCGGCGAGGTACGACGCGCAGAAGTACCCGCGCTGCATCGAGGCGGCGCGGGCCACGGCCGGGGAAATCCTCACCTACCGGGGCCAGCCGATCAACGCGGTCTACTCCGACTCCAACGGCGGGCGCACCGTGTCCGCCAGTGAGCGGTGGGGATCCTCGCGTCCGTACCTGATTGCCAAAACCGACCCGTGGGACCTGGCCGCCACCGGCGGAAACCGGCGCGGGCACGGCGTGGGCATGAGTCAGCAGGGCGCGAAGCGCATGGCGGCGGAGGGCATCGGCTACCGGGAGATTCTGGAATTTTACTACCCGGGGTGCCAGACCTCATCCGTCAGCGCTGACGCGCTGCCACCTTCCACTGCTAAGGAAGGCCTTGGAGGAGGGCGACAGCAGCCTTCCCCTTTAGGGGAAGGTGGCCGAAGGCCGGATGAGGTTCCGGGTGAGGTAAAGAGGGAGGTGAAACCGATGGGCACCATTACCAACGACAAAACGCAGACCATTGTCACGCTGGCCCGCAGCATGATGGGCTACCCCTACGTTTTCGGTGCGCTGGGCGAGATGTGCACGCCGCAGACGCGCGGCCGGCGCGTGAACAGCAGCCACCCGACCATCAAGAGCAAATGCCAGGTGCTGAGCGGGAGGGCTTCCACCTGCGAGGGCTGCCCCTACAAGGGGATGCGCATGTTCGACTGCCGCGGGTTTACGTGGTACCTGCTGCAGCAGGTGGGCGTTTCCATTTCCAACGTGGGCGCGACCACGCAGTGGAAAACGGCCAGCTGGGTGCAGAAGGGCGAGATCAAGGCCATGCCGGACGTGGTGTGCTGCGTGTTCAAGCACGACGCGAACACCGGGAAAATGGCGCACACCGGCCTGCACATCGGCGGCGGGGTGATCATCCACTGCTCGCACGACGTGGAGGAAGGAAAAATCACGGACCGGGGCTGGACGCACTACGCGATCCTGAAAGGGCTGTACACTGAGGAGGAGCTGGCCCGCGCCGAGGGGGTGAAAACCGTGGAGACACTCAAAACCGGCAGCCGTGGCGAGGCCGTGCGCCTGCTGCAGACCCGCCTGAACGAACTGGGCTTCCACTGCGGCAGCGCCGACGGCATTTTCGGCGCGAAAACAAAGGCCGCCGTGACCGCCTTCCAGTATGCCGAGGGGCTACAGGCTGACGGCATCGCCGGGGCGGCGACGCAGGCGGCGCTGCTGAACGCGCTCACGCCCTCCCCTGCCGTAGCGGAAGATCTTCCGCCGGAAGAGGAAGAGACGGAGCCGGTGGAGGATCCTTCCGCCGAGCCGCCCGAAAAGGATCCCGACCGGGAAACGGTCCGGGAATTTCTGGCCCGGGCAAAAAGGACCGGCAGCGGCAACATCCAGCTGGAAATGGACGAGGAAACCGCCTGGCAGCTGTGGCTTGCGCTGACGCAGGTTTTCATTGTGTGACAAAGGAGGCGCGGCATGGACAGAGTGAGATCACCCACCCCGCGCGGCGGAAATCCACAGTAAAGGAGAGGATGACAATGGAAAACGATCTTGCGCAGGCGGTGCAGGGCCTGGTGGTGAGCCAGGCCAAGATGCAGGAACAGATCACCACGCTTTTCAAGCAGCAGACGGAGATCAAAGAGCTGACAAAAACGGTGCAGTCGCTGGCCATGAGCATTGAAAAGCAGGCCATGAGCCTGCGCAGCACCGAGGACAAGCTGGACACCGTGCGCACCGACGTGGACGAAATGAAGGCCAAGCCCGCGAAAAAGTGGGACAGCGTGCAGAGCATCCTGCTGTCGGTGGTGCTGACGGCGGTGGCCACCTACCTGCTCACGCGGCTGGGACTGTAAACGGAGGGAAAAATGATTGACCTGACACCCATTTTCCAGGCGGTCATTGCGCTGCTGGCGGCGCTGATCACCTACAAGCTGATCCCGTGGATCCGCTCGAAAACCGACGCGCAGACCCAGCGCAACCTGGAAACCGCGGCCCGCGTGGCCGTGTACGCGGCGGAGCAGATTTTCGGCGCGGGCCACGGCGCGGATAAAATGGACTACGCCATCGGCGTGCTGGAAAACTCGGGCTTCACCCTGGACGCGGACGTGATCCGCGCCACGCTGGAAAGCGCCGTGCGCGAAATGAACGCGGACGACTGGTACCCGGCGGAGCCCGAAAAGGAACCGGAGGAAGAACCCACGGAGGAACCTGTGGAAAACCCTGTGGAATAATTCCGCGTGGCGGGTGGAGGAGCGGCAATGCCTCCGCCCGCGGCGCCGGGAGGCGAAACGCATGAGGGCACCCTGCAAGGGCTGCGACCGGCGGACGCCCGGCTGCCACAGCGTGTGCGCGGACTACCGCGCCTACAGCGAGGAGTGCGCCGCGCGTCGGGAAAAGCGGCGCCTGGAGCTGGCCAATTCGCCGGAAACGAGCGAAACCTGGCAGAAAAACACCTGGCGGAAGGCCAAGGAAAACCGGTGAACGTACACCGCTCCCGCGCGGAAAAGCGCGGGGGCTTTTCTTTTTGACGGGGAGTTTGACATATTTGTTTTATGTAAAATCGGGGGGGTGACGACCACGGAAGCGGTGCAGCTGATGATGACGGACGCCGCGGAGATTCAGGCACAGGGCGAGGCGGAAAAATACCAGGCCTTTACCGATAAATTCAAGCCCGCGCTGACCACGGACGACTGCTACACGCCCGCGCCGGTTTACGACGCGGTGCTGGAATGGGTGCGGAAGGAGTACAGCCTGGGCGGCGCGGAAATTGTGCGGCCGTTCTGGCCCGGAGGCGACTACCAGGCGCAGGAATACCCGGAGGGCTGCGCCGTGGTGGACAATCCGCCTTTTTCCATCATCTCGCAGGTGGTGCGGTGGTACACGCAGAAGGGCGTGCGCTTTTTCCTTTTCGCGCCCGCGTTGACGCTGTTTTCCGGCAGCAATTACGACTGCGGCGTGACCTTCATCTGCTGCGGGGTGGGCGTCATCTACGAAAACGGCGCACAGGTGCCCACCAGCTTTGTCACCAACATGGACACCTGCCTGGCCCGCACCGCGCCGGAGCTCTACCGTCTGGTGGACGAGGCCAGCGTGAAAAACGCGAAGGCGGGCAAGGTGAGCCTGCCGAAGTACGTTTACCCGGATCACATCGTCACCGCGGCCATCGCGCAGCGATGGTGCAAGTATGGCGTGGAATGGCGGCTCTCCGCGTCGGACTGCGTGCAGGTGAGCAGCCTGGACGCACAGAAGAGCGCCGGGAAGGCGATCTTCGGAAAAGGTTTTCTTTTGTCCGACACCGCCGCCGCTGAACGCGCCGCCGCTGAACGCGCCGCCGCTGAACGCGCCGCCGCGACCCGGTGGCCACTCAGCGAGAGGGAAAAAGCGATTATTGCCCGCCTTGGAAGGAAATCGACGGAAAACGTCGAAATTCAACACGAACAGGCGGGGGGGGGTGGCAGCCTGATCTGCCGCTCCTGAACATGTAAACAGGAGGAAACCGCAATGCCTGAATGCTCGCATGAATATGAGGTGCGCGTGTGGGACGATGAGGAGCTGCAGCCCGCCCTTCCCGACACGGAATACGCGGAGATCGAGTCCGTCCGCCTGCAGTGGCGCGAGGGCAAGCGCGAGCCCTGCCGCGTGCGCGTGCAGCTGGTGGACGGCAGCGTGATCTACTTCCGCCCGGAGCAGTACACCTGACGGACGAAAAACCGACCGCCGGCCGCGCTTCAGGACGATTCGGCATAAAATCCGACCTTACGCAAAAATCAGGACGAAACAACGAGGGGGTATTTCTGTGAACCTGGTGCAGCCCATCCGCGACAAGACTCAGATTTCCCGCATGGTCAACCTCGCCCAGCGGCATGACCGCCAGTGCGGCGGCGTGAGCTGGGAACTGCTGCTTTCCGTCGGCATGAACACGGGGCTGCGCATCTCGGACATACTGGAGCTGCGCGTGGGAGACATCCTTTCCGGCGCGGCCATCCGCCCGAAGAAAACCCGCAAGCGGTCTTCTGCGCGCGTGTTTTTCCAGCTGGACGCCGCCACCGAGCGCCGCGTGCGCGTGCTGCTCTCCGGGCGTGATCCGCAGGAGTTCGCGTTCGCGTCCCGGCAGAAGGACAAGTACACCGGGGAAAAGAAGGCCATCTCTCGGCAGCGGGCCTACCAGATCATGCGCGAGCTGGGCAGCGCCGCGGGCGTCAGCGTCCCGATCGGCACGCACAGCCTGCGCAAAACCTACGGATATTGGGACTACCAGGCCTTCCGCGACCCGGAAACGCTGCGGAAGGAGCTCGGACATAAAAACATCGCTTCCACGCTGCACTATATCGGCATCAACGAGGACAGCATGCGCGAGCACCAGCTGCGCCGCGAGTCACTCACCGCCAGGCCATGAGCCTGGCTCTTTTTTTTGTGCCTTTTTTTCGGGGAAGCCGCCCGCCGCGAAACCCTGGTTTTTCCGTAAAACCCCCTGTTTTCGGGGCGAGTTTGACATATTTCCGCGCAGGTTAAACTCATTTTTTGCCAAAATTTCGCTTCCTCTTTATGCGCCAAAAACAGCACCCCTTTTGAGTTTAACAGAATACCCGTTGAAGCTAACTCGACGCATAAAAAAGAGGCCCCCGCGGGGGCCTCATCCAAGCATCAGTCCGAGGGCGAACAGCAGCGTGAACATCGCGCCGCCCGCCGCGCCCATCAGGCACAGCTGCCACCCGGTCAGGGGTTTCGGATCCGGTTCATAGGGCCGTGTTGTCATGGTTTCGTCCTCCTCTCACAGCTCACCGCGGATCATGCGGCGGTGCACGTGGCTGATGGTTTCGTCGTACATCTGCTGGTAGCTGGTAACGCCGAGCCTGCGCAGGCCGTCGTTGATCGGGAACTCCGCGCGGTAGACCGTTTTGTTTGCGGCCTTCATGGCCTTTTTGTCGGACTGGTTGATCAGGCGGATGAGGCAGGCCCTCTCGATGCGGCTGAAGCGTTTGCGTGTCATGGTTTCGTCCCTCCTGCTGGCTGAAATTCTGCGGGCGATGTGCCCGCCCGGCATGTTCAATTATATAACTGTACAGGTAGATTTTACAATGGAAAATCCGGATAAAAAGATTTCCCGGAAAAATCTCCGGAAAACCCTTTTACTGTATAAGCATAACTGTACAGTGATACACCAAACCGCAAATACCAGATTTCACAAATTGACAAAATATCTGTACAGTGATAACATGATTTGGAAGGAGGTGATGCCATGTCCGTCAGCAAGGCCCAGATGGAGGCTACACGCCGGTGGGAGTCCGGCAATTATGACCAAATCCGCCTCGTTGTCCCGAAGGGCACCAAGGCCAGGATCCGCGCCCAGTCCGCCAGCATCAACGGCTACATTTCCGCCGCCCTCATGGCGGCCCTCGCCCGCGACGAAGCCGCGCACTCCGCGCCGGATCCGTCGGCTGCCCCGTCCGCCGCTTCGCCCGAAGATCCCCAACCCGGCCCCTGAGCCCGCCACCCCGTCCGTGCTGCGCACCGCCTGCCCTGTGGCCCGCGCGGCCCCGGCCGGGCGCTCAGCTGCCTACCTGGCCCGCCACATCGGCGGGCTTTTTCGCTGCGCAAATCCGTGCCGCTCCCCGTGCCGGTTGCCCGGGACTCCCCTGCCCGTCGCCCGGCCGCGCCCGCCGCCTTTTCCGCGCCAAAACCCCGGTTTTTCTCAGATTTTTGACAGGTACTGCGCCGCCCCTCACGGACCCGGGGCTGGCTTCGAGCCCACCAGTTGTGTAGATTTTGGCGAAAAAATAGTGATTTCATTCACATTGAGGCAGGCGAAAATGAATATTTTTCGCGCGCGCGGTATATTGAAGCAAGGACGCGCTAAACAATGCCTTTAACTTCAGAATAGGCGTGAAATTAAGGGATGCGCGGATTTCATATGTTGACAACTATTGCTAACGTATTGCTAACATATTCGTGAAAAGCCAATACCTGCAAGAATCGGAAATGCCCTGCTAAGGGAGTAGTCGGGTTATACCGAGCCCGGGTTCAAATCCCGGCTTCTCCGCATCAAAAAACCTGCAGTTTATCAGCTGCGGGTTTTTTTGTCTATTATGCTGCCATACCGCTTCCGCGGTATGGCCATTGCGGAGAATCGTGAAATCAACTGCCAGGGGGATGTGCTCAAACATTCCCGCGATGGCGCTTTTATTCCACCTGGATGGCAAAATCATCTACCGTCACCAATTCTGCCGAGAGCAGCTCCGCCGCCTTCATATCGGCTTTTTCCTGTAAACCGGCCATGGCGGAGGCATCCACCGTGACATTCTCTTTTACCGGTGTCAGATAAAGCACCAGCGGCTGCGCTTTCAGTATTTCCGCATAACAGTCCACGCGAAGATCCCACGCATCGCCATTGCAGAAGTTGTCGGAAATCAGCTCATTACCGGCAAATGCGTTGCCGATATCTCCCCGATAACGCACCCGCAGCAGCACCTGCTTGTGGCCGGTGAGATAGCCTGCAGGAAGATCCACCACATAGCGTCCGCTGCCCACCTGCTGCCATGAAACGGGTTCGTGCCGCAGCCCGCTTTCCAGATGGCGATGGAGCACAAAGGCTTTTTCCCGCTCCGACCAGGCATACAAATCGGTACTGCCGCTGTCCATTTCCACCTTCAGCCTTTCACCGTCCCACAGCAGGGGCTTGCCGCACAGCCAGGCGGTATTCTGATAAACCCAGAACCGCAGGGCATCCTGCCGGGACAGTGTCATAATGAGCTGCCCTCCAGCCTGAAGGGCATCCCCTGCCCTGGTGTGGTATTCCTGGCCATTGACGCAATACACAGGTTTCATCCCATCGGGTGCCATGAAAAACCATGTGTGTCCAACGTGAGCCAGCGGCTGAGCAGTGGCCCAGTCCAGTGTTGCATCGCCCAAAGGAAGGCCAAAGGGCAGAATGGCGTTTTCACCGGCAGCGATATCGAACCGGAAGGTGATTTCCCTGTCCGGCAGAAGCAGGTGCACCACGTCGCCCCGGCGGCTGTGCAGCTCGGCATGATCCTGAAAATTGTTGACGAAAAGAAAGCCGCTGCTCCCTCTGACGCGGACGGAAAAGCGCAAAGGATTCAGATCGCCCGGCTTCAGGTTCTTCAGGTGCTCCGGCAAAACAGCCTTTGTTTCCTCCAAAAAGCCGGAGAACAGCCTGCAGAACATGTGAATAGTCCTGAGCCGGCCGTAGCTCTCCCTGAGCTGCCCAAATTCCCCGATGGCAGCCTGATAATCATAGCTGCGTTTGGGGATCTGCCCTTCATTCAGGAATGATGTCCTTTTGCCTGTGGGGGTCGTTCCGCCCTTGTACATATAGTAGCCCAGAAGATTGCAGCCGCTGCCCAGCTTGATGTTGGCCAGTGCGTCAATGGCACGCATGTCCATACGGAAACGGTATTTGTAGCTGCACATCATGCCGCCCATCATTTCGCCGCAGGCGTAGGGGCGTGATTCCGGATCATAGGCCGGTTCAAAATTGTATTCTTTTGTCACGTCGCTGTTGTGGTTGTCACGATAGATGTACTCCGGCGTGGAGGGATGAATGCCCTGCCTGCTGTAGAACAGCCATGGCTGATACGAGTATCCGCCCCAGAGCGGGAGCGCTTCTTCCACGGGAACCACAGCGCCGCCCCAGGCTGTAGCTGTATAGAAGGGTGTATGAATGCCTTCCTTCTGCATCAGCCTTTTCAGGGCCAGCATGTAGGCCATACCGGAATGGCCGATGGTAATCCATTCATTTGATACACCGGTAGTCATTTCCCAAGGTGCGCAGGAATGCTGATACTCATTCTCAATCTGCGTGCCCACAATGCAGCCACCCTGATGATAGTAGTGGCCGTCCATCTGAAGATGCAGCTGATGAAATAACTTTTGCACCGAACTCAGGAAGCCTGCGTTGTTTTCGCGCACATCATAGGGCTTCCCGTACAGCCAGTCCGGCAGGCCGCCGTTGCGCATCTCTCCATGGGCAAAGGGGCCGATGCGCACGATTACCATCATGCGGTGTTTCTCGCAGACCTCCAGAAAGGAACGAAGATTCCGGCAGCCGTCAAAGCGGAAAACGCCCTCTTCCTCCTCGTGGACATTCCAGACCACATAAGTGGACAGAATGCTGATTCCGCCGCACCGCATCTTGATGATGGCGTCCTCCCACTGGTCCGGAGAGACACGGAAAAAGTGCATCTCTCCGCTGATGCCAAAAAAGGGCTTTCCGTTCAGTGTCATATAATAGTTGGTAAACCCTATTCTTTGGCCGGTTGGACTGGAGCCGGAAAAGCGGCTTCCCAGGTCAAAAACCTTCTTATCGAGCATCCGTGACAGGTCCAATGTGTACATATATCATCACTCTCCATGTTGTTTACAGCAGTATATCACCGGCAGAAAAATCTGCAAGTATGGAGTACGGAAGAAAGCAATGGACCTGATGCAGCAAAGACTGGCCGTGTGCGCCGAGGCCTGGTTGGATTACAGCCAGTCACGTGCGGGACATCTCATAGGTAGCCGCTGTTACTACCGCAGTAGAGAGGTCAAGATTCTGTCGAAGGCGTTAGGGCATACGGATGCGAACACCACTTACAACATCAACATAAGCCTGAAAGGCGGCGCTGACAAAATGCATACTGCCCTGTATGCATAAGAAAACGATCCGCTCTGCAAAACGGATCGCCGTACCAGAAAGTACATCAGTGCAGGGGCTGAAGGATTCGAACCCTCAACAAAGGTTTTGGAGACCGTTTGGGAAACGCACAAGAAACAACCATCACGCCCTGTAAACAATGTCATTTCTGGTATTTTGGAAACGCTGAGATGTTTGATCAAAGTATTCGGGAAAGCGAGTATTTCGATCAGATATTTTACCTGGTATGTGATAAAAAAATACCCGTTCGGGAAGATAGACCGGTCTACTGGCCACATTTTCCCGAACGGGTATTCTTGTTTCTTGTGTCCGATTATTATTTATTAAAGAGATAGTACATCCAGCAATCAGTCCTTCGGTTTTTCTTTCTCGAGTATTTGCGGACTTCGCTGTGGTAAGTGCGGCGTTCATAAGGTGTCCATGGATGATCAGCGGGGCCGCCATATTTACGGCCGATTAAGGAATCAGCAGTGCTTTTCCCGTCGGTATACCTGATGTATGCTATTTGACAAGTCCCGTAGGCCTTCCTATTGATTCTATTATGTTTGACAACATGCCGGCTGCTTCTTTCCCCTTGTCATCAAACAGGTAAAGGGGCTGTGATGCCAGGCAATCTCTTAATGCCGTTTTCACAGCCCCTAAGATGGGACAGGGTGGTATTTGCATGCTGAGCTCAACAAATCAGGTCTTCCGTGATGATCTTAACACTTAGAAAGGAAGGCTTGCTGCTCGTTTTACCATGCATCAGTTATGTGTGCGCGCATATAATCAGGGAATTATTCCTCAAACAATGCACTGAATCCTCGTTTCACAGGAGCCCCTGGCGCTGTCGACCCGGATGACCGTGTCTCCTTCGATTTGCACAATGGCCAGCGCTTCCCCGTAATAGGTGTCACACTTGCTGTCCAGATAGCTAAGTTCGTAGAAGGGACAGCCGGAGCCAAGCGCGCGGAGCTTCCCACCGGATACGGATACATTCAGTATCCCGCGCTCTTCCGGCTTGACCACCCCCGACCTGTCTGTAAACTGCAGTCGGACAAAGGCAAGATGGCCCTTCCTGACCTTCTCCTGCTCAGGAACTGCACGCAGCTCTGTTTCTTCTCCGGCAGTAGTCAGCATGTTTCTGCCTGTTTCACGGCCCTGCGCATCGTAGCCGACCGCCTCAATAGTGCCGTTTTCGTAGGGCACGCGGAAAGTGAACACGCAGTTCTTTCCCATCTTCTTTTTTCCCCTGGGCTGGCCATTGATCAGCAGTTCCACACTGTCCGCCCGGGCATACACTTCCACATGCGCTTCTCTGCCCTCACAGCCCCGCCAACTCCAGGAGGGCATGGCATTCGTCATCTTCCATGCGGAGGGGGAATGCTTTCCCTCATGGCAGAGGGGACGGACCGCGATGAAGGGGCCCTTTTCAATTTCGAAAGCGACCTTTGTGTACAGCGCTTCACCCAGCGGTTTGCCTGTCAGATCAATGCGTCCGGAGCCCGCCGAGATCCAGCCCAGCCCATTATCGAAACGCGGCGCATAGTCTGCATACTCCCAGCTGCCTATGCCCACTTCACCCAGGTAGTCGATGCCCGCCCACACAAAATCGCCGATCAGGCGTGACTCCTTCTTGGCCATCTCCCAGAATTTGTACGCGTCGAAGCAGAATGTCTCGCTGCCCAGAATCAATCGGTCTGGATACTTTTTCAGGTCTTTTCGATAACGCTTTTCCCCGTAGTTATAACCCGCAATGTCCATGTTGGCAAAAGCCTTGCGGGTCGTCACATCGCTGCCGTGCAACGCAGCGCCGATCTTCATGAAGTCCGCGCCCATGATGCCTGCCAGATCGTTGAAGAACTTGCTGCCAGTGGCGCTTTCCTTTGCCTTTTTCCCTTCAGCTTTGGCCTTCGCGTTCCGCTCTGCCTCTTTGGTGGCCTTTTCATCGGAATATTGTCCGAAACCGATAGCATTGAGGAAATTAAAGAAAATATTGATGCCGCAGGTCACGGGCCGTGAGGCATCCAGCCCATGCAGATAGTCCGTCATCTCCCTGGTCAGGGCGATGCCTCGGGGCTGGGCTGTTTCTGCCACCTCGTTGCCTGTGGAATAGAGCACCACGCAGGGATGGTTATAATCCTTGTCCACCATGTCAGCCAGGTCCTGCTTCCACCATTCACTGAAGTATTCCACATAGTCGTGCATGGTTTTGTGGATGTACCAGTGATCGATGTATTCGTCCATCACCAGTATGCCCAGCCGGTCACAGATTTCCAGCGCCGTTTTGGAGCAGGGATTATGGGCGGAGCGCAAGGCATTATAACCGTTTTCCTGCAGCAGGCGTATGCGGCGTTCCAGCGCATCCGGATCACAGACTGCGCCGAGCAGGCCGTTGTCGTGGTGGACACAGGCGCCCCGCAGGATCACTCGCTGCCCGTTCAGCAGCAGTCCATTCTTTCCCCACGCCAGCGTGCGCAAACCGAAGGTTTCCGTGGCTTCATCCTGACCGAATTTCACGCGGCAGGTGAACAGCTTCGGATGTTCCGGGCTCCATGCTTGTCCTCCCGGGATGCTAATGACATACTTCCGCTGATCACCTTCTGCAGAGGTGACAACCGTCCCTTGATCCAGTATCTCCAGGAAAAGGCGGCCATTCCCTTTTGTCTGAACGGTCACCTCAATCTGCGCGGGGTCAAGGGACAGCGTTTTGATCTTCACCCCGTTCAGTTCAATGTGCTCCGTCCCGCCGACCCACATCCTCACCGGGCGGTAAATGCCTGCACCGGAATACCAGCGGGAATTAGGCTGATCGGCATTGCGGGCAATGACCTCCACCGTGTTTTCCCCGACCTTCAAAAAGGGGTCGCAGTCTACATAAAAGTTGGTGTAACCATATGGACGGAAGCCGGCCTTTTCCCCATTGAGGTATACCTCTGCGCAGCGGTACACCCCCTCAAATTCCAGCACATGGTGGAGCCGGATTTCCTCTTCATTGACCTGAAAGCACCTGGTATACAAATAATCGTAGCCCTCGAACCAGCTCACATTCAGCCCGCCCATGGCATCCTCGGTGCGCTTTTCACGCAGCATGGCGTCGTCGGGAAGCCTGACGGACACGCCCTCGCTTGCATCATTCAGGTGCCTGCAGCGCCAGCCGTCATGAAACAGAATGCTTTTCATTCCTTACTTTCCCCCTGCTAAAGAATAAACGGGCAGCGGCCTTCCCGGCCGCTGCCCGAAGTGATGCTCATTATGCCTTGGACTTCTTCGTGAAGCTGGCCGCGATCGCCATAATGATGGCGGCGATGTTGACACCCGCCAGGGTGTAATTCATGCCCGCCAGTTCAGGCAGACCGACCATCTTGATGCCGTTCAGTGCTTCCGCGATGTTCCAAATGCCGTCTGAGAAGACAGTCATGCACACGTAGGCCAGCGCCACTGCGCCAATGATGCTGGTGAAGTCTGTCCAGGGCTTTTCACCCAGCAAAGCAGCTGCCTCGCAGATGATGGCCACAGCCAGCGCCGCGTACACGGTTCCCTGCACGATGCCGCCGCGGGAGCCATAGATCAGCAGCAGGATGAGGGTCACCACGGCCAGAACACAGGTGACGGCCGCCAGATAGAAACCGATGCTCTTCTTTTTCATGGTCATTCTTCCTTCCTCATATCGTGCGGCTTACTTCGCCTTGCGGCTTTTGATCTTCGAGAGAACCAGCATGGCCAGACACACCAGCGCCAGGATGCCGGAGCAGATGGTTGTCACATTCAGGGCTGTGGACCACCAAGGCGTAGCGTGCTCGATGACTGCAGTGGAGCTGTAGCCGTTGGTGATGACAGAACGGCTTATTGCATACTCCCAGCTGATCGCAGCTTCCTTCAGCAGGTTCAGCAGGTTGCCGTCATCGGTCTCACGGGCCTTGTTCAACACCCAGTTGCCATGGCCGCCCACACCGTCCAGGCACCATTCCTGCGTACCGGCTGTCAGGACTTCCGCCGCATGGTTGCGGTAGCCGCCGTCCACATATTCACCGAAGCAGGGCGCCGCATCTGTATCGATCGCGCCGTTCCAGCCCCATTCGTTGCGAAGGACCTGGGTGTTCAGCGCATAGCTGGAAGAATTCCACTTGAGGCCAATGCGGGAGAAGGACTGCATGATGCCGCCGGCGTTCGCCACACGGACGGAGCCTTCAAATGCGCGCAGGTTGCCCTCGCGGAAGGCCTGCTCGGTGAAGAAGCAAGCCACACCGTCACGATAGAATTCCTGATCATTGCCCACAAAGTGTTTGGGAGCTGCGTGGGAGCCTGTCTTTTCCATGGCCTCGACCTCAACGGCACCGGCCAGGTAATTCATGGTGGGGCACTCAGACATGTACTCAAAGCTGCGGCCGCCAAAGGGCGTGCGGTGCAGGTCGTTGCCCACGTTGTAGTTGATCATGAAGTTGGACCACATGCCATCCTCGCCCATCATGGTGCCGCGGTTGGCGATGATGTCGTAGTTGAAGGTGCCGGTCATGATCGGGTTGGAGCAGTAGCGGGTGGTCGGTACGGTGACGTCTTCACCGTTGATGCTGACCGGGATCGGATAGTTGCCGCCAACAGAGTCGCAGCCGTCGCCCACCGCGAAGGATGGCGAGAGTTCGCCGACCGCCGGGCAGGTGAAGCTTTCCGCCGTTGCGTTGGGCAGATCCTCCACCTTCAGCTGGTAAATGAACTTTTCCCAGGTATCGGTATCGGACAGCGGAATATCCTTCATCGCCGCCAGATTCAGGCCGCTTTGCACTTCGAAGGCAGCCGCGACTTCCGCAAAGCTCGGAGCGTCCGCAGGCTTCTCGTACCATTCGCCGTCCAGGATGTCCATCATCTCCGCTGTCGCGTTGACACTGGTCTTGCTGACAGGATAGGTGCCTGCCCAGTCACTTCGGCTCAGGTAAGTGCCGGCGCCCTCGACCCAGTAGTTCAGGTCGCAGTCCTCGAACTGATTGGACACAGCAACGCCGTCTTCGCCGTAGCGGTATTTCTCGCTGTCAAGCTTTTCGGCCCATTTGTAGCTCTTGGCGCTGATGCCGTCAGCGGTCATACCGTTGGCCGCGGTGTAGCCCTGCGCCGCCAGCATGTTGTTCAGTGCGTCGTGTACGTCGTCGCCGATGGCCAGATAGTAATCGCCCTCGGAGAGGATGTAGCCACCTTCGCCGTCGTTGGCTGTCATGTCATAACTTGCCAGCAAGTAGCGGTCAACCGTCACCGTCACGGTTTCGGTCGCGCCGGGCTGCAGCAGACCAGTCTTGCCAAAGCCTACGATCGCGATCGCGGATTTTTCGACCTTATGATCGATCTCATACTGGCCGTAGGGCGTCTGGGCATACAGCTGAACGACGCTCTTGCCGGCAACGTCGCCGGTGTTTTTGACGGTCACACTGGCGGTGATCTCATCCTCCCCCACCGTCACGCTGTCCAGCGTCTGCTCAAAGGTGGTATAGCTCAGGCCGTAGCCAAAGGGATACTGCACCTCGTCCGCGTACACCCAAGCTTCAGCGCCTGGCAGCGCGCCCACGTTGGAAGAGGCATTGCCATTGCCCATCACAGCGTCGGCATAGCGGGTTTCATAATAGCGGTAACCGATGTAGATGTTTTCTGCCTGGAAGGAGATGTATTCCGCCCGCTCATCCTCGCCGATGGTACTGTTGATTTCGTCGGCATTCATGAACTTGGGCGTTTCGGTGCCGGAATTCACCGTCGCTGGTGCGGAAAGAGAGCTGGTGGCGTAGGTGTCCACGAGCTTGCCGGACGGATTGACCGTACCGTTCAGTATCTCCGCCACGCCAGTGAAGCCCTGGTGGCCAGGATAACCGATGAACAGGATGGCGTCCGCGTATTCCTTAATCTCATGCACTTCCATCTGGTTTGGGCTGTTCAAAAGCACGATGACCTTCTTAAAACGCTCGCGCACCATTTCCAGCAGATCGCGCTCATTCTTGTGCAGCGCCAGGGAACTGATGGGATCAGCAGAGCCGCCCTCATCGTCCTTGTCCTGCATCATCAGATCGGTGCCTTCAGCGCCCTCACGGGTGAAAACCACGATAGCAGCGTCGCCGTACTCAGTATAGCTATCTGTGTACTGCTCATAGAAAGCGCGGTTTTCCTCGCTGCCGGCCGCGGAGCCGGTCACCGCGATGGACATGCCACCCCAGCCCTGCTGCATTACGCCGCGAGCCGCTGTGCCGCTCACCAGCGCATTCCACAAGGTTTCATTGACCTCAAAGCCCTGTGCTTCCAGCGCGGTTTTCAGGTCAATGGTGTTCACGGAGCCGGTCTTCGCCTTGGTGCCGGCAGAAGACGCCTGATAAGCTGGATCGACCGCGCCGTGACCGAACACGGAGATCTTGGTCACGCCAGTCAGTGGCAGAACGTTGTCCCTGTTCATCAGCAGAGCCGCGCCCTCGCGCATCTCGTTGACGTTCTGCTCCAGTGCGGCGTCAATGGCCTTTGCCTGCGCGTCTGCGCTGTCAAAGGCCCCGAACTGGCTCTTGAAGTAGGTGGTATCCGTAGGCGCCGTGCCCTTTTCGACCACACGTGCCGTGTTGATGCCAAGCTGGCTGTTGATGTAGCTTGCGTTCGCACTGGCCAGCATGTTGCCGATCAGTGCGATCACCATCAGAACCGCAAAGACCGACGTCAGTCCAGACCACAGCTTTGAGTGTTTCAAATCAGTCGCCTCCCTCGTTTTCCAGGATGAAGCCTTCTCCATCCTTTGTTAGATTCAGTATAAATCCTGCCAGAAAAGAAAGGAAGGGCAACTACGCAGGTGGTCGTTCAGATGACGCAGTTGGTCATTGAGACGCGTCAGAGGGGAAGAGCATATCCAGGCTGAAGATGCCGTCTTCCCAGCTCGCAGCAAGCGCTCCGCCGTACTTCTCGCACAGGTAGCGCATGCTGCGCATGCCGTAGCCGTGGTAATCGGTGTCCGCCTTGCTGGTGACCGGCAAGCCGTCGGCAAACAGCGGCTGCCTGGGGCATGGGTTTTCGATATGGATGGAGAACATGCCGCCTTTGCGCGCCGCGTAAAGGGTGATGATGCGCCGCGCCTCGCGCTCCTCGCTCCTCGTTGCCTCAATCGCGTTGTCCAGGGCGTTGCCCAGCAGGGAATACAGGTCATCCACCCGCATGAAGGACAGGCCCTCCCCGTCGACCACACTGCGGATCGCAATGTGCTGCTCCTCTGCCAGCATGCACTTTTCCGCTAGAATCAGATCCACGTTGTCGTTGCCACTCTTGGGAAAGCTGTCGTAGATCAGCACGGCGTTTTCCAGTTCGCTGATGCTCCTGTCCCGCTCCTCACGGTCCATATTTCTCAGTGCCGCGATCTGGTGCCGCAGGTCATGGCATTTTCTGTTGATAATCTCGATGGTCGCGCGGCTAAGTTCATGCTGCTCCTGCTCCTGGCGCAGCAGCCGCTGCATGATCAGCTGCTCTCGCTCCGCCCGCCTGATGCGGAAAATGTCCAGCAGGATGAAGACCAGCAGCAGACAGGTGGTGAAATCGAAGATCTGCACACCCACGGTATCCTGCTCCACGGAAGTGGTCCAGTAGCTGATCACATAAATGAACAGTGTGGAGACCCCCGCGAACACCAGCAGCGGACCATTACGGACGTCCACGGTGTCGCTCTCCCGAAAGTGTTTCCTCAGGAGGCGCCACACAAACACGCACACCAGCGCCATATACACCAGCTGGACCAACTGCGCCGGGACAGCCGGCAACCCCCAAAAATGCTCGGTCATGCGGTACAGGCAGTGCACCATATGCTGCAGCGTGTGCGACACGCAGCAGTAGAAGATCACCTGTCTCAGGTTCATGCGGAAGCAGTAGCCGATCAGTGCCCCGGACAGCACAAACATGATCAGAAAGCCGAAGGTAAACCAGCCCCAGACAAAACCCTGATAAAAGTATCCGTCAGGGATCAGGAACGGCAGCACGCAGTAGACCGCCGTCAGGGGGACAAAGCGAAGCCAGAAACCTTCCCTGCGCTGGAAATGGTGGCAGAACAAAAGCTCGATCAGGAGAATCTGAATATGGAAATAGTTGATAAACCACATCATGCGATGAATCCCCCCAATAAAACAGCCATCCGGTTCATGCATTCCTTCCTGCGCCGCCGGGAAATCGGGATACGGTCGCCGTTGACGACCAGAAACTCTTCCTCGACTGCGCTGACCTTGGTGCAGTTGACCAGATGACTCGGACTGACGCGAATGAATCCGCTGAAGCGTGCGTCAGTTTCCAGCGCAGAGAGTTTTCCGTAGGCTTCATAATTCCCATTCGCTGTGTGATACACCAGGCTGTGGTTATACACTTCCACATAATAAAGATCTCGCAGGCTGATATTGCGCACAGTGTTGCGGCTGTTGATCAACACCGTATCAACTGCCCGTTTTTTCATGAGGCGGGTGATCCTATCCATTTTCATCGAAAACTCGTCGAAGCTGACCGGCTTGACCATGAACCCCATCGCACCGACCTCATACCCGTGAACGGCGTATTGCGCCACACTGGTCACAAAGCACAAAAACACGTCCTCATCCAGCGTCCGCAGCTGCCTGGCGCAGACCATCCCATCCATCAGCGGCATCAGCACATCTATGAAAACAAGGTCGAACTCTCCGCGGTACTTCTCCAGAAAATCCACCGGATTGGCAAACCACCGCGAAGAGATCTCCAGCTGCTTTTCCGTGCCGTACCGCCTACAGTACTTCGTAAGGGCCTCCGCGTACACCTGCTCGTCCTCAACAATCGCGATCCTGAGCATGCCGGTTCCTTTCTGTCATTCATTCGTTGATACGTATCCTGTTTGTGGTTTAAATGACAAACAATCTATATACAGATGCCGAGTGCTTTTCCCCTGACAGCGCAGAGCAGAGAAAGGCGATGCATTGCATCGTTGACAGTAATTACGCTGAGTCAGGACGGAAAAGACGCCCGCTGATGTATAGGTAGGCGAAGAATTGTATGAATCAGAGTAATTATATCTGACGGAAGGAGGCTGCGTCAAGGGTTCGTTAGGCCATTCTTCATTCACGCAGCGTTTGACCACTCTTCATTCACATACGCCTCACAACATGCAGTGTCGATGCCGCAATAAACACAAAAAAGAACGAGATACCGGATAGAAGCTTCTGCTATGGCTCAAATGATAAAGCTGTTGTAAAGCGCTTTACAGGTACATTGTTCTGCCCTGAACGCATAAAAAACGACTTGTTCATGCTCAACAAGCCGTTTATCAGAAATACATGCAAGCAGGGGCTGAATGATTCGAACCCTCAACATTGGAGATCGTTTTGCAAAACCTGTTATATATCGCCTGCAGCTTTTAGACAATGTCGTTTCTGGTATTTGGATAATGACCCAACAGCTGATCAAAGCACTCGATATTTGCGAATGTTTTGATCAATTATTGCTTTTTGTATTTGCATAAAATATACCCGTTCGGGAGGATATATAGCATAGTAGCCCTTATCTTCCCGAACGGGTAAAGCTTTTTTGGTTGGTAACACATCAGTATTTTGCCCATGTTGCTTGATTATTCCTCAAATGTTTTGCGGACTTCGCTGTGATAGGTACGCTGCTCGTAAGGTGTCCATGGATGATCTGTAGGCCCGCCATACTGTCTCCCGACAAGAGAATCTACTGTGCTTTTCCCATCGGAAAACCTGACATAGGATATCTGACTGAGCCCTTTGGCCCCTCCGATTTCTTCCACCATGTCTGCCAGCCTGGCCACCGCTTCTTTTCCCCTGGTGTCAAACAGGTATCGCTTTCCGTCCTTGTAGACAGTGAAGCGCCAGTCTTTTACTTTATCCATTTGTTTTCTATTAATCGCTTTCAAGAACTTGAGCAACTGATTTTGAAGTGTCTTCAGGCGTGCCCCGGCGTTTTCCGACGCCCCGGCTTTTTTGACCAGGTCTTTCATACCAGTGGTTCTGGTCCTGCTTCCGGCTCCTCCCCCACCGCCCGCGCCGCTGCTGGAGCCTCTTCCGCCGAAATACTGTAAATCAAGCCTCATCTCGCATCACCCTGAACTTTGTATCAAACGATTCTATGTTGACGATATTATGCTCATCCCCGGCCTCTACGAACAGATCATCAGCCAGGCCTTGTCCCGGGAGCTGGCTTCTGTTTCGGATGCGTGCAAGCATGTGGAAGCGCTGGACGCGGCGGAGGCGCCGCTGGCGCTGGCCGGGTATGTGGCGGAGGCGGTGCGCTCGGCGCTGGAGGCCATGCCGGAGGATACCACACCTTCGACGGCACCTACTCCGTGTTCCAGACGATCTCCCAGACGGAAAAGCAGCTCAGCGGCGGGGGCTTTGCCCGCTGCTCCAACGCCTGCCTGGTGAATCTGAAATACAAGGATTGCATCAAGGGCTACACGCTCTACATGACGGACGGCACCCGGCTGAAAATCAGCCAGCTGCGCAAAAAGGCGCTGCTGGGCGCCTGCGAAGCCTACAGGAATTCTTCCGACAGCCAGGCCTGATGACCGGGCCTCTTTTTTCATGCCTGCCCAACAAAAAGTGCCTCCGATCCATTGATTTTCAATGGTCAGAGGCACTTTTGCGGTATGGGGAAGGAGCTGTGAGGTTTTCACAGCCCCCATTTCCCCTGTTATCCGCCGAAGTGTTCCGTCTTGGAGGGCGGATTCCAGGTGGGATTGATTTTCCTGGGGCGACATTTCTCGGCGATCTTTACGTCGTTCTGAACCTCCTTCAGGATATCCAGTACATTGAAGTACGACAGCCTGCCCGCCAGCTGCCGGCATTTCATCCAGGCTCCGGCCGCTGCATGATATGTTTTGCTGCCATCGATTGACGCGTGCTGGCTGCGGGACCGGGCGTGGGAAGTCTGAGATGATATGTTTTTCATCTGCAATCTGTGATAGGGTGTATGCAGCGAGACCGGAGCATGGCCCGGCTCACTTTTCACTTCCCGGCGTCTGGGGGGCTGGCCTATCAATCAGGATCCAGCCCTTTTGCCAGCGGCGAACAGAGCCGAATCGCAGATTCGGATGTGTTATCTGGCAATCATGCTCCCGCATACTGTATCCCCGATGCCGGCAGAATCCGCATAATCCCCCAACCAATTTTTCCATTATTCATACAGATTTTTCGCGGCCGGGGCAAACAGGGCGCGGGTATGCTATAATCTGCAGCAGAGAAGCATTGGAGAAGGAGGGGTTTCATGATCCGCGTCGCGATTGTCGAGGACTCGCCGGAAACGCTCCGGCAGCTTCAGGGAATGATTGAGCGCTATGGACGGGAGAATGAGCGCGAGTTCCAGTTCAAGTGCTTCAGCAACGGGGTGGACTTCATCAGTGACTACATCCCTCAGTATGACTTGATCTTCATGGACATCGACATGCCCCTTCTGAGCGGCCTGGAGACCTCCCGCATCCTGAGAAAGCTGGACCGCGACGTGACGCTGATCTTCGTCACCAACCTGGAGCGCTACGCCATCAACGGCTACGACGTCGGCGCTGTGGGCTTCATGGTCAAACCGCTCAACTATGCCACCTTCGCGATCCGCATGAACCAGTTCCTGCGGCATGTCGCGGAGGGGACGGAGCCCTTCCTGCTGGTGACCTCAAAGGACGGGATGGCCAAGGTGCCGCTCTCGGAGATCTACTATATTACTGTGGCCGGGCGATACGTTCTCCTGCACACCCGGAACGGGGACGTCGAGTGCCACAAGTCCATGAAGGCGCTGGAGCAGGAATTGCAGGTGCATGACTTTGTCCGCTGCGACAACTCCGCCATGGTCAACCTGAAGTATGTCACTGCCGTGCAGGGCAGCAGCGCGCAGGTTGCGGGCGTGACCGTCACCTGCTCGCGAAACGGCCGCAAAACGCTGCTTGACGCGTTTACGCTGTATCTGAAATGAGGGGGCCTTGCCTGTGGCTGCAGAGATGCTTGACTGGCTCACAAAGCTGACAACCGGGCGGAGCAATTTCGTGATCACGATCCTGATCTGCGAAATGATCTACATCTGCCCTGTCCGCCCGCGCACCTTCCGCCGGCTGCCTGCCTGGGTGCTTCCGGCTGCCGGCATCCTGCTGTTCCTGGCGATCGGCTTCTTCATGCCGCTGATCCCTGCCGGGCCGTTCGCCGTAACCATCACCACCCTTGCCATTTTTGCCCTGTCCCTGCTGATTCAGTGGGCAGTGCTGGAGGAGGATCCCTGGCGGATTCTCTTCAACGGCACAGCCGCCTATGCGACGCAGAATCTTGCGCTGAACCTCACTGAGCTGCTGATCCTCTTGCTGCACGCGGATGGCTGGTGGAAACCGCTGCTCCAGGCCGGCGTGCAGGGGCTGACCTGCCTTGCCTGCTACTTCCTGTTTGCCTGCAAGGCACGAAGCAGCGAGCTGCACCTGAACAAAGGCGTGGTGATTCAGCTGCTGCTGATCACCATCTTCGTCTCCAACTTCCTCTTCTCCTTCTTCGCAGCCAACCAGATGACCGCAAGCTACATCCACATCCCCCTGGCCGTCTGCTGCATGCTCACGCTGCAGCTGCAGTTTGCCGAGTTCCACGACAGCAATGTGCTGCGCGAAAAGGAGATCCTGGAGCGGCTTTTGTTCCGGGAGCAGAAGCGCCATGAGCTGATGCAGGAGACCATCGACATCATCAACATCAAGAGCCATGATCTGAAGAGGCAGGTGCAGCTGATCCGCCGCCTGGGCGCCCTGCCGGACAATGTGCTGCAGGAAGTGGAGAGCGCGGTCAACGCCTATGATGCCATGGTGGACACCGGCAGCCACAGCCTGGATCTGATCATCCTGGAGGAGAAGCTGCTCTGCGAGAAGCATCACATCCCCATGGACGTCATGGCGGACGGCAAGGTGCTGGACTTTATCCCGCCCGCCGATCTCTACTCCCTGATCGGCAACGGCCTGCGCAATGCGGTGGAGCACTCCCTCAAGGAGAACGAGCAGCAGCGCAGCATCACCCTGACCATCCACCAGGCTGGCGGATACGCCATTGTTCAGATCACCAACTATTGCTCTACGCCCATCACCTTTGTGGGCGGCATGCCAAAGACCGAAAAGGAGGACAGGCGCTTCCACGGCTACGGCCTCAAGAGCATGGAGTACGTCGTCAAGAAATACGGCGGCAACATGGTGCTGGACTACCGCGACAACGTGTTCATGGTCAAGATCATCATCCCGCTGGATCGTCCCGCCTGACCCTCCCGCTTCTGGATTCTGCCAGCGCTTCCGCTGGCTTTTTGTTGCGCTGCAGGGATGCTCTCACGCCGAACCATATGCGTTATGGTGAGTTAGATTCCGAATTTTACAGAATAACGACCGATTTTTGCAGACGCAACCGCTTTTGTCACCGAAAGCGCAGGTTTTTCGGAAACCGCGCCGGGCGGTGGACGGATGTGGTAAGATGATGCCAGCATAAGGCGCGTGTGCCTTATCAGACGTTCAAAGGAGGATGAGCCATGAAGACTACCACCAAGCGGTTTGCTTTGCTGGTCGCGGCTGTCATGCTGATGTCCGTGATCGCTGTCCCCTCGTTCGCCGAGGGAGCCAAGTGGACCGAGACTGACACCGGCGACGGCTGGTTCCTGGTCACCAATGAGGGCGGAACCACGCTGGGTTATTCCAAGCTGTCCGGGAAGGCCCTGCTGGAAGTGGACGGCTATGCTTTCAAGGATCTCAATGGCAACGGCGCCCTGGACACCTATGAGGACTGGCGCCTGACGCCCGAAGAGCGCGCCAAGGGCCTGGTGGACCTGATGAGCGGCGAGGAAATCGCTCCTTATCTGAGCCACGGCGGCTGGGGCACGTTCTCGGAAGACCGCGACATGTTCCGCAGTGAGGAAACCAACGCCAACGGCATGAAGTTCATCAAGGCCGGCGGCCGCGGCGGCGTCACCCGCAACATGGGCAACACCCAGGAAAGCAACATCAGCCACGCCAAGTGGGTCAACCTGATCCAGGAGCTGTGCGAGGAGCTGCCCTACGGTCTGCCCGCCATGATCTCCATCGACCCGAACGGCCAGTCCGGCATCGTGCAGACGCTGTCTCTGGCTGCAACCTTCGATCCCGCGGTGGCGCTGGAAGTCGGCAAGTCCTACTCCAAGCAGTACCGTGCGGCCGGCGTCTCCATGATGCTTGGACCGCAGGTCGACGTTGCGACCTCTCCGCTGATGCAGCGCGGCAGCGGCACCTACGGTGAGGATCCCGCCCTGGACCGCGACATCGCGGAAGGCTTTGTCTCCGGCATGCAGTCCACCTTTGCCGAGGATGGCACGGATCTGGGCTGGGGCCCCGACTCCGTCATGACCATTATGAAGCACTGGGTCGGCGCCGGCGCTCAGGAAGGCGGCCGCGATGACCACTCCTCCGAGTTTGCCGTGTACCCCGGCCACAACTTCGAAGCGCAGCTGATCCCCTTCGTGGACGGCGCCTTCAACCTGAAGCACTCCATCACCGGCAAGGCCGGCGGCATCATGACCAACTACTCCGTCAACACCGACCTGAACAACAAGCTGGCCTATGAAGGCGAGCAGTACTACGGCGGTGCCTTCGCGGCCTACAAGTATGACCTGCTCAAGCAGATCGGCTGGGACGGCTACATCATCTCCGACTGGGGCCCCCTGTCCGGCGGCAACGGCGCCTGGGGCTGGAAGGAATACACCAACGGCGAGCGTGTCGCCCGCGCGATCTCTCTGGGCATGAACCAGATGGGCGGCTTCAGCGACATGGACGCCATGCAGGAAGGCTGGGAGATCCTCTGCGACGATTACGGCGAGGAGAAGGCGCTTGAGCTCATGCGTGCCTGCGCGTACAAGAACGCTGTGGCCTGCATGCGCCTAGGCCTGTTCGACAATCCCTACTGCTCCATCCAGCACGTCATCGAGACCAACTGGACCGAAGAGACCATCGCCTACGGCATCGAGACCCAGCTCAAGGCCATGGTCATGCTGAAGAACAACGGCCTGATCAAGGACAACACCGCCTCCGAAGAAAAGCTGACCGTGTACATGCCCGCGAGCTTCACCGCCGGCGGCATGGTTTCCGGCTGGCGCGGACCGTCCTATCAGAAGGCCAAGGCTGAGTTCGGCTTCAGCGTGCCCGAGCTGGAGAAGTACTTCAACGTGATCACCGACACCATCGGCGAACCCACCGGTAAGGCGCCCGACGACACCGAGGAGTATCAGCTGAGCGACATCACCGCCCCCTCTGCGGAAGAGCTGGCGAATGTTGACTTCATCCTGATGCCCATGAACGGACCGTACACTGCCTCCAGCGTGGACGACAAGTATGACGCTGAGGCGGACGAGGAGTACGGCATGTACACCGCGCCCAACCTGCAGTATCACGGCCGCACCGCCTCCGGCGCCCGCAACCCCTCCATCGGCGGCGAGATGCAGACCATCACCTTCAACGACGGCTACGAGATGCAGACCTCCATCCGCAAGGCGAACCTGTCCTACTGGAACAAGACTGTCGCCGACGCCACCACCATCACCCAGCTGCAGAAGCTGGAAGAGCTCAAGGCCATGGGCCTGGCGGCTCCGATCGTGGTCGTGATGAAGGCCAACAACTCCGGCGCGATGTGCTGGCACGAGGTTGAGCCTCTGGCGGACGTGATCTTCTATCGCTACGGCAGCGTCTCCGACACGGCCGCGGCCCAGATCCTCGCCGGCAAGGTTGAGCCCTCCGCTCTGCTGGTGCAGCAGCAGCCCATCTCCATGGAAGTCGTGGACAAGGATCAGGAAGACGTCCCGCGCGACCTGGAGTGCTATGTGGATGCCGCCGGCAACGCCTACGATTTCGCCTTCGGCCTGAACTGGTCCGGCAAGATCGAGGACGAGCGCGTGGCGACCTACACCGCTGCCCCGCTGACCAAGGTCGAGAACATGGAATTCAAGTATGCTGACGCCATGTAAGCCTGGCGCTTGACTGACGAAGGCACACCCCATCTGACAGAGGGGGGCAGGGGGAAGCCCCTGCCCCCTTATCCACATGATGCAGCCGGAGCCGGAGGCGTGGAACTGCTCTTGCGCCCAGCTCCGCAAGGAGGGAATGTTCCTTGGCAGAACTGATTATCAACATTCTGTCGCCCATCGTTGTCTCCATGGGCGCCAGCGCCGCCGACGTGGCCAATTATGTGCACGCGGTGGAGCCCCAGATCAACATCATCCTGATCGCCCTGGCCGTCATGATCGTGATCATGATTGCGGCGCACTGGATCGCGAAGAAGGGCAACCGCCACGTGATCCGCTGGACGGCTGCCATCGCGTGGCTGGCCGTGGTGGTGTTCGCCGCCAATCAGATGGTGCAGGGCCCGCTGAAGGCCATCCTGTCAAACGTCACCAGCGCTCCCAAGGCGGAGTTCTCCGAGGACATCGTGGCCAACAGCCGCCAGACGACAGCGGACGTGGGCACCGAGGGCATCGTTCTGGTGAAGAACAACGGCCTGCTGCCCCTCAAGGACACCCCCAACCTGAACGTGTTCGGCTGGGCGTCCTGCTATCCGGTCTACAGCGGCACCGGCTCCGCCTCCGCCGGCGATGCGGGCCCCGCGGTCAGCACCCTGGCCTCCCTGCGCGATGCCGGCTTTGACACGAACGCAGACCTGCGAAAGCTCTACCTCAATTATTCCAAGGCCTACAAGACCAACCGTCCGTCCATCACCATGCAGCAGCAGGACTGGACCCTGCCCGAGCCGCCCCGCAGCAAGTACACGGAGCAGATGATGACGGACGCCGTGGCCTATTCCGACACGGCCGTCATCGTCATTGGCCGCAGCGGCGGCGAGAACGCCGATCTGCCCGCCGACATGAACGCCGTCATCAAGGGCACCTACAACGTGGCCAAATCCGGCGTCATCGACAGCAAGTATGCCGGCAACTACGGCTACACCGGCGGCGTCTACAACAACAACAGCACCGAATACGACGACTTCGAGCCCGGCGAGCACTACCTTGAGCTCTCCCGCACCGAGGAAGACATGGTCGATCTCGTGTGCTCCACGTTCAAGAAGGTCATCGTCGTCATCAATGCCAACAATGCCATGGAGCTGGACTGGGTCGACAAGTATGACAGCATCGGCGCCGTTCTGCTGGTGCCCGGCACGGGCAACGCCGGCATGACGGCCCTGGGCGGCATCCTGAACGGCTCCGTCAACCCCTCCGGCCGCACGGTAGACACCTATCTGAAGGACCTCACCCTGGCGCCGTCCTTCAACCACAGCGGCAACTCCGGCAATCATCTCTTCACCGGCAGCAATGCCGAGGACCTGATCAAGCGCGTGGGCCGTAACGACATCAGCTTCCAGGGCGTGATCTCCTTCACCGATTATGTCGAAGGCATCTACATGGGCTACAAGTTCTACGAGACGGCCGCCGAGGAAGGCGCCATCAACTATGACGAGTATGTCCAGTATCCCTTCGGCTACGGCCTGAGCTACACCACCTTCGAGCAGAAGATCACGGACTTCCAGCAGGACGACACCACCCTGATCGTGTCCGTGCAGGTCACCAACACCGGCAGCGTGGCCGGCAAGGAAGTGGTGGAGCTGTACTTCACGCCGCCCTATGTGAACGGCGGCATCGAGAAGGCCTCCGTGAACCTGCTCGACTTCGGCAAGACCGGCATGCTGGAGCCCGGCGTCTCCGAGACCATCACGCTGACGGTTCCCATGGAGAACCTGGCCAGCTACGACTCCGGCAAGGTGAAGACCGCGAACGGCGGCTGGGTGCTGGAGGCCGGCGAATACAGCGTCTCCATCCGCCGCAGCGCCCATGAGGTCATCGAGAGCAAGACCTTCACCCTGAGCGCGGACAAGATCTATGACGGCGGCGCCCGTCCCAGCGACAAGACCGCCGTGGAGAACCGCTTCCCCTCCATGGAGGGCGCCGACAAGACCTACGTCTCCCGCAAGGATCACTTCGCCAATCTGGCGGAGGCCACCGCCCCGCATGCGAGCCTGGAGCTGGAAAAGGACGAGGCCAAGGCTGTGCAGAACTGGGCCTTCGGCAACCGCAACTATGACCCGACCGATCATGACAACCCCGAGGACGTGATGCCCACCATGGGCGCGAAGAACGGGCTGAAGCTGGCCGATCTGGCCGGCAAGGCCTACGACGACCCGCAGTGGGAGCTGCTCCTGGATCAGCTGACGCTGGAGGACATGGTCACCCTGATCAACACCGCCGGCTGGAATACCGCCGCCATCGAGTCTGTGGGCAAGGTCGGCACCTTCGAGTTCGACGGCCCCTCCGGCTTCTCCAACTATCTGACCGGCCAGATGGGCACCCAGTTCACTACGGAAGTGCTGCTGGCGCAGACCTGGAGCAAGGCCCTGGCCGAGCAGGTGGGCGATGCCATCGCGCAGGAATTCGCCAATGCGAACAGCTTCGGCTGGTATGGCCCGGCGATGAACCTGCACCGCTCCGCCTTCTCCGGCCGCAACTTCGAGTACTATTCCGAGGACGGCACCCTCTCCGGCCTGATCGCCTCCGCGGAGGTGAACGGAGCGGCGAAGTTCGGCGTCTATCCCTATCTGAAGCACTTCGCGGCCAACGATCAGGAGACCAACCGCTGCGCCTTCCTGCTCACCTACATGACCGAGCAGAACCTCCGCGAGAACGTCCTGAAGCCCTTTGAGACCGTGGTCAAGAACTTCGACTTCGAGCACCGCGTGATGGGCATCATGACCGCCTACAACTTCCTGGGCACCACCCCGGTCATCAGCAGCAAGCCGCTCCTGACCGACGTGCTCCGCGGCGAGTGGGGCTTTGTCGGCAGCGTCATCTCGGACTACAACGGCTCCTACGGCTATCAGATCAGCGACGCGGCTGTCCGCGCCGGCAACGACCTGATGCTGGGCCAGGGCATGGCTGAGTCCAACAAGTTCACCGACACGGATTCTGCCACGCTGGTGCTCGCCATGCGCCGCGCGTGCAAGAACGTGCTCTACACCACCGCAAACAGCGGCTACTACGCCGATGTGGTCGCAGACGCGGAAGCGGCTGCCGCAGCCGAAGAAGCAGCCAGGAACGTCAACGTCGTGGACGAGTTGATGGGCAAGGTCAACCTGGGCGCAGGCCTGGGCCTTGGCGCGATCTGGCTGATCGTGATGGCCCGCTGGCTGCTGAAGAAGAAGGCCGGGGCTGCTGCCTGATCTCCATGAAAGGCCGTCTCCTCTCTCCTTCGGGAGGGAGGAGCGGTCAATGAATCAAGAGAGGGAAAAGCAATGAAGAAGATTCTGTTTCTGACGCTCCTGTTGCTATGCTGAGCCTCTGCCTCACTTTCGCACTGGCCGATGGTGTCATCCTGAACGCGGAAGTCGTCCCTTCTGGTCCTGTCGTCACCTCCGTGATCATCGCTGACCCGGCAGCTGCCCCCACCGACGTCAAAGCCAAGTTCAGCATTGACCTGACCGTGAGCCGCGGCAGAGGTCCGGATGCGACCACTGAAATCGTACCTCAGCCGGTCTACAACGCCTCGTGGGCGCCGGATGGATCCGTTACACTGGAAACGGACGCCTTCTCTCCGACTGCCAAATTCACCATCACTTATGCGATCCCCGCCACCGAGGAGACAGAAGCGCAGGTGCTGGGCACCTGGACCGAGGCGGATGCCGCAGTCAGGTACGCCATCGTCGACGAATTCTCTCAGGACACCTTCGTCGGCACTGCGAAAGATGCCGATGGCAATGATGTGGAGGTCAAGGTTGTCTACCGCCTGTACGTACCCGAGTATGCGGAAAACGTGCCGCTGGTGGTCACCATGCACGGCTCCGGAGAGTCCGGCGACAATGGTCTGGCGCATGTGACCAGCAATCAGCTCTCTGTCTGCTGGGCTGACCCCACATGGCAGGCGGAGCATCCTTGCATCGTTTTCGCACCGCAGTGGCCGGATTCCGATATGAGCAACAATCTGGAGCTCCGGGACGGCTATCTTGCGGTATACCACGAGATGATCGGCAAAATCATTGAGACGTACAAGCCCTCCAAGACCTATCTGGCTACCCTGTCCATGGGCTCCCGCCTGGGCTTCCGTTATCTGACCCTGTATCCGGAGGCTTTCGACGCAGCGCTGATGTGCTGCGGAGCCATGCAGAATGCCGATCTCTCCGCTGTCACAGAGAAGCCGGTCTGGCTGGTACACGCTGTATCCGACTTCGTGAACGCCTCCCAGAACTCTGTGGACGCCTACAATCAGCTCACTGCCGCCGGCAACCCGAATGTGCGCCTGACCCTGATAACCGACGAGGGCATGCACGGCGTTTTCAGCCATGCGGTGTGGCAGCACGTCTTCGGCAATCCCACCTATATGAATTGGCTGTTCGCCCAGTAAGCGGCACAGTCCCGGCCGCAGCCGGCGGCACCGTGCACTCTGGCGCAGTCCGACGAACCTCCTGTGCCATGACAGCCGCATGAGGCCGGAAACACCAATTACTCAGACGGTCTGTGATTCCACTTGTATCGCATACGCACTCCCATCTGTATGGTCCGATATCCTTGAAAGGTTGATCAATTTCTGATGTGTGTATGTACCCGGGTGCAAAGATTCTGCACCCGGGTACATTTACCGGAAACGCTTGTTCCATGGGCTTCCGAAGGAGATTGTGCGATCGCTTTTTTGATTAATCTACCAAAGGATGAGAACGTATCGCTTCTGGAAAAATGAATACTCAGCTCCTGGCTAAAGACCTCTTGCAAAACGAATGCTTTCTCTATATTATGCTTTTACAACATGGAGGTTCCCCATAGCGTTTTCCATAAAAGCCACCTCCGAAGAGACGACGCTTGCATTTCAGTCAAAGATCAGTTTTCAGGATCGTTTCTTCCGTACGCTGCCGGATATGATTTCCGCATCCGGCCATAACAGCCGATGGGAGCGGATGCCTTTTCGGGGAGATCCAGATCGGGAAGGTAAGAGTCTCCGTGCAGGGTGTAGTGGATGCCGTTCTGCCTTGTTTCAGCAGGCAGGTTGTTCATGGCGAAATCCTCTTCTGCGATAGATTCTGTGTTGTTTACCCAAGCAATTCCCGGTAAAGCCTGTTGCAGTTTTTGGCATAATCGTTTGGGTAAATCCGATTTACCGCAGAATCTACGCCTTGGGAAATACCCAAACCGTCCTTTCACATGGTTCTATTTGAGCACATGATACTACAAGATATTGTGTTTGACTATTGTATAATGATACATCATGTTGCGATATTAGCTGGTATTCTAAGCAAATTAGCAATTCGAGTCCTGTTGCGACCACCAACCCGAAAAAGTCTTGAGAAATCAAGGCTTTTTCTTTTTTCTTCTCTCCCCTTGAGAGGGTGCATTTTTCTGTGCTGCCAGGGTGCAATTCTCGATGTGAACGAGTTGAACAACCAACCCGTTCACGCGAGTCGATGTGAACGAGTGCCCGGCGTCGATGTGAACAGCTTGCCGGTTTCGATGTGAACGGCTTGCTGGTTTCGATGTGAACGGGTACCCTGCTCGATGTGAACGGTTTGCCGGACAGGCACACTTCCTATAAGAACAAATAGCGGTGTGGCATTAGATCCGGATATCTTTATTGACGCGCAAGTATCACAATTTCTTCAATCATAACCATATAGGCCCGCAGCATAAGATTCCACACCGCATTCGGACCCGTATCCAGCAGGTTGCAGGTGATGACCGAACACCTGATCAGGGATTGACGGCTTACCAATATATGTTCCACGATAAAAAAACGGCTGAGTCTCTCAGTCGTTTTTATGGTCAGGATCTCAGAAAAGAGGATGACTGATCCCGAAAAGATCGGCAAGCACATGCTGGAGATGCTGGCAAAGTTCAGGAGAGAAGGAATTGTGCAATAACTCGGAAAGGGGGGAATTGACGTGAGTACTGAAGAATACCTGCTTCGATACTGTGGACTGGAATAATTATCTTCAGTCTTGACGATGATTAGTCATGCAGCACAACAATTCTTGTTATTTTTGAAGATAATTTGGTTTTGAAGATAAACACTTGGGCACTACATAACGGACGGTTCTGTCGTGGTACACTGTGTGTACCGCGTGGCAGAACCGTCCCTCTGTGTCGTTTCCCGTCTTGTGAAGGTTTTTGTTTGTTTTTTTGAGTATATGGAGTTCCTGAGAGTATAAGAATTCCCGAGGCCAAAGTATAGGCTTCGGGAATTATGCGCTGCAGCTTTTTAGCCTTCGAGGAGGCCCATGGAACGCATTTTGACCAAGGTCTCGGAAAGGTCGGCGGAGGCGGTGGGGGTGTCGATGTCATACTCGGAGAGGATGGCATCGAGGAGGGCGTCGGGGGTAGTGGGCTGCTGAAGATGCTGCCAGATGAAGGCAGAAAGACCGTTCAGGCGGATCAGGCCCTGGAAGGACCGGATCTCGGCGCCGACAGGCATGAGCACCAGCTCACCGACGAGATTACGGAGGATGAACCCTTCACGCGCTTTCATGGCAGACCTCAGCAGCCGCTGTTGCGGCCAGAAGAGAAGGTACGGGCGTTACGGTGATAGGGTACACCGTCACAGCCGCCGCCGCGTCCGCGTCCCCGGCCAACATCCCCGTTGCCGTTGCCGGGAACAAACTGGCCCTGAATAGAGGTGTCGATGACGGAGGTGGTCTCGTTATCGATGGCGGTATCGACGGTTGTTTTCTTCTTGCTCTTGGTGGAGACGCCGCCGACGACAGCAGTGACTTCCGACTCATCCAGGGGGATCCTTTCGAGATCCGGCTTTTCGTAGGCTTTCTTTTTGCCGAACATGATTTTTCTCCTTTCAAATCATTATCTCCGGTATATACAAAGGACTCATTCCCCGGGAGTGCCGCAGGCAGGAACGGGAAGAATTCCTTTGCTTATCCAATATTTTATACGCATGCAATGGCCGGATGGCAGCTGCCCGGGCGGAGCATAGCGCATAAAATTCGCGGCACACGGAGAACAGCGATCCTCATAAGGACAGCCATAGCATTCCGGGACGCGGGGCCAGGAGTTCGCGACCTCACTGATCCGCCGCCAGGCTTCCGCGAAGCCGTCCCGGAGGGGATCCGCACGGACATCCAGGCGGGAGCAGATCTTCAGCTCCCCCTTCCAGGAGAGAACGAAACCGGAACGGCCGCCGCCGCAGGTCAGCCCGCATTCCTCACAGGAATGGGAGGGACCGCCGGTCTCGGGGAGCGAAGAGAGGGGAACCTCCTCATACAGGGAAAGACCCTGCAGCTCCGAATGCAGACGGAGAAGGCGGGCATAGAACTCATCCGGGAGATCCGAAGACTCCCCGGCACGCCAGGGCTCATCCGCCGGCGTAAAGAGGGAGGAGCTGACATAGACATCCTCCGAGAGGGAATGGGCTAGGCGAAGCGTATCGAAGACATCCTCGCCGAGGAAGCTGTTCGGGGTCACGGAAACCGAAAGGGGAAGGCCGGCTTCCCGGACGCGGCGGAGATTTTCCACCACACGGCCGAAGACCCGGCTGCCGGTGACCCGTTCATAAGAATCCTCAGAGCAGCCATAGAGGGTGGCCTGGATGAGGGCAGGCGGATGATCCCGGAAGAAGGAGAGGCGCCGCTCAGCGAGGAGGACGGCGTTGGTCATGACGGTGATATTGCAGCCAAGGGACTGCAGAAAGAGAAAGAGATCTTCGAAGCCGGGATATGTGAGGCACTCCCCGCCGGTGAGCGTCGCCTCGAACATGCCGGCATCAAAGGCCTGGCGCATGAGATCCTTCCAGGTATCGACAGAAAGAAGATCCCTGCCCCTGAACTGCTCCGGCGAAAGGCGGACATAGCACATGCCGCAGGCGAGATTGCAGAGGGGCGTAAGCTCAAAGGTACCGAAGAGCGGGGTATTGCTCTCACGGGCCTTCAGATCGAGGCTGCGGATAAAATCTTGATAATTCATGCTTCACAAATGAGGGGTAAAGACGGTTCAGATTATTCCGGTCCGGTTATGTTAAGTATAGCAGAGGAGGACGGAAATGTCCAGAAAAATGTTTGAAAGGGAAAGAAAGAAAAAAAGTTTGAAAGGGAAAGAACAATTCTGGTTGAAGAAAACGAACGGATATGGTAATATGAAGTCATGGGTAAAAGACACTTCAGATACAGAAACCTGCAAAAGGGGGATGACGAAATATGAAAAAAACCATCCGAGGGTTGCTGGTATGCATGGCCGTAATGACAGCGCTGATCCTCGGCATGACAGGAGCCGAGGCGGAAACCGAAGCAACGACTTTTGATGAATTCAAAACCGCGGTCGCGGCAGGAGGAACGGTCGGACTCGGCGCGGACATTACGCTGACGGGAGATGTCCATATACACGCAGTCACTACGATCGACCTGAACGGGCATGTGCTGAACACGCAGACATACCGGATCGCGATCTATGACCGCCCGGTCACCTTGAAGGACAGCGGCACGAGCGGAAAGGTCCTCGGAGCCGGGACGGTATTCCAGGTCGGCGAGGTAAACGAGAACGGCTTAGTACACGGCGGGACGCTGAATGTGGAGAGCGGCACGATCGTGACTTCGACGAAGAACGCGGTGTACGTGATGCCCGAATCCAGCTTCACGATAAGCGGCGGATCAATTACGGCGAGCTCGAACGCGATCATCAGCGAAGGCAGCGTGAACATCACAGGGGGCAGCGTGAACGCGACAAGCCAGACGGTGACGCTGAAATCGACAAACGTCGACAAAATGGACACAGAAATGAACATGTCATCCCAAGCCTACTTTGGAACACTGAGCATGGGCGGCGGAACGGTCATAGCGACGAACAAGACCATCGCGCTGGAGAAAGGATGTGCCGCTACCATCAACGGCGGCACGGTCACCGCGGTCAACGAGGCGATCCTGGACAAGGGAACGGTGACGATCAACGGCGGTACGGTGGAAGCGACGGGCGAGACGGCGGTGATCGTGGACTGGCAAGGGAAAGCGGTGATCAAGAACGGAACGATCCAGGCGCCGGATTTTACGCTGTATATATGCGGCGACGTGACCATCGAGGGCGGCAGCATCACCGCCACGGCCGCAGAGGCCACAGCCCTCTACATCGAGGGACAGATCACAAACACAGATCAAGGACCGGCCGTCACGGGAAAGGCCGAGATTTCCGGCGGCACGATCAAAGCAAACGGAACCGGGGCGATGGCCGCGTACGTGACCGGCTTAAGCGATAAATTGAAGGGATCCCTGATCCTGAACAGCGGGACGCTGCAGGGGAACGGCGAGGACGGCGCAGGAATCTTCCTGGACGAAAACGGAACGGCAAACATCAACGGCGGCACAATATCCGCGGTGATGAGCGGAAACGGTGGCCAGGGCGTGTACATCGGCGGGGCGAACACAGCGCTGCGGATCCGGGGAGGAAACATCAACGCGGACCAGTGCGGCGTGATGGTGGACAGCAGTGTGACGCCGGAATTCACGCTCTGCGGGAACCCGGCCTTCAACACGACCAGCACGGATAACTGCGATCTTGAGATCCAGAACCTGAACACGGTGATCGAGATTGACGGGGCGCTGACAAACACAGCGCCGATCAGCGTCAGGCTCGGCGGAGACCGGGCGGAAACCGGCGTCGGCGGCGTCTTCACGAAAGACTACTCGGATCACAACACGGAGGACCCGGATACGTACTTTAAGACTGTCTCCGGCAGTGCGGTCGAGTGGGACGCAGAGAACCAGACGGAAGCCTACCTGACGGGGCACGTGCATCAATTTGAATACAGCTCGGAAGACCACAGCAATCTGACGGCGGTATGTAAGAACGACGGGTGCTACCTTGAAGAAAGCGAGCTGACGGTGGAGCTGATCGCGCCGGACCCGGTATACAACGAGCAGGAGAAATTGGTCAGTTGGACCCCCGGAATCTATATAGCCGCGTTCCCCGGACTGGGAGAACGGATGTCCTGCCTGGAATACGACCCGACGACGGATGGATGGAACGAGATGGACGGGGCGCCGGTGGAACCCGGAACGTACCGGGTTGTTTACACCCCGGCCGCGGGGGGCGACTCGGTCTCTATCGAGACGAAATTCGAGATCTACCGGGCTGGGAATATCCAGATCTTGGCGGTGGACGAGGCAGGAAACGGCCTGCCGGGCGTCCGCTTCCGGGTGGAGAACACGGAGGATCCGGACTGGGGACCTGACGAGTGGATCAGCGATCCATACAATCATTACCTGTACTACCTGAAGCCGGACGACGAATATGTGATCTACGCCGAGGATGTTCCGGACGGGTATCTGTATCCGGAGGACATCCTGTTCGGATGCGACGAGGAGCTGACGCTGTGGAGCGATCCGGAAGGGCTGCTCAGGGGCCGGGTGTTGACCGTCGAATTCAAAAAGGGATACCAGATCATCAGCGACGGGACGGCGATGGCCTACTACTATGACGACAACGCGAACAAAGTACGGATCACCCAGGCAGCGCCGGGGGATGAAGTAAGGATCTGTTTCAGCGACAACGCGGAAGAGAACATCGAAGATGACCTCTACCTGACGGGGGCGTACGAGGTGGGCAACGTGCCGCTGGGATACGACCAGAACGGCGATCCGGTGGACACTATCGAGATGCCCGCGCACGATATCGCGATCTCCGCGGTGAAGGGCGTACGGGAAGCGGAGCTGAGGGTCGGCCTGCAGGCGTACACGGGAAGCAACGAAGTGATGATCCCGGTGGAAGCGCTGGAGAGCATCGTGTACGGCGAGGAGACCTGCGACCTGGTAAAACTGGCGGACGGGCACTATGAGCTCGACGTGGACGGCAGCGGAAACTATGACGTGGGCATCTGGCTGCCGGGCGGACCGACCCGGAGAGGCGACTGCGAGACGTGGATGGTGCCGTGGTGCGACGCGTTCGGCGAATACTCCTTCGGGTTCGACGGACCGATGGACCGGTATGAGGTGATCACATTTGTGCTGACGAAGCCGGTGTACGGCACGCCAACGATCACCCTGCCGGCGGGGCTGACGGAAATACAGGAGAGCGTGTTTGAAGGGAACAAGAAGCTCACGGTCGTATACGCAGGAGACGAGGTCGCGTCCATCGGAAAGAATGCGTTCGTGGGATGCACGGGGCTGAAGCAGGTAAGGCTGCCGAAGAACTGCGCGATCAACGACGAGGCGTTCGACGAAGAGATCTTTGTGCAGATCTTCGCTCCGGCGGGAGGAACGACGGAGGCGTGGTGCAGGAGAATGGGGCTGATGTTTGTCGCAGAGTAAACTGAGACAAACAATGAAATGAAAGCGGTTTTATAGCACAAAAAGTTCCTGTTGGAGAGACACACGGGGACGGTTCTGACGGTTCACAGTAAATGTGCCAAACGGCAGGACCGTCCCCGTGTCGTCTCTCTTCTTCTCGGCGTTTTTGGTGCTCTTTTCTTCTGCAGGATGTTCCATTGGGAGAGCCGCACGTATGGTTTGCGTACCACATCAGTATACAAAAAAGCGCACCGTTTAGCTGGAATGAATCTCTCAGTTAAAATTGGCCCTAGAGTTGGATATACAACCCAGGCAATATCAGCGGTTAGAATGCGGGGAACAGCCTTTTTCTTCTGTCAATATCAGGTTGGGTTTGAAAATTTGTCGATTTCTTCAGATAGATCCTTTTGATCTTGTACTTGGTGAAAGGTGCAGCATAAATCAAAGCACTCAGTTGCAGAGCAGACCGCCAGGCAAAAAGAAAAGAAATTATGATTCATCATGGAATGGACATAGAACATATCCAGATCCTACTGCTAATCAGGCCATATACGAAGACCTGATCAACAATCCCAGGAAATTTATGGACGAGATCAACAAGGTCATGTCCATGGCCAACGAAGAGATACTGCGGTGGCTGATGGAGAACGACGAGGAGTATCTCGCCGCCCATGACGACGTGCGGACACAGCTGGCACAGGGCTGGCAGGAAACGCTGGACGACATGGCGGGCATCACCAAGACGGTATGGGAAGAGGTCGAAGAAATCATCAAGCAGGGCGACGAGGCCATACTGGAGTTCCTTGGGGACAACATGGAGAAGTTCAAAGAGGCGTCCCTGTACGAGCAGCAGCAGATGTTTGAGGAATGGTCTGACATGATTGCCGAGTGGCGGAGGGCCTATATTGAGCTTCACCCTGAGCTTCAGCCGCACGACTTCGACGAGATTACGGGCGTGGACACGAGCACTCCGGAAACCACATCGACAACGGGTGGCCAAGGACGCAGCGAGAAAGGCGGCCCCGACTCGACACAGTCATGGATTACGGAACAGCCGATCATCAGGAGGGTACCGAGGCAAGAGACCTTCATGCAACGCGCTCAAAGGGAAGTCACGGAAAGGACAACAACGGCGGCAACGCAGGTACAAAGTCTGCTGCGGCGTCTCGTTGGAAATGAAGGCGGGGCAAGATACGCTTCCGGCGGCATTGCCAACGCAACAGGCCCCGCGTGGCTGGACGGAACAATCCAAGCTCCGGAGCGCGTACTGTCTCCGAGACAGACGGAGGTCTTTGAACAGTTGGTTTCCCTGCTGGACAGGGTGTGGGTGGGCAATCCGCTGAGCGGATACTCCCCCGAGCTGAACACAGAGAACGGCACGATTTATTTCGGTGACATCAACATCGAAGTGAATGGGCTGTCCGAGGACAGCGACTACTCCGACACGGCGGACAGGCTGATGGAGGAGATTGCCTACAAGATGAATCGCGGAAAGCCGGTAGGCGGACTGCGGACAAGCAAAACCTGAGAAGGAAACTGTGGGGCGGTGTAAGAGCCGCCCCACTTTTCCTGCAGTAATTTTTTTACTGTGAAATATGTAATCAAGAATGTCACCATTATGAATAGGAGAAAACAAAGGAAGGCTTCTCCCGTTCTGATGAGCTGACGGCAAAGCCCGATAAGGGTTACGAAGACAAGGCGAAAGGAATGATCGGGATGATGGTGGCAGACGAAAAGCGTCCAATGGGTTTCTCCTACAACGGAATCCATTGCGAAGAAATGGGACTGACCTATATTCCTGACGCAAAGGAGAAGTTCTTTTTACAGCCGAGCTACACGCCGCAGTCAGAAGACGTGACGGGGCGTGCGGGCGGTTACTGGTACGGAAACAACGTGAAGGCGCTGAGCTTTGACCTTGAGGTCTTTTTCGACGAGCTGACCGAGGAGCAGATGGAGCAGTGGATGAACTGGGTTCACAGGGACACGGAGGGCGAGCTGGTATTCGACGACCGCCCCTACGTGAGCTACCATGTGCATCCCTCCGACCGGCTGACGGGCAAGGTATACAAGCACCTGAGTTTTAACGGGGATATCGTTTTTTCCGGGACATCCACCATCAAGTTCACCTGCTATGAGGTGTACGGTGTGATGGCCTACAAATCCTTTTCCGGGACGGACAGTGACAACGCACAGGCGAGAACCGGCATTGTGTCAAGCTCGATGATGCCGTCGCTTTCCTCTTCCTCAAGGGGCGTGCAGCTGGTATACAACTGCGGGACAGAGGTATGCCCGACGGTGATTACCATCGGCGGGACAGCGCCAAACGGCGTGGTGATACACAACTACACGACCGGGGAAAGCTGCAGACTGGTCAAGCTTCCGGCGAGTGGAAACCTTGTGATTGACAGCAACGAAGGGTCTGTGAGGAGGAACGGGGAATTGGAGTTTGAATGGCATGACCTTGGATTCATCCATCTCGCACCATGTATCCCCTACCGCAGGAACGTATTTGTGAACTACTCCTCTGGGAGTAACACAATCACATCCAACAGTCTTTTCCAGAAAAAGGATATCGGCAGGTACATCTATGTCCACAACGGATGGAAGAAGATACAGGCGGTGAGCAACGACCTGTGCACAGCGACAGTGAACGGGAGCGTTTCCGCAAGCGGCCGGGGCCTGTGCATGATCGCGTGCATGAACGAGATTGCCATCACGGGAAACAATGTGAACCTCACGACATTCAGCATTGACTACCTGCCAAGGGTGAGATAAGGAGGGCTTGGAATGATCAAAAACGGCCCTCATGTTTCCATTGACGTGTACGACTATGACAGGGAAGAAAAGCTGTGCAACCTGTATGACTCCACACTGGAAAGCCCGGGGCAGGCCAACTCGATTATCTACACCAACGAGCTGAGCGGGTGGCAGGAGCTGCAGTTCACCATGCCCTACATGGTGGACGGCGCTTACAACCACCGCTGGGACTTTGTGCGCAGCGAGTACATGGTGCGGCTGACCATCGGTGATTTCAAGGATTGGTTTGTGATGAGCAGGCCAAAGAAGCAGAAGGACAGCAAGGGCATCAAGAACACAGTGACCTGCGGCCACCTGTGCACACTGCTGAAAACGAAATACCTGTACGCGCAGTTCGATGACACCAACGGCATCGGCACACTCCCCTACCTCGCGGAGCATGTGCTGTACGGCACAGGCTGGACGATTGGCGCATCGGACGTGATGCTGGAAAAGGACGGCGTGACGGAGAAGGTAAGGTCGCTGAAGTCCTCCGAAAAGAAGGGCGCTTATCAGCTGATTACCGAGGTGTGCAACCTGTTCAACGCCTACCCGGTGTTCAACGGGAACGACCACACGGTGAGCTTCTACTCCATCAACCACAAGGGCGACCTGCGCGAGGTGATGATTGGCAAGGATGTGAAGTCCCTGTCGGTGGAAATCAACACAGAGGACATCATCACGCGGCTGTATGTAGAAGGTGAATACGCGGAGGACGGCTACGTCGGCATCGACGAGGTGAACCCGACCGGGCTGAGCTACCTGATGAACTTCGACTACTTCAAGGAACTGGGGCTGTGGAAGGACAAGCATCAGCGGGCGCTGGACGAATACATCACTCAGATACAGGTTGCGGTAAAGCGGATCAAGAGCCAGGCAACAGACAACAGTCAGCTGTCCAACAAGCTGAACACCCTGTGGGGGCAGTTCAAGTTCGCCGAATATGTACTGGAAAACGGCAAGATCAAAAAGACGCTGACAGGCGGCGAAAACCTGTACGGGCGCGAGGCCATTCAAGAGGGCGACAGCATCATCATTGTCAAGGGCGTGAACAACGCGGCAGAGACAGCGAACATCGTCTCCCCTTCTGACGCAATTGCCAAGCTGAAGGGCGCGGAGATCACCCGACGGTATTACGGCAAATACATGAACGACTACTCCAAGGGGAACGTAGACCTGACAAAGAGGCCGACGGTTTCCTCCGAGGCGATGAAGGCCTGCTCGTGGCCGGTAGCGGACGGGCAAAAGTTTCAGCTTTACATGCAAGGGTACACACCGCTTCTGCGAAACGGCGTTGCCGTGTACCTGTGCCTGACGCCCATACAGACCGGCGGCAGCGTGCTGAGCGCCGCCGCTATGGAAGAGTATGTGGACAAGCTGGTGAAAAACTGCGACACACTGGCGCAGGTAATGAGCGAGGACAGGAGCAACAAGAACCTGATCGTCTTTGCCAATGCGGACGCGGCGGCAGCTTCAGACCCCACCAAGGGGAATGACATTGACTCCATGGTCAGTATCTATTATGAGCGGGAGCTGAACAATGTGCCCAAGTATCCAGGCGCACCCGCTGTGTGGAACGAGAACACCTACCGTGTGGTGATCGCCGGTGCGGACGGCGCGGTGGCATGGGCGAACGATGACAAGTACGCGCTGAAATACATCACGATGTCCTCCGGCAATATCGGTGCGAAGGAGAGCGCGATTGAGGGCCAGAAGGCTGTGATCAAGAACCTGGAGCGTGAGATTGACAAGCAGGTTCCCGGCACAGAAGAGGGCGACGCGGCGATTGAAAAACTGCGGGCGCAGATTGCCGAGGCAGAGCAGAGCATTGAAACACTGTACGCAGGCGACTGGGACAACGAAGGCCTGCGCGAGATGACCTATGAGGCGCTGGAATTGTATGAGCAGTACAGCGGCGAACAGGACAAGTTGGCTGAGCTTCAGCAGGCGCAGTTGGACATTGAGAATACCTTCGCGCAGAAGATGGGTGACTTCCTCCGTGACGGCTACTGGAGCGACACCAATTACATCCTTGGGCAGGAGAAGTACCTGTATGAGGACGCGCTGGACGTGATGGACGAGATGAGCAAGCCGAAGCTGAAGTATTCGGTGAGCCGGTACTCGCTGTCCAACCAGTTGGGATACGACATCGACAACTTCCACGTCAACACACAGATACGGCTGTACGACCCTGATCTGCAGGTGAACGACCTGGTGTATGTGAAAAAAATCACCATGCATCTGGACGACCCACGCAAGGACACCATAGAGCTGAGCAATGAGAGCATCCTGCTGCAGGGCAAATCGCTGGAGTCGATACTGTCAAGGATCAGCCTTGCGGCAGAGGGCATGCAGCAGAAAAAGTCGCTGTACGACAGGGCTGCCGCCATCGGCGCGGATGGCTCCATCTATGTGGAGCGGCTGGAGGGCACCATCAACCTTGAGAGAACGAGACTGATGAGCGCCATCTCCAGTTGGTACACAGACGACAAGGGCAACATCATGTTCGAAACCGTGGATGGCACGGCGGCCATGATGCTGTGCGGTGAGGGATTTATGATCGCTTCCGGCAGAAATGATGACGGGAGCTGGAACTGGAGAACTTTTGGTACAGGACGTGGTTTCACGGCTGATGCCATCGTGTCCGGCTTCATGTCCGCAGCGCGGATTGAGGCGGGCACCATTACGGTGGATCACGTCAATTCATCTTTCGGCAAAGACCTCGATATCTCGAGTAATGAGAGCATCACACTAAGCGCAAGCAAAGCGTGGGTGACGGAAATGCAGCAGCAGACGCTGAGCAGCATCGACGGGATGCTGGGATACCGGGTGGAGATCGACACCACACGGGACATACTCAACCAATACGAGCGGCAGACGACGCTGAACGCGGTGGTATTCCACGGAAGGGACAATGTGACCAACAACATCCCGGCACAGTATTTCTTCTGGAAGCGTTCCTCCGGCAACGCAACTGCGGATACCGCGTGGAACGAGCAGGCCAGTCACCAGGGTGTGAAAAGCATTACGCTGAACGGCGCGGATGTGAACGGAAGCGCTAAGTTCATCTGTGAGCTGCGGGATGGCTTCAGCTGCGACGTGCAGGTGAAGACGGTATGGAACAACGCGGACGGCAGCCACACATGGCCGGACGGGAAATCGTTTGTGGTACAGCTGCAGGCGGACGGCGCTACTGTTGAAGGTAAGGTCGCCACACTGAATCAGGTACAGCAGACCTACACCTTCAGCGGGCTGATGAAATACGGCGTGAACGCGAGCACGGAGATCGTTTACGGACTGAACGTCGGCATTCTGCTGGGATACACACTGGCGGCAAGCCAGATCTCAGACGGCGTGATTACCGTGACCGTGACAGAGAACGCGGCATAAAATGAAATACAAGGGAAAAGGAAGTGATTTGTCATGGCGTCAGCGGTTGTGATTGCATCGAGTTCAAAGACCATTCTCGACTTAGCGGATGGCAAATCCATGTCAGTCAACATTACCGGCAACCAGCCAAGGACACAGATTTACGACGCGAACACGGCGCAGTATATACCTGACTGGTCTACAAGCGGGAACTACGTGGAGCTGACCCCTGTGATCTATCTCAACAGCGTACAGCAGGACATCACCGGCAGCGCGATGAGTATCACATGGACAAAGCGGGACGGCTCCAACGAGCCGACCGCGCTGGAGACTGGCGAAACAGTAACCAACGGGAAGCTGAAGGTGACAAGGAACAAACTGGGCGAAGCGACCAGCAAAATGGTTACCTATATTGTGCATGTGGCGTACACCGACCCGGAGAGCCACGAGACAGTGAACGTCAGCAATGAAATCACTTTCTCGATGACGCAGACAGGCATCAACGCACAGACGCTCAAGGTAAGCGGTTCACAGATATTCAAATACGCGAACGGCGTCACCACACCCAATGTCATTCAGATAAGAAAGACGGAAAGAGAACTGGAACTGAAAGATGATC
>CAMJPQ010000002.1 GCA_946407745.1 uncultured Clostridia bacterium
TCTGGTAGCCGGTCTCCTTTGCCCTCTGTCCAATGCTATTATCTAAATGACATTGTCACCACACCCTCCCCTTCCTATATTACACTGACGGCTGACCTGCAAAACGGCGGCGGCTACAAGATACTGTGGCAGTACCAAACATCGGGCGGTCAGTGGAACAATTGCCCGACTGATCTTTTGCATCCCAACAATGTGGGCGAGAGCTATGTGATTTACCCCGAAGTAGAGCAAGGCCAGGAAAGCGTGTGGAACGGCAACGTCGCCACCATACGCGCCTGCACGACAAGCAATACTTCTCCGCCTTACAGCTACAACGGGAAGCTCCAGGACACTATCTCTCTTTATAAGGTGTATGACGGCGGGGACGGCGCTGCCGGGGCAGACGGTGCGGACGGCAAGCCCGCGTCGATTGTGTTCCTGAGCAACGAGAGCATCGCCTTTCCGGCCAACACGCAGGGCGTGACAAGGACGGACATCACGGAAACCTGCAATGTGGTCGCCTACACGGGAACAGAGAAGGTGACACCGACCGTTGGGCAGCTTCGCTCCAGTGTCGCAGGTATTGCGCTCACAAAGGGCAGCGCAGTAAATCACGAAATACCGATTACCATCACCGTACCTGCCGGATCAACGCTTGGCAGCAGCGGACAGGTGACAGGCACCATCAATGTGCCGATTACAACCCCTGTGGAGACGGAGCTGGTGATCCACTGGGCGAAGCTGAACCAGGGAGAGACGGGAGAAGACGCGGTCATCTTTACTATCTACGCGCCAAACGGGGATGTGTTTCAAAACAAGACGGGCACGCTGCCGCTGACCGTGATGGCCTACAAGGGCAAGGTCAGCATTGTGGGAGACGCCACCTACCAGTGGTCAAAATTCTCCGGCGGCAGCTTCGTTCCTATTGTCGGCGCGACCGCCGCAACGTATCAGGTGAGCGGCGATACCGTGGAGGGGCTGGCGACATTCCAGTGTGCAATGACCTATGACGGGCACACGTACCTTGCCACCTACACCGTGGAGGACAAGACGGACAACTACCAGGCGACGATAGAATCCACCGCAGGAGACGTGTTCCGGAACACGTCGGACGAGACGTACCTGAGCTGCCGGGTGTGGCAGAACGGTGTGGAGATTGACCCGCTGAAGAGCGCCAATATGACGACCGCCACGAATCCGGTGGGCAACGAAGGCAACTTCTACTACCGTGGGATGCCGCAGACTGATGAGACAAGGCTGATGCGCTACAGCGGGACGGCGTGGCAGGATGTGACCAACAACGACGAGTACAAACACACACTGACCTACAAATGGTACAGAAGAAACAAAAACGGGGAATCCATTGACACCACACCGCACTGCACGGGAAAAGTGATCTATATCCAGGCAAACGATGTGGATACAAAAATGGTCTATGTCTGTGAGGTGGAATAATGGCACTTGCAACCGCGCAATATACAATCTCCATCCCCTACGGGGATATGGACTGGTCAAACGGTTCCAACCTGCTGAAGGACACCAGCACGGACTGGACATCCATGACATTCACCTCGGCTATCGATACGAGGGGCATTGCGGACTCCGCCGGTGTAGAGCAGGTGGTGCTGACCGACTTCGCGCACTATTCGACGCACATGACCTTCCGCGCCTTTATTGACGCAAGCAACGCCTACAACAATTACGCGGTAGGGCTTGCCATGGGCGGCAACTTCCTGACAAGCCGGTTGAACAGCGCAAGAACAGACACCATGCTGCTGAATACCGGCAGTGATGACGCCTACTATATCGGGACGGTGATACAGGGGCTCAGTTCCGGCTGGTCAACCATCACGGTGGACTGCCCTGCCAACATACAGGAAGTAACGCCGTTCATTCAGAAGGTGACCAACATCAGCCGTACAGAGACGATACGTTATCACTCCGCTAAGCTGGAGTATGGCGACATTGCCACACCGTGGGATGAGAACCTGATACCCAAGATCGAGGAAGTGCTGACGAAAACAACAGAAAACAAAGCCAGCATACAGGCGCTTGTGGGCGACGCGACGCTGGGTATCAAGCCGCAGATTGTGAGTATTGTAGAGCAGTCTTCATGGTGGACTGATGCGAGCGGAAACATCGCCAGCGAGATTGATACGATGAAGAGTGAGCTGAACCAGAAGATCGACGAGGTGAGCGTCAATTTCGAGGACACCGCCGACAGATACGAATCATGGTTCAAGGTAGAAGGGCAGAACTCAGAGGGCAACCCCGCACTGACCATCGGCAAGAGGAAAAAGGACGCGAGTGGAAACTACACCAGTGACAGCCAGTTCTCCACGCAGATCACAAACAAGTCCATCGCCTTTCTGCAGAACAACCAGAAGGTGGCGGAGATGAACAACAATCAGCTGGAGATCAACCGGATGTACGCTTACAGCGAAATACAGATTGGCGGACTGAAGGCGACCATTGACAACAAGGATGGCAGCATCACCTGGGCGTGGGTATAAGGAAGAAGGTAAGAGATGTCGTATACGAAAACACTTGACGCGGAAGATGTTTCCGTCACATCAACAAACAGTTCAACGGTTTACAAAGACCCGGTACAGTTTAAGTATTCGATACCCAAAGACCAGATAATCAGTATGAAGTTCTCGTGTTATGTCAGTCTTTCTAACACAGGGAGCAGTAACTACTATGGCGGTTTGGTTTTTTTAAGAACGACAGACCATTCTGACGTAAAAGGTGTCAACGCTATCCGAACAAATGGAACCTTCACCATTGATCTGAATTCTGACATGATTAAGAGAGTAACGGATGGCTGCGAGGTAAGGTTCGGTGCAAATGACTGTAAAGTTACGTTCAGCAGCATTAAGCTGGAGATTGAACTAAAAACGGAAACGTCACAGTTCACTGTGAAAAGCAAAGTTGACATCGGGAAGCCGAACACCGTCACTATCTCTGCGCCCGATTTCAACCGGACACATACACTGCGATTTGAAAAGGTTGGCGGGACGAGTACTCAAGTGTATGAAAAAGCTGGTATCAGCGCAACTCAGCTTACAATCAATTACGCCGTTCCTTTAAGCTGGGACAGCAGCGACACAACAGCGCACACCTTCAACGTAAAGGTGACGCTGACCACCTATGTGCAAGGCGCACAGGTTGGAAGTCCTTCGACGGCAACATACACGGTAAACTGCCCCGCAGGACAGCACACCATGAGTGACAGTATGGTCAGTATCACAGAGAGCCGAGACAAGGGGCTTGACGCAAGCGGCAATGTTGTGTCCGGCGGCGGCACGTACAATCTGCAGAACCTGACAAAGATCACCCTCAAGGGCACCGGCATCGGCGCTTACGGCGACCAACCGAAGTTTACGCTGAGCTACACCGTTGGTTCCACAACCGTGATTCTTATCAACGAGAAGGCGGGAACGCTGGACAAGACCACTAACAAGTATTATGTGTCCTGGACAGGAACAATACCAACCAATGGCAAGCACAATTACACCTTGAAGGTGACAGACAGGTTTGGGAATACCAAAACAAAAACAGGCAGTTTTGATGTGATTGCTTATGAGCCTCCACGGCTGCTGAGCTATTCCGTGACAAGGGCGGCCAATCCAAGTACCAAGAAACTGACGAGAACATATCACAAGATTACATTCATTGCCTATCCGGTGAAGGTGGGCGGCACAAACAGAAACTCGATTTCTCTTCAGTGGTGGAGTAGAATCCACGATGACACGGAACAAAAAACTTACGGCACAAGCAATTACAATGTACTTGCCTACCCTCAAAGCGATTCAGGATCATTGGTTACAGAACTGACTGGTCCCATAGAACAGACCATCAGTACCAGCTCCGATGTTTTCAGGAAATCCGGGAAGCCCGATGAAGCGCTCGGGACAGAAAAGAGGTATGACTTCAGGCTTCAAATCAAAGACAAATATACCACTTCAGCTTCAGGAAACATGATATTGGAAGCGCTGTTGGGCACTGTGAGTGTTTTCATGAGGTGGGATAAAACGCTTGGGTCATTTGGCTTTGGAACTTATCCAACATCATCCAACAGTTTTGCTATTGCGCCAGATTGGGAGTTATGGAACGGGAATTACCGCATCATAGGGCCAGGCGGGAATCCGGCGTTTGCCCGGTTCCAGATGACCGGTGATGCAAAACACAACCAGAAAGACTCTACTATTGAGGCTGATCCACCCGGATGGACACTGGTTGCGTCTGACACGTACAGCAACAGTGTATGCTATTCTTCTTACTTCACTGCCACAACATTAAACCTGACAAACGGATCTCATCCTGTAATACGATGCAATATACCATGTATCGCCGACATCGGTGGAAGTATACGATGGAATGACGGAGGCAAGAACAGTGTCGCAAAACGAGCAATGATTCGATTGTGCCGTTATTCAGTCAACTCAAGTGGAGCGTATGTGGAGAGCATAGTGACGACATGGCGTGTTCGATTCACGCCTTATGGTCTAACAACCGACACGGCAGTTGGCACCAACATCGCTATCCCGTTTAACACGGTTATTTTTGCGAATGAAAAATACTATCTGCGTGTTACATTTCTTTCCTCCGCCATAGATGATATCAAACAGGTAATAGGAGGCGGCAACGAAACCTTCATCAATATATCCGTTAAAGCGCTTTTGTAAGTGAGGTGACTGGAAATGGCAAAAGACAATGTACTGACTGTGCGCGTGAGCGCGGACGGGGTAAAGACCGAGACCGCGCATGTGTTTCAACACGACCACGGTATGAAGCTGAGAATCCACGGGCTGGACGGGGCATACGCCTGGACGTGCCACTTCGCGCAGAATCCCTCCGGGGTGAGCGTGGACAGCGCACTTGCGGAGAACAAAAGCGGCGGCTACTGGGAATGCCAGATACCGGACGCGCTGCTGGCATTGGACAGGAACATCATGTGCTTTGTGCACGGGCACAACGCAAGCGCCGGTTTTACGGCGCACATGGTGTCCATACCGCTGGTGCCGAGGGCGAAGCCGGGGAGCATAACCTACACCACGCAGGAGCTGAACGGCATCAACGCGGTAAAGGCGAGTCTCCAAAGCGAGATTGACGCGCTGCAGGCGCTGATCAACGAATACAGCGACAACAAGATTTACCTGAACAACAACGGCGGCGCGGTAACACTGACCGGCGCGAGCGTGGTGAATGCGTGAGGGTGGTGAGCGGCAATGGTGGACAACCAGACACTGTGGCAGGTAGCCAACACGATTTACACGGCAGATAAAAAAATGGAAGAGCTGCCGGAGTATATGTTTGTCATATCAAGCGATGGCGAGGGACATGTCACAATGACCTCTCCACGGCTTGTACAGGAGGAGGCGACATGAGATGGCTTATACAAGGGCCAAAGGACAGCAATTCAATCAGGGCGACAGGCTGGACGCCGCACATGTGAATCACATGGAGGACGGCATCATGTCCGCCTCAGAGAGTGTGGACACCCTGCGGAGTAATTACAATTCACTCAGGGACAGGGTGAGCACACTGGAGCAAGAGAGCGGTTCCGCGCAGGTGACACTGACATCGGACGGAAACGGCAACCTGACAATCGGATTCAACAATTAAGGGGGTAAAGGAATGCCATACATGAAGAGCCTGAACGGCTATGAGGTGTTTGACGAAACAGCGAGGGCGATCGCGGAATCAGCTTTCCGACCGGGAGCGGATTCCACCGCACTGGCGACGAACGCCGACCTTTCCACACTGGCGGAGGGCGACTATGCCGCAGCGACAGCGGCGATTGCGGCGTCATTGCTCAACGCTCCGACGACCGTGCCGTTCCGCCTGATCGTAACCAAAATGCCGGAAGTGAACGGAAGCGCGGCCCATTTCTATTATGCGACGAGCGCAGACAACAAGGTGTACACAAGCTACCGTGTGGGAAGCTCCAGTTCGCTGGACTGGAGAGAGGTGTCCAACACGGAGCTGAGCGACAATGTGTCCGCGCTTGAGGAGACAGTATACGGCGGGACTGCCGCCACAACCATCGAGGGCGACTATGACGTAACGACCGGAAAATACATCACTGCCACTGGTACTCAGACAAACAACGGCAACAGCGGCGCGTCCGGTTTTATCCCTGTATTGCCGGGTGAGACGGTAACAATTGAAGGTGTGCGTCTTGATGGAATAAGGAAGCTGTGCGGTTACAGCGCCAGCAATGAAAGCAGTTTTGTCGCTCCGGTGCTGGCAGAGAACCTTGAAGCTACTGAAAGCACTGTGACCATTGTGATTCCGGACAATGTGAATTACATCCGGACTACAACGGACAAGGCGACGACGAGCGTCCACGTCACAAGGGTTTCCCCCGCGAGGAAGGAATCCAAGATCAAGTATGTGGCTAAGATGATGGCGAGAATGGGGAGCGGCAAGACGGTTCACTTCTCGTTTGACGACACATGGCAGCCGCTGTATACGCTGCAGAGCACAAACCCTGCCAGCATCTGGGACGTGACAGAGTTTGCCGCGCTGAAACAGATTCACGAGGAAACAGGCGCTTGCTTCACCATGAATCTTTTCAACACATCCACTTCGCAGAGCAGTTACGATATCTCGAGGGTTCCGAGCACATGGACATCTGAGTTCACCGCTACGAAGGACTGGCTGAAGTTTGCCTTCCACGGTGACAACGAAAACTCGGACTATGCCACACTGACGACAGCTGCTGATGATTACGCTAAGTTTGTGACCGCTGTGAAGCGCTTTACCGGATCAGAGGAATGCATCGACAGGGTCACAAGGTTGGGCTTCTTCGGCGGAACGAAGGAACAAATCACCGCAATGAAAAACGCCGAATGCGGTATTACAGGCCTTCTGTGCGCGGACAGCGCTGGGCGGACAAGCTATGACCTGGACAGCGAGAGTGAGAGCTTTGTGTCCCGCTATGGCTGGCTGTATTCCGCCGAAGACGATATCGTGTTTATCAAATCGTTTACTCGGCTGGACAGTGCCACTTCCGCCGCTTTGATTGATGAGATCAAGGCTGGATTCGGTGTGAACGACAAGTACGTGGAAGTGTTTGCACATACCGTATCAAGCGCCGTGCAGACAAAGATACGCGAGATCTGCGCATGGGCGGATGCGCACGGGTATCAGTACGGCTACTTCGGACTTGCGAAGGACGCGGACAACGACTGGCTGCAGAAGCTGAAGGCAAGCACTTTCCGTATGGGCGCGACGCCTACACAGATAGAGAACAACACCAATCTGAAAACGCTCAATATCGGGGATTACTTCTGCCCAAGCGCTTCATCGGCACGAACGATCATCGAATCGCCTGTTGCGGGGTCGTATCGCCTGCTGGTGACTCTGAGGTCTGGCTTACCGAGTGCAAGCCGTTACGTCAACCTGATCGCATGGGGCAATGACGGCGTGATCTACACTTCAACGAACGACCTGAATGGAGAGATGGATCCAGAAAAGGCCGCCTATCAGCCTCTGGTCTGGACTTCGACCGGACGGTTTGCTGACCTGCAGAGTACAGTGAACGACCTTTCCGCGCAGGTGGACGCGCTGGCCAAGACGGTGGCGGGCAAGACGCAGACGGACTTTGACACGGTGCGGAAGAACGTGAACCGTGGCTGGGGCAGGGCGTTCTACCCGGTCGGCAGCGAACTGAGCTGCTGGAAGGCCTTTGGCGCGACAGCGGCCGCTGGCGCGATGAACACGGGCGTGACGGGCGCGACGGTGGACTTCGAGGTGTGGCTGACCGCAGTGGACAAGATCGACCCCGCGCCGAGGGTATTCAAGTACACTGGCAGTAAGTGGCAGCTGAACGGCACGGACGCGACGCTGGCGGACTGTGGCATTGAACTGCACTACGTTTATGTTGACCCCAGTACCGGAAATGTTGTTGAGAACCCCACAAACACTGAGGGGCTGATAAAGCGCTACGATACACCTGCCGCTGGCGACACCATCACCGTGACGATGGACTGCGTGGAGCTGGTGTGGCGCGTGGTGGCGCACGATCACCACCAGACGGCAGACAACGCCGAACACACGATGACGCTGGAAATGAAGTATACGTTCGACGCACTATTACAGTGGGACGGGATAGAAGCGTTCTATGTGGTCGAGGGCAGCGCAATGCCAGCTGGAACATATACCTTTACCGTGCCGGAAACAGTATCGCAGTGGGCCGCAGGTGACTACAGCTTCACAACCACGCAGAGCCACCCGGTCGGTGCACAGCTGCGAATAAACCATAGTTATTCAAGTGCTTTGACAGATTCAGCGGTGGATATATTTGACGGCGGATTCCGTGACTTTACCGTGGCGGAAGAGTGCGTCATCACAGCTGGAGCAGGCGGCACACCGTTGGGGACCATGGGCACTGAACTGAATGAAGAACGCAGAACATCCACTGGATCGAACAACTATGCGCAAAGCAACATCAGGCAGTGGCTGAACAGCACAGGGGCGTCCGGACACACGCTGACAGCGCAGACAAAATACGACCGTCCCGCTTCGTTTGAAAGCAATGGCGGAGCGGTCTACGCTGGCTTCCTGCACGGTATCGACAATGGCTTTGCGAAAGCGTTGGCTACTGCCGTTGTGCCTTGCATGGCAAACAACGTGTTTGAGATCAACTCCTTAGACGGCACGGTGTTTACGCCACGCTCGACCTACACCGTTCACGACAAGGTATTTCTGCTCTCAATGAAAGAGATTTACGGTACGGAAACATATAACGAAGGAGCACTGCTGGAATACTACGATGGTTTAACGAATACAGAAAGGATAAAATATCAATCCAACGGTATCGTAAGAAGTACATATATGCGTTCTTGCCTATATGCTGAAGCAAACCGAGTGAGATATACAGGTTATAGCACCGGCAATGCAAGCCAGCAGCAGCCGTATAACAATGCTGGTATTTCCCCCGCCGTTGTCATCGGCGGAGCGGGCTCGGCAGAATAAGGGGGTGAAACAATGGCAGACAGCATTGAAATGAGGGTGGCACGCCTTGAGGCGAACATGAACTACCTGAAGCAGGAGTTTGAGGAAACGCTGAAAGCGGCCTACGACCGCGCCTGCGAAAACGGCGACGTGGAAGAGGCCGCGAAGTTTGCGCGGAAGCTGCGCAACCACATGCTGGACATGACGGACAAGTATTCCACCGTGGACAGGCTGTTCAACTTCGACCTGCCGGACTCCATCAGCATGACGACGATTATTCAGGCGGTGCGGGCGCTGATCGACGGCATCAGGAACATCGGCAGGAACGACTGGGCGGTGTACCGGCAGCACCTGCGGGACATCACCGCGCAGGAGGGGTTCCCGTTCAGGATTGACTGGGGGAATGCACCAGAAAAAGTTGACGAAAAGTAATCGGTCGATAAGGAACGCTTGCCAATAAGCATGGTTCTGTGAGATACTTTGTCAAAGTCATCTCTAGAATTCTCGGAAAGTCTTAAAGGTGAAGGGTAACCGTAGAATAATTGCGGTTACCCTTCATCTCCGTGTCAAAGGCAGGCTGTGGTGCTTAAGCCATCATTACACAGAGCTTATAGCACAACCATCGCACATCCATCTTTGTACAAAAACCAGCATTCTTTAAACACACAGGCCTTTACAGAATCCGTTTTCGAGTTGAAGTCCTGTATCCTTTGTTGGAAAGAAACGTGAATTTTGATACAATGTTACCAGCTGTTACTTTTTGGAGCATGGTAACATTTTTTATTTGCGATGGTAACATTCGCGGAGCTTCATTTTTCATCGCCCGATTTCTGAACTTTCTGATAACTCCCCGTCAAAGCCCTTGACTTTCTGCAAAAGAAGAGGCGTTATCTCTACCGCGCTTGCAAAGCACAGTAGCAAAGCGCATCGAAGAAAAATCTGGAGACTGGAGGAAGTATCAATGACAGATGCACAAAAGAATGAAGCAGTAAAGTTGTTCGAGGAGGGAAAAACTTACCGGGAAATCGGCAGTTTGATCGGGACTAATCCTGAATCAGTAAAGCAATTCTTCTATCGGAGAATAAAGAAACCATTTACCATTCTATGTGGACAATGCCATCAACCGATAAAACTCAATAACAACAGGCAGCATCGCTTTTGCTCGGATTTATGTCGCGCAAGATGGTGGAGCCATCATCCTGAAGAATTCAGCAACAAGGAGCAACACAGCTTCCGCTGCAAGGTATGCGGCAAGAGTTTCTATTCGCGGCGCAGTACAGCCTCCTTTTGCTCACGTAACTGCTACTATGAATCCAGAAACCAGGAGGTAATGAACGTTGGATCATGGATTACGTGTGACAATCGAGTTTTATCATTCTATAGCACTTCGGCCTCTCCAGCCCTTGAACGAATCACCTTGCCTTACAAAGCTAACGCTCTCATAGAGATGGATTGCCGTTATCATTGTCGCAGAGTACATCAAGAACGACCGTCTTATCATCTTGCGCATTGCACCAGGCAAATACAATGCAAATGCGGCATAAAGCAAAGAACTACCAGCGGGAGTTTTTACGACTACAATCTGCCCCCAGCTAAGTTACAGCAAGCACCGCCTATTTTCCAGTGACAAACGGATACCCATACTTTCTGGCATATTTCTCTGCGGCGCTTCCTGACTTTCCTATTATGGCGAATTGCTCACACCCATCGAATGCGTCTGCCGCGATGGCGCTGACCGTGGACGGAATATAAACATAAGCGAGGTGCTCACAATCAGCAAAGGCTTTGGAAGCAATCTGAGTTGCCTTCTCCGACACACAGATGTATTTTGCTGCGATTCCTGTAAACGCTTCCTCTTCAATGGTGGTTAATGCCAGTGGCAGCGTAAAGTCAGGGGTTGATCCGGGAGCCAGGATAGAAAACTTGTTTCCATATTCTATCGCGTTTGCATAGGCATAGCTGTGCGCATAGCAATAGATTGTAGCTGTTGAGTCCGCCGCCAGCAGATTTCCGCCAAATCTCGTGGTGCTGTCAGGTATGGTGACGCTTGTAAGTGCTGTGCAGCCAGAAAAGGCTCCCGAAGCAATGCTTGTTATTCCGGATGGGATTTCAATGCTTTTCAGGCGAGTACATTTATTAAAGACTTTCCCTATGTCATAGGCGCTGATTCCAATATACGATTCAGTAATTTGCTCCCCTGTAGCCGCTGAGGATTTCCCCGGGGCCTGGATTCCCTGATAAGGCGCAACACCTCCGATCACGCTGATTCTTTCCAGACATGAGCACTCATAAAATGCGTTCTCGCCAACCGCTGTAATGGAATTCGGCAAAGACAGTGACGAAAGCGAGGTGCAGTTTTTGAAAGCGCTGTCTCCGATTGTGATAAGTCCCTCAGACAGCTCGACACTCTGCAGTGCTGTGCAGTTCTCAAAAACACCACCATCAGATTCAGAAGTGGTTTCCGTCCAATATTGCGACCCCTGAATGAATCCAAGGCGCGTGACCTTAGAGGGAATGACAATGGATGTCAGACTGGTGCATCCCTTGAATGCGCCACTGCCAATTCCGGTCAGTCCTGACGGCAGCGTGATGGATTTCAATCCGCTGCAGCTGGCGAAAAGGCTGTTGCTGATACTCGTCAGGTTCTTAGGCATTTTTACGGTCGTCAGCGCCGTGCAGCCACTGAAAGCCGACTGACCGATCTTGGTTACTTGGTTGCCCAGGGTTATCTGTGTAAGATAGCGCGCATTTTTAAACGCGTTTCCACCAATGGCAACGGTTTGGGTTGGAATGGTATAAACGCCTTTTCGCATGGGGGGATAAGCGATCAGGGAGGTCTTGGCAGCATTGAACAGTACGCCATCCTGCGAACAATAGGATGTATTTCCGTTCGCCACATTCCACACTTCCAGGGCAGCACACTCATCCAGTCTGCTTAAAGATTTTATGGTGGAGGGCAAGTTGATGGATTTCAGGTTGTTACACCGGCAAAACGCCGAGCCTTCCATGCCAGTGACGCCCTCGCAGATATTCACCGTAACAATTTGATCCTTATAATCGTTCCACGGGGCCGTCGTGTAAACGTAGTAAATTACCATACCCATTTCTTCATATCCGCCGGTGACAGCACCCGTACCCTTAACGGTCAGTGTCCCTGTGTTGTCCAATGCCCATGTCAGGTTGTCGCCCCAAACACCGGAGGCTACAGTGGTCTCGGGACCAGTGTAACTGTAATGTATGTGGGCTGAAGTAAGGCAGGTGTTGTCGGTTTCAATTGTAATACGTGACCAATCGTCTTCTGTACCTGCGTAATAAACATCTGTCAGGCTGGTACAGTATATAAAAGCACATTGTTCGATGCAGGTCACACTTTTGGGGATGGTAATACTGGATAAACTGGTGCAACGTGCGAACGCATTATCACCAATTTCAGTAAATCCATCATGAATGGTGACCTTCGAAAGGCTACTGCAACGGGAGAAAGTGCCTACCCCTATAGTTGTTACGCTAGCAGGAATCGACACCTCTTTCAGGCTGGAACAGCCAGAAAAAGCCATGGAATTAATGAAATTCACACCATTCGGGATAGCAATATTGGTCAGACTGGAACAGTTAATAAAAGCCTCAAAGCCAATACTGGTCACATTGTCCGGGATCGTGATGCTGGCCAAGCTGGTACAGCCAAAGAAAGCATAGTCACCAATTTTGGTCACCTTCGTTGGAATAGTGACGTTTGCCAAGCTAGTACAGCCCGAGAAAGATTTGTCGCCAATGTTTGTTATGCCATTTGGGATAGTGATATTGGCTAGACTGGCACAGCCACAAAAAGCCGCAGCACCAATACTGGTCACATTGTCCGGGATCGTGATGCTGGCCAAGCTGGTACAGTTTCGAAAAGCTGCGTAGCCAATACTGGTAACACTGTTTGACATCATGATGCTAGTTAGACTTGTACAGTCACTAAACGCTTCGTAGGCAATGCTACCCACACCATTTGGAATTGTGATGTTGGTAAGTCCAGTGCAGCCAGAAAAAGCACGCATGCTAATGCTGGTCACACTGTTTGGGATAGTGATGCTGGTAAGCCCAGTACAACCAGAAAAAGCAGAGTCGCCGATGCTGGTCACACTGTTTGGAATAGTGATGCTGGTAAGTCCAGTGCAGCCAGAAAAAGCAGAGCTACCGATGCTGGTCACACTGTTTGGAATGGTGATGCTGGTAAGTCCAGTGCAGCCAGAAAAACCGCTAATGCTTGTTAGGCTATTGGGAATTGAGATATTAGTCAGACTTGTACAGCCCATAAACGCTGACCCTTGAATGCTTTTCACGCTATTGGGGATAGTGATGTTGGTAAGTCCGGTGCAATAAGCAAAAGCACAGAATTCAATGCTGGTCACGCTATTTGGGATAGCGATGCTGGTAAGCCCAGTACAACCAGAAAAAGCATAGCTGCGAATGCTGGTCACGCTATTTGGGATAGCGATGCTGGTAAGCCCAGTACAACCAGAAAAAGCAGAGTTGCCAATGATGGTCACATTGTTTGGAATGGTGATGCTGGTAAGCCCGGTGCAACCTCGGAATGCATCTGAGCAAATACAGGACACACTTTCTGGAATAGTGATCCTTTCAATAAAAGTATTGTTTTCAAATATGTTGCCGAACCAAACAACCGGCAAGCCGTCAATCGTTTCGGGAATAATTACATTTCCACCGACACCAATGTATTTTTCCAAATAGACACCATATCCATAGCTGCCGCTTTTAACGGTGATCTCAAAATCAATTGCCTCTTCCACAATCACAGGTTCCGTGATCTCAATATCCGTATCAAGATCCGTTCCTGAAGTGGCAGGTGGCAATTTATATCCATAGGAAGCAAAATATTCTCCGTCACAATCAATATTGTTTGGATCTGAAATCGCAGATACATTTTCGCTCACAAAAATGGCAACAAATCCGGTAATATCCTTCCATAATTTTGATATCGCTGTCAACGTAAAATCACTTTTCTTGACAAACTCATTGGTGGCGCCAATTCTTAACCATTCGACACCATCCGCGCTCATGCTGCCCAGTATGTCAAACTTTGTACCTGCATTAACAGTCCGGGTGACTTGGTTGACGCTGTTATATATACCGGACGCAGTGGGTGAGGCGTAAATGGACGTGTTATTGTTTTTTGCTTTCCATATTCCTTTGTCACTAGAGTCAATAATATAGGTGGACAGAGGGTTGCTCAATCTTTTATAACCAATATTTTGTGCCTCATCCTCGGCAAACAGAGTAATCGTATAGCGATCATCCCTGTACTTTAGCGTGTCAAGATTAACTTTTACCGTGGCAGTTTTCGATGATGTGTTATATGTTCCTGTGACTGCCTTTTTGTTGTTTGCATTATCCGTATGATATGGAGCAACAAAAACGCCTACGTTGCTCACGCCCACGTTATCCGTGCAGGAATAAGTGATAGTGAAACTATTAAACGAATGGATTTTGCATGTAATACTTCCTGTAAACGTCGGCGCTACACCATCAACCCAGATCGCATACAGCGTCATATCAGATTGTGGAGTTATTATATCGCCAATATTATATCGATCTCCAGTGTCATCAGGAGATGTGCTCCAATACGCTAATTTATAGTTCTTCTTTTTGAATTCCGAAATATTTCGCAATGTCAACGAAGATCCGATTTTGACCTCCTGGGTCATCGCTTCGCCTTTGTCTGCTCCGTTTGGATCCAGTGTAACGACAGCAGGTCTGAAATCTGGCCGTAAGAAACATGCCAATGTTTCACCTTGGCCATCAAGATCTTTAGTATAAGGCCAATAAGTTTCCCTTGCTCTGCCATTATGTCCGGGGATCTCCACACCATTAAAACCATTTGCGTCTACACCCGTCACAATTGCGACATGTCCATACTGACCAGCGGTAGATTTGCCAGCTTTCCACACCGCAATATCGCCTACGCGGGCAGACCGTTCGGTGATGGTAGTGAACCCATCAGTCCCCTCCACATATTCATAAGCATTGCCACCCCGCATTCCGACACCCAAAAAATCGAAATACGCATGAGTAAGATCCACGCACCAGATTTGCCCCGATCTGTCTGCATCGACTGACCAAGCTTCGCTTGCCTTTGCAATCGCCCAGTCATATGCCTCACCTATGGTTTTTTCTGTTGTGAAGGCCGATGCAGCGCTGAAAGTGAGCAACAATGTGAACAGAATAGCGAACAAGATGATTAGCTTCTTCATTAGACTTACCTACCTTAAGGTTGTTGATGTTTATAACAATGTCATTAATCATTGATCGGGTCATCTCACCATTCTCCAGCAATCCGGCCTCTCCAGCCCCTCAGGCGCAAAGCCCTTGAATGCGCCTCCTTGCTTTACAAACCTGACACTCTCGTAGAGATGAATTGCTGTATTGTTGTCACAAAGGACATCGAGGAGAATTTCCTTTCCACTGTAAGTGTCAATCATCGCTTCGAGCATTTTTCTGCCAATACCCTTGCGGCGGAAACCTTCGTCCACCGTGCAGGCCACCAACTCTACCTTTGATTCGTCCAGATTTTCCTCCTCAATCTTTTTGAAGTAATTTTCGGACGCGTTTTCAAAACCTTCCATCAGGCGCTCAGGGAGAAGGTCCGGTCCAATCCGCTTCCTGATCTTTTCCGGATCTCAACTGCTCTTTCCATCGTACATCAGGCATACACTACACACCTGACCATTGTAACGGGCAACGATCATGTTCTTGTAATCCACCAGACAGTCATCCATCCCGATGATCCGTTTGATGGCCGCCGCTGCTTTCTCTTTGTCATCACCGAATGCTTCCGGATAGATATATCGATCCGCCTGGTAAATGCAGCGGGCAATGTCCAGCTTGTTGTCGTCCCCCATGGCCTTGGAAATATTTACCGTGATTCTCTTATGGAAAGAACCATCACGATATTTTTCACCATCGGCTTTTGTGACGGCAAATTGCTCCATGGGAATTTCACGCCCCTGTGCTCTCAGCTGTTTTGTCCAGACCTCACTCAGTCGCAAAACGCCCTGGTAGAAATCAGCATATGGCAGCAGCTCGCACTCCTGAACAACAGGATTGTTGACAGCCAGGAAGAAACGATAGACGAACAGATCGGTGATCACATCAAGATGGACAACTTCGTTTAACACGATGGCGGCGAGGGATTCCAGATAAACCAGATAGTTGATCAGTTTCTGGCAATCCGTGCTTGTTCTGGACACATTCAGGCCAAGATGTATTTTCTGGAGTTCATTCTCAGAGATTGTTTCATTGCCAGTGTTCACACTGGCCAGATACTGGTTATAATACAGCTCCAGCTCATGCTCAACCTTGCGTCATGTCCTTATTGTTGATGAATTGGTTATTCAGGTCTTTGATGTAGCTTGCCTCGTTCAGGCGCTCGGTACGCTTGAACTGCAGCCAGAAGGCCACTGCGGAAATCAGCGCGGTCACCGTTGTAATGCGCTTTGAGAATGAGTCAACAGGCAAGTAGAAGGAAAGGATGATATAGGCAATCACCACGATCCCGATGGCAACGTAGAACTTGACCTCTCGCTTCATTGCACAACATCCCTGGTGCGAACGGTCCAAGACTCAAAATGACAGGCAGAAACCTTCCTGTTCCGCCGATGTTACAGAATATAGATTCTGTTACATTATAGCAGATATAATCTTCCCGTACAAGCGAAAATGTGTTCCATTATCCAAAACTTGAGAGTCAGAAAACGGATTTTGATGCACATAGCCGCTTCATTACACCAAAACCGGGGCTGCAAATGTAACAGACTCTACACCGTCCTTTTTGTTTGTCATCTGAAATGGGGGATGCAGATTGCTGGAGAACCAATAACCCTACGGGAAAGGGAGCATAGACCTACGGGAAGCCCTTGATAAGCCTACGGGAAACCCCTGATAGGCCTACGGGAATCCCTGATAGGGCTACGGGAAAGGGGGATAAGCCTACGGGGAACCCCCATGGGGCTACGGGAAGGGGGCATAGGTCTACGGGAAAAGGCTTTCCCGTAGGCTTATCCCCGCCAAAAAAGAAAAAACCGGCCTGCGAAAGGCCGGAGCTCATGGTGATTGTCCTACGGGGAAAACCGTGAAAAGCCCGTATATCGGGCTTTCAGGGTAAAAAGTAACAACCCTGATCTTGTATCAAAATCAGGGTTGTTGGGTGGCAAGGAACGTGAATTTTGATACAATGTTACCATGTGTTACTTTTTGGAGCATGGTAACATTTTCAATTGCGATGGTAACATTCGCTGCGACAATGGTAACGTGAATATGATGTACTTATAGAATGCTATTCAATCGGAATAAATCGTAAGTTGGTTTCTTTGGCAAATTGCTCTGCATATGAGCCAATCAACCCAAAAACTGTCAACCCATTGCATCCTTCAAATGCATCATCACAAATATCTACTACACTTTGAGGAATGATAATCTGTCGTAGATTCAAACATGATGCAAAAGCTCGATGGCCGATATTATTTAGTGATTCTGGTAAGCGAATGCTTTGGGCGAAAATGCCACAAAAAGCTTCATCCTCTATTTCCTTAAGTCCATACGGAAGTATGAAATCTGGCTCAATGAAATTGACTAAGAAAGTGATTACTGCCTGCGTTACAGGACTATTGTTTTCTTCAATCAATACAGAATTCCATGAATCTTCGGTGCCATTATAAATAACAGAACTAATCTGTTTGCATTTGTTGAATGCGGCATAATGTATAACATCTAACGTATCTGATAATATCAATCTCGTTATTCCACTGCAACTTGAGAAGCAACCCTCTGGAATAGCCGTAACCCCTTCACCTGCAATAACTGTCTGAATGGCGGGGCAGCCAGAGAAAGCATACGTCCCGAGTTCATTGAATTGCTGTAATTCTATCGTTTCCCGATTCAATCCAGTGCAATCACTAAAAGCACTTTCTCCTATACTTGTAACAGATTCCGGAAGATTTACAGAAAGTATTCTTTTTTCGGAAGCATAATCAGCAAAAGCGCGGGCTCCGATTGTTTCAAGACCTTCTGACAGTGTGATTTGAAGTTTTGCGCCCAGATTGTGCCCCTGAGACTTGTTTGTGGAATACTCATTCAAGTAAAACATCTCGTCCGCAATTTCTTTAACTGAACTACGGATTTCAATTGTCATGTCCTGATGGATCGGTATCATGCCACACTCAAGCTTTTCGATTCCTCCAAAGCTGACCGTAGTGACACCTGTACAGCCGATAAAAGGATAAGCTTTGATTTTATAGTTGGAATCAAGTGGACTATACCATCCCTCCGAATACTCAAGATTGTTTAAAGTTTCTGGCAGGTAGAGCGATGTCAGACCCGTGCAGTTCCAGAATGCAAGCTTCCCAATGCTTTCTACTGATCCCATGTCAAGGCTCGTTATTCCACTGCAGTCTGAGAAGCAACCCTCTGGAATAGCCGTAACCCCTTCACCTGCAATAACTGTCTGAATGGCGGGGCAGCCAGAGAAAGCATACGTCCCGAGTTCATTGAATTGCTGTAATTCTATCGTTTCCCGATTCAATCCAGTGCAATCACTAAAAGCACTTTCTCCTATACTTGTAACAGATTCCGGAAGATTTACAGAAAGTATTCTTTTTTCGGAAGCATAATCAGCAAAAGCGCGGGCTCCGATTGTTTCAAGACCTTCTGACAGTGTGATTTGAAGTTTTGCGCCCAGATTGTGCCCCTGAGACTTGTTTGTGGAATACTCATTCAAGTAAAACATCTCGTCCGCAATTTCTTTAACTGAACTACGGATTTCAATTGTCATGTCCTGATGGATCGGTACTAGGCCAATATACAGTATAATCATTACCGTTCCGTTGGTAGCCCCAAGAAGCTGGTGGAACTTTGGGGACTAAATCACGGCTGTTATTGAAATTCCAAATATTAGAAGAGTTCGAAATACTGGTGCCCACTGCCGGGCATGCATAGGTATATCCAAAAGTTTTGTATTGGTTTGAATATCTGGCTGCTAAAATGTTTGCTACTGCTGCTCCACGGCTATGCCCTGTGAACCAAAGTATGATATCTTTCCCACCGTTCAAATAATTAGATAATGTTGAACTAACGTTATCGGCTGCCCGTTGGAATCCAATATGCACTCCATTATTTGTTGCAAACTTGAAATTACTGATCCATTCACTTGTCCCACGCGTTCCACGTACAACAACACAGATGAGTCGGGTATTGCTTCCTGGAATATCACGATAACCGATAGTAAAAGCCACCAAATCATCCGAGAGTGCTTCTCCTCCGTAATTATACGGGGATGCTTCATACCCCATTGCGCGCAGCATAGTTGCTGCTTCAGAAGAATAAGCACCTCGAGACAAGACCATAGACGCTTTCGCTAAATCAGTAGACAACTGATATTGATTCTTCTGAAGCATCTCATCAGAATAAATGAAGCCACTTCCACAACCTGTTATTTCCAGATATCCGCACTGTGTATCTTCGGCAGTTGCATATGAGTTTAAGCACAGAAGAAGAGAAATTGTACAAAGCAGTAATATGATCCAACTGGCATTCTTGTTATATATGCTACGCATCTGCTGTTCCTCCCTACTGTCCTGTTTCTTATCTTGAGATCGCAAATACTGTTTCTACACTTTTGACAAAGGTGTACCTTTTGCAAAACCTATCAATCCATAAAGATTGGATTGTCATAACACTTTTGTACAACAAAATTCATACAAATCGAGTATGGTGCCAGAAAAACTATTGAAATTAGGTTGATTTTTCCGTATAATTAAATATGATGTATTGGATCGTTTTGCTGGAAATATACTGACAAAAGGTACACCTTGTGCTAGTAGACAAAACTGCCTCGCAGTCCACATGACGACTACGGGGCTTGCCAGTCTCACAGGAAGTTGATATTGGTGCTGTCATCATGTTGTCACCCTTGGCTTTTCACCTATGTCAGCTTCTCACGCTGTAGCTTTTCTGCTTTTTTTCGTTCAGCTGGCGGCAGGCTCTCCAGATTGGGATGATGGCTTTCATAAACTTGTAATAGTCATCCAATCTATGCACCTGGTCCAGAACGGGTTGGACGTCCCTGGCGATCAATACCGGCCTGTAGGTGTCACGGCACTTCAGATTTGATTGGATGAGTTCTCCCTGCTTCAGGCAATCTATCACGTCGGGATAGTTCTCACTTGACGAAGTATTAAACCTCAAGTCAACACATGGATAATACAGCATATCCGTATATGCCTCTTAGGCGAATTTACACCAGATGCAGCAAGATTGATACCAATGATCGCCTATTTGAAAGTGAGTGAACAAATGCATATCAAGATATTGATCACCCGGCAAGAGAATGCCGAGTTTTTTAATGCCAACATGGGAGATGTCATCTCTGTAGATTTCGAGGAATATGTAGCAGCAGTAACAGCATCTGAGCTTGCAAGCGGATCCATCGACGCTTGCAAGGCGCAGGCTGTTGCTGCAAGGACATTCGCGGTGGCACTCGGTGTGCTTGACGGGAAAGCCATATCAGACAGTTCTTCTACCGCACAGGCATACCGGGCAAAGCGATATGATGAACAGCTGTATCCAAATCCTGTAAAAGCAGCAAGAGCTACAGCAGGTGAAATACTTACGTATAAAGGGAAACCAATCAACGCGGTGTACTCTGATTCCAACGGCGGAAGAACCGTATCTGTTTCTGAGAGATGGAGCACCCAAGAGACTATCTCATCTCAAAGGATGACCCGTATGACAAGAAAGCTACAGGTGGCATCAGGAGAGGCCACGGTGTAGGGCTCAGTCAGCGCGGAGCTAAACAGATGGCAGCGGAAGGAAAGAACTACCGTGAGATACTGGCATTCTATTATGAAGGAACACAGCTTAGCAGGATCGACGGAAGTACAATTGAGGAGGTGAAAGGAATGGCATCAAAGGATATGACGAACACACGGCTGATTGAGCTGTTCTATCAGGCCTATCATGAGGGATGGGGCTACATCTGGGCACTCATGGACAGCTGTGGACAGAGGCAAAGCAGAAGGCTGCAACGAACGAGATGGCTGTGAAGTATGGTTCGAAGTGGATCGGCAAGCGCGTGTCTGACTGTTCCGGTCTTTTTTATTGGGCATTTAGCGAGATGGGCGGTTATATCTATCACGGCAGCAACACGATATGGAACAAGTACTGCTCTGTCAAGGGTGAGCTGAAAAGCGGCATCAGGACAGACGGACAGGTGCTGAAGCCCGGTACGGCTGTGTTCACGTACAATTCTTCTACTTCGAAGCGTGGTCACATCGGCCTGTATGTCGGTGGCGGGATCGTGATTGAGGCTGCGGGTACAATCGCCGGTGTAGTGACAAGCTCCATTTCCAACAAGAAGTGGGTCGAGTGGGGCGAGCTGAAGGGCATCAGCTATGTTGCGATTGACGACACATGGAAGCCTGAAGAGGTAGAGATTGTACGGCCTACACTCAGCAAGGGCGCAAGTGGTGACGACGTAACGCTGCTGCAGAACCTGCTGAGCAACGCCGGTTACGACTGTGGAACAGCGGACGGGAAGTTTGGCGCAAAGACACAGGCTGCTGTGAAGAGCTTCCAGTTTGCAAACGGTCTAACAGCAGACGGTGTTGTTGGACGCAAGACATGGGCAAAGCTCAATGAGCTGATCGATTTCGAGGAAGAGTCTGAGGTACAGGATGAAGCTGAGATTCCCGAAGAGTCGAAGGCGGAGGACAAGAAGGCCGATGAGCCCGCTTTGCCTGCAAAGGACGAAGAGAAAGAAGGCCAGGAGTTGACGGAAGAAGAAAGGCATCAGAAGGCTGTTGATGATTTCCTTGCGTTCGCGAAGATGACGGACAAAGGAACGATTCAGCTGGAGATGGATGAAGAGACAGCGTGGAGAGTCTGGCTGGCGTTGACGCAGGTGTTTATTGTGTGACCGCTGCTTGTGCGGCGAGCATATAGATTCTCTGGTAAGGGAGGGAAGACAGATGCCTGAGTGGATAACGCAGTACTGGGTGGAATGGCTGTTCGGCATTATTGCCGCTGTACTGGCATACGGCTGGAAGTCGCTTTCCGGGAGGGTGGACGCGGAGAAAAAGAAAAACGATGCCGTCCGCCTCGGTGTGCAGGCGCTGCTGAGAGCGCAGATGATTACAGAATGGAATCACTACTCTGAGAAAGGGTACGCACCGATTTATGCGAAGGAGAGCTTTGAAAACTGCTGGAAGCAGTACGAGAACCTCGGAGCCAACGGCGTGATGCAGAACATCCGAAAGAAGTTTATGGAGCTGCCTGAAAAGGAGGGAACGAAATGAAGAATTTCAAGGTATGGATCAAGGCTGCCGGTATACGCGCCATCAAGACCGTAGCGCAGACAGCGATAGCGACCATCGGTACTTCCGCCGTATTCAGCGCGGTGGACTGGAGAATGGTTGCGTCTGCTTCCCTGCTGGCCGGTGTGCTGAGCCTTTTGACCAGCGTGGCCGGTCTGCCGGAAGTAAAGGAAGAGCCCGTGATCGAGTGACGATATTGCCCACTCAGCCCAAGCCCATGCAGCAAAGGCTGGGTGGGCTTTTCTTTTTTTGGTGAGCGAAATCTCCCCTGTTTTTTGTCACCGTTATAGGTGTAAGACGAAAGGAGGAGTCCGAAATGGACAAGCTGAAAATTCTGATTCGTTACCATGCACCTGACATGCCGAAGATCGAGAAGATCAAGGTGGGTGACTGGATTGACCTGCGGGCGGCAGAAGACGCGGAGATGAGGCAGGGCGAGTTCCGCATCATTTCCCTCGGTGTGTCAATGAAGCTGCCGGAGGGGTACGAGGCGCACATCGTGCCAAGGTCTTCCACCTTCAAGAACTTCCGGGTGATGCAGGCCAATTCCTACGGTGTGATCGACAACGCATACTCCGGGGATGAGGACATCTGGGGCTTCCCTTGCTACGCGTTTGAAGACACGGTGATTCACAAGGGCGACAGGATATGCCAGTTCCGCATCGTGAAGCGGATGGAGCCGGTGGAGTTTGAGACAGTGGAGCACATGCCTGACACGTCACGCGGCGGCTTCGGCTCGACGGGGATACAGTGAGGAAAGCATGAGGCACATGATCAACTGGTGGGCGGTATTCTGCGACGTGGTTGTTCTGGCGGTGCTGTTTGTGTTCGCCTGCATACCGGCGGGGATCATCTGCGGGATGCTCTCGCTGTTTCACTTTGTAGTTCCCTTCTGGGAACTGGCGCTGGCGGTGTTTGCGGTGAACATGGTGGTGATCACCTTATATGTTCCTCCCGCTCCAGGACGAAAATGGAAGCAGGCAGGCGCAGTGGTGGGAACGGGTTGGTCATTTGCCTGGAGAGCGCTCACTGCCACTTTTTATGGACTCCCCCAGAAACGTACACGAGACTACTATCTTCTCTGTACTGGAAATGAACGTGCCAGACAAATACTATTTGACTGCGCAAGCAGTAAAAAACATCAGGAAAAGAGCCACAAAGAATGGAGATCCCTTTGCAGGGAAACTGGAGACGGCGACAACAAAGCTGATCTCCGCAGAGGAAGAGGGAAGAACGTCGACTTCTTCCGAAAGCTCTACGTAGACAAGTACTGCAGGAGTGAGGTGGCATCACCTCTGACGGAACACTTAGCCAAGGAGTTTTCCGACGTAGTGATTGACGAAGACCTGAGAATGCGGCGGCTGACACCGAGGGAATGCTTCCGGCTGCAGGGCTTCCCCGACTGGTGGACGGACAAGCTGGATGGCGGCGACATGAGTAGGTACAGGGCGGCGGCCAACGCTTCCCCCGTGCCATGCCTTGTGGACATACTGACGAAGATCAGGCTGGACGGCGAGAAGAGTATTCCTCAGTGGATTAAGCCCGAACAGGACGGCGGCATTGACTGCGACGAGGAGTTCGCGGAGTGCGGGATGTGCCACGCGGTTGTGTACCGTGGATGGAAGATGAAGTTCTGCCCGGAGTGCGGAGAGAGAATGGAAGTGAGTGACGGGAATGCGCCGGAGACGGTTTGATGTATACGCTGTATTTTGTGCCCTGCTTACCTTTCTCTGTGCGGCAGTCATTTGCGCCGCCCTATATATAAATGCCAGCAACCGGCTGGATGAGGGTGAGCTGGCCGGGAAGAGGCAGACTCCGACCCGGCTGAAAACAGTGGAGCGTGATGGCAAGGCGGCGCCCATTATGATGCCGGTGGTATACGAATTTATTGTGGTGAACGGCGAGAAGACGGACAGGTGGATTGTGACGGTGGATGAGTATGACAGGCACGAGATTGGAGACACGGTAACGAGATAACGAAAAATCCACTTTATTGACACCCTTATTCAGCCGCATTATAATGATGGTGCTGAATAAGGGTTACTTTCGAGGTGATGTAATGAGCCGAAAGGAAACCCCTATACAGAATTTGAACCTTGACAAGTTTACAGGGCGTGAGCACAAAGGAGAGAAAGAAATGTATTCTTCAATGCCGCTCACAGACTATATCACAAAATGGATGGAAACCTTCAAGTCTGGTTCCGTGAAACCGGCGACCTATGCCAGACTGGAGACATCGCTGACAGCCATTCAGCCCTACTCCATATCGCAGATGCAGATCAAGGACATCACGGCCTTTGACATATAGCGGTATGTGAACGAGCTGACACAGTATGGCTATAGCCTCACAACGATCAAAAAACAATTGCGCATTGTAACAGCTCCTCTGAAACAGGCGGCAGCAATGCATTTCATTACCGCAGATCCTTCCATCGGTGTCAGGCTCCCCTCTCAGGACAAGGTGAAAAAGCCAAAGAAGGAAACAATGCCCTATACCGAGGAAGAGCAGGATCGCCTTTGGGACACGATACTGTCGTCGAAGAAGCCAGGAGTGCTGGCCATCGGACTGATGATGGAGACGGGGCTGAGGGCAGGAGAAGTGCTCGCACTGAAGTGGAAGTGTGTGAATACAGACAGGGCGAGGCTGAGCGTTGAGGCGACCATCCTGAACATGGCAGACAAAAAGAGGTCAGTGTTCCAGAACAGCCCTAAGACACATTCGAGCCGCCGTGTGGTACCGCTGACCCCGAAGGCAATAAAAGTTTTACAAATGTTAAGAGAACTGTCCGACACAGAATGGGTTGTGCCGGACGGAAAAGGCAGTTACCTGAGTTACGAAGCACTGCGCTACCAGACTCAACAGGCGTGCAAACTAGCCAATGTTGAGTACAGAGGAGAGCATGTGTTCCGGCACACGTTCGCCACCAACTGCTATTACCGCGATGTTGACGTCAAGGTTTTGTCGAAGCTGCTAGATCACGCGGACGTGAACATCACTTACAACATCTATATCACCTTGCGAGGCGACGGATTTGAAGAGATGTATTCTGCCCTGAACGCATAAAAAACGACTTGTTCTCGCCAACAAGTCGTTTACCAGAAAATACATGCGAGCAGGGGCTGAAGGATTCGAACCCTCAACAAAGGTTTTGGAGACCCACGTGTTACCATTACACCAAGCCCCTCTGCGGTATGTATATTACCGCAGACTGCTCAAAAAGTCAATACCCTTCTTTCAGCTTGTCCAACTTGCCGGAATGCAGTCATCCGTTTTGCTCAGAAAGGGATTTCCCGGCAATATAGTTGATAAACTGCTGCGCACAGCGCCCGCTGACCCCGCCGTGGCGCAGCTCCCATTTGTTTGCGAGCAGCAGCAGCTCTTCCTCCGACATGTGGATGCCGCTGGTGCGCCGGGCGATGGTCAAAACCATTTCGTTAAACAGGCGGCGGTCCGGTGTGTCATAGCGGATTGCACAGCCAAAGCGCTCAGACAGGGAGAGCTTTTCCTCCATGGTATCACTGCGGTGAATGTCCCCGTCGTGCTCCATGTCGCTTCTGTCCTTCCACGTTTCCTTAATCAGGTGCCGCCGGTTGGACGTGGCACAGATCATAATGTTCTCCGGCCTTGTCTCCAGACCGCCCTCAATTACTGCCTTCAGATACTTGTATTCCACCTCTCCCTCATCAAAGGAAAGATCGTCAATAAAGATGACAAAGCGATAGCGGCGAGCCTTGATCATTGAAATGAGCGGTGAAAGCAGATGGAACTGGTGCTTGTACAGCTCGATCACGCGCAGCCCACGCGGCCAGTACTCGTTCAGCACTGCCTTGACGGACGTGGACTTGCCTGTGCCGGCGTCGCCATAGAGCAGCGTATTGTTAAATGGGTAGCCGCCGACAAAGGCATCCATGTTTTCGCGCAGCTGTGCTTTCTGTGTTTCATAACCGATCAGGTCATCCAAAACAACACTGTCCAGGTTGTTGATGGGCAAAAGACGAAGCTTATTTTCTTGTTCGGCAACCCGGAACGCCCTGTACAGACCAAAGTCTCCCATTCCGTACAAGCGGAAATACTCCGACAAAAGCGCCAGCACCTGCGGCGCACCGTCAGCTGAGGCAATACTCTCGGTCAGAGCGAGTATCTTCTCACTCACTGCGCGGTGATACACCAGTTCATTCTTCGGAATGGCATGGTAGCTGGTGACCAGACTGAAGCATCTGATACCAAGGTCGGCTTCAATGGCACTGAAATCAAAGTGGAACAGCCGGAGAAAGAGATCCATCTCATGGGTTGCAATGGCATTGATGGTGCCTCCGGCAGTGGCCCCCTGCTGTTCACAGGTCAGAGAAAAGCTGTTTGGATGGCTGACCAGCACGTAGGCCAGATAGCATTGCCACAGGTTTCGGTCAAACCCAAGCGTAGTGGACAGATCCAGCAGGCGCTTTGTCTGTGCATAAATACCGGCAACCAGTTCCTCTTCTGGCAGACTGTGGTTCTCCCACTGTGCAAAAATGCCGGACAGGCATGAAAGTATGCTGTCCGACGGAAGGTCACTGTAGAGGATCATTTGTGAAGTAAGGTGATGCATGAAGCCCTCCCGCGGCTGTTTCACAGTCTCCTGACAACTTCCTCAGTCATTTCGCTGCAGGAGAGAATCTTTTCGGTGTTCGTGTCTGCAATATCGGCAGTGCGGCACCCATCCGCCAGACAGGCGTCGACGGCCGATTCGATTTCGTTGGCGGCTTCGTCCAGATCAAACGCATAGCGCAGCATCATGGACGCTGAAAGAATGGTTGCCAGCGGATTGGCCTTATTCTGACCGGCAATGTCCGGCGCAGAACCGTGTATCGGTTCATACAGGCCGCGCTTCCCCTCCCCCAGCGATGCAGATGGCAAAAGGCCGATCGAGCCGCTGATCTGACTGGCTTCGTCGGAAAGGATATCGCCGAACATATTGCTTGTAACTACCACGTCGAAACGGCTGGGATTGCGCACCAGCTGCATGGCGGCGTTGTCTACAAGCATGTCTTCCACGGTGACATCAGGATACTCCTCCGCCACGCGGTGGACTGTTTCTCTCCAAAGCCGACTGGTTTCCAGCACATTGGCCTTGTCGATAGAGATCACGGACTTGCGGCGCTTGCGTGCGGCGCTCAGCGCGGCACGGGCGATGCGCTCCACTTCCATCACGGAATAAGCTTCTGTGTCCCACGCTTCAGGACCGAATTTTCCCTCACGGCGGCCGCGTTCTCCGAAATAGATGCCGCCGGTCAGCTCACGCACCATCAGCAGATCAAAGCCCTTTGCGACAATATCGGCACGCAGCGGACAGGCGTCCTTCAGTGCGGGATAGAGCCTCGCCGGCCGAAGGTTGGTGTACAGCCCAAGGGCAGAACGGAGACCGAGCAAGGCGCGCTCAGGACGGATATTTCCAGGCAGTGTGTCCCATTTGGGACCGCCGACCGCACCCAACAGCACACTGTCCGCGGCCAGGCAGCCATCCACCGTGGATTGAGGCAGGGGCTCGCCCGTTGCGTCAATGGCGCATCCACCGGCAAGATAACTCTGATAGCTGAATGTCAGATGATGCTTTTCAGCGATTCTGTCCAGCACGCACACGGCGCTCTCTACGATTTCGGGGCCGATGCCGTCACCTTTGATCAGCGCAATCTGATAACTCATTGCAGTTTCCTTTCCTGTTTCAGTCGTGAAGTTCGGCTTTCAGGTAGGGCAGCAGGCCGCCCTCATCCACAATCCGCTTGATAAAGGGCGGAAATGCCGCCGCCTGGAATTGCTTTCCAAGCGTCAGATCGGTGATAACACCGGTGTCAAAATCGACATCAATCTCGTCACCGGCACGTATTTCCTCCGCAGCCTGCGGGCATTCAAGGATCGGAAAGCCGATATTGATGCTGTTGCGGTAAAAAATACGCGCAAAGGAAGCAGCAATAACGCAGCGGATTCCGGTCGCCTGAATCGCCATCGGGGCATGCTCGCGTGAGGAGCCGCAGCCGAAGTTCCATCCACCGACCATGATGTCACCTGGCTGAACCTTATCCACGAAGGTTTTGTCAATGTCCTCCATGCAGTGCTTCGCCAGCTCAGCCGCGGAAGGTGAGTTGAGATAGCGCGCGGGGATAATTACATCAGTATCCACATTGTCAGGGTATTTGAAAGCGTGTCCGGCCGCCATAATGCAACAACCGCCTTTCTTTGTATCGCTTGCCGCCAAGGCGGCTCAGTCTGCCGCTTCATATTAACAGATTCAGTGATGAAAAGCAAGAAAACGAATGTATTCTCGTTGTTCTTGTTTGCTTTGCATTTTTCGCCATAAAGCTTGCAATAAAAGCACTTTTGCGGTAAAATAAACGATGTATATTGTATAGGAAGGATTCCTTTCACAATGAAAGGAGCAGCGCGAAATGAGTGATATCAAAGACAGGCTGATTCCGGTGAATTTGGAAGAGGAAATGAAAAAATCGTTCATTTCCTATGCAATGGCTGTGATCATCGACCGTGCCCTGCCGGATGTCCGCGACGGTCTCAAGCCGGTACACCGCCGCATTCTTTACGACATGAATGAGCTGGGCATGACGCCTGACAAGCCTTACCGCAAGAGCGCCAGACTGGTCGGTGATGTGCTGGGCAAATTCCACCCCCACGGCGATTCCTCCGTTTATGACGCCATGGTGCGCCTTGCGCAGCCGTTTAATATTCGTTATACCCTGGTGGACGGCCAGGGCAATTACGGCTCTGTGGACGGCGACGGCGCGGCCGCCATGCGTTATACCGAAGCTCGTATGCAGAAGCTGACAATGCACATGCTGGATGGCATTGATCAGGACACAGTGGATTTTTATCCCAACTTTGACGAGACACTGATGCAGCCCGCAGTGCTGCCGGCTCGCTTTCCCAACCTGCTTGTCAACGGCTCCAGCGGCATCGCGGTGGGCATGGCCACCAATATCCCCCCGCACAATCTGCGCGAGGTCATCGACGGCGTTGTCTGTATGATCGATAAGCCCGACTGTACGATCAATGACCTGATGGAGCACATCAAGGGGCCGGATTTTCCAACCGGCGGAATCATCCTCGGCCGGGCTGGCATTCGTGAAACCTATTTTACCGGACACGGCCGCATCACAGTGCGGGCCAAATCCACCATTGAAGAGATCGGCGGCGGGCGCTCGCGCATTATCGTCACCGAGATTCCCTATCAGGTCAACAAAGCCGTGCTGGTCAAAAAGATCGCCGATCTGGTGCACGACAAGCAGCTGGAAGGCATCAGCGATATTCGCGATGAGAGCAATGACCGCGAGGGCATGCGCATTGTGATTGAGCTGAAGCGCGACGCCTATCCTCAGGTCATTCTGAATTATCTGTATCAGCATACCTCCATGCAGGAGAACTTCGGCGCGAATATGCTTGCGCTGGTGGACGGGAAACCCAGGGTGCTGAACCTGAGGGAAATGGTATATTACTACCTGATGCACCAGAAAGACGTTGTCACGCGGCGCACCCGTTTCTTGCTGGACAAGGCCAGAAAGCGCGCCCACATTTTGGAGGGACTGCTCAAGGCGCTGGATCATATCGACGAGATTGTGGAGCTGATCAAGCGCAGCCCGGACACTGCGACCGCCAAGGCGAACCTGATCGAACGCTTTGCCTTCTCCGATATACAGGCGCAGGCCATTCTGGATATGCGCCTCGCACGGCTGACAGGCCTTGAAAGGGACCGCCTGCAGGCTGAGTATGAAGAACTGGAGAAGAACATCGCCTATCTTGAATCGCTGCTGGCTGACGAGCAAAAGCTGATGGGCGTCATCAAAGAAGAAATCATCGCCATCCGCGACAAGTACGCAGATGAGCGCCGTACCGAGCTGTCTGTGGTCGACGGCGAAATCGATGTGGAGGACCTGATCGCCGAAGAAGATATGGTGGTGACCCTGACCCGTCAGGGCTATGTCAAGCGCGTCAGCGCCTCCACCTACCGCCAGCAGCGCAGGGGCGGCAAGGGCGTTTCCGGCATGACCGCCAAGGAGGACGATTACGCCGTGCAGCTGTGCGTGGTCAACACGCATCAGGAGATCATGTTCTTCACCAATAAGGGGCGTGTGTTTGGCCTGAAGTGCTACCGCATTCCCGAAGCGGGGCGCACTGCAAGGGGAACGGCCATTATCAACCTTCTGCAGATCAGCGCTGAGGAAAAGGTTTCCACCATGCTCCCGATGCCGCGCGATGATGAGCGAAAGTTCAACCTGGTCTTTGCCACAGCCAGCGGCCTGGTGAAGAAGACCCCGCTGGAGGAATTTGCAAATCTCCGCAAAAACGGCCTGATTGCCATTGTGCTGCAGGAGAATGATGAGCTGATCGGCGTTCGCCTCTCCACGGGTGACGATGAACTGCTTCTGGGCAGCCGTGAGGGCATGTGCATCCGCTTCAGCGAGAATCACGTGCGGCCCATGGGACGTGTCAGCAGAGGCGTGCGCGCCATGAAGCTGGATGAGGACGACAGGATCATCGATATGGCGGTGATTGAGCCTGATTGTCATATTCTCGCCATCACAGAGCGCGGATATGGGAAGCGGACCAGTCCGGATGAGTTCCGCGAGCAGAGCCGCAACGGCAAGGGACTGCGGGTGCTCAAGCCCACCGAGAAGACCGGAAAGCTGGCGGCGCTGCTGCTGGTCCACCCGGAAGAAGACCTGATGCTCATCACGGACGATGGCACCATTATCCGCTCCGCGGTTGATTCGATCCGCATCACTGGCAGATATGCGGTTGGCGTGAAGATGATGAGGCTGAATGAAAGCAGCCGTATCATCGGTGTGGCCAGGGCGGAAAAGGAGGCAGACGAGCCTTCCGAAGCGGATGAACAGACACCGGTGCAGGGCCAAGAGACGGTGGCAGACGCGCCGGACTGAGCACGTTTCACAGCGGGAGGGCTTGCCTCCCCTGTAAATAAACAAAAGGGATCGGAGGTCTTTCAATGTCAACTGTGTGGTATGCTGTCATTCTCTGTGTGATTGTGGCCACCATCATCTATGTCGTGTGGAATTACCTGCGCATCAGGAGAATGCCTGAAGGTACGCCCGACATGGTGGAGATGGCCGGAATCATCCGCAGCGGTGCGAACACCTTCATGCTGACTGAATACAGGACCATCGGCATTGTGGTGGCGTTGCTGGCACTGGTTTTCAGCATGTTTGTCGAAAAAACCAGCGGCTTGACCTTCCTCATTGGCGCGCTGATGTCCTCCTGCGTATGTGTGCTGGGCATGCGCTCTGCCACCTACGCGAATGTGCGCACTGCCAACAAGGCACGCGAATCGCTCTCCATCGGTGAGACCGTGAAGGTGGCGCTGTGCGGCGGCTCCATTTCAGGCCTGAGCGTGCAGGCCTTCGGTCTGCTGGGGCTGCTGGCAGTGCTGCTGTTCTTCGGCAACGTGCAGCACGATGTGCAGGGCGGTGGACTGATTGCTACGCTGCAGGGTGTCAACCCGACCATCATGAGAATATCCACCTATTCCCTTGGCTGTTCTCTGGTGGCAATGTTCAACCGCGTCGCGGGCGGCAATTACACAAAGGCTGCAGATATTTCCGCAGACATCCTGGCCAAGGTCCGCAACGATCTGCCTGAGGATGACTCCCGCGTGCCGAATGTCATTGCGGACTTTATCGGTGATAATGTGAATGACATTGCCGGCAACTGCTCCGACCTGCTGGAGAGCTTTGTGGCGACTGTCTCCGCCTCCCTGATGATTGCTGTGATCCTCTTTGGCCAGTACAGGGACAAGGTGGCCGATGCTGCGGCGCTGGACGCCATGTTCGGGGCCACTACGGCCTACCCGCTGATTCTGGCCGGCCTTGGTCTGCTGGGCTGCCTGCTTGGTCTGATTTATGCCGCAGTAAAAAAGATGGGCGATAATCCATCCAGAGAGCTGAACCTTGCCACCTGGATTTCTGCCGGCATTACGCTGGTTCTGGGCTTCTTTGGTGCCATGATCGCCTTCCGCGGCACAGACGCAGCCGTAATCAGAGATGTATATGGCTGGGCTGCCGGCTGGGTATCGCCGTGGATCTGCGCGGTGCTTGGCATCGCAAGCGGTGTGGCGATCGGTTCCATCACCGAGTATTATACCTCCACAGAATATAAACCCACCCGTTCTCTAGCTGAGATGGCTCCAGAAGGCGAGGCCTTTGTGGTGACAAAGGGAGACGCGGTTGGCTCCCGCTCCTGCCTGTTGCCTATTATGGTCATCGGCATTGCGCTGTTTGTGTCCGGCAAGCTTGCCGGCATTTACGGCGTAGCCATCGCCGCACTGGGCATGCTGGCCTTTGTCGGCGCCACTGTCTCCATTGATGCCTTTGGCCCCATTGCCGACAATGCCGGCGGGCTGGCAGAAAGCTGCCATCTGGATCCCAAGGTGCGCGTGATTACCGATAAGCTGGATGCGGTTGGCAATACAACCGCGGCCGTCGGCAAGGGCTTTGCCATCGGCTCTGCTGCGTTTGCCACTGTGTCGCTGATCGTTTCCTATGTCGGTAATTACTCACCGGAAATGACGCTGAATATCGCTTCCTTCGTAGTGGTGGCAGGCGCGATCATCGGCGGCGCACTGGTTGAGTACTTCTCTGCCATGCTGACGGACAACACCATTGAGTCGGCCAAGCTGATGGCAGACGAGGGCGACAAACAGCTCACGCCTGAGGTGCTTGCCGGGAAAAAGACCCCAGATTACAACCGCATGATTCGCCTTGCGGCGCAGCAGGCGCTGAAGAAGATGCTTGTCCCCTCCGTACTGGCGATGGTCATTCCCGTTATCGGCGGTTTCATTTTCGGTGTGGAATTTGTGGGCGGCCTGCTGATCGGCGCCACCATCGTCGCGATTCCGCGCGCGATCTTCATGGGCAACTCCGGCGGCGCGTTTGACAATGCCAAGAAGTACATTGAATCTGGCGCACTGAAGGGGTATGGAAAGGGCAGTGCTGCACATAAGGCAGCAGTGACCGGTGATACCATTGGCGATACCCGGAAGGATGTTGTCGGCGTTGCGCTGGACATCTTCATCAAGACCATGTCTACCGTGGCCAATACATTGGTCAGCATGTTCCGCAATATCACTCTCATTCGGTAAAAGAGAATCCAACAACAAAGGGCAGGCGTTTGCCTGCCCTTTGTTGTTGGATGATTCACTGGATATAAAGGCCCTGAGTATCCACATCTACGTTCAGCGTTTCCCCGCTTGAAACATCACCCTGTATAATGCGGCGCGCCACCAGCGTTTCCACATGCGACTGCAGATAACGCTTCAGCGGCCTGGCACCGTAGTGGGGATCAAAGCCCTGCTCTATCACATAGTTCATGGCCTTGTCTGTCAGCGACACCTTCAGTCCTCGCTCAGCCAGGCGCTGGTTCAGCCCCTTCAGCATCAGCTCCACAATTGCGGAAATCTGCTCACGTGTCAGCGGCTTGTAATAGACGATCTCATCGATTCGATTCAGGAACTCCGGGCGGAAGTGGCTCTTCAGCAAGCGATCTACCTGTGTCCTTGCAGTGGCGGTAATCTCGCCATTCTCAATGCCGTCCAACAGGTATTCGCTGCCCAAGTTGCTTGTCATGATTAGAATGGTGTTTTTGAAATCCACCGTGCGGCCCTGGCTGTCCGTAATGCGGCCATCATCCAGAACCTGCAGCAGCACATTGAACACATCAGGGTGCGCCTTTTCCACTTCATCAAACAGCACTACGCTGTACGGATGGCGGCGAACAGCTTCAGTGAGCTGACCGCCCTCATCGTATCCGACATATCCTGGAGGTGCTCCGATCAGGCGAGAGACGGAGAACTTCTCCATATACTCGCTCATGTCGATACGCACCATATTCTTTTCATCGTCGAACAGCGCCTGAGCCAGTGCTTTGGCCAGCTCAGTCTTGCCGACACCGGTCGGGCCGAGGAAAAGGAAGGAGCCAAGCGGTCGGTTGGGATCCTGAATTCCTGCCCTTGACCGCAGGATGGCCTCCGCCACCTTTGTCACCGCTTCATCCTGTCCGATCACACGCTGGTGCAGTGTGTCTTCTAGACGCAGCAGCTTTTCGCGCTCCCCTTCCACAAGGCGCGCGACCGGGATACCTGTCCAGCGTCCCACAATACGGGCAATCTCTTCCTCTGTCACCTTGTCATGTAGCAGGCTGTCCTCACCCTTTGCCTCATCAGCAATTTGCTCAGCCTGCTGCAGTGCGCTTTTCAGCCTGGGAAGCTCGCCGTATTTCAGCTCTGCAGCGCGGTTCAGGTCGTACTCGCGCTCGGCTTTTTCGATCGCGGCATTTGTTTGCTCAAGCTTTTCGCGCAGGCTGTTGATCTCCGCAATGGCTTCCTTCTCACGCTCCCACCGCGCCTGCATGGCATTGAAGTGCTCACGCTCGTCAGCCAGCTGTTTTTCCACATCAGCCAGCCTTGCTTCCGAAAGCTGGTCATCATCCTTCTTCAATGCTGCCTGCTCTATCTCCAGCTGCATGATGCGCCTGCGCACATCGTCCATCTCTGTCGGCATGGAGTCGATTTCTGTTCTGATCATCGCACAGGCTTCATCCACCAGATCGATTGCCTTGTCAGGCAGGAAACGGTCTGTGATATAGCGGTTGGAAAGAGTAGCGGCAGCGATGAGGGCGCTGTCCTGAATCTTTACGCCGTGGAAGACCTCATACCGCTCCTTCAGACCGCGAAGGATGGCTACAGTGTCTTCTACCGTGGGTTCAGCCACCATAACAGGCTGGAAACGGCGCTCCAGTGCCGCATCCTTTTCGATATACTGGCGGTATTCATTCAGCGTTGTGGCACCGATACAGTGCAATTCTCCCCTAGCCAGCATGGGCTTGAGCAGGTTGCCGGCGTCCATAGCGCCTTCCGCCTTTCCGGCTCCGACAATGGTGTGCAGCTCATCGATAAAAAGGATGATACGTCCCTGGCTCTTTTTGATTTCCGCCAGCACTGCCTTCAGGCGCTCTTCAAACTCACCCCGGAATTTGGCACCAGCAATCAGGCTGCCCATGTCAAGGCTGAAGATGGTCTTATCCTTCAGGCTGTCCGGCACGTCTCCTCTCACGATTCGCTGTGCCAGGCCTTCCGCAATGGCGGTTTTGCCGACGCCCGGTTCACCGATCAGCACAGGATTATTCTTTGTCTTGCGGGAGAGGATGCGGATCACATTCCGAATCTCGCTGTCGCGGCCGATCACCGGATCAAGCTTGTGCTGCCGAGCCATATCCACAAGGTCACTGCCGTACTTCTTCAGGGCGTCGTAGGTCTCCTCCGGATTGTCCGTAGTTACGCGAGTGGCGCCGCGCACATCATTCAGGGCACTGAGGAAAGTGTCCTCCCGCCAGCCAAGGCGCCGCATGAGCGCGCTGACGGATCCTTTGGCGGTGCTCATCAGTCCAAGCCACAGATGCTCGACGGAAATGTAGTCGTCCTTCATCTGTCCGGCGCGCTCCTGTGCGCTCAGCAAAGCCCTGTCCAGATCCTGTGTGATATAAATCTTATCCGCTTCCCTGCCGCCGCCGTGCACAGCAGGCATTCTGTCGAGCGCCTCGGCCAGCCCTGCTGTCAGAGATGAGACAGAGAGTCCGCTCTTTTGCAGCAGCTGAGGAATCAGATCATTCTCATTTTCAGTCAGCGCATAAAGCAAATGCTCCTGGTCCACCTGCTGTTGACTGCGCTCAACTGCCAGCTGCTGTGCCCGCGCCACTGCTTCGCGGGATTTCTGGGTGAATTTATTCATATCAGCCATTTTCACAGCCTCCATTTCTTTGATGATTAGAAGATCATACTGACTATCTTTGACCTTCGATGTCATTTTATCACACACTATGAAAATGTCAATAGGTATTTGGTCGAACTTGCATTTTTTTTATGCGGCGGTTATAATATCGGCTGTCCGCTGACCATTGCATGTCAGCGGTTATCAGTACAGGAGGATCATTTGAATGAATCAGCGCGATCTTGCAACACTTCGCCGCAGGCTGAACCCGGAGAATCGTTTTCCTTCCCTGTTGCGCGGCTGCTATCTGACCCCGGAGGGAGAGATTATGTCCGCCTTCGTCAAGGAAGTGGCGGCTCTGCCTCAGGATGAATACGAGAAATACCTTGCAATCTTCAAAAAAATTTATTCCGGTACGCAGGGGCAGAACATGCTGCCCGTTCCGCTTGGCACAAACGCCGGTATGGAGGACGAAGCGCAGCAGCTTCTTCTGAGGCTGAGCAATTCCTCGCTGAGGGATGACGAGGCGATTGATCTGCTTTTCGGTCAGGTGATCGAGAGCGTCCATGCGGAGGCAGAGGCGCGCGCTCAGTCAATTGATGAGACGCGCAAGGCAGACAACCGCCTGGTGCTGCTGCTCGGTGACACGATTGACCTGCGTCACCGCCGCTCTGACGGCGAAGAGGATCCTGACCGCTCCGAGACACAGTTCAGCTATATTCTGTGCGCTGTATGCCCTGTCAAACCGACAAAGCCTACGCTCGCCTGGTGCGCGGATGATCAGGATTTTGTCGCAAAGCCGGAAAACTGGACAGTCTCCTCTCCCGAGATGGGATTTCTCTTCCCCGCAATGGAAGAAGGCGGCGCGGACATCGGCTGTGCCATGCTGTATACAAAAAGCGCCGAGAATACCCATGAGGGCTTTGTACGGAAAGTCTTTCAGTGTGAGCCGCTGCAGGCCGCCGACGATCAGCGTTCCACTGTGCAGGATGTACTGACCACCGCCCTGGCCGAGGAATGCTCGCTGGATGTGGTGCAGGCGGTGCACGAGCAGCTGACTGTCATGCTTGCTGAACAGAAAGAGGATAAGCAGGCGGAGCCGCTGCAGCTTTCGCGGAAGGACATGCGCGAGGTGCTGGAGGGAGCTGGCGTTTCACAGGAAAAGGCGGAGGCCTTTGAGCAGGGCTTCACAGACGCCTTTGGTTCTTACGGTCAGATTCCGGCTGTCAATGTGATGCCGACACGGCAGTACAAGGTCTCCACACCGGATGTGACCATCACTGTAGCGCCTGACAAGAGCGAGCTGGTGCAGACACGCATGATTGACGGCCTTCGTTATATCCTCATACGCGCCGAGGGCGGTGTGGAAGTCAACGGCATTCCCGTAGTATAACAGCGCAGCAATGAAAACTGGCCATCCAGTCGGGTGACCAGTTTTTTCTGTATTCAACAGCATACAGAGCAGTGCAATAGTAGGTCAATTGCCTGTTGATTCCCTCAATGCGGGCATCTCATCCAGGGTGATCACATAGTCACTGTCATAGGCCTTTTTCAGTATTTCCTTTTCAGTGTAAGCTTCGGAATACCAGTGGCCCTGCACAACAAAGCTTCCGCTCCAGCTGCAGAACCAGGCCCAGCGGGCGTTGGTTTCAAAGGCCTTGTCCACGTCGAACACCACACCGTTTTCCGTCAGGGCAATGATTTTATTCTCATCGGAATAACCGGTGAGCTCAAGGAATTTCCCGTTTTGCGCGCCATAGCTGTGGGCAGATGCGTAGATGTCCTCTCCTATGATGTCCACACAGTCATCCCCGGGGTACCATTCCGCGCTCTGGCCGTTCCACACCCAGATGAGATTGTTGCAATGATACACATCGGTCAATTGCTCGTACAGATAGCGCCACAGTGCCTTATAGGCTTCAGCGCCTCTTGCGCCCCACCAGAACCAGCCGCCGCTTGCCTCATGCAGCGGGCGCCACAGCACGGGAACACCGGCTTCACCAAGGCGGTTCAGCTGCGCGGCGATCGCGGCAATATCCCCGTCCAGCACGGCTTTTGCCGCCGGGTTATTCCCATACAGCGCCTCCGTAAAGTCATAAGTGCAGTTTGCGGTATAGAAGCCACCCCACCAGTTTGGATTCCCGTTGGCGTCCTTTCCTTCCTTGATGGTGTCCCAGGGAGCGGACCAGTGCCAGCAGAAGGTCACGATGCCGCCGGCCTGATGAAACTCAATCGCCCGCTCCACCGCGGTCGACCGCGCGCCATGATCGATGCGCACAGGGGTATAGTCCATCATATCCAGGCCGAGTATGGCGGGATACTTGCCGGTCACTTCATGAATGGCATTGAATTCAGTGCCTTTCAGTCCGCCGTCACAGACCTGACCGGACAGGATAAAGTTTCCGTATGCGCTGCGCAGCAGGCTGTAAAGCTCCTGCGCCTCTTTTGAAGCAGACGGATTGATCAGATCAGCTGTGACATCAAACACAGAATCCGGGATGCCTTCAGTTGAACTCACGGTGAGGCAGTCCAGATAGATCCAGCCCCAGCTTTTAACCACTGCAACTGAATGTGTTCCCTTGCTCAGCGGCACCGCGGCCAGCACACAGTCCTCATAGGTGACACCGCTGACGGAAAAGCTACCAGCCTCCTGGTCATCCACAAAAACCAGGTTAGTCTTTCCGCCGCCGATGCCCCTGCAGGTAAACGTCAGGTTGTAGATGCCGTCCTCCGGCGCTTCCACAAGGAATACGACGGTATCGGCGTCGTGCTCGAAGACACCCACAGCATTCTGCCCTGAGGCTGAAAGATCCCACTGGATTCGATTCGCACCGTTCACCTCAGCTTTCTCAGCCTCATAAACCACACCATCAGCGTGTGCGCCGGCAGCCAATGAGAGGCTAAGAAGGAACATGGTCACGAGCATTGCTTTAGTCACGACTGAATCCCCCTTTATTCTTTAATGGATTTTCCTTCAAGGGTCTGGTTTTCCCACTCTTTGGGAGAAGTGGTGTCCCTGCCATCATAGACCTCAGGATAGAGACCGGCTGTTGAATACCGCTCACCTGCAGCCCATAGGTGGCTCTGATCTCCATAGGACATGCACCGCCACACCACTTCACCTTTGACTCTTTCCTCTGTCACCAGTGTTGTCACGGATGAGGGCTGCATACAGAATCCCTGCCAGAGCAAAACAGGCGATATCTCCGCCAGATAGGCAAGCATCGCGGTTGCGATACCGAAGTGGCAGAACACGAGAATGTATCCTTCCGTATTGTTCTTACACGTATAAACAGGGCCGTTCCGTACAAAGCCGTTTTCCGCCAGCAGGCTGTCGGTGCCCTCCTTTGTTTCCTGCCAGATCTCAGCGCTGCGTGAGTCTGTCAGAAGCGGCGCGGTGACCCATTGGTCCCGATCGTACAGCTGCGATTGCGGCTTCCAGGTTCTTGGCCGAAAATCCCACGTCACGGTTCGCCGCATCTTGTCCGGATCGAAGGAGGAGGCGCGGAATTCTCTCAGCCAGTCGCGCACCTGTGCGGAATGGCCGGTCAGGGCCTCATAAGGGGCAGCAGTGTCTCTGGCCCGACCCAGAGGCGAGGTGTAAACAGATTTAACAGGGGAAAGCTGCGCGAGGCGGTGCGCAAGCAGCTCAGCCTCTACCCTGCCTTTGGCAGTCAGTGAGTCGATCGAGTAATCGGGCTCGGCGTGTCTGATCAGCAGCAGCTTCAAGTGTTCACCTCCCGGATTTGGTTAGGATTTCATGAGAAATGCCCTTTTTGAGGAAAAACGTGGTATAATGATAGCCGCCACCCGGAAAGGAGGGATCCCATGCAGGAGAATCAAACCGTTTCCAGGCCGAAGCAGCTTTGGAACACTGCGCTGAAGGCAGTGAAGGGAGACAATACCAACGAGCTGGTGGAGCAGTTTACCGCAGAGATGACCCTCGTAGCGGAGGGGCTGTGCGAGGATCAAAGCCGTGTGCGCAGTCAGGTGGAAGCCCTGCAGACACAGGCTGATCGGTCAGAGCAGCGCTTGCGGAGCGAAATGGAAGCACTGGAGCGCACCATAGAGGAAAACGAGCGGGATACATCGGAGAAGCTGGATACGCTCAGCCGCAGATTGGACGCCATTGAAAAGCGTGCCAGGGAAGCGAAGGAATCCGCGGATAAGAAGGACAGGCTTTTTTCAACCGGGTGGATGCGACAGGCAACCCTGCTGGTGGCCATTGCAGTCGGCGGCTGGGTGCTGGTGACAGTGCTGAATCTTCTCAAATAAGGAGGGATGCCACGGTGAAAACCTATCGCGAAATGGTAGACAGCTATCGCCGCCGCCAGAGAGACACCGTTGTGGACACCCTGGCGACAGGACTGACCTATATGGATGAAATTGCCGTCGAAAGCGGCCTGCTTGAGGAAACCGGCCTGCTGACAGAGCTGACCGGCACCGTATGCGGCGCGCTTCCCTTTGTCATCATAGCCGCGACGGAAGGCACCAAGATCATACTTGGCCGCAAGCCCTCGAAAACCGGCGTGCAGGACGGCGCGTTCCGTATGGCGAAGACCGGAGCGGCCATTGGTGTAGGGGCTGCAGTGACTGCGGCGGCGGGCTTCTGGGCGGCTATTCCTGCGACCATGGGCGTCAGAGCGCTGTTTGACAGATACAAGAGCAAGGCACTGACGAATGTGAGGGTTCAGGGGCGAATCCACCGCCTTCAGGAACTGAACGCGTCGCTGCGCCCTGAACCCGTCACAGACGAAACCTATGCCATTGCCACTGTCGAATAGTGCCTTATGAGACAATGGCATTACCGGTTTTCTCAACTGAGGTGACCACATCGTCCAGCACAGCCATCACCAGAGGGCTGCCTCGCCCAGTTCTGCTCTGCAGCGGGATTTCCTGGGCCTGGAGAACCGTCGGCAGGCTGCGCGCCTGCAGAAGAACCAGTTTCTGGTTCTTCTCTTTTTCATTGAGTAGGCAGGCACCGGCAAGCTGCTGACCGTTTGCGCCGGTCCGCGCGAAGGCCAGTGCACGGGTACCTTTGCCTCCCCGCCCCTGCTTTTCCATATCCATGGCCAGAACCCGCTTGCCATAGCCGCGTTCGGTAATGAGCACAAGCTCATCCATGGCCCCAAGCTGGGCGGCAAAACACAGCTCATCTCCGGGCACCGTGTTCATGCCGCGCACACCACCGGCGATGCGGCCCTGAACGGACACTTCCTCCAGCGCAAAGCGCAGGGCAAGGCCGGTCTTTGTCATCAGCAGCACATCGTCGGCTGAGGTAAGAGGAATCACGCACAGCAGACGGTCACCTTTTTTCAGCTTCACAGCAGCTGTCTTCTTTGTCCTGATATTATACTCCGCGGCCTCTGTTCTTTTGACCTGGCCCTGCGCTGTGACGAACAGGAAATCCGGCTCGCCGTTCAGGCTGTCCATCGCCCCGCACCACAGCCACACGGGCACTTCATCTTCTTCCCAATCCTTGTTCAGACCGGTCAGCAGCTGGCCACGGTCTTTGGGCTTGCACTCGGTCAGCTGCGATACCCTGAGCTGATAGCAGTTGCCAAGGTTGGTGAAAATCAGCAGAGTTTCATCGGTTTTGGTATCGAAGCGGAATAGCGGTGCCTCTTTTGTATCCTCCTGTACCGCGGGCAACGGTGTTTTTTTCAGCAGGGCGGGATTGATGCGCTTCAGCTGGCCTGCATGTGTATAGATCACAACGGCATCCTCCGCTTCCGGCGCGGTATCAGCTTTGGTCAGAACGGTCTCTTCCACCTTCTCGATAGAGGTGCGCCTGGGGTCTGCATATTCCTGAGCAACCTGGCGAAGCTCTTCCGAGATGACCTCCATCAGCTTCTTTTCGCTGCCGAGTATGGCACGGAGCCTTTTGATCAGCTTCTGCAGCTCTTCATATTCTTTTTTCAGCGCCAGTATTTCAAGGTTTGTCAGCCGTTGCAGGCGCATATCCAGGATGGCCTGTGCCTGCGCTTCATCCAGCGAGAAGCGGTCCATCAGCCGGGTCCTGGCTTCCTTTGGATTCTTGCTCTGGCGAATGAGGGCGATCACCTCATCAAGGTGATCCACTGCGATCATCAGCCCTTCGAGAATGTGAGCGCGGGCTTCAGCCTGCTTCAGATCATACTGTGTGCGGCGGGTAACGACATTCTTCTGATGCTGTATAAAATAGACCAGCATCTGTTTCAGCCCCATTTGCACCGGCTTGCCGTCAGCGATGGCTACCATGTTCACGCCGAAGGTGATTTGCAGATCGCTGTACTTGTACAGTGCGGCCAGCAGCTTATCGGTATCAGCGTCCCGCCGCGTTTCAATCACTGCGCGCAGGCCCTCTCGGTCGCTCTCGTCGCGAATATCATAAATGTCGTTGAAGACGCCCTTCTTCTCTTCTTTCAGCCGCTGAATCTTTTCCAGCATGGCGGCCTTGTTCACGCCGTAGGGCACATCGGTAATCACGATCAACTTTCTGCCCGCCGCAGCGTCCTCAAGATGCAGCCTGGCCCTGACCTGCAGCTTGGAACGTCCTGTTTCATACCCAAGTCTGATTTCGTCGTTGTCTACCAGCACACCGCCGGTAGGGAAATCCGGACCGGGAATGGTCTGCATCAGCTCTTCCAGACTGATTTCCGGATTCTCAATGACGGCGATGGCGGCACCGATCGCTTCGCCGAGGTTATGCGGAGGGATATTGGTTGCCAATCCCACCGCGATGCCGTCCGCACCGTTGACCAGCAGGTTCGGAAACCTTGCCGGGAGCATATCCGGTTCCCGTAGGGTATCGTCAAAATTCAGGCGGAAGGGCACAGTGTCCTTCTCAATATCCCTGAGCATCTGCATGGCCAGGGGCGTCATCCGCGCCTCGGTATACCTCATGGCCGCCGCCCCGTCTCCGTCGATGGAGCCGAAGTTGCCGTGGCCGTCCACCATGGGTCCGCGCATCACAAAGCCCTGCGCCATGCGCACCAGCGCGCCGTATACTGAGGAGTCGCCGTGCGGATGGAATTTGCCCAGACAGTCGCCCACAATACGGGCGCACTTGCGGTGCGGTTTGTCCGGTGTGGTGCCCAGCTCCAGCATGGTATAGAGTATGCGCCGCTGCACAGGCTTCAGGCCATCCTCCACGCGCGGCAAAGCACGTTCCAGAATAACATGCTCCGCGTACGGAATCATGGAGTTATGCATCACATCCTCCATGGTTGTGTCCAGAATGCGGGAGGGGTCGTCTTTGACAATGGGTCTGTCGTTCTGTTTTTTGGGCATGCGCCGTTACTGCCTTTCCGCGGTTTCCATAACCGGCCCTTCAAAATTATCCTGCCGGTTGAAATCCGCGTATTCTGTGATATAGTCCCTTCTCGGTTCTACCTTGTCGCCCATCAGTATGGTCACCAGGCGGTCCGCCTGCGCGGCATCGTCAATGGTGACGCGGATCAGCTTCCGCATGGAGGGATCCATGGTCGTGGCCCACAGCTGCTCCGGGTTCATTTCGCCAAGGCCCTTGTAGCGCTGAAGGGTATAACCCTTGCCCACCTTTTTGATGGTCTTCTCCAGCTCCTTGTCGTCATAGGCGTAAATTACCTGGCTCCCCTTGGCCACGCGGTAGAGCGGCGGCATGCCAATATACACATGACCAGCGGTAATCAATTCCCGCATATACCGGAAGAAGAAGGTCAGCAAAATCGCGCGAATATGAGCGCCGTCCTGATCAGCGTCCGAAAGAATGATAACCTTGTGGTATTTGAGACTGTCCAGCTTGAAGCTGTCGTCAAAGGAGGTGCCCAAGGCGGTGATCAGCGAGCGGAATTCCTCATTGCTCAGCACCTGATCCACACGCTTTTTTTCGACGTTCAGCGGCTTTCCGCGAAGCGGCAGGATAGCCTGGAAGCGGCTGTCTCTCCCCTGCTTGGCGCTGCCGCCGGCCGAATCACCCTCGACGATGAACAGCTCGTTATCCTCCGGCTTGCGGCCGCGGGCTGCCGCAAGCTTACCGACCAGCGGCGCCGCCTCCAGCGAGGCTGCCTTGCGAATGTTGTCGCGCGCTTTTCTTGAGGCCTCACGCGCCTGCGCGGCCTTGACTGCCTTGGCCACAATCATGCCGGCCAATTCCGCGTTTTTCAGGTTGTCCAGCCAGTCGGTCAGCTTTTCGGTCACGATGGCTTCCACTGCCGGACGTACCTCACTGTTCCCGAGACGGCCTTTGGTCTGCCCTTCGAACTGCGGGTTTTTGACCATCGCGGTCAGTACACAGGTCAGGCCTTCACGGAAGTCCTCGCCTGTCAGGTTGTTGTCCTTTTCCTTCAGCACGCCCGTTTTTCTGGCATAGTCGTTCATCACCCGGGTGAATGCCGTCTTGAAGCCGGTCTCATGGCTGCCGCCTTCCCCGGTGGGGATAGAATTGACGTACGAAAACATGTTCTCGGTGTAATCGTCCGTGTACATGATGGCTGCGCGGCACACGGTGGTATCGCGCTTCCCCTCCAGATAGATGACGTCCGGGCTGAGCGGTGTCTTGGCGGAGGTCAGGTGCTTCACATAATCCACAATGCCGCCGTCATAGCAAAAGACCTGCTTCTGTTTTCCCGCATCCTTTACCCGTTCATCAACAAAGGTGATCTGTACACCACGGTTCAGATAAGCCAGCTCCTCCAGCCGGCGGGCGACGGTTTCGCCGTTGAAGGTGACTGTCTCGAACACGGTGTCGTCAGGCAGAAAGCGCACCAGGGTGCCTTTTTTTCTCGTGTTGCCCACCAGCTGCAGCGGGCCGTCCGGCTTGCCGGCTTCCACCTTTTTTGTCTTCGGATCGTATTCAGATGTGAAGCGCATGCGGTAATGGCTCCAGTTTGTGAACACATCCACCGTCATCCAGCGGCTCAGTGCATTGACTACCGATGCGCCGACGCCGTGCAGACCGCCCGAGTATGCGTAATTCTCGTTGTTGAATTTGCCGCCCGCGTGCAGGCGGGTATAGATGACCTCCACGCCGGAGATATGAAGCTGCGGGTGCTCATCCACCGGCACGCCGCGTCCGTTGTCCCAAACAGAAGCCGAGCCGTCCTGATGCAATGTCACGGCGATCTCGGTGGCATAGCCGTTGCCGGCCTCATCCATTGCGTTATCCACGATTTCCCACAGCAGGTGGTGCAGTCCTCTTGAAGATGTAGTACCAATATACATACCCGGGCGCATCCGAACCGCCTCCAGCCCTTCCAGCACCTGAATGCTGCCCGCGTCGTAGGTTCTTGCCATCTGATCTGTTCCTTCCCGTCAGTGTTCTCATTTCAGGTCGCTGATCCTGCCTCATCCAAGCAGGTACAACATTTAAATTATACCATAAATAGCAGGGCCATTCAAGAAGGATAAAAACATTTTGTTCGCATTTCATACAATAACTGTTCGCTTTTTTGCGTGAGATAACGGCTGCTCTCTTGCAAAACTTTCCCGGCTGTGCTACATTACTTTTCATTCCGGGTTATGCCGGAAACTGTTTTTTGGAGTTGAAATGCCGTGAAGACTTACCGCGCCGGCATTGATGTCGGCTCAACTACCGTGAAGCTTGCGCTGCTGGATGACAGCAGGCAGATTGTATACAGCGCTTATCGGCGACACCTTTCCCATACGCAGGCCGCTCTGACTGAGCTGCTGCGTGACGCGCAGCGCCAGGTGGGCGACTGCAGCATCATTCCGGCAATCACTGGCTCTGGGTCCATTAATCTTTCAGCTGCGCTGGGCATCCCCTTTGTGCAGGAGGTTGTATGCGTAGCGTCCGCGCTGCAGTTCCAGGCGCCGCAGACAGATGTGGCCATCGAGCTGGGCGGCGAAGACGCGAAGATCGTCTATTTTACCGGCGGACTGGAAGAAAGAATGAACGGCGTATGCGCTGGCGGCACCGGTTCCTTCATCGACCAGATGGCCGCGCTGCTGCAGACAGACGCCGCCGGCCTCAACGAAGAGGCGGCGCACTATAAAGAAATTTACCCCATTGCAGCCCGATGCGGCGTATTCGCAAAGAGCGATATCCAGCCGCTCATCAATGAAGGCGCCACCAGGGCAGACCTCGCTGCCTCAATCTTTCAGGCTGTTGTCAATCAAACCATTTCAGGCCTGGCCTGCGGCAAGCCGATTCGCGGCTGTGTCGCCTTTCTCGGCGGACCGCTGCACTTTCTGCCTGAGCTGAAAAACGCCTTTGTGCGCACGCTGCATCTTACGCCGGACAACATCGTGGCGCCTGAAAACGCACATCTGTTTGCGGCTATCGGTGCCGCTATGGAGGCACCGGAGGCAAAGTCCGTCTCCCTCGCTGACCTTGCTCAGCGGCTCTCGCAGGGCGTGCAGATGTCCTTTGAAATCAAGCGGCTCCCTCCCCTATTCTCTGATAAGGAGAGCTACTACGCCTTTCTGAAACGGCATCACGCTGCGGTGGTGAAAAAAGGGGACATTCGCACCTGCAGCGGAAACTGCTTTCTCGGAATCGACGCAGGCTCGACTACAACGAAGCTGGCCCTGATCGGCGAGGAGGGTGAGCTGCTGTGGTCGTTTTACTCCGGCAATCAGGGCAGCCCGATCAAGACAGCTATCCGTGCTATTCACGAGCTTCGTCAGGTACTGCCGGATAAGGCCCGCATTGCGCGTGCTTGCTCCACCGGCTACGGTGAGGGCCTGCTGCGCACCGCGTTTGCGCTGGAGGAGGGAGAAGTGGAAACGGTCGCGCACTGCACCGCCGCTGCCTTCTTCGACCCGGAGGTTGACTGTGTGCTGGATATCGGCGGACAGGATATGAAGTGCATCAAGCTGAAGAACCATTCTGTTGACACTGTGCTGCTGAATGAAGCCTGCTCCTCCGGCTGCGGCTCCTTCCTTGAAAACTTTGCCAACTCACTGGGCATGACGGCTGTCGCGTTTGCTCAGGAAGCGCTGTTCGCGCCAAACCCCGTTGACCTGGGTACCCGGTGTACCGTATTCATGAACAGCAACGTCAAGCAGGCGCAGAAGGAAGGAGCTTCCCTGCAGGATATTTCAGCCGGCCTTGCCTACTCTGTCATCAAAAACGCGCTGTACAAAGTCATCAAGCTGGCCGACGCAAAGGAGCTCGGCCGGCGCATTGTGGTGCAGGGCGGAACCTTTTACAACGAAGCTGTGCTGCGCGCTTTTGAGCAGATTGCCGGAACCGAGGCAATTTGTCCCGATATTGCGGGACTCATGGGCGCCTTTGGTGCTGCGCTGATCGCGCGTGAGCGCTGGAGCGGGCAACCGTCAACCATGCTGCCGCTGGATGAAATTGAGCATCTGACCTATTCCTCCAGCACGGTCAGATGTGGCAGGTGTGCCAACAACTGCATGCTGACGGTGAACCGTTTCCCCGGAGGGCGGCGGCATATTACAGGAAACCGCTGTGAGAAGGGGCTTGGTAATGAGTCGGCGGAGAACAAAGCGCCGAACATGGTCGACTTCAAGCGGAAAAGGATGTTTGATTATCCTGCGCTGAAGGATGCGCCGCGCGGCAAAATCGGTCTGCCGCGTGTGCTGAACATGTATGAAAACTATCCCTTTTGGGCGACCTTTTTCCGTGAGCTGGGCTTTGAGGTGGTACTTTCGCCCTTCTCGGACCGCAGGATCTATGAGCTGGGCATGGAGACCATTCCGTCGGAATCGGAATGCTATCCCGCAAAGCTCTCCCACGGCCATGTCCAGTGGCTTATCAACCAGGGGCTTGACACTGTTTTCCATCCCTGCGTTTTTTATGAGCGTCAGGAGACCCCGGGGGCACAGAATCACTTTAACTGCCCCATTGTTGTCTCCTACCCGGAAAACCTGAAAAACAACATGGAGGCAGTGACTGAAGGTAATCTGCGGTACATTCGCCCCTTCATATCCATGTCGGATGAGCGGACCTGCGCGCGTCGGCTTGCGCAGGTATGCCAGAAGGAGTGGGGCATCACCCCTGCCGAGACAGCTTCCGCCGTAAAAAAAGCCTGGGCGGAACAGCTGCGCGCGAAAGAAGAGATACGCAGGGAGGGGGAACGCCGCCTTCAGGAAATGCAGGCGGCTGGCCGGCAGGGAATTGTGCTGGCCGGACGGCCCTATCACATCGATCCGGAAATCAATCACGGTATCCCGGAGATGATCGCTTCCTATGGCCTGTACGTCTTCACGGAAGACAGCCTGCCTGTCGGCTTCGAGCCATCCCGTCCGCTGCGTGTAAACGATCAGTGGGTGTATCATTCAAGGCTGTATACTGCCGCCGAGTTTGTCGCAAGGCGGCCGGATCTTGAGCTGGTGCAGCTGAACTCCTTCGGCTGCGGCCTGGACGCAGTAACCACCGACCAGGTCAGCGAAATCCTCGAGAGCGCCGGAAAGCTTTATACCGTGCTGAAGATCGATGAGGTGAACAACCTGGGCGCAGCCCGTATACGTGTCCGCTCACTGATGGCCGCCATGCGAAAGCGGCAGGAGAGTCATGTGCCGATCAGGACCCCTGCCATCCCCTACCACCGAACCGAGTTCACAAAAAAGATGCAAGAGGACGGCTTCACCATCCTGGCGCCGCAAATGAGCCCGATTCACTTTGAACTGCTGGAACCCATTTTCCGCAAATATGGCTATCAGCTGGAAATACTTAAAAACGATAATCGCTCAGCCATTGACACCGGATTGAAATTCGTGAACAACGATGCCTGCTATCCCTCCATTACCGTGGTGGGACAGTTCATGGAAGCAGTGCTCTCCGGCAGGTATGACACAAACCGGCTGGCCATTCTGATGACGCAGACAGGCGGCTGCTGCAGAGCAAGCAACTATGTGGGCTTTATCCGCCGCGCGCTGGACAAATGCGGCCTGGGCCATATACCGGTCATCTCTCTCAACGCCAACGGCATGGAGAAAAACGAGGGGTTCCGCGTGACCCTGCCTATGCTGTCCTCCGCCCTGAAGGCAGTGGTCTACGGAGACCTGCTGATGCGCTGCCTCTACCGTGTGCGCCCATACGAGGCGGAAGAAGGCGCGGCGAACGAGCTGCACCGCAAATGGAAGGAAATCTGTATCTCTTCACTCACGCAGGCATCTTCGGAATGGAATTACGGACGCGTCTGCCGCGAGCTTGTTGCTGATTTCGACACGCTGCCCCTGCGGGAAGGTGTCGTTAAGCCGAGGGTCGGCATTGTGGGTGAGATCCTTGTGAAATATATGCCGCTGGCCAACAATCACCTCGTGGACCTGCTTGAAAAGGAAGGCGCTGAGGCAGTTGTGCCTGACCTGATGGACTTTGGCAATTACTTTGTTTACAACGGCATCTACAAGCATGAGTACCTTGGCAAGCCCTGGACCTACGCGCTGGCCAGCCGTGCCGGTGTCCGCTTTATCCGTCGCATCCGCAGGCAGGCGATGGAGGCGCTCTCTGCCAGCCGCCGCTTTTCCCCGCCGGAGCCAATTGAAAAGATGGCAGAGCTGGCCAAGCCCTTCCTGTCGCTTGGAAACCAGTACGGTGAGGGGTGGTTCCTTACGGGAGAGATGGCAGAGCTGCTGGAGAGCGGCGTCAACAATATCGTCTGTATACAGCCATTTGCCTGTCTTCCCAACCATGTGGTGGGCAAAGGCGTCATCAAGGTGCTGAAGGCAGCTTATCCGAAGGCAAACATTGTTGCCGTGGACTATGATCCCGGCGCCAGCGAGGTCAACCAGCTCAACCGCATCAAGCTGATGCTGCACAGCGCTAGGAAAGCGCTGGCTGCAACATGAAAAAGCTCCTTCATCCGTTACAAATCATACGGATGAAGGAGCTTTCTTGCTGCCTCAGCCCCACAGCAAGGCAAGTGCGGGTACCATTTGCTTTTTGCGGGATACCACTCCGTCCAGGTACACCTGATTCTCGCCCACATCGCTGTTGATGAAGGCCTGGCGGATGATCTCCCTGTCACCTACGAACAGCAACTCTGTGCCCTCACGGAGTACGTCGGTAATCATCAGCAGCACCATGTGATAATCCTTCTTTTCCTGAAGAAGGCGCATGGCCTGAAGGAATTCGTCCTTGCGCTGAATCAGCTCCTGTGCGTCCATGGTCGTAATCTGGCTGATGCCGAGACGATGGTCTGCGATATGGAACTCTTTGAAGTCGGTATTGAGCAGTACTTCAGCGCTTTTTCCCGCAGTGTTGGCAGAGAACACCTCACGTCCGAGCGCGTCCAGGTCAATCCCGGCGATTCTGGCCAGCCTCTCGGCAATGCGGCGGTCCTTCGGCGTCGTGGTGGGCGACTTGAACATCACCGTATCGCTGACGATGGCTGCGCACATCAGTCCGGCCAGCTTTTCCCCGGGCATCAGGCCGTGCTCCTGAAACATGGTCGCGATGATCGTGTTGGTGGAGCCGACCGGCTCATTGCGCATAAAGACAGGATATCCTGTCTGCACATCCGCGAGACGGTGATGGTCGATCACCCCGACAAGCTCTGCCTGATCCAGCCCGGGTACACTCTGCCCCACTTCGTTGTGATCAACCAGCACAATGCGCTTGCGCCGCGGCTGCATGAGGTGATACCGGCTCAGCGTGCCAACCACCCGGTCATGCTCATCCAGCACAGGATAGCTGCGGAAACGGCTCTGCAGCACCGCCTCCTTTACGTCGTCCAGATAATCATCCAGATGGAAGCAAACGACTTCCTTTGATGTAGCAATGCGTGCCACCGGTGTGGCCTGATAGAGCAGCCTGGCCGCACGCCACACATCCAGCGGGGTGGCAATGACACAGGTGGACGAGCTCAGCCCCAGGTAATGCTGCGCCAGATCGCTCTGGCAGAGGATGATGCAGTTGGCCTTTTTCTCAAGCGCACGCTGAACCACATCCTCCTGTTCGCCGCATAGCACCACTGCTCCTTCCTTCAGCCCACGAAGCACCTCGCCGGGGGTTGGCAGCGCAATGGTCACTTCGCCGGAGATGCTGTCGAACACGTCCTCTTCACGGTTGAGGATCTGCCCTTCCAGCGCGGAAAGCACATTGTAGATGGGGGCATCCTCCAATACCGGATTCTGGATGGCGCGCATGTCGCTTTCAGCCACACCGCCCGCAGTCACCAGGCCGTAGAGCGTGCCGTCTTCATTGGTCACAGGCAATGCACTGAGGCTCGGATGCTCCTGCATCAGGTGCCAGGCGTGACTGACAGGTACGCTGATGCCCAGCTGCGGCGGACGGTCAAAATCAATGTCGCGCACCTGCGTCCGTACATCCACGATCCGCTGCGGCGCTTCAAAGCCAAACTTTTTCAGCAGAAAGCCTGTTTCGTCATTCACGTGTCCAATGCGCACCGGCACATAACCGTTATCTCCTAGCATGTTGCATAGACTGGCATAGCTCATGGCCGCAACAATTGCGTCTGTGTCCGGATTCCTGTGCCCGCATACATAAGTGGTGCTCATAAACGATCCTCCATTGATCACTTTATGTCATTGTAACATTATTCGTCAAGAAAAGCAACTGCACAGACAGCTTCTATCAAATGAATGCGAGTCCTGAAATAAAATTGTAACATTCTCTTTACGAGCAGCGGGTTTTGCGGTAGAATATATCTGGTTGTTTATCTTTATAAAGATATGAGGTGCGCGCCATGCGGATCAGATTCCTTCTTCCATTACTACTCACACTGCTGCTTGTCACATTTGCCTGCGCTGCGGCAGAGGATGCCGGTGGTGACCCGCTGAGCTGGACAGAGCTGTCCCTGTGGGCAGAGGGATACCGCGAGGCTGCCTTGGCGACCGAGCCCCTCAATGACCCAACGGCGGAAGAGGCGCTGACCGATGACGGCTATGCCTTTGTGTACCCTTTTGCAACGCTGTTTTTTGACGCGCCTGTATTGGATGAAAGCACACACCTGAACGCGGTGTCCATCGTTTCTGCCCAGGAGCTCGCGCCGCACATGACTGCCTGCGGACAGATGGCCTGGCAGGTGCTTGAGGCTTATTATCAGGAAAACGCGGAGCTGGAGGGCACCAGTCAGCGGGCAATTCTCTTTGTGGCAGATTTCCTTCCCTACTATGCACGTTGGGGAATGGTCAGCCGTGATGGAGCTGAGCTGAACGCCATTCAGTACAGTGTGCATGAGCAAGATGACGATGCCAGCGGTCTGTACACAGATGCCGGCATCGTATATCGGCTTACAGGCGGCGAGGTCGCGGAGATCTATGCCTATGGTCTTTCTAGCCATATCAGCTATGAACAGGCCCTGGCCACGGTAAACATGGCACAGCAGTGGCAGCTGGAAAGCGATGGAACACAGGTGGACACCGTTTCCGCGCAGGAGAGCTTCTTCGGCCTTTCCGACCTGACATTCTCCGGCCTGTCCTTTCCGGACACACTGCCCGAGCAGGCGGCCAACGTGCTGACGGGATACGATGACTGGATTGATGAGAATCACGACTTCCTGCGCATGTTCACCTCTGATGATGCCGAGCTGACATGGAGCTATCAGCATTCCAGCGAGGTGCCCGAGCTGCTGGCCATTGAGATTTATGGCGGCGGACTGACAGGCCCCCGCGGCATGCGCGTGGGTGACAGCCGTGAGGCTGTGCAGGCACTCTTCCCCAGCGGTGAGGGCGAGTATGACGGAACCCGTGAAATGTTTTACGGCGAAGAAGGCACCGCGCCCTATGGCATGGCGGAATACGCAGGCAACGGCGAGGCAGTTTTCCGCTATGCGTGCCTGCTGCCTGACGGTCGGGAGGCAGTGCTGATGCTGTCTTTCTTCAGCGACCAGCTGAACAGTATCTTGCTTTACGCCCGCTGAGGTGATCAGCATACCGGCGCCTCTTCTGCGCCGGTTTTTCCATCACTCAGGAGGAAACCGATATGAAAGTGGATCTGAACTGCCCTGTTGAGGTGTGGAAGGTCAAAGCCCCCACAGAGGACTATGCCGCCTGCGAACTGACCCTTTTCAACCTTTCCGACAAGCAGATTGTGTCCGTTGAAGTGATACTGCGCATTCTCGATGAAAGCGGCGAAGAGCTTTCACGCCTGATAGACCGCAACCGCGACCTGCACGGCATGCCGGGAGAAACCTTTCACATGCCGGTAGAATTGCCGGATGATCTGCTGCACGAGAAGGACTATACCGCGAGCGTTGAAAAGGTGTGGTATGAGGATGGCACTGTCTGGCGCCGCAGCCGCGGCGGCGTGATTGAGGTCCGCTCCAATGCACTGCCCCAGGGAAGAGAGCTGGATGAGCTGCGCACCGTCGCGGGCGGCAACCTTGTTGCGGGCTACCCGGAGGAGCAGGGGGAGGTATGGCTGTGCGTCTGCGGCCGGCCGAATCCGATAGACAGTGAGGCCTGTGTTCGCTGTGGAAGAAACAAGCGCTTTGTATTTGAACAATACTCTCCCTCCGCGGTGAGGGAAAAGGTAGAGAGCATGCAAAGGCAGCTGACCTCGCGCACCCGCGAGGTGCTGGCCACCGCGAGCGAAAGCAGTGCCGGGAAGACCGATACCGTTATCAGGAAAAAAAAGAGAAACTGGATAGTGCCTGTTTGCGTCATTGTCGTGCTTCTGGCAGCAGCTGCCTATGGCACGATATACCATCTGATGCCCTATCTCCATTACCGGAACGCGGTGCGGCAGATGGAAGCCGGCGCGCTGAGCGAGGCACAGTCGCTCTTTGAGGGGATGGACGGCTACCGCGATGCCGCCAGTCTTGCCCTGCAGTGCCAGTATCTGCAGGCAATGAATCTGTTGGACAGCGCCACCGCTGCGCAGGACGCGGATGGACTCAGCCGCGCCCGCGAGGCCTTTTCAGCGCTTTCCTCCTACGCGGACAGCGGCAATATGGCCATGGAATGCGAGTACCGGCGTGCGCAGGTTCTTCTTCAGAATGGGCAGCCGCTGCAGGCAAGCGATATCTTTACAAGGCTTGCGGGCTACCGTGACAGTGCGGACATGGTGAAGGAATGCGCCTACGAGCGTGCGCTGCAGCTGTATGGTTCCGGCGCATGGGAGGATGCACACAGCGCCTTTGTGGCACTCGGAGATTATTCTGACGCGGCCGACCAGGCCCTGCAGTGCTATTATCAGGCCGGAAAGCGTGCCATGCAGAATGGAGAATGGGATGCGGCGATCGGCTATCTAGGCCAGCTCGGAGACCTGAGTAACTCCGTGGAGCTTTTACGCCAGGCGCATTATGAAAAGGCTTCCGCGCTGTTTGCAGAGGGAAATATGGCGGCTGCCGGAGAAGAGTTTCTCCTCTCCGACGGCTATGAGGATGCCGCGCAGCGTGCCATCGAATGCATTTATACGCCTGCAATGCAGTTGATGGAGAGCGGTGACTACCACGCAGCCGCGCCGCTTTTTGCCTCAATTCCGGACTACCAGGATGCACAGGAGAAATGGCGGGAGTGTGTACTGAAGGACGCGGAGCAGGCTATGCACGACCTGGAATACATCCGCGCTGACGCATTGCTTGACCAGCTTGCCGAGGATGATGAAGAGGCAAAAGTGCTGCGGACAGAAATCGCCTACCGTTCTGCGGAAGCACTGATGGCAAAGGGCAACTACCGGGAAGCGGCAGAGGCATTCACTGTGCTTGGCAGCTACTCAGACAGTGAAAGCAAGGTGCTAAGTGCGCGATACGCACAGGCCAGGAAGGCCATGGAAGACGGAGATTACACTGCTGCCGCCACACTGTATGAGAACCTGGGCTCGTATTCGGACAGTACCGTTCAGCTTCGGGAGGCACGCTATCAGCTTGCGGCGCAGTATGCTGGTGAAGAACTGTGGGATCAGGCCGCGGACGTATACCTGATGCTCGGCAGCTATAAGCAGAGCCAGGCAAAGCTTCAGGAAGCGCGTTATTATGCGGCTGAGCTGAGCTATCAGGCTGGTGAATGGGAGGACGCGAGAGCGCGGTTTGAAGCCCTTGGCAGCTATTCTGACGCTGCCGAAAGAATCAAAGCGTGTGATTACGCAAAGGCAGATGAGCTTTCAGCCGCCGGCAAAGCGGAGGAAGCGCTGGTGATATATGAAAGCCTGGGCAATTATTCTGACGCTGAAGAGAAAGCCAATTCCATCCGCTATAGTGCTGCGGACCATCTGCTGCAGGAGGGCAAGCTGGAGGAAGCCCTAACTGCGTTTGAGTCACTGGGTGAGTATTCCGACGCTGAGGCAAGGGCAAAGGCCTGCCGCTATGCCCTTGCCGACACGCTGGCAAAAAACGGCGAGTACCCTGAGGCAATCGCAGCATTTGAAGCGCTGGGTGATTACGAGGATACCCAGGAGCGCATCAGCCTGTGCCGCTATGATATGGCGAACAGCTTAGCAGCGGCAGGGCATCTGGAAGAAGCGGAAGCCATCTTTACCGCGCTTGGAAGCTATCTGGACGCTGCCGACCGTGCGCTGGACTGCAAAATGCAGATGGCGGATGCGCTTTACACCGGCGGACAGCTGCAGGAGGCTGCTGAGGCTTTCGAAGCGCTGTCAGACAAGCTGCCCGAAGCTGCCGCACGGGCAAACAAATGCCGCTATGAGATCGCGGAAAAGCTGCTTTCAGAGGCAAAATGGGAGGAAGCTGAGGCTGCTTTCCTCCAACTGGGCGAATATGAGGATGCCGCAGAGCAGGCAGCCCAGGTTCCCTGGCTGAGGGCGGACGCGATGAAAGAATCCGGAGACTTTCAGGGCGCTGCAGAACTGTACGACGCGCTGGCTGTGACACAGCCCGAAGCGAAGGCGCAGGCGGATGCCTGCCGCTATCAGATTGCTGAAAACTATCTGGCGCAGGAGCAGTGGAGTCAGGCCGCAGAGGCCTTCAGTGCAATCTCCGGCTATGAAGACGCTGCAGAACGTGCGCTTCAATCCTGCTATGAGCAGGCGGAACACATGCTCGCAGACGGCGATACCGAAAAAGCTCTGGACCTGTTCGCGTCACTGGGAGACTACAGCGATGCAGCGGTGAGAATACAGAATATCGTCTATGGACAGGCACAGGAGGCTGAAACAGCAGGCGATTTGAACCAGGCAGCAGCGCTATATCTGTCCGCAGGTGATTACATGGATGCATCTGAAAGGGCAAAGGAAATCACCAACAGGGTTTGGATCGAAGCCGCCGAGGCTGCGCAGATGCTCGGCGATCAATGGGAGAAAGTGGCGGGAAAGCTGGACGGACTTGATTTCGCTGCCGCGCCGGAAGAATACGCCTTCCTGCAGGGCCTGTATGAAGACGCCTGCCTGAAAGCGGGTAAAGCATTGCTGGAGGCTGGTGACCCGCGCTCAGCCTATCCCTATCTGCAGCGGGTGCGCGGCAGGGAGGGAGTTGCCGAACTGATGGACCGCACGGAGTGGAATATTCTGGGCACCTGGCAGGATGCGAATCATACTGTGATTATCAATTATGACGGCAGACTGATTATCGATACCGAACTATTTGACTATGCGCTGGACGGCTACGCGCTGGTGTCCAGCGGTGAGCCGGTGCTGAAGGTATTCTCGCTCAGCGGCGGAAAAATGGGCATACGCGATGTCCGGTACGGCGGCAATATTGCCATGAATCTTGAACGCACCGCCTTAGATCCGCTGCTCCCCCTGCCACAGTAAGGTCTTCTCACAATTGTAACACCTTTGCAACACTTCGTTGCAAAGGTTTTTTGTAAATTTCACATATTTGACGGACTATTTACGTCGGATATGGCGTATAATATATGTACCGCAGATAATGGCAATCGGGATGTGCGTCGTTTTTGTGCGGTGGGATAGAGAGGAAACCGCACAGGACGTTGTGCGGAAGGAGGGATAAAGTGAAACGATTGATCTCCTGGGCGCTGCTGCTCACGCTGCTTCTGACGCTGCTGGTGACTGCTCCGGCGCAGGCAGCGCAGTATGGCACTGTGCGCGGCGGCTGGCTGCGACTGCGTTCTGACCCGAGCTATGGCGCATACAATGTCATTGGCAGTTACCGCACCGGCACGGTCGTTACCATCCTGGGTGAATACGGTGGCTGGTATCATGTGACCACACCGGACGGAAAGACCGGTTATATGGTAAAAACCTATATCACGCTTTCCGGTGGCTATACACCCACTGTGCCGGAATGGCATGGCACCCCAAGCGGTGAAACGGGCTATGTTTACAGTGCAAACGGCAGAGGTGTGCGGCTTCGTTCAACGCCGCAGGTCACCGGCTATAACGTGATTGGCCTCTACAGCGTAGGTACGCGCCTGACCATACTGGAGCGGGGCAGCTATTGGCACCGAGTATCCATCGGCAGCCAGACCGGCTACATGATGGCTCAGTACATCCGCACGGATACCTCCCCCACCCCGCCCGGTGATATCACTTGGCAGATTACCTATGTGTCTCCGTATTCGGCCTATGTCACATCCGGAAACGGCGGCAACGTGTGGTTCCGCCTATCTCCCTCCACCAGCAGCGGCGTGTACGGCAGCTACCCCGTGGGCACCCGTGTGACCGTGCTTGGTTACTGGGGCAGCTGGAGTTATATCCAGATCGGCGGTCAGACCGGCTGGATGATGTCCGCCTTCCTGACAACCGGAGGCATGCCGATGCCGCAGCCCACCAGCACACCGCTGATCGAAACCGTTGGTATACTGAAGGGTGTCTCCCTCAGCAGCATGAGTCCATATGTCGGTGCAATGCTGTCTGTCATTACCTCGCCCAGCGGCGCGGATGTCAATGTATACTGGTACAACGAGCTGCATCAGCAGGTCGGCACCGGCCGCAACTATACTGTGCAGTACAGCGACCTTGGCCACCGGCTCTATGCCTATGCGGAAGGAAGGGGCAACTGGCAGGGCACTGCCTCCTCGTCAATGACCAGCGCCGTAGTCGGCGGCGGCAGCACGCCGTCAAGCGGTGCTCTGACAGGCATTGAGCTGACGATCACTGACCCCATTGCCGGTGACAAGCTGCACGCACTGGTCTATCCTGACGGCGCAAATGCCGATATCACCTGGTATAACGACCTGAATGTGCTGGTCGGCACAGGCGCTTACTATCAAACCACAGCGGCAGATGTGGGCAGACGTTTCAAGGCCCAGGCTGTCGGCAAAGGAACCTGGCTTGGTTCCGTTTCCACCGGCTACACCAAGTCTGTGAAGGGCACAGGCGGCGCAGTGTCCCTTCCCATTGAGGGCATGCTGTCATTGCCTGTGAGCGCCAGAGTCAATGATGTGATCGCATCGGCCCTCTCCGGCTGCAACGCGCCGGCTTCTGTGCTGAAGTACACCTGGTACATCGGTGCTCAAGTTGTCGGCAGCGGCAGCACATTGAAGGTTTCCGCCGAGATGGCTGCCAAGGAGCTGCGGCTTGTGCTGACTGCAGACGGCTTTATGAACAGTCTCACAGCAAAATGCTATATCCAGCCTGCCGGAGAAACTGACTCCGGGTTCACCGCGCCGGTGGAGAAAATCGAACCCGTCAAGCATGTAGAACCCGTTGAGGTTGAGCCCATTGTTCCTGTTGTCGAGCCCGTGATCGTTGAGCCTATCGTTCCCGTTGTCGAGCCCGAGACAGTGGAACCTGTCGTGGAGCCTGTGCAAAAAATCGAGCCTGTGGTGATTGAGCCTGCCACACCGGAATCACCTGTGATCATCGTCGATCCCGCTCCTTCTGCTCCCGGTGTCGAGCTGATTGTCCCCGGCACATAATGTGTTTTCAATGGAGGATATCGAAATGAAGAAACTATTTTCCCTTCTGCTGGCGCTGGTACTGATTGCTGGCAGCGTATCCGCCCTTTCTGACGGTGGAGAAGCCTATTTTGTCATCCCGAATGAGGGTGTACGGCTGAATGTGCCTGCCTGGGAGGAGCCTGTAGGTGTTCACACCAAGAACATTGACGGCATCATCACCGTCACCTTCTACAGCGATGTGGACAGTGCCGTGGTGCACTGGCTTGCGCACAGCGAGACCGATGAAGAACTGAAAATCAATGGCCGTGTGGCTACTTACAGCACCTATGGCCACAAGTATCAGCCGGGCATCGCCGGACGCCCCCTGAACATTACCGAGTCCGTCGCCAAGAAAATGGGCGGTCTGGTCATCGACTACGAAGGACAGTATGCAATTGACCTTGGGCCGGAAGTCACCTCGCCCGAAATGGCACGCAAGCTGGTTGAAGCCTATGTCGACGGCACAGATCAGTACTATTACGCGGATGAGTATGACCTGGATCCGTGGAACAACCCCATCACCGGTGTTCACCGCATTGCCGCCAAGCCTGTGTGGAGCTGGTTTGTGCAGAAAACCACTGTAAAGGGCCAGAAACAGCCTGTGTGGAAAATCATGCAGACCTATGGCCTGAAGGTGGATGGACCTGCATACACCGTCACGGCCGGCAACCTGATCACCACCCATGCCCGCACCGGTGCCTGGATGAGTGAAACGATTGTGGTAGAGAACAGTGATGTTTTCCAGAGCGGTATCGGCGGTGCGACTGCTTATGTCACATACAAGAAGCTGGGCGATTCCACCCGCAGGGTCAATCTGGGAACGACCGATACCCTGCAGGGCCAGAGCTACGACAGCTATGAGGTGACAGGCACCGACGCCGACGGAAACCCTGTGTACACACTGTATTCCAATTCTGTCATTCACCGTGAGCCCGCCTATCTCTACCAGGTCAAGGAAGAGTACGCAGAGGGTCCGATCGCATCTGTTACCGCCCAGTTCCGCGCAGACCGTGACCGCACAATGGTCCATTATGCGGTGGAGTATCGCAGTGAGAGCGGCTTTGTGTATCGCGTGCAGTATTCACCGGCCAATGCCCGCCAGAATGGTTGGGTGCTGAAGGACGGTGAGGTGCTCTATCGCAACGGCAGCGGCCGGTATCGCGATACCACCTGGGTGAACGTGGAAACATGGAAGTTTGCCACTGATCCCTACCTTGAATCCTTTGCCTCCTTTGACCGTTCTCCGCGCACCGCGTGGTAACGCTAGTCTGGCTATTCAAACCAGCCTTTCCGGCTGGTTTTCTTTTTGTTCCTTCTGTATGGATATATTGACGCCGCAAGGCAGATGAGCTAAAATGTGCCATACTGCTGTGAGGAGGTGGTACGGTGACAATTCAGCAGCTGACCGACGTGATCGCCATTGCTGAAGCAGGCTCGTTCAGCCGCGCAGCCGAACGCCTTTACATCTCGCAGCCCTCGCTGACAAGCGCTATTAAAGAGCTGGAAAAAGAACTCGGACTGGTGCTTTTCAACCGCAGCGGACGGGGGGCGACGCTCACTGCGGATGGTGCCAGTTTCCTGCCCTACGCACGCTCAGTGATGATGCAGGTACAGAACCTGACGGACACATTCGGCCGGCATGGCCGCAGGCGTCAGAGATTCGCAGTATCAACCCAGCATTATTCCTTTGCCGTCAAAGCTTTTGTAGAACTGACACGTGCTTATGATGTGGCTGAGTATGAATTTGCGATCCGCGAGACGCAGACTCATCAGGTCATGGCCGATGTGACCGCCTCACGCAGCGAAATCGGCCTTCTGTATCTGAGCGACTTTAACCGGCGCGTGCTGCTGAAACTGTTCAATGAGAGCGGCCTGACCTTTCACCACCTGATCAACTGCAGCGCATATGTGTATCTTTGGAAAGGTCATCCCCTGGCCCGGCACTCCTCAATCACATTTCAGGACCTCGCCCCTTACCCTTGTCTCTCTTTTGAGCAGGGAGACAGCAGCAGTTTTTATTTTGCGGAGGAGATTCTTTCCACAAATGAGTATCCGCGCATGATCCGCTGCTGTGACCGGGCCACCATGCTGAACCTGATGGTTGGTGTACAGGGCTACACGCTGTGCTCCGGCATCATCTGTGAAGAACTGAACGGAAGCGATTACATTGCCGTGCCATACCAGGAAGATGACATCAATCCCAACAGCGTGATGGAGATCGGCTATATCACCCGAAAAGGCAATGCTTTAAGCAGCCTTGGCGAGCAGTATATACAGGAATTAAGAAAATACCTGCACACGGAGGAAACACCTGATGCCAATACGGATCAATGAGCAGATGCCTGTTGTAAAAAAGCTGGAGGCGGAGCAGATTTTCGTGATGAATGAGCGACGCGCCGCTACCCAGGATATACGTGAACTCGAAATAGCCATTGTCAATCTGATGCCCAACAAGGAAGACACCGAGCTCCAGCTGCTGAGGCTCTTGTCAAACACACCGCTACAGGTCCGTCCGACATTTCTGCGGCTGGACTCTCACGTATACAAGCATGTTTCGGAAGACTATCTGCAGAAGTACTATCACTCCTTTTCCTCTGTTCGCGAGCGGAACTTTGACGGAATGATTATCACCGGCGCGCCAGTTGAAACCATTCCGTTCGAAGAAGTGGACTACTGGAGGGAACTGACTGAGCTGTTCCGCTGGTCTGATACGCATGTTACCGCCGTGATGTATTTGTGCTGGAGTGCCCAGGCGGGGCTGAATTATTACTACGGCATCGAAAAGCACCGCTTGCCTGCCAAGCTGAGCGGTATTTATTCCCACAGGACCGTATACCGCGAAGAGCCGCTGACCAGAGGGTTCAACGACGTTTTCCATGCGCCGCATTCGCGCTATACGGGCATTCTCCGTGAAGAAGTGCAGCGCCATCCGGAGCTGACAATACTGGCAGAATCAGATGTGGCCGGTGTTTACCTGCTGCATGATTCGAAGACCCACCGGCTGTTTGTTACCGGTCATCCTGAATACAGCCGTTCCACGCTGGCCAATGAGTACACACGGGACATGGCCAGGGGGATCAGTCCCACTGTGCCCACGCGGTATTTTCCGAACGACAACCCGGCTGGCATTCCTCTTTTCCAGTGGAAGGCGCATGCCAATCTGCTGTTCAGCAACTGGCTGAACTATGAGGTGTATCAGATCACGCCTTACCTGCTGAACGACATTTCTCAGCCGGAGAATTAAGGCAATAGAGTGGAAGCCACTCAGGGTGTCATTTGTACTGTGCAAGATGGGAGGCCATTTGAACACCGTCCGAGCTTGCTTGACAGTGCTGAATAGTACTGTTAGAATTGCTTTGGCGAAAGCGAAAGGAGGCGGTCACCATGCGCATTCGCTTTGTAAAGGCAGCGGCTGCACTGATGGCCGCGCTTCTTTTGCTGTGTATGACACTGGGTGTTGCTCATGGCCTGCTTTGCGCTCGTCATACCAGCTGCCATGTTTGCGCGGTTATACAGCAGCAGCGTATTAGCATGAAGCTGCTGTACTTGGCTATGCTGTTTGTCTGTATTACTGCCTTCCATTCCGCAGTGTATACTGTTTTGGCCAGTTCCGGCAGCGCAGCCGCTTCTCCGGTTGAACTGTATTGCAGACTGAATAATTGACCCGTTGCCAGCTGCTTTTTGCATACTTTTTCAGGCAACGGGAGGAACTCATGATACAACTGCATCAGGTTTCAAAGCATTTTCATAACGAAACTGCCATTCGCTACAGCGATATGGTTTTTGAGGACGGCCATTCTTACCTGCTGCTCGGCGCGTCTGGCTGCGGCAAATCCACGCTGCTGAACCTGATTGCAGGTATTATCAGCCCGGATACCGGAGAGATAATTATCAACGGGCGCGTGATGACCAATGAAAGCCAGCAGGTGCGTGACGCGTTCCGCATCAGGTCGATCGGCTATATTTTTCAGGACTTTAAGCTCATAGAAGACATGACGGTTCAGGATAACATTGACATTCTCCGTCTGGAAGGGGTGGACGTTTCCCACGCCGCCGGTTTGTTTGCCGCCTTGGGTATGCAGGAGAAGCGTAACAAAAAGGTGCGACAGCTCTCGGGCGGTGAAAAGCAGCGGGTGGCCATTGTCCGCGCGCTGGTGAAGCAGCCGGACATCATTCTGGCAGACGAGCCGACCGGAAACCTCAATTTTTCCATCGGTGAGCAGGTGATGCGCGAATTGGCTGAAACAGCCCGTGGCAAAACGCTGATAACCGTAACACACGATGAGCGCCTTGCTTCATACTTTGACCATGTGGTCGACATGAATGAAATGACCTCCGGCGGTCTGTTCGACGCGCCATCAGACAGCAGGGAGGTGATGTAAGTGTTTCATTTCGCCATGAAAAACCTTGCCATCAAAAAAGCGCAGACCCTTTTGGTCATTCTCTCTATTGTGCTGTCTGCCGGTGTCGCAGTGCTCGCCTACAATGTCAGCGGGCAGGTCAATGATGGCATCACGGGCACCGCGGCCTACTACTCTGCCATCATCGGACCAAGCGGCAGCAAGACCCAGCTGGCCATGAATACGATGTACTTTTCGGACGAGCCGCTCGGCACTATCCCCTACGAAGTGATCAGCGAGCTGCAGCAGGACATGCGGGTTGCCTCCGTTGTTCCATTTGCCATGGCAGACAGCTACAATGGCTACAGTGTTGTCGGCACCTCTACCGATTTTCTGTCTGGCAAAAATGTTTCGCAGGGGGAGATGTTCTCAGCTGCTGGCAGCTTCGAAGCTGTGCTTGGTGCTAATGTGGCCAGGGTGAGCGGTGTGAGGGTGGGCGACCAGATCTATACAAGCCATTCCGTGGGTGAAACGCATAAAACACCCTATACCGTAACTGGCATTCTTCAGGAAACACATACCGTATATGACAATGTGGTCTTCACACAGCTGCAGACCATCTGGGCGGCACACGAGGAAGAAGAGGAAGAACATGAGGAAGGCCATGAGGAAGAGCATGAGCATGAAGAAATGAACGGCATGGTCTGCGCCGTATTGGTCAGGACACTGAATCCAACTTATGCGATGACCCTTGTCAACGACTATGACGGCCGCATTTTTATGAGCAGGGATGGCGGGAGCCATACCCTCCAGGCGATAGAACCGATGGATACTGTGCGCGGCATTCTGCAGGATGCAGACACCACCAGATACATTGTGTTCATACTGTGCGCCATTATTCTGGTCATGAATGTAATGATGATTATCATCATCACCCTCTTGAACCTGTACCACTCCGCCGGGGAGATCCGCCTGATGCGCCTGATTGGCATCAGCATGCGCAAAATCAACCTTCTGTACCTGATCCAGAACCTGGTGGTCGGCTTCGCGGCAGTGCTGCTGGCCTTCCTCCTCTCCCGGGTCTGCCTGCTGCTGATGCGCGATTATGTGGCGCAGATGGGCGTGGTGCTCAATGCCTCAAAGGTATATCCGCTGGAGGCAGTGTTGCTTGCCGCCGTATTTATCATCAACCTGCTGCCTACCATGATCTGCACATGGCGCATGGCCGGACAGGAAGGAATTAACAACTGAAGGAGGCGACCGGTCAAAAATGAAAACGATCAGGATCATCTGCCTTGCCGCGGTCTTCATGCTGCTGGCTTTGTCACTCGGCGGATGCAGCGGCGGCCAGTCGGGAACGGAAGCAGCAAAAATCAGCTTCAAATCAGCTGCAAGTTACAGCTACCTCAAGGGACTGGATCAAAAGCAGGTCACCATCAACGGCTACCTTGCCACCTCCTCCCCTGCCGACGGCTCCTTCATCTTCCTGATGAATATGCCCTATCAGAGCTGCCCGTTTTGCAAGCCGAACACATCACAGCTGAGCAACACCATGGAGGTTTATCCAAAGTCCGGCCAGAAGTTCGGCTTCACCACGCAGGCGGTCTGCGTGACCGGCAAGCTTGAAGTTTCACCGAGTGAGTCGGAGAGCTTTACCGACCCATTTGGGTATGAGTTTAACTTCCGCATTGTGGACGCGGATTATGTCATCCTCAAGGACAGTGACCTGACTGCCGAAATGGCTGCCTGGCAGAAGATTGCTGACAGCGGCATCATCAATGACGTGTATGCCATGTTTGAGTATGTCAATTTCGTATGCACCTGGCCGCAATACTATGTGAACAGTACCACTCTGCCGGACGGTACAGTGGAGAAGGGCTACTTCCTGTATGCTGCCGATGCCCTGAACTACTTGCAGAAAGAAGGCGCACAGTGGAGCTTCGGCTATCAGCGGGATTATTCTGACAAGCTTGTCACAAGCATTCAAAAAGTGGATGCGAACGCTTTCAGCAGCCTGATTGAGATCATCCGGGAAGCGGAAGCACTGGCGCGCCGCGCGGAGAGCGACCTTGAAAACGGTGAGTATACCTTTGAACAAAAGTATGTAGACAAATTTGAACAGGAAGACTACATATACACACTGAATAACGCCGAGCAGCTTGAGAAGGAAAACGACGAGGTTTTCCTGCGGTTCTCCGACTGGCTTGGCACCTGGGAGGTGTAAAAAACCGGCCGCCCAACGCGACCGGTGAATACAGAGCGAAGGCTGAATGCTTTCGCCCTTGTTTTTATGAAAGAAGATTATTACTTGCTGCCGCCGTAGGTGCCCGTGGTGTCGGCATACACTGTCTTGCCAGTTGGTTTCCTGTGAGAAGCAGCAATCCTTTTATTCAGCTCAGCGAGAAAGCGATCCTCATCGACTGGCAGCTGTACTTTTTCCCCTGTGAACGCAGAAAGATGCATGGCATTGGAAAGCTCCAGCCCTCGGATGCCCTCCTCACCGGAGGCGATCAGCGGCTCACCGCGGAGGATTGCGCCGCCCCAGGCGTTGATAACGCCTACATGCTGCGGATTCTGCCCGTCGGTTTCAACCTCCACTGCCTTTCCGGGCACACTGCCAAAGGGTGCGGTGTTTGTCTTTGCCCAATCCTGCTCCAGCTGGTCCAACTCATAGAGAAACAGCTTGTTCCCCTCCACCACCAGCTGCGCGCCGTCCATCTGAACCTCAAAGCGATTTGAGCCGTGCGGGTCACCGGTTGAAGTGATAAAAACACCTGTCGAGCCATCTGCAAATTCCATGTAGGCAGTCACATCGTCTTCCACTTCAATGTCATGCCACTGGCCAAAGCGCATAAAGGCCTGCACGCTTTTTGGCATGCCAAGTATCCACTGGAACAGGTCCAGCTGGTGCGGACACTGGTTCAGCAGTACGCCGCCGCCCTCTCCGCTCCATGTCGCACGCCAGTTGCCGCTGTCATAGTAATACTGGCTGCGGTACCAGTTGGTGATGAGCCAGTTTGCGCGGCGTACCCGGCCGTATTTGCCGCTGTGCACCATTTCGCGCAGCTTGCGGTACACGCAGTTGGTGCGCTGGTTGAACATCATGCCAAAGACAACGTCCGGATGCCGCCTGGCACATTCGTTCATCTCACGTACCTGCGCTGTGTAAACCCCGGCAGGTTTTTCGACCATTACATGGATGCCTCTTTCCATGCAGGCCATCGCATACTTCGGGTGGTCGTAGTGAGGTACGCAGATCATGCAGGCCTCGATCAGCCCGCTGTCCAGCATGGCCTCAGCATCATCAAAATAGGTGATATCCGGACTGACACAGCTTTTATACCAGTCCAGGCGCTCAGGGTTGGTATCTGCCAGGGCGACCAGCTCAAAATCTGGGCACTTGCCGCTGAGAATACTCTTCGCATGCCCTGTGCCCATGTTGCCGCCACCAATGATCCCCAGGTGAATCTTTCTTGCTTCCATAAGCTGCCTCCTGCAATCAGTCAAAGCCACAGGCCTTCAGGTAGAGATAGCTGCGCCGCAGGCACTCAAACGGGTCCTCGCCGTTGCAGTCATCCTGTTCCACCAGCATGAAGCGTGTGCCGGCCGCTTCCGCCTTTTCAAAAACCCGGTCGAAGTTGATATTGCCCTCTCCCAGCACCGCCATTTTGCGTCCATAGGCGAAATCCTTCAGGTGTATGCAGGGCACGCGGCCACTCAGCCGCTCGAGCCACTGCGCTGGGTCGCCTCCGCCGGCCTGCACCCAGAAGGTGTCAACTGTGAAGCCCATATCCTCAGCTGGCACCTGCTCAGCGAGGTACTGAAGAATCGGTTTTCCGTCCATCTTGCGGAATTCCTGATCGTGATTGTGGTACATGAAGTATTTGCTGCCCTCACGCAGTTTTTTAGCCGCGATGGGAAAGCTGTCCATGAACTGCTCCAGGCTCATGCCCCTTTCTGCATCGAAAGCCCAGTAGCCAAGGCCGATATACTGGCAGCCGAATACATCGTGCTCACGGATCACCTGGTCCGTTTCATTCAACAGTCGCTCTTTGGGCGTATGTGTCAGGACACACTTAAGTCCGTTCTTTTTCAGCTGCTGGCTCAGCCATTCCGCCTCGAAGGGACAGGTGCCGGAGACCTGCACATATTTGTAACCGATTTCTGCCACCCGCCTCAGGGCATTGGAAAAGCCATCCAGTGTTTTGCAGTACTCCCTGACAGTGTACAGCTGTGCGCCGATTTGCATGGTATATGCGCCTCCCATTGCCCGATTTAATCAGCAGATCTCTGCTCCACTTTTCCGTCAGTCAGATTAATCAGATAATCTCTTTGATTATCAAGAAACTCCTCCTTGGCCGCAACAGGGTCATGATATACCTTCACTCTTCTTGTGTCGAGGTAATATCTGGACATGATGTTGATATAATAGTCTTTTTTCTCTCCGCTGTGGCGGACAACAAAGAACGCATCCTTAGAGAACTGCTGCTCTTTACTGATACAAAACATCTGATTTACTTCTGGTTCGGTATTTCTCCGGTCGCGGGCAGTCATTGTCCACTGAAGATTCGCCGAGAGCAACACACCGCAGCATATCAGCGACAGGCAAGGAATAAAATGCGCTTTATTCAGAAGCAATTTTTCATAATTCAGTTCCGCGAAGGCCGTCCAGGCCATGATCATGACCATGATGGCCACTAAGGTGCCGTTGTAGCGTAGATAGTCGCTACCCTGCTGTGAAACCACCTCTGAATACGGCATGCTGAACAGATACATGGCAAGCACGCCGATCTCATAGGCCACGGTGAGTACACACGAAAGCAGCAACAAAGTTCTGCAACGGTCTTTCTTTCCGCCCAGAAAGTAAAACACGGTCATCATTAGCAACAGCGGGATGGCGTGATTCTTCAGCGGCGACAGGATGCACGGAAGAGTGATAGATAGTATTTCAGAAATATATAGCCTGTTTTCCGCAAATACTTTGGCATAGTTGGCCACGGACAGATCGTGTTTGCTCACATCCTCAAAGGAGTCAATGACATGCAGTCTCCACAGCAGAAAAATGAGCAGCGGCACGGCAATGGTGAAGGCAGCTCTGAGACGGTCCTGGCCATGTCTGGTCTCATGGAGAATCAAAAGAGCCGCAAACAGAACGCTGAGGAAAAAGCCGCTGTTTTTAATCAGCACTACACAGCTCAGTAAAACCGTAATCTCACCGTACGCAGGGTGATCACTGTTCAAGAGGTATAACAGGACTGCGGCGGAGAAAGACAGTGCCAGAAGGTTGTCTACATACAGTGTCTCAAGAGAATTGTTGTATTGGATTAATAAAAGGAAGAGCACTGCGCACATGCCTTGTAGTAGCGCTGACTGTTTTTTGTCTTTACGGAGTGGCACAGCAGAAAACAACGGAGCAGCACAGGCACATACCATCAGAAACTGAGCAAATAGAAATTGATCATTTCCTGCACCAAGAATAGAAGCACAATACGTCACAAAACACGCACTTCCCAATGGATATGAAGTGAACTGAAGGCGATCCTCCACAACAGGAAATCGGCCTTCCCTGACCATTAGTTGGATAACCTTCCCCCAATGTGTGAAATCGTCATAAGCGTACAGGATTCTGCCCTGAAAGAAGCAACTGGAAAGCATGCCTGCGACAAGACAGCCTGTAAAACCTATTATTGGCCACAGGCGCGACATTTTCCTGTTTTTGAAATAATGCCATCCAGCCATCACGTAGCCTGCAAAACCCGCCATATATAGCAGTATATTGCTCACCTGCATTTGCCCGATCATACCGCCAGCCCATGTTGCCAGCATGATTGCAGAGATGCCGAGCGCCGGAACAAAAAACTGATTGAGCTTTGGCCGCAGCTGCCGTGTCAGCAGGAGAATGCCCCCCAGATTTAATAGCAGAAGTAAACAATAAAGCCAGTGCATGTAACATCCCTCGCTTTGGATCTCTTATGGTGCTGCCAAAGATCTTTATTATCGCGCTCTGCCTGTCTCAACGCAGAAGCGCCCGCAGCCGCATCTCATCAACATCCGGCATGGCACAACAGAGCCGGTGCACCATGGCTGTAAGGCTCTGCGCGGGAGAGCAGTCCTCAGTGTCCACAATCTCTGCCCCCAGAAAGCGTTCCGGGGTATCAATCAGCGCGTTGCCCCAGCCATATGGGCGGCCGAAGCGATCCACATCGTATACAAAGTCCGTATCGATGAGAAAGGTCTGCATCTGCAGGCGGCACATCACGGTGTCAAATCCCTTCGCAACGCCACAGCGTTTTCGCAGATCACGCCGCCTGATTGGTCCAGCGTTCTGTGCGCAGGCCATCACCAGCTTATCGGTATAGGGGACCAGGTTATCGTCGCAGCGGCCCTCAAAATCATATCCGTCACGGCGGTAATTGCACAGGCGCGAAAAGCATGGAAGGCTCACAAAGGCTGCTTTTCCCCTTATGAATTTCCCGTATACAAGCTTCTTTTCTCTTGCGAGCGCACCCTTCCACTCCCACGGCCCGCTTTGGTCGGTGAACCACAGCGAAGGATCGATGTTCTCCTCCAGTGACCAGCCTGCGACCGGATTTGCGAAGAAAGGCAAAAAACCGATCTCCTCCACCAGCGCAGTCAAGTCCTCCGGGCTGCGCACCGTGTGAAAACGCATCCAGACTTCTCCTTATTGTTTATTCACATCAAATTTATAGCCAACACCCCAAACGGTGGCGATGTCCCAGCCGTGCTGAGTCCTTCCGGGCAGCTTTTCCCGCACCCGTTTGATATGAACATCCACTGTTCTGCTGGAATCTCCCGCAAAGTCAAAGCCCCATACCTGCTCCAGCAGCTGTTCCCTGGTAAAGACCTGCCCTGGATGGGAAGCCAGATAATACAGCACCTCCAGCTCCTTGGGCGGCATCTCCACCCTGTTTCCTTCATAAAGCACTTCGAAACGGCTGAGACTGAGGCTCAGCGCCGGGTAGGACAGGGTATCGTCCTGAGCTTCCTCGCCGATGACGGACCGCCTCAGCACTGCTTTTACCCGAGCCAGCATTTCCTTTGGATCAAACGGTTTGGTGATATAATCATCCGCGCCCAGTTCCAGCCCAACCACCTTATCCACGGTGTCATCCTTCGCGGTCAGCATGATGATGGGCAGCGCGGAGGTCTTGCGCACCGCCTTTAGCACCTGCCATCCGTCAATGCCCGGCAGCATCACATCCAACAGCATCAGATCCGGCGGGTTCCGGCGAAAGTCGGCCAGCGCGTCATCCCCTCTGGCTGCCGTTGCGACTTCGTAGCCCTCCTTCTTGAGATAGAGCTCTACCAGCGCGCGGATGCTCGGATCGTCATCCACCAGCAGTATTCTCGGTGTGTGGTTCATCTTTTCCTCCGCACTATTTGAGCGTCACAATGGTCACGCCGTCCTCGCCCTCGCCATAGGCTCCCTTGCGGAAGCTCTTTACATGAGGATTCCGGCGCAGATCCTGCTGTATGCCGGCGCGCAGCGTACCGGTCCCCTTGCCATGGATGATGCACACTTTGCCCATGCCTGAGAGCACCGCGTTGTCCAGGTATTGTCCCACAGTCATCAGGGCCTCGTCCAGCGCCATGCCGCGCACGTCGCAGTCCATGCGCACAGTGCGTGTCATCTGGCCGGTTTCGGAATGGAAGCTGGATTTGGTTTGTTTCTTTTCGCCCTTCAGCAGGCGCAGCTGGCTGATGTGTGCCTTGAATTTCATCACGCCGGCCTGCAGCTGCACTTCTCCGTTGCGGTCCGGTGCTGCAAGCACCGTTGCTTCCTGGTCGAGGTTGACGATTTTTACACGGTCTCCGCTTTTTACGGTTTCCGGCGCGGTGCCGCTGTTGTCGCGTTTTTCCTGCAGGCCCTCTGACAAGGTATCGATCGTGGCTTCAATCTTCCTGCGTGCCTCATTGGTCCCGCCGGAAATGCTTCCGCCTTCCTTTTTCAGCCGCTTCAGATCGGCAATGATATTCTCGCTCTCGCGCCTGGTCGCTTCCATCAGCCGCCGTGCATCTTCACGCGTTTTACGCATTGTATTTTCACGGCGCTCTTCCATTTCGCGGCGCAGCTTTTCCGCTTCATCCCGCAGGCGCACAGTTTCCCTGGCTGCTTCTTCCGCAAGCTGGCGCTCGCGTTCAGCGACCTGCCTGTGATACTCCGCATTGGCAATCACATCCTCAAAACGGATGCTCTCGCCGGAAAGCAGCTGCCTGGCCTCTTCAATCAGCTGCTCGCTCAATCCAAGCTTCCGGCTGATTTCAAAGGCGTTGCTCTTGCCGGGAACACCGATGGAAAGCCGGTATGTGGGACGCAGTGTTTCCACGTCAAATTCTACTGACGCATTCTCCACGCCCGGCGTGGAGAGAGCAAAGGCCTTCAGTTCGCTGTAGTGCGTGGTCGCCATGGTTCTCGCTTGAATCTTCAGAAGGCGCCTCAGTATGCTCTGGGCAAGTGCGGCGCCCTCCGTCGGATCAGTCCCTGCTCCCAGCTCATCGAACAGCACCAGATCGCGTGGGGTCACATCCCGCATGATACCCACAATATTTGTCATGTGCCCGGAAAAAGTGGACAGGCTCTGTTCAATGGACTGTTCGTCGCCTATATCGGCGAACACCTGCTCGAAAACAGCCAGCTCAGTGCCCAAATCAGCCGGCACCTGCAGACCGGCCTGTGCCATGAGGGTGAACAGGCCGACGGTTTTCAATGTCACCGTTTTGCCGCCAGTGTTCGGTCCGGTGATGATCAGCTCGGTGAAATCCTTGCCGAGCCACAGACTGCCGGGCACCACCTGCTCCGGTGGAATCAGCGGATGGCGTCCCCGCACAATATTGATGTATCCGCTGCTGTTCAGCTTTGGCTGAACAGCGTACATGGAGCGGCTGAGCAGGCCCTTGGCAAAGATAAAGTCCAGCTCGGCAAGCAGCGATACGTTCTCCTTCAGCGCATCAGCGTAAGGCGCAAGGGCTGCAGACAGTGAGGCAAGTATGCGATCAATCTCCCGGCGCTCCTTGGCCTCCCATTCCTTCAGTTCATTGCCCATCTCCACGGCGGCCATCGGCTCAATAAACAGCGTGGCACCGGATGCGCTCTGATCGTGCACCAGGCCGGGGATGACGGAACGGTAATCCGCCTTGACCGGCAGCACATAACGGCCGTTGCGAACTGTAATCAGGCTGTCCTGCAGCGCATTCTGATAGACCGGAGAGCGGAGCATCTGGTTCAGCTTGTCCTTGATCCGGGCGTTTGCGCCGCGCAGGTGCCGCCGTATGTCCATCAGCTCGGCAGAAGCCCTGTCCGCTATCTCATCCTCGCTGATAATCGCAGTGGTAATGTCTTCCTCCACATTTCGCAGAGGGAAAAGGCCCTCAGCTTTCTGTCGGAGCAACGGGGTGTTTTCACGCTCAGTACAGAGCGCGCTCCTGGCGGCACGTGTTGCCCGAAGCATTTCAGCGACCTGCAGCAGCGCTTTGGTAGACAGTGTCGCGCCTTTTTCTGCCAGAGCAAGGAAAGGCCGCACATCTCCGGAGGCAACCAGCGGTGTTCCCCCGACATACTGAAGTATAACAGCGGCCTCTTCTGTTTCCTGCTGCCAGAGCAGTACCTCCTGCAGGTTGGAGGAAGGCAGCAGCTCACGGCAAAGCGCCGCGCCCATTTCGGTTATGGCGCGGTCTGCAAGCTCTTCACGGATTTTTGTAAATTCCAGCACCCGCAGGGTGCGATCAAGTCCGTTCTGTTCCATACTGGTGCCCTCTGATCACTCTTATTCCACCGGTCTGCGCCAGTGTCCTGAAGTTGCCGCCTCTCCGGCAGACAGATCATACTCGTCAATGAGACTGTAAAGAACCGGCCAGCCTTTTTTTTCGATCTGGCTGCAAAGATCGGTCGGCACTGAATTGAACAGCTGCACAACGCAGCCTTCTGGCAGCCGTTGCCGCGTCATCGGGAACGTGACATTCTTTCGGTCAGTCAGCACGACGGAACGCAGTGAATCCTTACTGTTCAGGTCACAAAGCCTGCATTCGCTGTGCCCCTGGGTCAGTCCAAGTCTCGTCCTCGCCGGGCAGTGATGCAGCAGCATCATCTGTGTACGGCCGTAAGCCCATACCACAATGGGCGGATTGTCACGCATCAGCAGTTGTAGCTCGCTGCCGCTCAGTTCCTGCGACGCAGTTACAAAACTGCAGCCGTCTTCCAGCAGCTGTGCTGCAGCCATGCGATTCATCACAGGGATACCGGGGCCGGCCGCCACAGGCACCGGCCATTCGAGGCCAAGCTGACCGACACTGCCCAGCAGCAGACCTCCCAGTTTTCTCTCCCAGCGGGCTGTAAACTGCCGCAGGCTTTGCAGCGTAGATTCTTCGCATGTCATCGGCAGATGCAGCCACACGCCTTCCGGCAGCTGGGGCATTTGACAGTCCAGTGCTTCCATCCGCCAGTCCTCCGGCTGCCACACTGGCAAAAAGCCATTCGGCATGAGGAACAGCTGTTTTTCATCACGGAATAGGAAAAGGTTTGGCGCGCCAGATGCAGGCAGCTTCGGATCAAGGTCAGCAAATCCAAAAGCCGGCTCCTTTTCTTTTTCTGCAAGCAGCGCTTCCTCCAGCGCGGAAAAAGCTTCCCGCCGTAGTGCGTTTATGGCGGATACGGGCACAAAAGCATTTTCGGTGTGGATTTCAGCACTTTCAAGGGAAAAGGCTGTATCGCCTGTCTTTTTCAACTGCCTGAGGATATCATCCTCGCTCAGCGCTGCCTTCTGTGCTGTTTCGACTGCCGCGCCACAGCGCGTGACGCTCAGAGCTGCCGATGACAATGTCAGCATCAGCGGTGACCCCGGGATGGCTTCCAGCTTCGCCCTGGCCTTCAGCAACTTTGGGGGAATCGCCTCAAGGTGTTCAGTCAGCACGGCATCCGTCAGGCGAACCACATTGCTGCCAACGCGCAGCGGGTTTTCCTTCTTGCATGGCACTGAAACGGTGTTTCCCGGTTCGACAGGCGCTTCGCGCCAAGTCATATAGACTGGCTCCTGTGTCCCTGTTAGCTTCAGCTCGTCGCCGCTCCCAATGCGGCACTCAAATAGAACAGAAGCGCTTCTGCCCCTGGCGGCAGTAACGCGCCCCACTGGGATGCCGCGATGGGTGTTCCCATCCGGGCTGATGAAAGCGGCGTCCTCCACGCCAAAAGCGTACCCCCGCATGAAGCCACGGTTAAACAGCTGCGCAAGCTTACGCTTTTCAGCATCATCCATCGGCTGAAAGCGGTTCTGCTCTGCAGCCCGTGCGGCCTGCGCATAAGCATGGGTGACGCCGGCAACATATGCAGGCGGCTTCAGCCTGCCTTCGATTTTTAATGAGGCGACGCCTGCGCGCTGCAGTGCCGGCAGGTCGTCGCGCAGGCAAACATCACGGGGCGAAAGCCACTTTCCCTCTGCTCCGTTCAGTGTGTAGCTCAGGCGGCAAGGCTGCGCACAGCGGCCCCTGTTGCCGCTGCGTTCACCAAGCATAGAAGAGAAAAGACATTCTCCGCTGACGGCTACGCACTGCGCGCCATGGACAAAAACTTCAATTTCAATCGGCACCTTGCAGCATGCAGTGATCTCATCCAGTGAGCATTCCCTGGCCAGCACCACCCTGCGCATCCCCTTCCGAAGACACCACTTTGCGCCTGTGGCATTGTGAATTGCCATCTGCGTGGATGCGTGAACCGCCATATCCGGCAGACAGTGCCGCACCATGCGCAAAATACCCAGGTCCTGGATCAGCAGCGCATCCACATGCGCTTCTGCAAGAATACGAAGCACCTGCAGTGCATCCGGAAGCTCAGTGTCCTTGATGAGCGTGTTGAACGCCGCGTGCACGCGCACACCTCGGAGATGGCAGAAGCGGACTGCCTCCTGAAGCTGCTGGCGGTCGAAGTTACCCGCGCCAGCCCTTGCCGAAAAAGCCGTATATCCGAGATATACCGCGTCGGCTCCTGCAGCCACAGCCGCTTTCAGTGAGTCCATGCTCCCGGCGGGCGCCAATACCTCCATACTCACACCTCACCCTGACGCGAAAGAAGCTCTTCTTCCAGATCACGCACTCTGGCCCGAAGGCGAGTGATTTCATCCTGCGACTTCAGCAGCTCATCAGCAAGGTTGATAGCGGCCAGCACATTGCTTTGTACCGCAGGCAGGTGGGTGGCGATGGTCATCTCACGCAGGGCGCGATCCGTGTAGGCAGCCACGCGCTGCATGTATTCACTGCTGTCAGAAGAGACAAGCGTGTACTCCCTGCCGCCCACGTAAACACTTGTTTTTGTTTTCTCCATCAGTCTTCTCTTTTCTTACAGCTTGGTGAACGGATAGTCCTGACCGTAGGTCTCTGCGCGGACAGACTGCATTGTTTGCGCCTCATACGGCTTGTCACGCCTGTCGCGGGGAGAGGAGACAATGCGCTCCGCAGTTTCCATTCCCTCCAGCACCTTGCCGAAGGCCGCGTATTGGCCGTCCAGGTGAGGCGAGTCGCTTGTCATGATAAAGAACTGGCTTCCGGCAGAATCAGGGTGCATGCTCCGCGCCATGGACAGCACACCGTAGGTATGTTTCAGCGGGTTCGCCACACCGTTCGCGGCAAACTCGCCCTTAATACGCCAGCCGGGTCCGCCCGTGCCAATGCCCTGCGGATCCCCACCTTGGATCATGAAGCCGGGAATAACTCGGTGGAAGATGACGCCGTCATAAAAGCCGCTGTTGGCCAGGTGGATAAAATTTCCGACGGATTCCGGGGCAATGTCCGGATAGAGCTCGCCCTTCATTATGCTGCCGTCTGTCATGGTGATGACAAAAGTTGGATTCTGAGCCATGGTGTGTTCCCCCTTCGGTTATCGAGCAATTTCATTGTTATTGTAGCAACTTTTGACCCGCATTGCAAGGGGCGCTAAGGTACATATGATAAAGAGCTGCAGCCTTGTTGACAATTAATGGTGTGAGGGATAAAATGAAACCGCCAATGACAGCTGTCATCCCCGAGAGCGGCATCGCATCGGAGGAAAGCTCAGACAGCATCTGAGGCGCAGCATATCAAATCAGGGCATCCGTCCGGAGCCCGAGGGAGGACAAAATGAATAACAAACAACAAGCAGGACGCAAAAGGCTGCATACCATCAGCGCACTGGCGCTGCTCACGGCACTGATCATCGTGCTGGGGCTCACACCGCTCGGCCTGATTCCGCTGGGATTTATCTATGTGACCATCCTCTGCGTGCCTGTCATACTCGGCACCCTGTATCTCGGACTGAAGCCGGGCCTTTTTCTTGGCTTTGCCTTTGGCGCGGTCAGCTTTTATACAGCGCTGACACGGCCGTCCACGCTGGTAGCGCCGCTGATCTCCGCCTCTCTGCCGCTGACCACCGTGATGATCTTTCTTCCGCGCCTGTGTGTTCCCGCTGTGGCATGGCTCATCTATCAGCTGACGCTGAACAGCCGCTTCAAAAAAGCGGCGCCCGCCACTGCAGCAGTCTGTGGAAGCCTGACCAATACCGTGCTGTACCTGGGACTGATGCTGCTGTTCTATGTGCTTTGCGGCATTGACACAGCCGGCGTGCTGGCCCTGATCGCAGGCACGGCAGCCATCGCCGGGCTCAGCGAGGCGGCTGTTGCGGCCATACTGGTCACACCCATTCTCGCAGCAGTCCGCAAGATTAAAAGAAAAACCTGACCCCCAACGGAGGAGACACAATGCTTTTCTGTATGGATATCGGCAACACCAATATCAAAACCGCGCTGTTTGACAGTGAAAAGATGGTGGGATACTGGCGCGTATCTACCAACAGGACGTACACATCTGATGAGTACGGCATTCTGTTCGACCGCCTTTTTGAGCACAGCGGCTTTAGCCGCACGCAGGTGGAGGGCATTATTATCTCCTCTGTTGTTCCCACCATCAATTTCACCATAGAGCATATGTGCCGGGACTATTTCGGGCGGCAGCCCATGCTGGTTGTTCCGGGTATCAAAACTGGCATCCGTGTCAGCTATGAGAATCCTCGTGAGCTGGGCAGTGACCGTATTGCCAACGCTGTCGCTGCGTATGCAGAATATGGCGCGCCGGTGATCTATATTGACTTTGGTACAGCCACTACCTTCGGCGTGGTGGATAACGGCGGTGTTTTCCTTGGCGGCTGCATCTGCCCCGGCATCAAGCTGGCCAGTGAGGCGCTGGGCAGCGGTACAGCCAAGCTGCCGCGCTTTGAGCTGGCTCGTCCTGAAAATGTCATAGGCAAAACAACACTGGCCAACCTGCAGAGCGGTATGTACTACGGCTATGTTGGCCTTGTCGTTTACCTGATCCGTAAAATGAAGCAGGAGCTTGGAAAGCCGGCCACGGTGATTGCTACCGGCGGTATGGCCCAAATGATCTCCGAGGAAAGCGGCGAGATCGACCGTGTGGACGGGACGCTGACATTGAAAGGGCTGCGTCTGATCTGGATGAAAAACCGGGGCGAGGCGGGTGAATGAACGTCATGGCAACGGAACGCCTATTTGACATTTCACCATATGAGTACAGCTTCTCGGGGCAAGTGCTCGCTTGCGAAGCCTACGGCAGAGACCGTTTTAGCGTTGCTCTGAACCGAACGGCCTTTTATCCGGAGGGCGGCGGCCAGCCGGCAGACCGCGGTACCTTAGCAGGCTTTCCTGTGCTTGACGTGCAGGAGAAAGATGGCATCATCTGGCATACGCTGGATAAGGCGCTTGAAGCTGGCACTGCAGTTGAAGGTACAGTGGATGAGGCTTTCCGCTGGAGCAACAGCCAGCAGCATACCGGCGAGCATATTCTGTCCGGCCTGACCTGCGCAAGGCACAGCTGCAGCAATGTAGGCTTTCACATTGGCAGCAGTGAGGTGACACTGGATTTCAATGTTCCCATCACCTGGGAGGAGGCACTTTCTCTCGAGGAGGCAGCGAACCGTGTCATCTGGAAGAATGTGCCCGTGAAATGCTTCTGGCCCACACCTGAGGAGCTGGCCTCCATCAACTACCGCTCTAAAAAGGCACTGACGGGACCTGTCCGCATCGTACAGATCGAGGGCGCCGACACCTGTGCCTGCTGCGGTACCCATGTGCCCTCTACCGGCTGTGTCGGGCAGATTAAGCTTGTGGACCGGATCAATTACAAGGGCGGCGTCCGTCTGTCCATACTCTGTGGTGACAGGGCACTGGCTTATGAAAACGCTTTGTCGCATGAGCACCGGGAAACAGGGCAGCTATTGTCCGCAAAGGCCGGCACGCACGCCGCCGCCCTGCGTCGTCTGCTGGATGAAAGGGACGCACTGAAAGAGCAGGCCGGACGATTGAGCCTCGCACTGTTTGAGGCACGAACCAAGGCGCTTGAATCGGAAGAGATACGGATAATCAAGGCGAACGAGCTCTCCCCTGAGAATCTGTGCCGAGCCGCGGGCCTGCTGGCTAAAGGCGCCAGAGCCGCGTTGGTGCTTCTACCTACGGAGTATGGCTGTATGTTTGCGCTCTGCTCAGACACAGCGGATATAAGGGCAGCCGGCAAGGCACTTTGCGCAGCTTTCAGCGGAAAAGGCGGCGGCAATTCAGGCATGGTACAGGGCCGCCTGTCCGCCTGGAGCATTCCGGAAGCGAAACGATGCATCGAATCAGCCCTGGCGGCAGAAGGATAAACAGATGAATACCATCTCGCAGATACTCTCCTCGCCCGGTGTACACCTTTCCTGTGAGGTGTTTCCTCCCAAGCAGTTCAGCGGCATTGCGCAGGCGGCAAAAACCGCAAAGGAAATCGCCGCGCTGCACCCCTCGTTCATGTCCGTCACCTATGGCGCCGCAGGTTCGACACCGGGGCATACACTGGCCATTGCCCGCGCGGTGGCGGAAACCGGTGTCACGCCCCTTTGCCATCTCACCTGTGTACAGTCCACGCAGGCTCACGTGACGGAAGTACTGGCTCAGATGGAGTCGGAAGGTATCCGGAATGTGCTCGCCCTGCGCGGCGATCTGCCGCAGAGCGGAGAGCGTGCAACTGACTTTCAGCACGCGGAAGACCTGATCCGTTTCATTCATGAGCATGGCAGCTTCTGCGTCGGCGCGGCCTGCTATCCGGAGGGGCACCCGGAAAGCATGTCCCGCCAGTCTGACATGGACTACCTGCGGCGCAAAGTGGACGCGGGTGTCGATTTCCTGACAACACAGATGTTTTTTGACAATGCGCTGCTGTACAATTTTCTTTATCGGGCGCTGAGAGCCGGTATTGAGGTACCTGTTTGTGCGGGCATCATGCCTATCTGCGACCCAAAGCAGGTAGCAAGGGCAGTCAAGCTTTCCGGGTCGATCATGCCGCCGCGCTTTGCGGCCATTGCCGACCGCTTTGCGGACAGTCCGGCCGCGATGACACAGGCCGGTATCGCTTTCGCGACGGAGCAGATTGTAGACCTTGTGGCGAATGGAATTCGGCACATTCATCTTTACACAATGAACAAACCGTGGATAGCGCAGAAAATCTTCTCAAACCTTTCGGAGATCATCGGATAAAAGATGGAAAGCGATCGAAAACGGCTGCTGCAGTGGGGATGTGAAGCCTTCCTCTACCCTGCCGGCACCCTTCTGCTGGGTTTGTGTGCCATGCTTTTTCTGCAGGCCATTGGTCAGGGGAAGGGGATGTGGCTGCTGCCGCTATTGTCACTGCCTGTAGCGATTGTGACTGTACACTGCTTTGGCTGGATTCCGCTGCTGGTTCTGAGAGACACGCTCGCAGGTGTGACTCAGCGGCAAAAGATTCAAATCAAAAGCATGAGAAGGGATCGTATCCACAGTCTCAAACGGCTGGGACTGCCGGAGAACAGGCGCCGCTATGTGCTGACGGATCAAAACGGACACTGCTATTACCTGCTGGCCACCGACTCGGAGCGCAGGCTGCTGCTTAGCCATCCTTTTTGCAGTGTACAGCTGACATACGGCTTGCACAGCAGGGTTGTAACCCGCCTTCTTCTGTGCACAGAATCGTCTGCATGAAGCAGAACTATTGAGGAACCACAATAAAGATCTGACAATAGCCACCGAGGCTCAGCAACAGCCCCGGTTTTTTGTTGCAACCGCTTCTGTCTATTCAGTATCTTGCCTTTTCTACTGCCTCAGTTTGCAAACCACACACCTTATTTCATGCCATTTCAGTCGCCCAAAAGCTGTTTTCAGACAAGTTTTGTAGAATTCGTTCAGCAGTTATGGTATGATAAGCACCGTTGAGAAACCACATCAAAGGACTACAGGGAGGTACTGACATGATTCAGTTTATAGAAGCCACAAAAGTCTACGGTCACAGCGACAGGGCTGCGCTCGATCATCTGACGCTGACGGTTCCTCAGGGCTGCGTGTACGGCTTTCTTGGGCCGAACGGCGCGGGCAAGACAACAGCCATCCGCCTTCTCACCGGCGCACTGAAGCCCACCAGCGGCACTGTGCTGGTGGAAGGCATCAATGTGGCTGACGAGCCGGTGAAAGCCAAACAGAAGATCGGTTTTGTGCCGGACAGCCAGGAGATGTACGATAAACTGACCGGCTATGAATACATTGGCTTCATGGCGGATGTATTTGGCGTGAGCAAGCAGGACAGGGCCGAACGGGCAGAAAAATACCTGAAAATGTTTGAACTGGCGGACGCCGCCGGGCAGCGGATTCAAAGCTATTCCCGCGGCATGAAGCAGAAGATTGCCGTGATCGGCGCACTGATTCACGAACCGCCGGTCTGGGTACTGGATGAACCCATGGTCGGCCTGGATCCCCGCGCGTCCTTCCTGCTGAAGGAGGAGATGCGCCGACGCGCTGAGGCCGGCGCCACCGTCTTTTTCTCCACCCATGTGCTGGAGGTTGCGGAAAAGCTTTGCGATCAGGTGGGTATTATCCAGCGAGGCAAGCTGCTTTGCGAGGGCACTCCGGAAGAATTGCAGCACCGCGCGGGCGATGAGAGCCTCGAGCAGGTATTCCTTGAGATGACTGCTTCGGGCGAGGAGGCAAAGGATGAATAAATACTGGCTGTTGACCCGCCTGATGACAAAGAACCTGCTGCTGGGCATGAATCCCTTTACGAAGGCTGCCGGAAGCGGAAAGGACAAGGTAAAAAGCATTGTCAGAGGCCTCTTTATACTGATCATGATCGCCGCCGCGCTCGCCTCTGTGGTCTATGTGGAATATGTGATCCACAAAGCGCTGAGAACCGTAGGGCAGCGGATGCTGCTTCCGGGACTGGCTGTGCTGATTGCCATGGTCTCCACCCTTGTGCTGGGGCTTTTCCAGGGCATCTCTGAACTGTACCAGGGCAAGGATGCACCATGGCTGGCTGTGCTGCCCTTCACCTCAAGGCAGATTTTTATGGCGAAGATGACCACGCTGTATCTGTCGGAGCAGCTGATTAACCTGGTCATTATCACACCGGCCTTTGTACTCTATTGCCTCGGACAATCAGCCTGGCCGATGCTGGCACTGCGGGGGCTCATTGTGGCCCTGCTGGTGCCACTGATTCCTCTCTCTGTGATGGCGCTGCTCTCTTCGCTGCTGATGCGTATCGGCGCATTTGCGCGTCACAGGGACACCGTTGTCATGATCCTTTCCATGGCGCTGGCGCTTGCCTATTCCATCTCGATTACTTACTTCTCCAACACGATACCGGATGAGAATGCTTCCAGCTTTTTCATTCAGCTGCTTCTCAGCAGAGAGGGCTTGCTGAATGCGCTGCTCAATGCTTTCCCGCCTGCACTTTGGGCTGTCCACGGCTTCATTGGCTCCTGGAGCGAGCTGGCGCTGTTCTCCCTTGTATCCATCGCTTGCATTGCAGCAGTTGTGCTGCTGTGCGGAGGCGCTTACCTGGACCAGACCCTGCAGCAGAGTGAAGCCACTGCAAGCTCCAAGGCCAGAAAAGGGAGTGCCAACTGGAAGCCCCAGTCAACTGTAAGGGCACTGATGCGGCTTGAGTGGCGCGAACTGCTGCGTACCCCTGCCTGGGCTATGAACGGACTGTTCGGTGTTGTAATGTTCCCCCTGATGTTTGTGATCGGTTTCATGGCCGGCACATCCAGGGTGGAAGGCGGTATATCCACACTTTCGGAGGATTTGTCCTCCCTGATCGCAGGCGTACATCCCGGTTATCCTATCGTTATCCTGGCTGCTGCCATGTGTGTGGCCTCCATGGTCAATCCCGTGCTGTCCACAGCCATCTCCCGCGAGGGCGGACGGTATCCATTTGCCATAACCCTGCCCGTACCGCAAAAGAAGCGCTTCACCGCCAAGCTGCTGGTCGGCATGGAGATCAATGTGCTTTGCACCCTGATGATCCTTCTGGTTGGCGAAATGATGTTCCGTTTCCCTCTGTGGGTGGCGCTCGCCGCATTCGCGCTGTCCCTGCTGATTTCCTTTGCCGCTGCGGCAGCCTCCCTTGCGGTGGATGCACTGCATCCGTCCCTGAAGTGGGTCAATGAGATGCAGGCGATTAAATCCAACTTCAATCAGGTCTTTGGAATGATCCTCTGGGTTGTGCTGGTCGCATTGTGTGTTGTCGTCAGCGTGCTGCTTTGGGACAAGGGCGGCCTGGCAGTAGTGCTCGGTGTGACGGCTGTAGCGCTGGCTGAGACCCTCATCGCATGGTTTGTACTGATGCGCCTTGCCGCTTCAAAATCTTATCTTCCTGAAAACATCGATTGATATTGGCTTTTCTCCGCACAAAGCAGGCAGCGGCATCCGGCAGAGGCACGGAGCCGACTTGCCTGCTTTTCTGTGCCTTTTTTCAGCAGAGCTTTTCAAATCACGAGAAGCATGCTACAATGTGCTTCGCGGCGCTTGTGACTGTTATCACTCTGCGCCGTAAAAAACGCGCAACGCGCGATGAAAGGAGCATCTCTATGTTCAAGAAGATGCTGAACACCCGTTCCCTGTGCTATGCCGCTGTGATCGCGGCACTGTACACCGCACTCACACTCTTACTTGCGCCAATCTCCTATGGCAACCTGCAGTGCCGTGTCTCTGAAGCGCTGACGATTCTTCCGGTGATTCTGCCTGAGGCGATACCGGGACTGACAGTTGGCTGTCTTCTGTCCAATCTGCTAGGCCCTTCGGCGGGGCTGACGGACATCATCTTCGGTACACTTGCCACATTACTGGCCGCTGTAGGCACCTATTTCCTGCGAAAAAAGTGCCTGACCCTGCGACTTCCCTGGATGAAGGAAAAGAGCAGCCTGCCGCTCCTCTCCGCCCTGTGCCCCGTGGTATCCAACGGCATCATCGTAGGCCTGGTGCTTTCGCTGTCGTTCAACCTTCCCTTCCTGATCACAGCGCTCGAAGTCGCCGTCGGTGAGGCTGCAGCGCTGCTGATTGGACTGATACTGCTGCCAGCCATGAAACGCCTTTACGCACAGTTGAACAAATAAGTAAAAGAACAGAAGGCGCGCAGAGCAATGATGCCCTGTGCGCTTTCGTTCGTTTATTATCTTTTTTTCTCCTGATCAAAGCGTTCTTCAGATTCGTATGAAGTGCCCCAGTGTCAGTTTTTTCCCACATTCAGATCGCCGCTGTGGGATGAAAAATCAATCTGTATCGGCGCGGTGTGAGATTCACTCAGTCCGTCTGCTATTGTGCAGTCACCGCTACGCGTATGCTGGTTGATGAAGACAGTATCCACCCATTCCGGCAGGCTCACCTCAGCGTCACCACTGACTGTTTTCATGTGAATCCGGGCAGTGCTTGCATTGCCTATGTCATTCAGGTCGAGCTCCATGTCTCCGCTGATTGATTGCATATCAACGCGCTTTGTGCTGCTCAGATACGCTTCCTGATCTCCCGAGACTGTATTGACTGTCACGTCAATTGCTTCGCCGTTCATCTCAGAGTCGCCGCTGGTGGTCTTCAGGCACAGATCTCCGGTTTTTCCTTCCCAATGCACATCTCCAGAAACCGACTTCAGTTTTGTAACGTCTGCTGCGGCCTCAACGACAATATCACCGCTCATGGTCTCCGCTGTTACACTGGCAGCGCGGATCCCCGCCGGCAGCAAGAGTGTCAGATCACCGCTTGTGCTGCTAAAAACAGCTTCGCTTACCTGAACGTCCTGCCAGCGAATATCCCCGCTGACAGTTTTTAAATGTGCTACTGGGCACAGACACGCGGGAAGTGTTACTTCAGCGCGATTGTCTACAAACTGTACAGCGCTTGACAGGGCCTGCCCGATGCCTTTGCCTACCTGCGAGAGCAAATCTGAAAAACTGTTTATGTTTCCTTCAAAGGTAAAAGCATGTTTCTTTTTTTCAGTTGCCGTTGTAACCTGATAGATTGTAAGCACGCCGGCATTCATTTTTGCCCGCACGTTACCATGACAATTTAAGGTAAAGCTGTTTTCAGAGGCAGCGACTTTCAGATCAGCATCCCGCAGTGATGCCTCAACACGTTTGATATCTGCCGGGTTCAGGTGCAGGAAGGTATCATCCTCTTCTTCAGCCTGCGGCTCACAGGCAGGTTTTGCAAAAGGATCCTGCCCGGCCCTGGGATAATCGGCAAGCACCTGTTCCATTCCCTTCAGGCTCTCAACCACAGCGGCAATCGCGTCGTCCTCGTTCATACCGGAGGAAACGAGGTCAGAAAAGCGTTCCTGGCAGTTGGTCAGCACTTCGTCGTGAAGCGCGGTGACTTCCTCAGAGGGAATAAGATCCTGGAACAGCAGTTCAACTATTCTGGTCACAGTATGATTCATAGCGGCCTCCTTCAGACGAAATCAGTTTATTCGTTTTCCACCGTGATTTCAATTTTGGGCGCACGGCCGGGAAAACTGAGGAGCCTGTCCAGCAGTCTTCTTGTCTGCTGCCACTGTTCTATGTCTTCCTGCGCCTTTTCATGTCCGGCGGGCGTGAGGGTGTAGTAACGGCGCCTGGCACCAGCCCCTTCAGTGCCCCAATAGGATGCGATCAATCCCATCTGTTCCATACGCCGGAAGGCTGTGTACAGCGTGGCTTCCTTCATTTCAAGCTGACCGCCGCTCAGTGCATTGATTTGCTTGCTGATAGCGTAGCCATAGCTGTCCCCTTCCGCAAGCTGGCACAGAATCACTGTATCTGTATACCCTCTCAAGAGGTCAGATGACAATGCCAAGCTCACCTCCCCCTTTCCCGATTCGGAATGGATAAAATGCTCTCCACAACGTCAGGAAGCATATGGAGGTATTTCTCATGCAAAGGAAACGTCCAACCGTTAACCCCCGCAAAATCAGCTGAATTCTGACGTGACTGGTAAAGCGGCGAGGAACACAGCTTCATATTACTCATCCAGCCTCCCTCCTTTCGAAATATAATATATCATGCAATACCTCGTCTGTCAATGTATTAAAATTAGAATAGTATTAGAATAATGTACTGATCTTGTAACTCAAAACATGTGCGCAGTTAATGCAGCTGACTGATGCTACGTTCGGTAACCCGTAATGTCCCTTCAGGCACTTCTTTAAATCTCGCAGCCTTGACAAGATAAGAGACTGGCTTTAAAATAGAATAAATAATGATGTGACAGTATAGCGTATCACGTCACTTCCTGACCGAAACAAAACAATCATCGTCAGGTGTGTGAACCTGAACCACTGTGAACATCCCTGCCCATCACATTTACCCTGTATGTCCTGAAAGGAGCTGCTGCAATGAAACGACTGCTGGCTTTGCTGTGCGCCCTGCTTCTTGTGTGTGCAAATGCATTCGCATTCACCTCTGTGAAACCCGGCCGTTCGGGAGGCGGAACCGATCTGTCTTCTGCCGGTTACGGTGACACGGTCATCTTCGGCCGATACAACCAAAACGGCGGCAGCGCGGATCCCTTGGAATGGATTGTTCTGGAAAGGAACGGGACAGAGCTGATCATGATGACGAAGAACGCCATCGCGGCGATGCCCTTCAGCGACGATCCGGATATCAATCAGTGGGCCTACTGTTCTCTTCGCAAGTGGCTCAACCGCCAGTTCATGAACAGTGCATTTGACAGTGATGAGCGCGCGGCCATGCTGCAGGTTCAGCTGCCGTCGGAGCGCAATCCCTTCTATGATACACTCAGCCCAGGCCCAGGCACCACAGACTATGTATTCCTGCTCAGCTGGCAGGAGTGGCGCGACTACGTCAGCGGGTCCAATTTCAGCATCTGTGGACTGACGCCCACCGCAATGCGGACCATTACGCGCACCGAAAGCGAACAGTATGTAATTGGCCATACAAACTGCTGGTGGTGGCTGCGCAGCGTCAGCTTCAGTGACAAGGATGCCCAGTTTGTCAATAAGGACGGTGGGTCGACAAGGGCCAATCACCTTGCAACTGCGCTCCCTCACGGTGGTGTACGGCCAGTCATCTGTGTCGATGTTTCCAGATACTACAAATAAACAAAATCCTCCATGAAATGAAAAAACGCAGGAAACCCTGCGTTTTTTCATTTCATGGGAAGCACCTATCCGGTCAGCCGATCCGCTCAAACACGGGAATGCTGTCGATCGGCGCGTCAGCGACGATCGTCTTTCCACCGTCAAAGATCTCTCCGCTGCGGATGTCCTTCCATTTGCCTTCCGGCAGATAGACACTGCGCTGGAAGGTTTTGGGCGTGATGACAGGCGCGACCAGATAGTCCGGACCGAACATGTACTGGTCGCTGAGCTCCCAACACTTTTCATCCTGCGGGAATTCATAGAACATGGCGCGCATCAGCGGGCTGCCGTTTTCATGCGCTTCGCGGAAAATGCGGATGAGATAGGGCTTCAGCGATTTGCGCAGCTCATAATGCTTGCGCATGATGACGTAGTTTTCCTCGCCGTAGCTCCACATTTCGTTGTCCTGGCCGGTATGCAGGTAGCCGCCGCCCCAGTCCCTGTCGTCCAGCTGAGGGATCGTGAAGGGCTCACGGTCGCCGTGCAGCCTCATCACTGGCTGGAACACCGCCCATTCGTACCAGCGGATCAGCAGCTCCTTGAAGTCTGGATCGAAAACGTTGCCCTCCATAAAGCCGCCGATATCCGTATTCCACCACGGAATGCCGGCCAGGCCGATGTTCAGGCCGGCGGCGACCTGGTCGCGGAGGCTCTCCCACGAGGAGGGCACATCGCCGCTCCACAGCACATTGCCATACTTCTGGCTTCCCGCCCAGCCGGAACGGAGCAGATTCACAACCCCCTGGTTGCCCAGCGCCGTCTCGTGATCATAGAAGATGCGGCTGTACCACTGCGGATAGATGTTGGAGCACTCCATCGCGGGGCCGATGTAATAGCGAAAATTGTCGAAGTCATACTTCGTCAGGTCGGGCTCGGAGTTGTCCAGCCAGAAATAATCGATGCCAAGATCGTAGTAGTGCTGCTTGCACTTTTCCCACACGTATGCTCTGGTTTCGGGGTTGGTGGGATCAAGCTGCACGCAGTCGCCCTGGAAATCATAGGTCTGCGCCGCGCCGCGCTCCGTGCGCATCAGCAGCCCGCGCTCGCTCATCTCCGCAAAGTTCTCGCTGCGCCTGTCCACAGAGGGCCATACGGAAACCATCACCTTGATGCCCATGCTGTGCAGCTCGTCCACCATGGCCTTTGGATCAGGCCAGTAGGTCTTGTCAAACTTCCAGTCGCCCTGCACTGTCCAGTGGAAGAAGTCGATCACGATCACGTCCAGCTGAATGCCCAGCTCCTGATACCTGTGAGCAACGCTCAGCACCTCTTCCTGTGTGCGGTAGCGCAGCTTGCACTGCCAGAAACCCATGGCGTCCTCACGCATCATCGGCGCGCGGCCGGTCACGGCGGTGTAGTTCTCCAGCAGCTGTTTCGGTGTATCGGCGACTGTGATCCACCAATCCATGTCCTTGCAGGCGGAGGCCACCCATTCGGTGACGTTCTTTCCAAAGGCTACCTGCCCGACAGCAGGATTGTTCCACAGGAAGCCGTAGCCCTTGCTTGAAACGCAGAAGGGCACCGTTGTCTGGCTGTTCTTCTGTGCCAGCTCCAGCACACAGCCCTTCAGATCCATGTAGGGCTGCTGGTACTGACCCATGCCGAAGAGTTTTTCACCGTCGTTCGGCTCAAAGCGCACAGTCAGCTTGTAGTCACCGCCGATGTAAGGGATCCATTCCCGCGCGACCTTCTTCAGGCAGTGGCTTTCCCTGGTTACCGTGCCGTCGTAGAACAGATACTGTTCCTTGAGGATTTTTTCTCCATCCCGAAAAACAGTGAGCACACCGGAATGATTGACCTTGACAGAAACGCGGCCCCAGGTGATGGTGGCATTGGGATACTGCGAAATTGAGCCGTCCCCTTCCCTCCAGGGGTCCGTGCCGAAGACGATGTCAGCCTCACCGGATGCAACAGGCTCTGTCAGCGCCCAGTTTTCATCTGTCAGCTTCGGAAACATCGTGGCTCTCACACGAAGCGAATCCTTGCCCCATGGCTCGATACGCAGCGTTTCACCCTGCCTGCGGCACACCAGTACGCCGTGATCGTTGATAAACTGCATGATTCATGCTCTCCTTTTTTATCATTTGCCAATAACGGCATGATTGAACAGTGATTTCTGTATTATCAGTCAGAAAGCTCCATCGTGCATCCGCCAATGAACTCCCTCAGCAGTGACAGCGGCGGTATCTCACTGAGCAGGTCTTCTTCCGCATCCGGTACATAATTCAGAAGCTTCCGCAGGTGGCTGGCCAGCACGTAAACCGGCGAGCTTTCCGGTATGCGGCAGATCATATCGTATACCTTGTGCCTGAGGAAGGGAAGCTCATAGTGCAGCGCGGTGTTGAACATGCTGTCTGCCAGCTCCTGGCAGGGGAAGATCCACTTTTCCTCACCCCTGCGCACACTCGACCACATGGCGAGCGTCTCCTCCGGCGTTGTTCCTCTGAACTGGTAATCGCGCACTACCCTGCGAAGAAGCCGCACATCCGTCGTGCGGATCCTGTTGTGATCATCCAGGTTGATGCAGGTCAGCGCAGAGACAAAGATCCGGTGTATATCCCGCTGCGGCAGCTGTTCGGCGATCATCGGATTCAGCGCATGGATACCTTCGATAATCACCGCCTCATCGCTGCCCAGCTTCAGCGGCATCGTCTCTGTCATCCTTTTGCCGGTCGTAAAATCAAAACTGGGCACCTGTACCGTTTCACCGTCCAGCAGGCGCTGAAGGTGATTGCACAGCAGCGGCAGGTCCAGCGCCTGTATGTGCTCCAGGTCAACACTCCCGTCTTTTTCACGCGGCAGCTCATCACGGTCCCTGTAATAATCGTCCATGCTCAGCCGGTACGCTCTTCGGCCTTCTACCTGCAGCTGTACAGCCATTCGGCCTGAAAAAGTTGTCTTCCCCGAGGAGGAAGGCCCCGCAACAAAAACAATCCGTTTTCCCGCATTCACTATTTCGCGGGCAATGGCGCCCATAGCCTGCTCATGCAGCGCCTCATTGACCCGGATGAAATTGCGCATCCTTCCCTCTTGCTTGAGCCGCACGAGGTCAACGACATTATTGACTCCCAGAATGGAGCACCACTCGGCGCTCTGGCTGAATACAGCCAGGTGCTTTGGCTGCTCAACATAGCTTGACGGCTGGAGAGGCGAGTCCGGATCAGGCAGCTGCATGGAGAAGCCGTTTGAGCGGTAGAGCAGCTCAAATACCTTCACATATCCTGTGGAAGGCGTCATGGCGCCGTAAAAATAGGCCCACATACCATCACAGCCATACAGAGTGATTGTTTGCTTTTTCCTTCTTTTCAGCAGGGCCGCCTTCTCGCTCTGGGCTTCACGAAGATAGTAATCTATGGCCTTTTCCACAGGCCACTCTTCTTTGATAAACGGGAGATCCAGCCGGATGATGTTCCGCATTTCCTCGGCAATCCGGCGGACATCGCTGCTGGACACCTTTCTGTCACGCAGCGTCACCAGCACACCGCGGCCAATGGAATATTCAATGCGCACCTGCTGCGCGGGAAAGCATCTGCGTACAGCCAGCAGCATCACATAGCGAAGTGATCGCTCATAGATTCTGCGCCCTTCCTCATGCTTGATTGTCAGGGGTGTAAGCCGGTCTCCCTCAGCAGCCTGCTCGTTCAGTTCAACGATCTGATAACCGCGCAGCGCAGCAAGCGCTCCGTCAGCGCATCCGGCCGCCGTGAAGGCATCCAGCACTGTAGCATTGTCATTCAGCGAAATCTGTTCACCACCACAAACGACTTTCATGCCACGTCCCTCCACGTTCTGTTCAGTCTTCAAACGGCACATTGGAGCGCTCAGCATTCCGCAAAGCTGTTTCAGGGTCAAACGTCATGCCCTGCGCGAGTCTTTGCGCCTGCTGGTACTGCTTTGCGTGAATATAAGCGACATTGTTACGGGTTGCCTTTGAAACATTCAGCCCCATCCACACACGCCTGTCGGACACGGCACGAAGCCTCAAGCGCAGCATCAGTATACCGTGTCCGGAGCATTTGGCCAGTCCAATATACTTATCTGGTGACTGCTGTACATAGCCATCTTTTTCCACTGCCGCCGCTTTGCCGCATACCGGGCATTTGGGCTTCATGGCCAGGTCGCTGCGCATCCCCTCGGCGATGGTTTCAAAAGTTTCCCCTTTGTTGCGAATCAGCCTGTCCTGTTCCTGATGGATCAGCTGCCTCGGCTGCTGTGGATAGTTCAGCACGTCGCCCGGGCTTGGCAGCTTCTGGAACACAAGGGCCGTATACCACGCATCATTGACCGCGTTGTGAAACGCCTTATTCTCCTCCGGGTCGATGCCGAGCTGCTCCATGGCCGCGCTCAGGCCGGCGCGGTTCTTTTGATTGAACGCCTTGCTGTACAGCTGCTGTATGTCGCAAAGTGGCGGCAGCTGCGGGTGAACGCCGAAAAAATCCATGTTCTGCTGCAGCACGCTGACATCGTCACAGCCCCAGGTTAGCAGAGCGTAATCCTCTCCGCACCAGGCGGTAAACCGGTTCAGCGCTTCCTCGAACTGAGGCTGATCGGAGAGGTTCTCCTCGTTGAGGCCTGTCATGCGCGCAATGCGCGGATGGATTCTCGTGTAATGCGTTGGTCTGATCGGAACAGACAGGCTGTCAACGATTGAAAATGTTTCATCCAGCTTGACAGCGCCTATCTGTATCATCTCAAAAATGAGCCTGTCTCCGACCTGGCGGTAGGTTCGGTTGTAATGGTTGATCGGCTGGTTCCATTCAAGATCCAGAATAACGTAGTGCATTGGAAGCACCTCTCTATGATTCCCTTGTTTTCGCGGCAGCCCTGCCTGCCGCACGGCCGGTTGAGAACGCGATCTGCAGGTTGTAGCCTCCGGTGTGCGCGTCCACGTCAATGGCCTCACCGGCAAAAAAGAGGCCGGCAATCTTTTTGGATTCCATGGTTGTTGGATTCAGTTCCTTCACAGAAACGCCGCCGCGGGTCACAATCGCTTCTTCAATCGGCCGCAAAGCAGCGATATGGAGGGTGAGCGACTGCATCATGGCGGCGATTTCTTCTCGTTTTTTTCTGGTGACCTGTCCGCAGAGCGTTTCCGCTGCAATGCCGCAGAGTGAAAGGATGACTTCGCCCAGCCTGGCCGGTACCAGCGAGGGCATGATGCTGCCAAGCTGGCGGCGCGGGGTGGCTGACAGCTCGCGCTGAAGACGCTGATCCAGAATTTCCCTGCTCAGCCCGGGCTTCAGATTGATGGTAAGCTCGCACTCACTCACCTCTTCCGGCAAATGGCAGCTCGCCTCCAGCACGAGCGGCCCGGAAACGCCGAAATGTGTGAAGAGCATCTCCCCTGTCTGCTGATAGATACACTTTTTGCCATGTGTGAGTGTAAGCTCTGTATTCCGCAGTGACAGCCCCTGCAGCTCCGCCGGCCAGCTTTCTTCGGTAATGACTGCCGAAAGGCTGGCCCGCCGCGGTTCAACTCTCAGGCCCAGTGAGGCGGCAAAGCGGTCCCCATCCCCTGTCGATCCCGTTTTCGGATAGGAGGTTCCGCCGCAGCAGACAATCACAGCGTCAGCTGACAGGCTTTCTCCGCCTCTCAGTCGTACCCCGGTTACCTGTTCATCCTGCGTGAGAATGCTCTCAACCTCAGTGTTAATCCGCACCGCAGCGCCGGCTTGAGTCAGTGCCGCCTGCAGTGCCCGGGTCACATCGCTGGCCTTTTCACTGACAGGGAAAACCCTTCTTCCTCTCTGCACCTGCAAAGGGCAGCCGCAATCCTCCAGCAGCCGCATCATATCCTGCGGCGAAAAGGCGGTTATCGCACTGTACAGAAAGCGCGCATTATGCGGCACCTCCTGCATAAACTCATCCAGCGTACAGTGATTGGTCACGTTGCAGCGGCCTTTTCCTGTCAGATAGAGTTTTTTTCCCAGTTTCTCGTTTTTTTCGAGCAGCAACACATCCGCTTTCTCCTGTGCGGCGGACAATGCGGCCAGCATGCCGGCAGCACCGCCGCCGACAACGATTACCTTACTCACCCTGACTTTCCTCTCCCGCATATACCTCATAGGTATCCCAGATTGCCTCCAGCTGACGGAAATGCTCGCGCAGCGCATCCTCCCTGTGGAGGCCGAGCGCGACCAGAAGCGCGTTGATCAGCGACAGCGGCGCCGCCAGAGAATCCACGAAGGAGGCCATATCCGTATGCGCGGTCAGCGCAACATCGGCCATGGCACACAGAGGCGACATGGGCCCGTCCGTGATAGCCAGCGTCTGTGCGCCGCTGTGCTTTGCAAAGCGCATGGCGTCCAGTGTCCGTTTGGAATAGCGAGGGAATGAAATGCCGATAATCACATCTCCGGGGCGCAGGTTGGCAATTTCCTCGAATACATCCGCGGCACCGGAGGATACCAGATGCACAGAGTCAAACATATAGTTGAGGTAAAAGCCGAGGAACTGTGCCAGCGGAGCCGCGCTTCTCAGCCCCATCACGAATATGCTCTCAGCACCGAGAAGGAGAGAAACTGCCTTGTCAAATGTTGCGCTGTCCAGTTCCTCCAGCGTGGAGCGAATATTCTGCATATCGCTTTTCAGTACGGCGGACAGCGCATGCTGCGGGTCCCTGGCGGTCTGCATATCCATCCGCTGAGAAGAGGTGAGGCGATGACTGACCAGCTCCTGCAGAGCCCGCTGCAGCTGAGGGTATCCTTCATATCCCAGCGCGGAGGCAAAGCGCACCACTGTAGACTCACTGACGCCCACAGCGCAGCTGAGCTTGCTGGCCGTCATGAATACCGCTTTTTCATAGTGTTCGGCCAGATAGCGCGCAATCAGCCGCTGCCCCTTGCTGAGCCTTTTCCCGCTCAGGTTCAGCTGCTCAACAAGATCAGTCATCGAATCTTTCATAAAGCACCTCATCAGCCCTTGATATGGCGCACTTATTATAATAGAATTAAAGATGATTTGCAAGATATCAATCTGTCGTGTCCTGCGCAAACACACACTTTGATGCCGTGTATGTAACCGACTGTGTATCGGTCGATGCCATCATTTAAGGGAAGAAAGCAAGCCGGCCAATCGTCTGAATATATGAAGATATCAGGCCGCCTCAGAGGAGGAATGTGTCCATGAAGAAGAGCGCTGCTGTTATACTGCGTACTGCGGTCACACTGGTATTTGCTTTGACCGCCCTGCTGCCGCTGCTGCCGGTATGCTCGTTTGGCGAGGATGAGTGGGAAGACGCTGCCGACTGGCGCGCAGACTGGGAAGAGATGGGCCTCTTTGAATACGCCGATCTGCAGGGGGACACACTGGTAATCCTGGAAGGTGTGGAATGCCTGGGTATGGTCGAAGACAGCGAGTGGGCCTTTGAGGGCCAGCCGTATAAGGCAGGCGAGTGGCAGGATGGGCCAAGGTTTGACAGTTCTTTTGACAGAAAAGGCTTCAGAAGAGTCTCGCTTCCGTCAACGCTTCGCTGCATTGGCGGGGAATCCTTCATCGGCTACGATTTTGAGTCATTCACCCTGCCTGCTTCGCTGGAGCTGATCGCTGAAGATGCTTTTGCCTACTGCTGCTTTGATACACTGCGCATCGAATCCACGCTGCCGATCGAAGTGATCCTGAACAGCGTATACGAATGCTATGTGAAAGCCTACGAGGTGCCTGAGGATCATCCACTGTACAAAAGTGTGGACGGCGTGCTTTTTTCAAAAGACGGGAAGACGCTGCTCTCCTACCCAGACAGCCGCCGTGATACCCACTATGACGTGCCGCGTGGTGTAGAACGCATCAGAGGCATCCACAATGAATACCTGCAGACCGTCTCCCTTCCCATCGGGCTGAAGTCCATCGATGACTACGGCTTTTCCGGCTGTACCCGGCTGCAGGCCATCGCGGTGCCACTTACAGTGCAGGGAATTGGAAAGGAGCCCTTTTTCGGCTGTGTTTCGCTGGAACTGGTTTCGCTGCCGGAGGGTTTGTCGGCAGGCAAGGATACAGACGGAGTATGGGCGGAGTACTATCCGGATGACAACCTTTATCGCGGTGACAACGGTGACACGCTGGCCGGAGTAAAAAGTACAGGCAGCATCGACGCGCCGGGGAGACTCTTCAGTCCCACTGCGAAGGAATCCTATGTTTACAGTAATGATGTTTTTGTAAAGCAAAGCCTGGTTACAGTCTACGATACTGCGGACGCCCCGAATGCTTACCGATGGTACCGTCAAGGAAAGACTGTGTACATGGGCGCATATGAAAACGGCCGCGTGGCACTTTACGAGCCGCTGGGAGGTACATATGTGGATGCCGAGGGCCACGGCAGCATCATCGGATGGGTTCCGATCACAGACCTTCAGTACCTGTCTCCTGAAAACCTGTTCACCTATGCTGCAGTAAGGCCCCACAGTGTCATGAAGGTCTGGTGGAATCACCTGCCGGATTACGAATGGTGGACGCCCTGGGAGACAGTCATCCCCATTGAAGAACGTGACTTTAAGCCCACGTTGTTCGGTGAGTTTGTCCGCTTTGACGACCCTTTGACACACGCCGTGTTTGGGTGCGCCATTCAGGATGCGGAGCTGACCCGCATACCTGACGGAACGGATGCTGTGTATGGCATCGTCTACAACGACAGTTTTCTGGAAGACATTCCCCTGCAGTCAGCACCGGAAAGCAGCACTGTGAAGATGATGATCGGCGGTACTCAGGTACAGATTTTGGACGAGAAAGGAAATTGGACTCAGGTCACAGACGGCACAGATACCGGCTGGGTGAAAAAGAGCTGTCTCATGATCGTTCCCGAAGAACAGGAGGTAAACAAGTGATGAAAAAGCTGCTTTGTGTTTTACTGTTTCTCCAGATGCTTGTGGTGACCGCAGTGGCTGAAGAGACTACGGAAGCCGAGGCTTCCACAGGCTCCTGGAGCCAGATCAATCAGGCCGTGGGTAAAAGTGAGAACTGGCAGCAGCTTGAGACGGACGGCCGCTTTCATCTTGGGGAAAAGCGGACGCTTGAGGGCTATGACAAACTGTACATCATGGACTGGGGGACATGGCCCAGCATGGATGGCAGCACAGTCTGCGTGCCCATAGCCATGGAGCTGGCCCGCCAGTGGCTGGGGTTGGATGAAGGTGACCTGAATGGCTTTGTGAACTTCTCCACCACCCCCTATGCTTACGACAGACTGACTCAGGGAAGGCCCAATCCCCTGGTGACGATCAAGAGTCAGGGGGTGATGATGGATGACGCCCATCCCATTGATCTAGTGCTGGCCACCTATCCCAACGCCGATGAACGACGGGCTGCGGAAGACGCCGGCCTGGAGCTGGTTTATGTGCCTTTCTGCTATGATGCCTTTGTGTTCATGGTCAATGCTGCGAATCCGGTAGACAGCCTGACGGTTTCTCAGATTCAGGGAATCTATACAGGGCAGTATGAAACCTGGAAAAGCCTCGGCGGCACCAGCCAGCAAATTTTCGCCTACCAGCGCCCGCACGGCAGCGGCAGCCAGACCGCCATGGAAGAGCTGGTGATGGACGGACTGGAAATAGAGAATGTGCCGGAGAACTATGTGTCAGACGGCATGAGCGAAGCCGTGCAGCAGATCGGCAACTACGACAACGGTCCGGGAGCCATTGGTTACAGCTACCTTTACTATGTCAGCACCCTGGTGGAAAGTAGCGGCATTAAAGTGCTGTCTGTTGACGGCGTTGCGCCTTCTCCGGAAAACCTTCAGTCCGGGGCATATCCCTTCACTGTGAACTATTACGCGGTTTACCGAAGGGGTGACACCAACACGGAAGCCTTCGTGAACTGGCTGGTCAGCGCGGAGGGACAGCGGGCAGTTCAGCAGGCTGGGTACATTCCGCTGCACTGACTTCGTTTCCTCACTGACAATATCGTTTCTGCAAAGGAGAACGCTGTATTTTGAAGAAGACAGCTCTGTTCAACGTGGCGCTCCTGATGTGTCTCTTCGTTTCCTCGTTTTCATACGCCATGGACGGATCGCAGCTCAGCGCTGCGCTGCTTCAGGCAGGTATTAGTCAGCCGTTGCAGCTTTCGCAGTGGGGCGACACGGCGGCCTGCTTCGCCGAGACGAACGGCGTCAAAAGGCTGATCCTTCTGGAGCGGCATGACGGCGCGTGGCAGATTGCCATCGACAATTCCAAGGCGCTGTTTCAGGACAGGGATTGGCCGCAGCTCCTGCTGGACAGCGACAACGCCGTGTTCTGGACCTATATCCTGTCGGATACGGAGATGGTGCGCTACCACAGCAGCCGGAACGCTGACGGAATCTGGGATCGGGTGGAGCAATACCATTCCGACAGCGGCTTCGGTGAATACACCCATGTCTGGAACACGTCCTGGGACGGTTTGAACGGCGGAGAGATCACCCGCACTTTTTCCATGTCGGATGAAAACGACAATGACCTTGGCGAACATGTCATGCAGATTCTTCCGGCGTCTTGGCTGGCGGACTGCATCCGGCTGGCAGACTTCGACGTTTCGCGCTTTCCAACCATGCTCATCGCGTCAAACGATTCTTTTGCCTTCGAGAACAAGCGCTTTTTCCGGGAAGCCGCTGCAGCCCTCATGCCGGAATACACCTTCGTCAAGGGCATGCTGAAAAACGGCGCCATGCATTTCCTGATGGAGAAGCCGGACGGCAGCCGGGTGTATGTGATCTGTGAGTACATGAGCCACCAGGCTGTTAACCTGATTGAGAGCAGTCCGCTGCCCGCCGACACCATACTGGGATACCAAAACTTCACCGACAGCCTGTGGATCGACGGGCGCTGTGTGACGATTCAACTGTTATTTGACGGCACTGCGGGAATCGAATACATCTATGACGACGCTGCATACTCCGAAGAATCGGGAGGCTTCCTGTTCTTCGGACACCGGACGGTCTGGGATGGTTCAGAGGTGCATGCACAGACCATTCTCTACGGAGACCATCCATGGGACGACATCACGCAGATCAACTGGAACACCCTGCCACACAATCTGTCGGAAGCCTCCGCGCAGATGGATTCCGGCAATTATGCCATGGTGGTGAATCCGAATCCAGCCGACCGCCTGCACTTGCGGGAGCGGGCAGACAAGCGCAGCCGCTCCCAGGGCAAGTATTACACCGGAACGGCAGTTGGTGTCATGGCTCAAGACGGCGACTGGATGCAGGTGACATTCGGCGATTGGAACAGCTGGGTTCATGGATACATGATGAAGCGCTACCTGACTTTTGGGCAATCCGGCAGCGCGCTGCAGCTTGATCTGTCTGCCATGCCGCAGCTCTCCCCGGCTCACCCCATCCTGAAGGTTTACCGGCAGCCGCAGGCAGGATCCTACGTCACCCATTGGCAGGAGAGCCACGAATCGATGCGGGTGATCGGGATCATCGGTGACGAATGGTACCATGTCTGGTTCCCGGCCACCGGGGAGTATGGGTTTGTGCGGTGGAGTGATCTGTCGCCCGGAAACGGATGAAAAGTATAACGGGATGCACCGGCCATCGGATGCATCCCGTATTTGAGCTGTTTTCTATCTGCCTATGGAACAAGGTATGTCTATCCATTTCCTCCCAGTTCCAGCTGGGCCAATATCACATCTCCATCCTCTGTGATATAAGCAGAGGCATGCTGGTTATAGCAGCCATAAGTATCGTCCCAGACAAAGAAGAAGACTCCCCAGGTGGGTTCCTCCACTTGGTACAGCCCGTCCACCGTTCCGTTGACAGCCAGCAAAGCGTTGATTTTGAAATCATTGATATATTCCGGGCCGACTTCCGTGTCACCGACTTCATGCAATGCCTTAACGGCAATTTCAACAGCCTGTTCCCTTGTGATTTTTCCTTCCTGCGGAAAGGTGCAGTAATACGGTTTTTCTTCCTTCAGTTGATCCGCATTGTGCAGAGCCATGATGCTGGAGATGACCTGGCATTCGTAAGGCGCAAACATGAAATCACCGTATTGGAAATACCATTCCTGCTCCTTCTGTTCGTAGTTTTCAGCATTGACACCAAACTCGTCCATGGCTTTTTCCAGCTTGTCCCAGAATTCCGTTGGGGCGAAGTCCATGCCCCACATCCATGGCTTTCCATCAGGCTGCGGCTCCGGTGTAGCAATTGGCTCGCTGAAAGAGACATCCCGATTGCGCAAGCCGGGAATGCCGTCAAAGCATTCCAGCTGGAAAACCTCGCCAAGCATGCTTTCCAGCCAAACAGAGCCGACTTTCACACCGTCAGGCCGATACAGATTCACCTGCCAGGCGTTATGGCCTTCATACATGTAATCAAACCAGAAGGAAAAGGCTCCTTTTAATGTGCTCACATCCAGACCCGGCAAGCCTTCCTTATACTCCTCTTTGAAAGCGTCCTTCGCAATACGCAGCGCTTCTTCTTCGGAAACATCGTCAGCTGATGGAAGGCCCGGAAAATCAATGATATCCCATTCCGGTTCATCACCCAATTGTGTCAGGAACTCAATAGCCTGTGCCTCCAGCGGCCAGAAGCAAGGATCATATCCGTAATGTGATACCCAGCTCTCGTAGAGAGCTTCTTCGGCCCCTGCGCTGTTATATCCGACCGCATTCAGCTTTTCCCAGTACCATTCAGGCGCAAGCTCTGTATCACCCCAGAATGCGGGAAGTCGCCAGGCGGGCAACGTTTCAGCTTTACTCTGCGTTTTGCCTGAGCTCCGAGCAGGCTTTTCTTTTTGCCAATATTCCTCCGTCACATACTGACGCCATCCACGATAAGCATCGGCTTTGCTTGTGTCGGTGCACAATATCTCACCGGTAAGCGCATCAAGCTGAGCAAACACGTATCCACCGCCCTGCAGCCGCAGGGAGACCTTCCATACAGGTTTTCCATCCGCACTCTCCATGCACACAGCAACTGCGGAATTACTGTACAATGCTTCAAAGTCCAGCTTGCCGCAGGCATCTCTGGCCTTTTCAACAGCTGCCTCCTTGGACAGCATGGTATCATTCGGTATCAGGTAAGTCATCTCAAGAATTGGGTATTCTTCGTTCAGAAAATGCTCCGGTCCGACCAGGGTCTGCCGGTGTATCATCGCTTCCTGGTATTTCAGCAGTATCTCACTGTTCCAGTTGATATAGCCATACTGATCACCATACACACGGATGAACCGATCCATCATGAATTGGCCATGTGCCTCCCAGCTTGAGCCCATAATGCCATCTACGCTGTATTCATTCTTGATGTGTCCTGCGGTGTCCAAAGTCAGATTGTAATCTGTGCCATACAGATCCCGGGCTTCGTATGAAAGACTCCATTGGCGTGAAGTCATTCCCTCACCCAGTCTGCTTTCCCGGTAAGTCAGATACCGCTGATACTTCTCCGTATCATCCAGGTTTACATCGGGGTCATACTTTTGATGGATGAAATCCTTTGCTATCGTCAGAATCTGATCCTGGGTGTATTCATCACCTTCCGGAAGTACGTTGCAAATCACATCGTCATCCAGGCCGCAGGCCTCCATCATTTCTTCATACCAGTGCTGCACCTCAATCGGCCATGCATCCGGATAGAAGCCATACTCTGTTTTTACAAAACGGCGCATCAGTTCTTCCTTGAAATATCCCTTATCCTCCAGATGCGTGAGAGTGTACATGTCCTCTTCACTCAGAATCAGATTGTTTTCTGAAGCGATGCGAAGGATTTCATCGATCTCTTCCTGAGTAAAAAGATCAGAATTCGTTTCTGCGGCTTTGGGAGCCATAATTCTCTCAACAAAATCTTTTCCGCCAAGCATGGCTACTGCCAGCGCAGTCGCAGTGATCAGCAGCAGTACGATGGTCAGCACAAGGCTGTAACTCAGCTTTCTTTTCACTCTATATCCTCCTGTAGCATTTTCATAATAATGAACGCGCTGGCGGGAGGTCGTGCGTAGTCCGGAAAGCTCCGCATTCAGCGAATGCCGGATCCTTTCCTCTATAGTTTTATTCCTCATATGCCGCACCTCCCTCAAGCGAGACTTTCAGGAGCTCTTCCGCTTTTTTCAGTCTGCGCTGTACGGTCGATTGGGATGTGCCAAGTGCCCTGGCAGTTTCCTGCATCGTCAGCCCCTGAAAGTAGTAGAGAAGAAGGACTTGCTTATATCTGTCCGGCAGGTCCATGATAATCAGAGTGAGGGTGTGATCCTCCGGCTCTACCGCCACAAGCTGCGGCGGCAATTCATCCAATGCCCGCTTCCGGTCCATATGCCGAAACCATGCAGAGCGCCTGTAGTCCTTGCAGGTGTTAATCGCTATGCGCAGAAGCCATGCCTTCTCATTGGTATAGTCCTGTTGATCATAATCACTCATGTGCTTCCAGGCTTTGATCCACGTGTCCTGCATTGCGTCTTCCGCCTGTCCAAGATCGGACAGATAGAGAAAGCAAGTGCGAAGGATCGAATCAGAGTATTCTTCGATCCATTCCGCGAGTCTCTGCTCGCGATCCATGCCGGATACCTCAGCATGTTCCACCGTCGATCACCTCCTTCACCTATACAGACGAGAGAGAAGTTGGTTTTCTCCCACCTGCAATCATTTTCGTATTTTATTGGGGAGACTGCTGTATTGCCGAACGCGATGAAATAAAAAGCCTCCCCAAGGTTCCTCCCGGGAAGGCGTTAGAATTGGCTCAATTTACAGGTTTGAGGACAGCATAGTTTAAACTCTGGACAATAGGCATGCTGTCTCCACTCCGCTGGTCCAGCAGAACAGATCAACAGGCTGGGCTCTAACTACACGATAACCCTGCCGGGAAAGCAGAGCTGCATCCCTGGCCAAGGTGGCAGGGTTGCAGGAAACGTACACAACACGCTCAGGCGCTGCGGCTGCAATGGCATCAATCACACGCTGCTCAAGGCCTTTTCTCGGAGGATCGACGACAATCACGTCTGGCCGAAGCCCCTCGTCAACCAGTTTGGGAAGCATCTCCTCCGCAGCGCCGCAGTAAAAGCTGACATTGTGTATGCCGTTTCGCACGGCGTTTTTGCGCGCGTTTTCCACGGCAGCGGGTACGATTTCGATACCGACAGCTTTTTTGCAATGCTGCGCCATGGTCAATGTGATTGTGCCTGCACCGCAGTACACATCACAGAGGATATCGTCCGCCTTCAATTCAGCAAAGGATTGCGTGGTTTGGTACAGCACCTCTGCCTGCGTGGGGTTGACCTGCAGGAAGGCATCCGGGCTGAGAGAAAAGCGCAGGCCGCAGAGCTCGTCGTCCAGCGTGTCCGTGCCATAGAGCGTACGAAAGCGCGGGCCGAAAATTACATTGGTCTGTTTCGTATTCTCATTCAGAATGACGGAAATGCAGCCGGCTTCCCGGAGTGCGGATATCAGCCCGTCCTGATGTGGAATGCGGTTCCCGTTGACAACCACTGTCGCCATGGCCTCACCGGCACGGTTTACACGCACGACCAGGTGACGCAGCAGGCCGCTGTGCGTCGCCTCATCGTAGGGCGCCACGTGTGCTTCGCGAATCCATTTGAGAAAAGCGCCGGCGACTTTATCAGCGGGGTGCATGGCATTGGGGCAGAAGTCAACCGGTATCAGCCTGTGGCTGCGCGGCGCAAAGAAGCCGAGCACAGGCGCTTCAGCAGTTCCCCCCACCGGCATTGCGGTTTTGTTTCGATAGTATTCCGGTCTGTCCATGCCCAATGTCGGCAGTACTTCCACATCCATTCCGCCAATCCGGCTGAAGCAGTTTTGCACCTGTTCCCGCTTTGTGCGCAGCGTCGCCTCATAGCTCATATGTCTGCCGGTGCATCCGCCGCATTTAGGGTAAGCAGCACAGCCGGGTGCTTTCCGGTCGGCAGAGGGCTCAGAGCACAGATGCTCCATTCTGCCAAAGGCATAGCGCTTTTCAACCTTGACGATGCGGACCTCTGCAGTCTCTCCCGGCAATAAGCCGGGCACAAAAACCGCCATCCCCTGATGGCGGCATATACCCTCAAGCTCAGCGCCGAGGTTTTCACAAGTCAGCGTCAGCATATCATTCCGTTGCATTCTTTGTCCCTTTTTCATCCACATGCCCGCGATAAACAACAAAACGCTGGAAGAGGAATTCCGTGATAAAATTGACGATCATATTGAACGCCTCCACCAGCCAGTCGTGCACACCGGCATTGGACATCGCCTGCCCCCACCAGGTGGAGGCAGGGGTAAAGACCAGGTAATACAGTGCCACCAGCAGCATGGAGCGTGCAAGCGGCGCATCCGAGCGGAAGGTATATTTTCTGTTGATGGTGAAATTCCACAGAACACTGAGCACCAGGGATGGAAGATAGCTCTGCCAGTAATCCCAATGGAATACATCGTGAAAGAGCGCAAATGACGCGATCTGTATCAGCCCGGCCGAGATGGAGAACAGGGTGAATTTCAGGGCCCGCAGGCCTTCCTTTTTTCCTTCCTGAGCCATGGTTCCTCACTCAGCCCTCAATGCGGCGGACACGCAGCACGCCTTCGATCGCCTTGAGCTTCTCAACGGTGTCCTTCGGCATGGGAGAGGAAAGGTCCAGAAGCGTATAGGCATAAGCGGCCTTGCTCTTGTTTGCCATGTTTTCGATATTCAGACCGTTCTGACCGAAAAAGGTAGTGATCTGGGAAAGGATATTCGGCACGTTGCGGTGCAGAATGGCGACACGGGCGCCGGTAACGCATTTGCCAGCATTCAGGTCGGGATAATTGACAGAGTGGGTGATGTTTCCGTTATCCAGGTAATCCTGAAGCTCGTCCACCGCCATCACAGCACAGTTATCCTCGGCCTCCTCCGTGGAAGCACCCAGGTGCGGCAGCACAACTGCCTTCTCGAGGTTCGCGCTCAGCGGGTTCGGGAAATCGCTGACATAGCAGGAGATCTTGCCGCTTTCCAGCGCCTCGGCCATTGCCTTTTCATCCACCAGCACATCGCGGGCGAAATTCAGCACCTTTGCGCCGTTCTTCATTTTCGCGATCGCGTCGGCGCCGATCATTCCCTTGGTATCGGCGGTTGCGGGCACATGGATTGTCACATAATCGCTGACAGCATAGACCTCATCGGCCTTGTCAGCATGAATGACCAGCGGGGAGAGATTCCAGGCAGAGCGCACTGACAGGTAAGGATCGTAGCCGTAGACCTTCATGCCAAGAGCGACGGCTGCGTTGGCAACCAGCACGCCGATCGCGCCCAGACCGATCACGCCCAGGGTCTTGCCCATCAGCTCATTGCCGGCGAAAGCTTTCTTCGCCTTCTCCACTGTTTTCGCGATGTTCTCATCGGCGGCGTTGGCCTTGACCCAGGCACAGCCGTTCACGATGCCGCGGGAAGCCAGCAGTAGTCCACAGAGCACGAGCTCCTTCACAGAGTTGGCATTCGCGCCCGGGGTATTGAACACAACGATGCCTTCCTCCGCGCAGCGCTCCAGAGGAATGTTGTTGACACCAGCGCCGGCGCGCGCGATCGCCCTCAGCTCGCTGGAGAAGGTCATTTCCTTCATGTCAGCAGAGCGGACAAGGATACCCGCAGCGTGGTCTGCGGTGTCCGCCAGCGTGTAACCCGCACGGAAGCGGTCAGTGCCAACCTTGGCAATGTTGTTCAGGCAATAGATGCTGCGTTCTTTCATGGCTTTATTCTCCTTTTTCATCGCCGGTTTTACCGGGTGCAGTAGGTACGCTGTTCTTCTCGCAAAGGCTGTTCAGTACGCAGCCTTTGCAATTGGGATTTCGGGCAGTGCACACCGCCCTTCCGTGGTCTACCAGGCGGTGGCAGAAGGCGTTGCTCTCCTCCGGGGGCAGCAGCTTCCAAAGGCAGGCCTCAACTTTGGCCGGCTCTTTCACGTTATCCACCAGGCCGATCCGGTTGCACAGCCGTATGCAATGTGTGTCTGTGACGACAGCGGGTTTTCCGAACACATCGCCCATGATCAGGTTGGCGCTTTTGCGGCCGACACCGGGAAGGCTCAGAAGGTCGTCGAAGCTTTCCGGAACCTTGCCTCCGTATTCGTCCCGGAGACGCTTCATGCACAGGGAGATGTCCCTTGCCTTGTTGTGACCGAGCCCGCAGGGCTTGACAATCTGTTCAATTTCCGCTACATCGGCCTCGGCCAGAGCATTTACTGATGGAAACCTGGAAAAAAGCTCCCGGACAACAATATTGACTCGTGCATCGGTACACTGCGCCGCGAGACGCACACTGACCAGCAGCTTCCAGGCCTTGTCATAATCGAGAGTACATTCTGTCTCAGGGTACGCTGCTTTCAGCTTCTCAATCACCGCAGCGGCCAGGCTGATTTTGTCTATACCGGATCCCCCCGTTTCATGGCAAGGCGCAGTGCGGGCACCGCATTCAGCGTCAGCTGTGCTACTTCCCCTTTCAAAAACCTGTAATAAGCCGCAGAGCCGATCATGGCCGCGTTGTCGGTACACAGCCCGATCTCCGGCATATACAGCGGGATTCCCAGTTTGCCTGCCTCTTCGGACATCATGCGCCGCAGAAGCTTGTTGGCAGAAACGCCGCCTGCCATGGCCAGCTGTTTCGCGCCTGTTTCGCTGGCGGCAAGAATCGCCTTGTCCGTCAGGGCACGGCACACCGCGTAGCGGAAGGACGCCGCCAGATCCGCCTTTTTCAGCTGCTCGCCTTTCTGTGTCGCCTGATGCACCGCGTTGATAAAGGCAGTTTTCATTCCGGAGAAGGAATAGTCATACCTTCCGGGTGTGTGGGGAGTTGGCAGCGGCAGATAGTGCGGGTCCCCTTCCTCAGCGAGCACATCCATTCTTGGCCCGCCCGGATAGGGCAGGCCGAGCACTCTGGCAGCCTTGTCAAACGCCTCCCCTGCCGCGTCATCATAAGTCTGGCCAAGCAGCTCATATACACCGTAATCCGGCACGCGCACAAGATGGCTGTGACCGCCGCTGACCACCAAACACACAAAGGGCGGTGTCAGCTCGGGATGTGTCAGAAAATTTGCGGAAATATGGCCTTCGATGTGGTTTACGGCAACCAGCGGCTTATGCGCCGCATAACTCAGCCCCTTCATGCAGCTGACACCGATCAGGAGCGCACCGACCAGCCCGGGGCCATAGGTCACAGCAAGCGCGTCGATCTCCTTCATGGGAAGCCCTGCCTCCTGCAGCGCGAGGTCGATCACACGGCTGCAGGCCTCCACGTGGGCCCTGCTGGCAATTTCCGGCACTACGCCGCCGTACAGCGCGTGCAGGTCAATCTGGCTGAAAATGACATTAGACAGGATCCTGCGCCCGTCCTCCACGACGGCCGCCGCTGTCTCGTCACAGGAGGATTCAAGAGCAAGGATGCGAAAAGGTTTGGTCATCAAGCACCCCTTCGTATAATAAATTACCTATACAGAATACTCATTTCCTGAAAACTTTCAAGTCTTCTGCTGCTTTTTTCATGTTTGCTTTTTTAGTTAGAATATGCTAATATGTAAAAGATGACAAATCAGCACAGAGGAGGTGTATGATGAACATCCATGAATCGGCAGAGGATTATCTGGAAGCGATACTCATGCTGAAGCAGGAAAAGGGCTTTGCCCGGTCTGTCGATATCGCAACACGCCTTGCCGTCACAAAGCCTTCCGTATCCTTCGCAATGAAAAAGCTGCGTGAAAACGACTATATTACCATGGATTCGGATAACCTGATCAATCTGACAGAAAAGGGAGAGGCCATTGCCTCCCGCATCCTGGAAAGGCACAAAATCATCACAGCTTATCTTTGCAGTCTCGGTGTTGCCCCCGAAGTAGCCAGGGAGGATGCCTGCAAAATGGAGCACGATCTTTCCGAGGAAACCTATGCCGCTATGAAGACAAAGGTTCACTCCCTGAACCAGACCAGGGCGGAGTCCTGCCCTGCCTTCCGTGCCGGGGAGTGCGTCGGAGACTGCCTCTCTGAGTGAACGATATCGCCCCCTGCCAGCAGGCAGGGGGCGATATCTGTCTTGCGGAACTCATCCAGCTGTAAAGTGGAAGCAGACCACCCGCATCACGGGCGCCTTTTGCACAATGACAACCAGTTTCTCGTTGATCGTCTCATCAAAGCTGACAGTGTAAGCCGGGAAGGCCTCCTCCATATAATAACAGGTATACTGATGCGCTACAGCGATTTTCTGCGCCGAGGGCACCAGCGCCTTGGCAAAGGCAGCAAGGAACTGCGCTTCGTCCTCTGCGGCGGGCGTGCCGGCCAGTTCGTCTTCGTTTTCAGAAAGAGCCGATTCGCTTTCAACAAATGCCAGTCCGTTCTGTCCTTCCACCGGCAGGCCGGTATAGCGGCTGATGATCATAAACAGGCCGTTCTCTTCGTTCAAAACGCCTTCACTGTAACGACCATAGACATGAAAATTGCCCTCGCCGTCGTCAAAGGCGCCCCAGCCGCCCTGCTCGCTGTCCTGGCTGAAGAAATCGCTGGTCCACACTAGCCTGGCATAGGCAGTTGCTTCTTCTTCATCAAATATCCTGCCGGGGGTGATGGTCTTGTAAATCACCGGGATCGTGCTTTCCGCCGCGCAGGTCACAGTCATCGCCAGCAGCAGCAATACCGCAAAAATCTTTTTCATGATGCTCCCCCTTTTCAGCCCCAGACAGGTGAGACCGCAACCACGCGCGGCGTACCATCCATCAGCAGCGTCACAATATAAGAGAAGTCGTATGTGTCGCCAAGGAGCACTTCAAAATCGCAATAGCGCGGGTCCCAGCTGTCAAAGGCGATGATTTCCGCATCAGCCGGAGCCTTGGCCGCAGCGCAGACCGCAAAGCGTCGCAGCAGGGAAAGAAGCTGCTCATTCTTTGGCTCCTCAATGACCACTTCGTCATAGCCTTCCGGTTCAGGCGCTCGCTGCGCCAGCATGCTGTAATTGCGCAGCGACCACAGCGTTCCGTCGCGCAGCAGCGTCATTTCCAGCTCAGCGCCTTCTTCGCCGTCCAGATAGCCTGAAACCTGGAAGCTGTCTTCCTCCGTCTCAGTGCTCCATTTATAGGCTTCTGCATCCACCCCGGTGAAATCAGACCCCCATACCAGCTTTGCAAGGCGCACGGCTTCATCGCCATTGCCGATTTCATTCAATGTGAATTCCTGCGCCGCGGCAGCGCCAAAGATCATCAGCAGCGCCATGGCGGCCGCAATCACTGTTTTTATTGTTTTACCCATTCTTTCCTCCATTGACGAATGTTGCGATTCCATGTTAGAATGAAACCGATATGATATTTTTCGGCATATTTGTTCGGATTCCTGCCTAAGCGGTGCCGAAACTGTACATTTTACAGCCGTCACATGTTTTCAGGAGGTACAGTCAAGTGGATGTTTCCATCACCCCGGAACAGATGCGGCAGCTGGAAAAGCAGTGGCTGTCCGAAACATGCGTTCCCTCCATTGTGCTGATGGAAGAAGCAGCCAGGGGAATCGTGCATCGCCTCCTTACGCTTTGCCCGAGTGCCGGCCGTGTGCTGTTTCTCTGCGGGACTGGGAATAACGGCGGCGACGGATACGCTGCTGCACGCTTCTGGCAGCAGCAGGGCGGCAGGGCACTGATGATCGAGCTTCAAGCCACAACGTCTGGTGATGCCGCGCACGAGCGACTGCTGGCTGTCATGTCCGGTGCGACTGTCATTAACTGGGAGGAGGGTTCTTCTCTTCCGGAGGCGGACGCCGTTGTGGATGCCTTATTCGGCACCGGTATGAACAGACCGTTGGAGGGCAGGGCGCTTGCGCTGGTCAGGCAGGTGAACAGCCTGGCGCTTCCCGTGCTCAGCGTGGATATTCCCTCCGGGCTGAGCGGCAGAGACGGCCGCGTGATGGGAGACTGCATCCGAGCCAGTGTGACAGTAACCTTTCACCGCATCAAGCAGGGGCTGCTGTTGAGAGAGGCGCCACGGTATACGGGCAGTATAGAAGTGCATCCCATCCTGATCCCTGCGGATTACGGCGGCTGCGATGGCTTTCAGTCAATGCGCCCGGCTGAACTGCAGTCCTTCCTTCCTCTCAGAAACAAAGTATCGCACAAGGGCGACTATGGGCGTGTACTGATTTTTGCTGGTTCCATGGGCATGGCCGGTGCCGCCTGCATGTGCGCAAGGGCAGCCGTTCGCTCTGGTGCAGGGCTGACGACCCTGCTCTGCCGTGAGTCACTGGTGCCGATCTTTCAGGCGCTTGTACCCTCCGCCATGTGTGTGGCGCTGCCGGAGCGGGGCGGTATGCTCACGGAAAGCGCATCGGAGCTGGCCGTTGCGGCCCTGAGAAAAGCGGACGCCGCTGTTATCGGCTGTGGTCTTGGCCTCAGTGATGATCTGCTACCGCTGCTTCATGCGTTCCGCGCAGCAAAGCAGCCCATAATATGGGACGCTGACGCACTGACACTGCTCAGCCGGAATGAAGCGCTCCTCCCACTCCACTCCAATCACATCATCACACCGCACGCCGGAGAGGCAGCCAGACTGCTCTGCACCGGTGTCGAAGCAGTTCTTGATGAGCCTCTGTTTTCTCTGCACCAGCTTCACAGAAAAACCGGCGCAAGTGTCCTGCTGAAGGGGCCTTGCTCACTCATGTACGACGGAAACAGCGTTGCCGTGAACCGCTTTGCCTCCCCCGCGCTGGCCAAGGGCGGCAGCGGAGATGTGCTTGCCGGCATACTCGGCGCTCTGGCCGCAAGAAGGGATATTCGTCTCAGCATGCTCGAGCGGATGCAGTGCGCAGCGCTGATTCACGGCTTGGCCGCACAACGCGCCGCGGAGGCCCGGGGCGAGGATGGCATGACACCGGATGACCTCATTGATGCCATTTGCCTCAGAGGCTGATGAATCATCAGGACGCTGCAGCCGTGAACACAAACGTGCCTGCACATCAGAAGCAATCCCATTTCAGAAGCATCCGTTTGAAAAGCAAATTGCCGGAAAGGGCCGTTTGCTTTTTCCCTTCACCTTTGCTATAATATTAACAATGACAAAACCGGAGGCGGTCGTATGGAAAACAGGCAAATGGATACCGCATTCGAGGCCCGCTTTGCTGAACGCGTGGATGAGTTGAAATGGCTGTTCTGCGAGCTTTATCACAATAATCAGGCCGCCTGGAGCAGCTTTGCCGAGATGCTCCGCCGACTATGGCAGGATCGTCCGGTTCAGCTGAAAGAGCTGGATAACAGGCGGGAGGCAGATCCGGACTGGTATAAGAGCAAGAGCCTGCTGGGCATGGTGATGTATGTGCAGGCCTTTGCCCAAACGCTCAGGGGGCTGGAGCAGAAGCTGGACTATGTGCAGGAGTGCGGTGCGAATGTGCTGCACCTCATGCCGCTTCTCCAATCGCCGGAAGGCCGGAATGACGGCGGCTATGCTGTGAGCGATTTTACCCGGGTTCAGCCTGAGCTGGGCACCATGGAGGATTTGAACGAACTGAGCCAGGAGTGCCACAGCCGCGGCATCAGCCTCTGTCTTGATTTTGTGATGAACCACACCAGTGAGGATCATGAGTGGGCAAAGAAGGCCAGGGCCGGAGACAGAGCTTACCAGAACAGGTACTTCTTCTACAACACCTGGGATATACCGAATGCCTATGAGCAGACCATGCCACAGGTGTTCCCCACCACCGCACCCGGTAATTTCACCTGGTGCGAGGAAGCCCAGCAGGTAGTGATGACAACATTCTATCCCTATCAGTGGGATCTGAACTACGCCAACCCGGTTGTGTTCAGAGATATGACAGAGTATCTCCTGAACCTGTGCAACCATGGCATAGATATTATCCGCCTGGATGCCGTGCCGTACATCTGGAAGGCCCTGGGCACAAGCTGCCGCAACCTGCCGCAAGTGCACACACTGGTCCGGATGCTCCGCCTCACCTGTGAGATCGTCTGCCCTGCCACACTGCTGCTGGGCGAGGTGGTAATGGAGCCCTCCCGGGTCGTGCCCTATTTCGGTACGGTAGAGAAGCCTGAATGTCACCTGCTCTACAACGTGACGACCATGGCCACCATCTGGCACACCGTCGCGACCAGGGATACAGCGCTGCTCAACCACCAGCTGGCGCAGGTGTTCTCACTGCCGAAGCACTGCGTATTCCTGAATTACCTGCGCTGCCACGATGACATCGGCTGGGGGCTGGATTACGGCTTCCTCGCAGGAAAAGGCCTGAGTGAGGTAAGCCACAAGAAGTACCTGAATGATTATTTCACAGGCAAGTGGCCCGGCAGTGTTTCCCGCGGAGAGCTGTATAATGACGATCCGCGCCTTGGTGACGCGCGCCTCTGCGGAACAACCGCATCTCTCTGCGGCATCGAGGCAGCGAAGAAGTCGCGTGATGTGGTTGCCCTGAATGAAGCAGTGCAGCTTGACCTCACGCTGCACGCGCTGATGATGACGCTCAGCGGCCTTCCCATGATCTACTCCGGCGATGAAATCGCACAGGAAAACGATTTGTCCTATCATGACCAGCCATTGAAGGCGGATGACAGCCGCTATCTTCACCGCGGCAATATGGACTGGGAGAAGGCAGAAAAGAGAACAGACCCGGCGCAAACGGAGGGCAAGGTGTTCAGGGGGCTGCGGCGCCTTGAGCAGCTGCGCACGCGCCATATGGTTTTTGACACAGCCGCTTCCATTGAACTGCTGCCGACCGCGAATGAGCATGTGCTGGGTATTTCACGCAGCGGCGGTGGTGAAAAGCTGCTCGCGCTGTTCAATTTCTCAGAGCACGAGGAAACCGCCCTGCCGCGGGACCGTTCACTGTATCTTGACCTGATGACAGGAGAAAGCCTGTATGCCGATGCAGTGCGTCTGCCTGCCAAGTCCTTTGCCTGGCTGCTGATGCACTGAGCTCGATGCTGGAGATAAGCATTCAAATGACCCGAAATCAAAGCCTTCACAGCCGCCTCGGCTGGCCGGAAATGACCTTTGCCTATACACAGATCGTTATCGGCTGCCTCATTGCCGGCGCGGCTTATCCGCTTTTTCTGACTCCAAACCGTATTGCCCCCGGCGGACTGACCGGCGTGGCCACCATACTCAACCATTACTTTTCACTGCCTGTCGGTGCGGTCAGCTTTGCGCTGAACGTACCGCTTTTCCTGCTTGGCTGGCGCTCCGTCGGCGGGCGGTTTGTACTGCGGACCTTCTTTGCGACCATGCTCTTTTCGGCGGCTATTGACCTGCTTCCGTTGCCGAATGTCACCGATGACGCCATGCTGGCCGCCATCTGCGGCGGTGCGATGAGCGGTGTGGGCTTTGGGCTGATCATGCGCGGCGGTGCGACCACCGGCGGCACAGACATGCTGGCCAGAATCGTGCATCATCGCTTTCCTTTTATCACCGTCGGCGTTTTCCTGTTTGCCATTGATTTCGTAGTTGTTGCCGCAGCCGGTCTCACCATCGGCTCTGTGGAGGCGCTGTATGCTTTCATTACAATCTATCTGCAGAGCCGCGTCATTGATGTAGTCATGGTCGGTTTTACCGCAAACAAGGCCTGCTTTATCATGACCGACCGATGGGAGGAGATCACCGACCGTGTGCTGCATGATATGGAGCGCGGCGTTACACAGCTGAAGGCACGTGGCGCCTACACCATGCAGGAGCGGCCTTTGATCCTCTGCGTGGTCAGCCGCTCTGAGCTGACGCAGCTCAAGGACATTGTGTCTCAGGTGGATGACCGAGCCTTCATGTTTGTAACCGAGGCCTTTGAAGCACTCGGCGAAGGTTTTCAGTCACTGAACAAGGGCACCTGAATGAGTTGCAATTTGTAATTAATTCGTAACACATACGAAATAAAACTGAAGCTTTTTGCTGCAGTCGGGTCTTTTCAAGAATTCGATTTTTTGTTATAATCATATTGAGAAATGTGCGGGCAAATCACCTTGCACGAACTCGAACAATTGAAGGAGGAACCCTTTCATGAAGAAGATTGTTGCTCTTCTCCTGGCTGCCGTGATGCTGATGGCGATGGCTTCCTTTGCCTCCGCCGAGGATGTCAGAGTTGCGATGGTGACCGACGTTGGCACCATCACCGACCAGTCCTTCAACCAGACCACCTACGAAGCGGCCAAGGCTTACTGCGAAGCCAACGGCATTGATTTCACCTATTATCAGCCCGCCACCGACACGGATGCCGACCGTATTGCCATGATCGACAAGGCCGTGGACGAAGGCTTTACCGTGATCCTGATGCCCGGCTACAAGTTCGGCCCCGCCATCGGTGAGGTGCAGGGCGAATACAGCGACATCAAGTTCGTGGCCCTGGATGTGAGCGAGGGCGACCTGGGCGGCGCTGCGCTGGCTGAGAACGTGTACTGCGCTGTGTATCAGGAAGAGCTGTGCGGCTACATGGCCGGCTACGCTGCTGTGAAGCTGGGCTACAAGCACCTGGGCTTCCTGGGCGGCATGGCTGTGCCCGCCGTGATCCGCTATGGCTTCGGTTTTGTGCAGGGCGCTGACGCTGCTGCCAAGGAGCTGGGCAATGCTTCCGAAGTAGCGGTTGAGTATGTGTACGGCAACCAGTTCTATGGCGACGCCGACATCACCGCTTATATGGACAACTGGTATCAGAACCTGGGTGTGGAAGTTGTCTTCGCCTGCGGTGGCGGCATCTACACTTCCGCTGCTGAAGCTGCTGCCAAGGTTGAAGGCGGCAAGGTGATCGGCGTGGACGTTGACCAGGCCGCCACCATCGACGGCGCCTACGGTGAGGGCATGACCGTGACCTCCGCCATGAAGGGCCTTGGCGCGACCGTGAACACCCTCCTGTCCGAAATCGTGGCCGGCAACTTTGCCAACTACGGCGGCAAGGTGGAGACCCTGGGCCTGGTCAACGGCGAGGATCCCGCTCTGAACTATGTCCAGATCGCTCCCTCCACCCAGTTCTCCGAGACCTTCACCGAGGACGACTACAAGGCGCTTGTTGCCGCCATGTTCGCCGGTGACGTGACTGTCTCCAACGCGATTGATGCCATGCCTGCCACCGAAATCACTGTGACTGACGCTGGCAACGTGAAGTAATCCTATCGTTCTGATCCGGGGAGTGCGCTCATTCCCCGGATTTTTGACAAAAGCCCCTGTTCTCTCTCTTTCAAACAGAACGGAAACAGGGGCTTTTGTCAGAAATGTAAGCTGCTTCTCCAGCATGGTAGATGCAGTCGGCGCATTTATTATATCTCATGGGGAGGGTTGTACATTGAGCGAATATGCCATTGAGATGCTGAACATCACAAAGCGGTTTCCGGGCATTGTGGCGAATGACAACATCACCTTGCAGCTGAAAAAGGGCGAAATACACGCGCTGCTGGGTGAAAACGGCGCGGGCAAATCAACACTGATGAGCGTGCTCTTCGGCCTTTATCAGCCTGAGGAAGGCATCATTAAGAAGGATGGCAAGGTTGTCAAAATCAATGACCCGAATGATGCCAACGCGCTTGGGATCGGCATGGTGCATCAGCATTTCAAGCTGGTGGAATGCTTCACCGTGCTGGACAACATCATTCTCGGTGTGGAGCCCACAAGCAAGCTCGGCCTTCTGAAGAAGGCGGAAGCCCGCAAAAAGGTCATTGAGCTCAGCGAAAAGTACGGCCTTCAGGTAAACCCGGATGCCAAGGTAGCCGACATCACGGTGGGTATGCAGCAGCGCACCGAGATCCTGAAGATGCTCTACCGCGACAACGAGATCCTCATCTTCGATGAGCCCACCGCGGTGCTGACGCCTCAGGAGATCGACGAGCTGATGCAGATCATGAAGAACCTTGCCGCTGAGGGCAAATCCATTCTGTTCATCAGCCACAAGCTGGCAGAAATCATGGCGGTTGCTGATCGCTGCTCTGTGCTGCGCAAAGGCAAATACATCGGCACCGTCAACACGAAGGATGTCACCATGGAGGAGCTTTCCGCCATGATGGTCGGGCGCAATGTCAATTTCCACGTTGAAAAAGCGCCGCAGAAGCTCGGTGATGTCATCCTGAAAGTTGAAAACATGACCGTGGCCTCCCGTGTCCACAAGAATAACGCGGTGAAGAATGTCTCTCTTGAGGTTCGCGCAGGCGAGATTGTCTGTATCGCCGGTATCGACGGGAACGGACAGACAGAGTTCGTTTATGGACTGACAGGTCTGGAGCCGCTTGTTTCCGGCAAGATTGAGCTGATGGGGCGCGATATTACCCACAGCGCCATCCGCAAGCGCTCACTGATGGGTATGAGTCATATTCCGGAGGACCGGCACAAGCACGGACTGGTGCTGGACTATACCCTAGAGGACGACATCGTGCTCCAGCGCTATTTTGAGCCCGAATTCAGCAAATATGGCTTCCTGCGCAGGAAAAACATCCGCAATTATTCTGAAAAGCTGATCGATCAGTATGATATCCGTTCCGGTCAGGGTCCTGTCACTGTTGCCCGCTCCATGTCCGGCGGCAATCAGCAAAAAGCGATCATCGCCCGTGAAATCGACAAGGATCCCTGCCTGCTGGTGGCCGTACAGCCGACTCGCGGCCTGGATGTCGGTGCCATCGAGTACATTCACAGGCAGATTGTGGCACAGAGAGACGCCGGAAAAGCGGTATTGCTTGTCTCGCTGGAAATGGACGAGGTGCTGGACGTATCGGACCGTATCCTGGTGATGTACGAAGGAGAAATCGTGGGCGAGCTGGATCCGAAGAAGACCAATCCCGAGGAAATGGGCCTGTACATGGCCGGTGCAAAAAGGAAGGAGATGTGAGAAATGGAAAAGAAGAGAATACCCTTCCTGCGCATTCCCGCGGTACAGACCCTTCTAGCCTCCCTGATCTGCATTTTGCTTGGTCTGCTCATCGGTTTCATCGTGCTTTTGCTGATCAATCCTTCCGGCGCATGGAACGCACTGAAAACCATTATTGAAAATTTCTGGTCCTTCTCTTCGGCAAGGGGACAGATCAAGAACTTTGGCAATACGCTGGTCAAGACGGCACCGCTTCTGATGTGCTCACTGGCCGTGCTGTTTGCCTATAAGGTTGGCCTGTTCAACATCGGCGCCGCCGGGCAGTATGTCGCAGGTGCTGGTGTAAGCCTGTTCTTTGCCATCGGGCTAGGCGCGCCCTGGTGGGTGTGCATGATCATGGCCATGCTGGCCGGAGCGCTGTTGGGCGCGATCTCCGGCGTGCTGAAGGCTCTGCGCAATGTGAACGAGGTCATCTCCTGCATCATGCTGAACTGGATCAGCCTGTATCTTGTCAACATGCTGCTGGCGCCTTATATGGACATCAACATGAGCGAGACCTGGTCGCTGAAAAAGAATTATCCGGCGGCTGTGCTTCCGACGCTCGGCCTGGAGCAGCTGCTGAACAACCACCAGTACATAACGATTGCAGTACCTATGGCGATACTTTTCGCCGTCTGCATTTGGGTGCTTCTGACAAAAACACAGCTGGGCTACGAGCTGCGCGCTACCGGTCTCAACAAGAACGCCGCCAAATACAGCGGTATGAAGGACCGCTTCAACATAGTGCTGACCATGGCCATCGCAGGCGGTCTTGCAGGCCTCGGCGCTTCCATGTACTATCTGACCGATATGATCAAGTGGCCCTCTGCCGTAGCAGCCGTGCCGGCCATGGGCTTCAACGGCATCGCTGCTGCCTTCCTTGGCGGGTTGCATCCCATCGGCGCCATCTTTGCTTCCTTCTTTATCCAGCACATCACTGACGGCGGCTCCTTTATGGAGAAAACCTATCCGGCTGAAATCGCGAGCTTCATCTCTGCTGTCATCATTTACATGTGCGCCTTTGTGCTGTTCCTCAAGCAGCAAATGAACAAAGAAAGAAGAAGCAGCAAGCGCTCCGGCGTAAAGGAAGGGGGCAATGTGAAATGATCCTGCTGATTCAGTATACGCTGTTGTTCGCGTCCGTACTGCTGCTGGTGGCCCTGGGCGGGTGCTTCTCTGAGCATTCAGGTGTCATCAATATCGGTCTGGAAGGCATCATGGTCTTTGGTGCGCTCGGCGGCGCGCTCGTCATGCGCTATCTGCCGGCCGGCACCTCGCCGTTCATGATCATTCTCCTCTGTGTGCTGGCCTCCATGACGGCAGGATTGTTGTATTCCCTGCTGCTGGCCGTGGCGGCCATCAACTTCAAAGCTGACCAGACCCTGGTCGGTACCGCCATGAATCTGCTCGGCACCGCCGCTGCGACCGTGCTAGTCAAGGCGATCAATACTGCCACCAACCCTGACAATCCGTCCGCAACCATATCCTATGTGGAAGCCAGAAAAGCCTTTCTGATGGTAGATGGAAAGGAATTCAGCTGGCTGACGATACTGACGGTTGTTTTACTGGTCGTTTCCTTTATTCTTCTTTACAAAACAAAGTTCGGCCTGCGTCTTCAGGCCTGTGGTGAGCATCCGCAGGCTGCAGCGTCCGTGGGTATCAACGTCTATAGCATGCGCTATGCGGGCGTTATGATATCCGGTGTGCTTGGCGGACTGGGCGGGCTGGTTTACATCACCGCAGGTGTTTCCGAGTGGAAATTTGAAAACGGTGTGGCCGGCTTTGGCTTCCTCGCCCTCGCAGTGATGATCTTTGGTGGCTGGAAGCCTTTCCGGATCGCGCTGGCTGCCCTGCTGTTCGGTCTGTTCCGCAGTCTGAGCAACGTGTACACAGGCTTCGATTTCCTCAACCAGCTGAACCTGCCGAGCACAGTATACAATATGCTCCCCTACATCATCTCTCTGGTTGTCCTTGTGATCTTCTCCAAGAATTCTGCCGCCCCAAAGGCAGAAGGTATACCTTACGACAAGGGTTCCAGATAAGAGCTTCACATTTCAAAAAGCCTGTTGGATGGATTTATCCAGCAGGCTTTTATCATCCTGATACGATTGCAATATGAGTGAACAGTGGCAACCGCTGACACTGTAGTCCACTATCGCGGCTCTTGTTTTTGTGATAAAGATATGCAATTTTTCAATTATGCTGTCACTTTGACGCGGAAGGGTACACACGCAGTGATGGTTGCAGAAGCCTAGTCTACTGCATTTATTCGAGAATACCGATTCATCTCTGCATGATTGTTTACATGAATACAGCGGCAGGTTTCCCTGCCGCTGTGGTAGACCATTGTGTTACTCTTTTTCGGTTGCTTCTTCAGCGGCTTCCTCGACAGCCTCAACAGCCGGCTCAGCGGTGTCGATCGCGATGGCTACGACAGCCTCTGCGTCATCCGCAGGAATGTCAAGGTCCTCTTCCGCATTCTCAAGCGCTTCTTCTTCCAGCACCTGACGGATGCTCAGAGAGATACGCTTGTTTTCGGTATCAACGGCCAGCACCTTCACCTTCACGATGTCGCCAACCTGCACCGCGTCCTCAACCTTAGCGATTTTGGTCAGAGCACACTGAGAGATGTGCACCAGGCCATCCAGACCGGGCTCCAGCTCGACAAACGCGCCGAAGGTCGTGATGCGGACAACCTTGCCCTCAACGATCGCACCGACAGGATACTTCTCAGCTGCATTGTCCCAAGGACGGGGCTGCAGCTGCTTGTAACCCAGCTGAATACGCTCGCGCTCGCGGTCCAGGGAGAGGACCTTTACGTCAATTTCCTGACCGGGCTTCACCACATCGCTCGGATGCTTCACATGGCCCCAGCTCAGGTCGGTGATGTGCACCAGGCCATCAACACCGCCGACATCCACGAAGGCGCCGAAATCAGCCAGACGACGAACGATGCCGTGGATAACAATGCCTTCCTCCAGGCGTTCCCAGGCTTCCTTCTTCTTGGCCGCGCTGTCTTCAAGGATGAAGGCCTTGCGGCTGGCAACGATGCGCTTCTTCGCGCGATCCACTTCAATGATCTTCAGCTTCATCTCTTTGCCGACGAAGTCGCCGATCTTCTCCACATAGCGGCGGTCCAGCTGGGACGCAGGCACGAAGGCACGAACACCGCCGACATCCACGATAAGGCCGCCCTTAACAGCCTCTTTGCCAACGCCGTCGATGTACTCACCGGCGTCGTTCTTGGCCATGAGCTCTTCCCAGACCTTCTTATTGACGATGTTGCGCTGGGAGAGCACCACATTACCCTCGCCGTCGTTCACCTTGACGACCTCAACCTCAATCTCGTCGCCGACATTTACATTCTGGTCGATGAGGTCAGAGCGCTTGATCAGGCCATCGGACTTGTAACCGATGTTGACGCAAACTTCCTCATCGCCCACCTGCACCACGGTGCCGGTCACGGTTTGGCCGTTGCGGATCCTGACGAAGGTCTTGTCGACTGCAGCCATGAAATCATTTTTGATTTCCTCTGCCGCGTCAACAACCTCTTCGGGGGTAACGGGAGCCTTGTTCTCGATGTCAGTCATTACAGTGACAACCTCCTCCAGTGCACTGCGCGGCGTAGACGCACCGGCAGTTACACCAATGAAATCTGATTGGATATTTGCAAAGGCGTGCGGTATCTCCGACGCGCTCTCTACCAGAATTGTCCGCTCACATAAGGCTTTGCAAGCCTCATAGAGCTTGCGCGTATTCGCGCTGTTGCGGCCGCCGACAACGATCATGCAGTCTGCCCGCCTGGCCAGCTCACGTGCTGCATGCTGGCGCTTCTGCGTGGCAAGGCATATCGTGCGGTGCACAGTGAGATTTGCGACACGTTTCTGCACATACTGCAGCAGCATTTCCCACCTGTCCGGCGGAAATGTTGTCTGCGCGCAGAGCATAGCGGCGTCCATCTCCGGCAGGGCTGTTATTTCTTCCGCTGAAGAAACGACATACACTGGACTCTGGGACCAGCCAGCCGTGCCTACGACCTCCGGGTGATCCTTCTCCCCCATCAGAATGATGGGCAATCCCCGATGTGAAGCCTCAGCAACCAGTGAATGCAGCTTGCTGACGAAGGGGCATGTCAGATCAATCAGCGAGCAGCCAGCATCCTTCAGTGCTTCCTGCTCGTCATGGCTGATCCCGTGGCTGCGAATCAGCACACGATGTCCTGCAGCCTCATCCACCGAATGTACCGGCGGCACACCCAGTTTGCTGAGACTTTCAACCACAGTTGGGTTGTGAATCAGTTCACCGTAAGTACAGCTCTTTCCTGCAGAGGTGCTTTCCGCTTCACGCATCGCGGCGGATACAGCCCTTTCAACCCCCATGCAAAAGCCGGCATAGGATGCAACTTCAATCGGCATGGGGTGAGCCTCCGTTTCAGTTCGAACAGATGCAGGTAAATGTTGTTCAAATACCTATTTCTGTTCATTTCTTATAAATTCTACGCCTTTAAGAAAATTCCTGCCTGAAAATTAAAAATTTGTAAATTTTTTTAAAAGGCTGCCGCATTGAGCGGCAGCCCCTGAGTTCAAACCAGAAGGATTACTTGTTGAACGCGTCCAGCAGGCCCTGCCATACGGGGGTCTTGGACTCAAGCAGCTCGGCAGGAGTGCTTCCGCCCAGGTTCCACAGGAAGTCGCTGCCTTCGATATCGTTCACAGAGCCAAGCAGCAGCACGCGGTCCACAGCGCAGTGCTCGGACTCACGCAGAGCGGCATAAGTCTCATCCACAGCGCGGTCGTCGGTGAAGTTGTACTTGTTGCCGATCCAGTTGTCTTCCTCATAACCGGGGGTGTCGTTGGTCCACAGGTCATAAATGAAGGTGATCTTCGCAACAGTCTCTTCGTCATACACGTTGGGGATGACGGTGATGTTGTCGCTGGCAATGTGATAGAAGGTGTCGCCCTTGGGGCCTACGGGGAAGGCTACGCAGCCCCATTCATCAGCCATGTCAGCCATCTCGGAGTTGTCGTTGAAGCCGCCGTAGGTCTGATACATATAGAAGCCGCAGAAGCCCTGCTTCCAGGCATCCTTGTAGTAGTCCCAGCTGCCGTCAGCGGGCTGCTGATAGCCGTAGGTGTTCCAGATGTCCTTCGCCCAGGCCAGCGCTTCCAGGGTATTGTCGCTGCCGGCAGTGATGACCAGCTTGCCATTCTCGTCATAGTCGAAGAAGGAGCCGCCATTGTTGAACACGGCCACGCGGTACATATCCACGTTGGAACCGGTCATGCCATAGATATCAGGGGTACCGTCGTTGTCGGTATCCTTCTGGATCTTGGCCAGCAGTTCCTGGAAGGCGTCAAAGGTCCAGGTGCCGTCACGCTGCATGTCATAGATGGTTTCCCATTCGATGCCGGCATCCTCAAGCACGCGCTTGTTGAAGTACAGGCACTGACGGGGCTCAGACACACCGGACACCACGCCGTATACCTTGCCGTCCTTGGTCATCAGCTCAAGGTCGGTCTTGTTCCACTTTTCGGCGGTCAGGTCGATCAGGTCATTGTTCCACGCAGCCAGCGCGTCGTTGCCCATGGGGCCGCCCACGAAGTCCGGGGGCAGGATGAACAGGCACAGAGAACCATCGGGAGCGCCAACAAAGTTGACCAGCTCCTGAGAGTTGGAACCCCAGTCGCCCTTCGCGATCTGCTCAACCTCGCAGTTGTAGGTGGACATGATCCAGTCGCGATAGTCATAGGTAGCCTGCTCTTCCTCGGTCGGATCGTCCTTACGGGCAGAGCTGGAGGTCCAGTAGTCATAGATCCAGATCTTCTGGCCGCCCAGATCAATGCCTTCGACAACCTCAGGATATCCCTCGGGCGATTCCGCCAGCGCGGGTACCATGGCAGCCACCATCAGAGCGGTCAGCAGCAGGGCAAGGAACTTCTTCATGCAACAAGCCTCCTTTTATTTCTGCGGGAGAATACCCGCCTTTTTATGGTGAAAACCAAAAGCAAGACTGCACAAGGCCGCCTTACCGTACTGGCACTTATGGACAGGCTATCCAAAATGCCATTGATTTCCGCCATATTTGACATGCTGAAGTATAGCACAATTTTTCCATCTTGTCTATATCTTAGCTTAAGAATCCGCAAAAATTTCAAATAGCGATCGCTCGCACTGCAGATTCGGCCAATGCCGCTGGCTTTGTAAATCGCTAAGAAACCCCCTTTAATTCCCAGCAGGCTTATGATATAATGTTTTCATCCTATCATTGCGAAGGAGAGACTGTCATGCAATTCGGACACTTCGACAACCAGCGGCGCGAGTATGTCATCACTGACCCCCGCACCCCCATGCCCTGGGCTAACTATCTCGGTTCGCCCGCCTACGGTGCCATCGTCACACAGAATGCCGGTGGCTACAGCTTTGTGAAAAGCGGCGCAGCCGGACGCATTCTGCGCTATACCTTCAATCAGTTTGACGAGCCCGGCCGCTATGTTTATCTCCGCGACAATGAGACCGGCGACTTCTGGTCCGCTTCATGGCGACCGGTGGAAAAGCCCCTCGATGCTTTCACCACGAAGACCCGTCACGGCACTGCCTATACCGTCATTGAGTCGCAGTACAGCGGTATTTCCTCTGAGGTTACCTATTATGTTCCCAACGGTGCCGACCATGAGGTTTGGCGCGTGAAGGTCAGAAACGATTCCGGCCGTGCCCGCGAAATCGGCGTGACCGGTTACTGCGAGCTGACCACAGAGAGCTTTTACACGCAGGACCTTGTGAACATGCAGTATACGCAGTTCATCACAACTACTGAGTTCCATGACGACCACATCCTGCAGCGCATCAATCAGTTCTGCGACCTGAACGAGTATGGCGAAAACGGACGTGAGCGCTTCTTCGGCCTGGCCGGAAGTCCGGTCGTCAGCTATACAGGCCGTCGTGAGCGTTTCCTCGGCACGCACCGTTTCGCCAGTCCTCAGGGCATCCTTGACGGCAAGCTGGACAATTCTGTCAATTTCAACGGGAACCCCTGCGGCGCTCTGCATACCGTTGTGCGCCTTGCTCCCGGCGAAGAAGCCACCTTTGCCTTTGTGCTGGCGCAGAAGGGTGAAAGAGCGGCTCGCGCGCTCCTGGATACATATCAGGATACAAAGGCCAAGACCGAAGCGGAGCTTAACGAGCTCATCGCCTACTGGCACGGCAAGCTCTCCAATCTGAGCATTTCCACGCCTGACGAAGACCTGAACACCATGGTGAACACCTGGAATGCCTTCCAGTGCTTCACCACCTTTGTGTGGAGCCGCGCTGCCTCCCTTACCTACGCGGGCGAGAGGAACGGCTACGGCTACCGCGATACCGTGCAGGATATTCAGGGCATCATCCATCTTGATCCGGCAATGGCGAAGGAGAGAATCCGCTTCATGCTCTCCGCGCAGGTGCATCACGGCGGCGGTCTGCCCCTTGTTAAGTTTGATCACAATGCGGGCCACGAGGACACACCGGAGCAAGAAAGCTATGTGAAGGCCACCGGCCATCCCCACTACCGCGCGGACGATGCCATGTGGCTCTTCCCCACCGTTTATAAGTACATTGCCGAAACCGGTGACAGGGCATTCATGGATGAGGTCATTCCCTTTGCCGACAAGGATGAGGGCACGGTGACCGAGCATCTCAAGCGGGCCATCAATTTCACACTGAATCACCTTGGCGCGCACGGCATGCCTGCCGGGCTGCACGCCGACTGGAACGACTGCCTGAAGCTCGGCGCACAGGGTGAGAGCAGCTTTGTGGCCTTCCAGTTCTACTGGGCGCTGCGCCTTCTGAATGAGCTGCTGCCGGACAGCGAGGAGAATGCCGAATACCGTGTCTTCCTGAAGGAAACCGGTGAGAAGATGCTTTCTTTGATCAATGAGCACTTCTGGGAAGGTGACCGCTGGCTGCGCGGCTACACGCAGGACGGCGCTGTGATCGGCTCGAAGCACGATCCGGAAGCCTCGATGTGGCTGAATCCGCAGGCATGGGGCGTCATTTCCCGCGCGGACACAGCGGAGCAGGCGAAGATTTCTCTTGAGACCATGAACCGCCTCCTGAACACTCCCAACGGCGTGGAACTGATGGCGCCGTGCTATCGCAAGCACGCGTTTGACGGCGCTGCCATGCTGCTGTTTAACCCCACCACCAAGGAAAACGGCGGCATTTTCTGCCAGGCACAGGGCTGGGCCATACTGGCCGAAGCCCTGGTCGGCCATGGCGGACGCGCTTTTACCTATTTTAAAGAGAGCTGCCCCGCCGCCTACAACGATCGGGCCGAGATCCGCGAGGTGGAACCCTATGTGCATTCTCAGTTCATTGAGGGGCACGATACTCCACAGCCCGGCCGCGCTCACGTCCATTGGCTGACCGGTACGGCCTCCACTGTGATGGTCGGTATGGTGGAAGGCATTCTCGGCCTGCGTCCCACGCCGGACGGGCTGCGTATCAGTCCCTCCATACCTGCGGAATGGAACGGCTTTACCATGGAAAAGACCTTCCGCGGCAAGCACCTGCACATTTCGGTGGACAACAGTGCTCACCATGAAGGAGGCCTGGAAAAGACCTTCCTGAACGGGAAGGAGATTCCTGGCGGTCTGCTGACGGACGATCTGCTTGCAGACGGTGACAGCATCACCGTTGTCATGTAATATGAACTCCGGATGGAATGCGATGGCTGTTCCGTACAGCCGCTATCTCATCGGTTCCCTCCCCTGGTACAGTGTGCTGGTCGTCGCCGGTATGGCGGCAGCCATCGCACTGTGCATGAAGGAGGAGCGCCGTCTTGGGCTGCCGAAGGACACCGCGCTGGACCTGGCCCTGTGGGTCATTCCCGTGGGTGTCCTCGGCGCCCGTATCTATTATGTCGTTTTTACCTGGGAGCATTTTTCTGCCAACCCACTGTCTGTGTTCGCTGTATGGCAGGGTGGGCTGGCTATTTACGGCGGCATCATCGCGGGCTTCTTGACAGTCGTGATTTTTGCACTGTGCCGCCATCTGTCCACAGCTATGTTGACTGACATGGTGGTACCCGGTGTCGCGCTGGCACAGGCCATCGGCCGGTGGGGCAACTACTTCAATCAGGAAGCGTACGGCGGTGTTATTGAAAACACCGCGCTGCAGTATTTTCCCGCCGGCGTGCTGATCGCCGAGAACGGCACCCTCGTGTGGCATCAAGCGACCTTTTTCTATGAGTCGGCATGGAATCTGCTGGTGTTTGTGCTGCTGTGGACAGGGAGACGCAAACGGGCCAGGCCCGGTGACACAACGCTGTGGTATCTGCTTTTGTACGGCGCAGGACGTGTGCTGATCGAAGGCCTTCGCACAGACAGCCTCATGGCCGGAAGCCTGCGAATCAGCCAGGTGCTTTCCGCTGTGATGCTGGCTGCTGTGCCGCTCTTCTTCATTCTTCGGCTTGAACAGAAGAAGGCACTTCAGGCAGAGCTGTGTCTTGCAGCAATGAATTTGGCCCTGTGGTGGCTGATGTGGCGCCAGGCCTCTGTGCTGCTGTGTGTCCTTCCCTGCCTGGGAATACTGCTTTTGACCTTATACGCCGAGCGAAAAAGCCGACAGTAGTTAATTATAAAGGATGTGACTTTTCTGCCCACCACGCGTCTGAAAAACCTGATTTACCGGGCCGCACTGCCTTTTGCGGCTCCATCACCGAGCGGGAAGATGGCGCATGTGACGCAGGGACATCATCTGAACCATCTCAGCCGCTATGAACACCTGCTCTGCCACCACCACGTGTTGGGCGCTTCACTGCTCCTAAAAAGTGGAGAAGAGCAGTGTGCGGTGTTTACCTCGCTTCTTGACGAGCCTCAGCGCCACTGCGGACCGGAAACTCTTTTTCGTGTCGCCTCGCTGACGAAAATGGCCACAGCGATGGTCCTGCTGCGGCTGTGTGAGCAGGGTGCTTTTACACTGGATACCCCTGTGGCTGCTTTACTGCCGGATGGGGAAAAAGAAGACAAGCTGAGCGGCATGACACTGCGCCATCTGCTGTGCCACACCTCCGGTCTGCGGGATCTACCCGCTGTGGACGCGGCGCTTGAAAACGGAGACACCTGGCACAGTGTGCTTCAGGATGGAAAAATCCGCGCCAGCTATCCGGGCGAGCAATTCAGCTACTGCAACTTTGGCTTTGGTTTGCTGGGCTGTGTGATGGAGCAGGTCACCGGTCAGCCGCTTCCTCAGGTGTTTGAAGAGCAGCTTTTCATCCCTCTGGGAATGAAGGCTGTCCTGGATGCTTCCGGTTTGGACCGCGATACAGTCATGCCGATCTCTCGGGTGCTCCGCTATCACCCCGGTGAGACAGTTGTTGTCACAAAGCTCGGATCCATTCCTCTGAATAAGCCGGATCCACTGCGTCATTTCGGCCATACAGCCGGCGCGATGTACACAGATGCCTCTTCACTTTCACTGCTGCTGGAGGTTATCTTTCAAGGAGGGTTGGGGCGTGAGAAGCGTTTCCTGAGCGAAGAAAGCATCCGGGAGATGACAAAGGCACACGCGAGCTATGGCAAACTCAGCCCGACGCTCAGCTACGGGCTTGGTCTTGTCATCATACAGGATAAGGCACTCAGCTCGCATCGCCTGCTGGGGCACCAGGGCTTTGCGTACGGCTGCGCGGACGGCGCCTTCTTTGAGGAGGAAACTGGCAGACAGATCATCTTCCTCAACGGCGGCTGTTCCGAGGCGCGCACAGGCAGGCTGGGCCTTTGCAACCGTGATATGCTGCGCTTCGGTCTCAAAAAGGAGCTGCCCTCATGGAGGTAGATGCTGTTGAGAAGCGCCGTGGCAAGGTCTGGATAACAATCGGCGGCGAAAAATGGATCTTCACCCGCGCACAGTATCAGGAGCGCTCTCTTCTTCCAGGCGATGAGGTTGACACGGACGAATTGGAGAAGTGGCTGCTGCTGAGGCAATTCCGTCCGGCGATGGAGTATACTGTATCCCTTCTTGCATCCCGGCCGCATTCGGAGGGCGAGCTGCAGCAGAAGCTGCGCCGCATCGGTTACCGGGACCAGACCGTGGAACTGGTGCTGTATAAGCTTCGGAAGTATCATCTGCTAGACGATGATGAGTTTGCACGGCAATGGGCGCAGGCCCGCGCTGCGCGTATGGGCTCACGCCGCATTGCCCTGGAGCTGCGCCAAAAGGGCATTTCAGACGATGGCATCAAACAGGCGCTGGAAAGTGTGGCCGATGAAGATTCCGCCGCCACGGCGCGTGCGCTTGCAGAAAAAGCCCTCCGCCGGGCCAAGCCCGGGGAGGACAGGGGAAAGACTGTGCAGAGAGCCATGGCCGCTCTGGCAAGGCGCGGCTTCAGCTATGAAGAAGCTAAAAACGCGCTGGATGCCGCCCTTGCGGAAGAGGAGTAGCGCTCATTCTTCTATGTGCTCGGTTCCCTGCTGCAGCAGCGTCGAGACATGGCTGTCAGCAAGAGAATAAAAGACGGTCTTGCCCTCTCTGCGGCTTTTGATCAAATGTGCCTGCCTGAGAATGCGGAGCTGGTGTGATATGGCGGATTGTGTCATTCCCAGCAGCTGTGCCAGGTCGCACACGCAAACCTCCTCCTCCAGCAGCGCATAGAGAATACGGATACGCGTGCCATCGCCAAAGACACGGAACAGGTCAGCGAGGCGGTTGAGGGTATCCTCGGTGGGCAGCAGGTTTTTCACCTGCTGCACGCGGTCTTCATGCACATGCATAAAGCCGCAGACCTCGAGTTCTTTTTCCAGGTACCTTTCTGCCATGACTGACACCTCCGCATGTAAGTGAGGTATATTATAATCTGTTTGTTAGAAAAATGCAAACAGCGCCTCGAGGGAGATAAGATGTACAGAAAACTGCTGCCTCTTCTGGCATTGCTGCTGTTTCTTAGCGGCGCAGCTTTTGCAGAAAACGCCCAGGCGGTACTGGAAACGCTGATGGGCGACGACTGGGCCGGCTATGAGCTGGCGGTCGTCACCAGCGCTGCCGGCAGCGCCGTGTCGCTTGACGACGAGCCCGGTGCAACCTTTGCCCTGACCGCAACGGATGCCTGTGCTTTCGCCGTGATGCGGCAGGGAGAGCAGAACCTTCTTGTTGCCCTTGAAAAGGAAGACGACAACTGGCGAGTGACCGATCTCTGCGAGGGCACGCTGCTCCAGGATGTTTGGATCCCCTGCCTTCGCATGCTGGACACCCAGCATCTTTGCATTGAGTACCTCGTCCCCGAAGGCTTTGATGCGTTTACGCTGATCTATGTCCGCGATGACCCCGAATGGAAGCTTGAAACCTTTATCATTGCCGCCTGGGACCGGGATGTACAGATCTCAGTGCAGGACAGCCGACTTGAATACTATGATTCCCTCACAGGCAAGCGCACCACTGTGCGCGGTGCAGTGCGAAGGTCGCTGAGCCAGATCTATCTCACCAGCTTTCCGCGCACTGTGGAGCAGGCCCGCCATAAGCTTTCCTCCCCTTCCCTGCTGCCTGCTTTTGTCGGTTACCGCACCATACCCGAGCCGATCGACTTCCGCTTCTCAGCAGCTGAGAAATACCCTGTCTTCGCTGGACCGGGAGAGAATTACGCTCGCGAGGCCGACGGAAAGGCCTTGCTCTCCTCCTCTGACTGGGTTCAGATCTTTGGACGGGAGAGGGAGCATGACAGGGAGTGGCTGCTGGTGCAGTATCCGGTCAGCGGAGGTCAGATGAGATTCGGCTGGATCTGCACCGGGCTGACTGACGGAACAGAGCCGCTGTGGCTGAATACCCGCTGGCTCTGGAGCGTCGGCGAGCTGAGATCTCAGACCGAGCTGACAGATGACCCCCTCCACAGCCACAGCGCTGTTGTCACATTGCCGTCCGAACAGAGAGTGACTGTTTTGGCTTATCTGGGTCCAGCCTGGGCCTATGTACAGGCGGAAGCTGACGGAAAAAACTATCGGGGCTTTGTTCTGTCAGACCATCTCCACGAGCAAAGTGTTCCCGCACTGAGCGAGGCCGAGGCAAGAGCCCTGGCGCTTGAACACCTGAAAACCGCCTATCCGGACTTTCAGACAAATGCCATTATGGAGTCACGGTCTGTTTATTATCAGGCCGATTCACTGACCTGCGCCCGCTGGCAATTTGATTTCTACCTTACCGATCAGCGGAAGCTGTATGACATATCAGTCTCCGCGCAGAGCGGTGCGGTGATCTCCGCAAGCGGTCCCGAAGACCCCGGCAACGGCTGAAAGGAGTTCCCATGCTGATACGCAGGGCAGAGGATAACGACATGGAAGCGCTGCTTTCCATGAGCCTTGAATTTGAACGGGAAGCCTGCTGTAATGGGGTGCGCGCCAACCAGCCCAGTGACCTGGAGGGAATGGACGTATTTGTTGCGGAGGAATCAGGTTTTCTCACCGGCTATGCTTATGGCAGGGCCATTACCGACGACAAGCGATGCGTCTGGTGTGAAGAAGGCAAGTACTATGAGCTGGAGGAGGTGTATGTGCGGCCTGCCTGGCGAAGTCAGGGAACCGGACAGCAGCTGTTTGAGCAGATTTGCAAGGAAGCCAGGGGACAGGGGCTTCATGCGCTCTGCCTGTATGCTGTCGGAAAGGACTGGCAACGGCTCTTCCGCTTTTATATTGACAGGCTCGGCATGACCTTCTGGTCAGCCGCCATGCATATGACACTGTAATCACTATAGCCAACAGGAGGAAATACAATGAAGCTATGGGGCGGACGGTTCTCCAAGGCAACAGACGGCCTGGTGGACGATTTTCACTCCTCCATCTCTTTCGACCAGCGCATGTATGAGCAGGACATTCTCGGTTCTATCGCCCACGCCACCATGCTTGGCGAGCAGGGGATCATTTCCCGGGAGGATGCCGATAAAATCATTGATGGGCTGAAGGGAATACTTGAGGACGCGAAAGCGGGAAAAATTGAATGGATGGTGGATGCCGAAGACATTCATATGAATGTCGAAACCCTGCTGACACAGCGCATTGGCGATGCTGGAAAGCGCCTGCACACGGGGCGCAGCCGCAACGATCAGGTCGCGCTGGACGTGCGGATGTACTGCAGGGATGCCTGCAGTGAAACCTCCGCACTGCTCAAAGAACTGATCGAAGCCTTGCTGGATATTGCTGAGAAACACCTCCACACCATCATGCCGGGCTACACTCATCTGCAGCGGGCGCAGCCGATCACCCTTGCGCACCACCTGATGGCCTATGTCCAGATGTTCATGCGCGACCGCAGGCGTTTTGCCGATACCTACAGTGAAGCCGATGTAATGCCGCTCGGCTCCGGTGCGCTTGCCGGCACGACCTATCCTCTCAACCGTCAGCGGGTGGCTGATCTGCTCGGTTTTTCCGCGATCACTCAGAACAGCCTGGACGGCGTCAGTGACCGCGACTTCCTGCTGGATTACCTCAGCGCCGCCAGCATCTGCATGATGCACCTCAGCCGCTTCTGTGAGGAGCTGATACTGTGGAGCAGCGCCGAATTCCACTTTGTGGAAATTGATGACGCCTTCTCCACCGGCTCCTCAATCATGCCGCAAAAGAAGAACCCCGATGTGGCAGAGCTGATCCGCGGAAAAACAGGCCGCGTATATGGCGACCTGATGACCCTGCTGACCGTGATGAAGGGGCTGCCTCTTGCCTATAACAAGGATATGCAGGAGGATAAGGAGGCCTTCTTTGACGCGAGGGACACACTGGTCAAGGGACTGTCGGTCTTCACCGCCATGATCAGGACAGTCACCTTCCGTACAGAGGAGATGCGTCAGGGTGCTTCCGGCGGCTTTGCCAACGCGACAGACTGCGCGGATTATCTGGTCAAGAAGGGCATCCCCTTCCGGGATGCGCACAGAGTAGTGGGGCAGCTGGTGGCCCATTGTCTCACCGAAGACAAAGCCCTACTTGATCTTACACTTGACGAGCTGAAAGCCTTCCACCCTGCCTTTGAGGAGGATGTTTATCAGGCCATCAGCCTGGAAACCTGTGTGGATGCGCGCGCCATTCCCGGAGCACCTGCGCCCCAGCAGGTCATGGCCTCGATCAGTGCGGCCAGGGCTGTTCTGGCTGATCAATGACAGGAAATGCCGCTGAATAAAGGAGACGAGATTATGAAACGCGTGTTCGCGCTGATGTCGCTGCTTGTGCTGCTTTTGCCGGCGTTCTCGTCCTCTGAAGAGGACGAGCCTTCGCCCAAAAAGAAGAACGGTGCCATTGTGATCGAGCTGAACTGGCGAAACGATGAGGATCAGCTGGAGCCCGTTGAACTCCTTGAGCTGGGCGCTATCGAGACACTTGTCAGAAAGGAAAACGGTGAGGAAGAGCTTGTGGCGACCTCGCGCGTCACATGGGACACCAATGCCGATGAGGAGCAGCGCGTTGCCTATATCTTCGCGTCCAACGCGGACAAGGTGACTCTCCGTTTGACCAGGGCAGGCAAAAGCCGCATCCTGAAGCGGGTCTCCACCGGTCATGTTGCGTTTGTGTTTGACTATCACAGCGACTACACTGGCGTCATCATTGACGGCACCAGCGGTTATGTGAACACCTCGCTGCTCAGGTTCCTTGACAGGCACGCAGATACCACCCCCGGCCTGCTGACCTACGGCGGCTCCACCGACCCAAAGAACAAGGTGAAGCTGCGCCAGTCCGGTTCGCGTGCGGGCAAAGTGCTCACATCTCTTCCGGCTGGCATAAAGGTTTACGTCTACCAGACTGAAGGCGATTACTCCGAGGTGGAGGCTGGCGACTGGCACGGCTGGATCCAGACCCAGTATATCAGCCCGTGGACAGAGCCCTCCGAGGCAGTCCCTGAAGTGCCGGAAACTGTTGAGGAACTTCCGCTGGAGGGTGATTTGTAATGAATGTCGGTATTATCGGGCTGGGACTCATCGGAGCCTCGATGGCACGAACGATCCACCTCCACACAGACTGTAAGGTGTGGGGAACGGATCTGTCCGAAGAGGTCATGCGGGAAGCCGTGCTTACCGAAACAATCGACGCCCCATTGAATGATAGTCTTCTCCGCCGGTGTGAGCTGGTGCTGGTTGCACTGTATCCCGGCGAGATAATCCGCTGGGTGGAGCTGCATGCCGACTGCTTTGCGGAGGGCTGCACCGTGATTGACTGCGGCGGAATCAAGCAGAGAATCGTCTCCGCGCTCCAGCCCCTTGCGGATACGAAAGGCTGGCATTTTATCGGCGGCCACCCCATGGCCGGCAGGGAGTTTTCCGGCATCAAGTATGCCAGGGATGATCTGTTTGATAATGCCTCCATGATTCTCACACCTTCTGAGCATGAGGATCCCGCTGTCTGCCAGAGAGCAAAGGAATTCTTCCTGGACCTCGGTTTCCGGCGCGTACAATTCACCACTCCTCTGGAGCATGACGAAATGATCGCCTACACCTCGCAGCTGGCACATGTGGTCTCATCCGCCTATGTCAAGTGTCCTCTGGCCAGCAAGCACAGAGGCTTCTCGGCAGGCTCCTTCGCAGACATGACCCGAGTTGCGCGTTTGAATGAGGACATGTGGACGGAGCTGTTTCTGGATAACCGGGACGCGCTGCTGCCGGAGGTTTCCGGCCTCATTGAAAGGCTGACGGCTTACCGTGACGCGTTGGAGGCGCAAAATGCTGAGCAGCTTAGAGCGCTGCTGCGTGAAGGCCGGGAAATCAAGGAGCAGCTTTCGGAGTAGGCGGAATGGATAAATATGACGTACTGAAACAGTATTTCGGCCACAGCAGCTTCCGTGACGGACAGGAACCACTGGTCAACGCACTGCTGAACGGTGAGGATGCGCTTGGCATTATGCCCACCGGCGCCGGAAAATCCGTCTGCTACCAGGTGCCGGCACTGCTGCTCCCGGGCATCACACTGGTCATCTCTCCGCTTATTTCTCTCATGAAAGACCAGGTCGCAGCCCTGATCAGCGCAGGTGTGCCGGCTGCCTACCTGAACACTTCACTGACGCCCGCCCAGCTGGAGACGGCTACGGCCAGGGCTGCCCAGGGCGCCTATAAAATCATCTATGTTGCGCCGGAGCGCCTGGATACAACCTCCTTTCGCCGCTTTGCGCAAAATGCAGCTATCAGTCTGCTGGCGGTGGACGAGGCCCACTGTGTGAGCCAGTGGGGGCAGGATTTCCGGCCGAGCTATCTGAGAATTGCCGATTTTTGCTCATCACTCCCCCATCGTCCGCCCATCGGCGCCTTTACAGCGACTGCCACGCAGCGTGTGCGGCAGGATATTGTCCGCCTGCTCTGCCTGAATCATCCCCGCACTGTTGTCACCGGCTTTGACCGGCCAAATCTCTACTTCGAGGTGCTGAGGCCCAGGGACAAGAAAGCCGCCCTGACAGAAATCCTCGCACGGCAGGAAGGCCGCTGCGGCATTGTGTACTGCGCCACACGAAAAACTGTGGAGCAGGTGGCTGCGCTGCTTGACGCTAAGGGCTTCTCGGTTGGGCGCTATCATGCCGGTCTCAGCGTGGAGGAGCGCCGGATGAGCCAGGAGGATTTCCAGTATGACCGCATTCAGGTCATCGTGGCGACTAACGCGTTTGGCATGGGGATTGATAAGCCCAACGTCCGCTTCGTCATCCACTACAATATACCGCGCTCGATGGAAGCTTATTACCAGGAGGCTGGCCGCGCAGGGCGGGATGGTGACCCGGCGGAGTGTGTTCTGCTCTATTCCGGACAGGACATGATCACCGCACGGTGGATGATCGAGCACAGTGAGGTCAACGAAGACCTGACACCGGAGGAGCAAACCCGTAAGCGCTCTGATGACTACCGCCGACTTGAGCAGATTGCCTCCTGGGCGCAGAGGAGAAGCTGCCTGAGAGCCGGTTTTCTGCGGTACTTCGGGCAAAACGCCCCCGACGGGTGCGGTCATTGTTCAGCCTGCCTAGGGCCCAAGTATTCCTTCGCGGCCTCGCAGTCAAGTAAAGCAGTCCGCCCCGCATTTGGAAGACAGCAGAGTGCTGCGGAGGCAAACCCATGGCCGGATCATGATGTTCCAGCCTGGAGTGGCCGGCGCGACGGCGAAGACGGTAATGATACCAATCTCTACAGCGAAAAGCCTGAGCTCCTTCCAATGAAAAAGGGGTATCGGCCAGGTGCCGGTGTTATGAAGGAAGCCGAATCAGTCAATCCGGAGCTGCTTGAGCAGCTGCGCCGTGTGAGGGCCTCTCTGGCGGGGAAGCTGCGAATGCCGGCATATATCGTCTGCGACGACAAGGCACTGCGGGACATGGCCGCCAAGCTTCCACATACTGTGGAGGAGATGACTGAGGTATACGGCTTCGGTACAGTCAAGGCAAAGAAATACGGCCCGGCCTTTGTCAAAGCGATCTCTGCATGGGAGACAGCTTCCCGGTAAATGAAACCTTTCATACAGATGAATTAACGTATATAATTGATCATTTCTGAAGCCGGTGAAACGGCTGCTGCCATTTGTGTTCATGAAAGACTGATCATTCTGCCTGAACTGATGTGGAGGTGTCATCATGCTCAAACGTATGCTCTGCCTGCTTCTGCTGCCAGCACTGCTGTGCAGCGCCGCTCTTGCGGATGAGTACTTTACCGAGACAGCTTTCATCCTGAATGGAACAGTCATTACACCGGCGCAGCTGTCCGCTGCGCTCCGCTTTGATCTGTTTGACGCCGCCGCTTCCTGTGCGGCAAACGGGTACGCTTACTCCATTGTCGACCCGGACAATATCGTGGACGCGCTGGACAAAACTCTTTTTGAGCTGCAGTCCGATATCATCATGCTCCAGTGCGCGGAGGAAATGGGGCTGACTGAGCTGAGCTATTCAGATCTCGTTTCTGTGATGAAGGATGCCGAGTCTCAATGGCAGCGTTATACAGACATCATCGGCAGTGAGAACGGCCTGGCCTATCTGCCGGCGGGCTTCCATAAACCGGAAGAGGGCGCAGACAGCGAGGAAATCACCCGACTTTACCTGGCAGGCTTTGGCGTGACGATGGACGAACTGCTCAGCCGCGCCTACAATGACATGGTGGAACAAAAGCTGAAAGCGGCCGTTACCGCTGAGATGGCTGACATCACAGAAGAAGAGCGCACCGAAGCGTACGCCAACTGGCTGGTAGAGCAGTTTGATTATGCCAGCCTTGAGGAGGACAGCATCGGCATCGCGGAGGCCTGCGTACGTCTCTGGCCACAGTAAGGCAGTGCTTGATCTGGCTGCTTCTGAATACTGACCTGTTGATTAAATACGCCGCGCAAATGCGCGGCAGTCAATGGAGGAAATAATGAAAAAACGTGTTTTTACCCGTCCGCCCATGGGCTGGAACAGTTATGACAATTATGATACCAACGTCAATGAGGAGCAGGTGCTCGCGAACGCCAGAGTAATGAAGGAAAAGCTGGCGCAGTATGGATGGGAATACGTTGTGGTCGACATACAGTGGTATGCCGCCAACACCGGCTCACAGCGGCCCGAGGTGCAATACATCCCCTTCGGGCAGAGCAATCTGGATGAATACAGTCGTTTCTGGCCGGATGAAACCAAGTTTCCTTCTTCCGCAGGCGGGAAGGGCTTCAAGCCGCTCGCGGATCAGCTGCACGCGATGGGGCTGAAATTCGGCATCCACATTATGCGCGGCATTCCGCGCCAGGCAGCGCATGAGCACCGCAAGGTGCTCGGGACTGATTTGACAGCGGATCTGATTGCCGATCCCGCCTCTATTTGCCGCTGGAATCCCGACATGTACGGCGTAAAGAACACAGCAGCGGGACAGGCCTATTATGACAGCATACTGCGCCTGTACGCGGACTGGGGCGTTGACTACATCAAGTGCGACGACATCTGTAACACCAACATGTGGCCGGACGGCTGGCATGGCGCGGATGAGATGGTGATGCTGCGCAAAGCTGCCGACAAGGTAGAGCGTGATATCGTGATCAGCCTTTCCCCCGGCCCGGCGCTGGTGGAACACAGCTGGCACTATGCGGTGAACGCCAACCTGTGGCGCATCACCGACGACCTTTGGGATGACTGGAAGCTGGTAAAGGACATGTTCACCCGCTGCGAAAAATGGCAGGACCATGTGCGCATGGGCAACTATCCCGATTGCGATATGCTGCCGTTGGGCCATATCGGTGAGGTGTTCGGCAACGGGCGCGAGAGCAACCTCACAGAGGATGAGCAAAAGGCCATGATGACGCTGTGGTCCCTGTTCCGTTCTCCCCTCATGATCGGGGCGGATCTGACCAGGCTGGACGCACAGACGCTGAAGCTGCTGACCAACCGCGCTGTGCTGGACATGAACCTGGAGGGCCAGACTCCCCGCCAGCTGGAGCGTGATGACAGTCACGCCGTATGGCTTTCGGAGGGTGAGGGGCAGTGCTTCGCGGCGCTGTTCAATCTTTCCGATGATGTTCAGGAGCTGACGTTACCCTTGGATGATATTGGCTCCTCCTTCCGCGAGGCTCATGAACTGTGGACCAGGCGCACCAGCCTGATCGGGGATTCGCTGCAGACCACAGTGCCGCCGCACGGTGTAGCGGTGTTTCAATTAAAATGACCCAGAGGTCTGACATGATACGATTTTCCACAAAACAACTGCCGCCTGTGCTCACTACTCTGCTGGCCACACTGCTGCTGGCGGTGTTTCCGATCGCCTGCGATTTCACCTACAGTCATATCACCCGTTCCAAGTGGATCATCGCGCTGTACCTTGGCGCAGTGTGCTTTGCAGGCGGACTGTCACTGCTAGTTATGCAGGTGCTTCCGCATCAAAAGAGTGCGGATATGGCAGCATCATCCGCATGTAAAAGCTGGTATCAGCGGCTTTGGGTGTGGTTCAGAACCCCCGCGGTTTGGCTGTCGCTCTGCCTCTTTCTTTGGATGGGGCTCTCCTGCCTGTTCGGCGCGGACCGTGACCTGCAGCTGCTCTACGGGCCAGACCTGGACCTTGCCGCAAGCGATGTCGGCGCGGAATGGCACTTTGTAACCTGGCTCGGAGACGGCCGCTATGAAGGGTACAGCACGCAGCTGTGCTATCTGGTCATCTGCCTCGCCTTCACCTTCTGTGTCCCCAGAGAAAAGCCCCTGGTGACCGCTGTCGCCCTGGGCCTGACCGCTTTCCTGGCCATCGTGGCACTGCAGTACACAGGTGCCAACCCCCTGGGGCTGTTCCCGAAGGGCAGAAGCATCTATACCAACTACGAGTTTCAGGGCACCATCGGCAATATTGACATGATCACAGCCTATCTAGCCATTGTTGTGCCGCTGCTGATCAGCTTCTGGGTGCTTCATGGCGGTGTGCTTGGCGGCATAACGCTGGCCACAGGGGTACTTGGAGTGCTCTATCAGATTATGACAGATGTACAGGCAGGTCTTTTGGCAATTGCCGGGGGTGTTGTATTGCTTGTCTGCGCTGCTTTGATCGATTGGCGGCGGACAAAGGTTACCGCTCTCAAGGGACTGCGCTGGCGCAGCATCGCCGCGCTATCCGGAATCATCCTGTGCTTCTTCCTGCGGCGCGTGTTTTACCTTCCCTGGCTGGATGGCGACCCCACGGCGGAGCGTGCCACGCTGGTCCTGCCGGGCGGGCTTCTGCCCTGGGCAGCGCTGCTGGCGGCCGGCCTACTGGCTGCGCTGAGTGTCTGGCTGATTGGCTGTGACAGCGGCGGGCTGCATTGGAAGGCCGTGCTGGCGCTGCTGCTTGTGCTGCTCGTGCTGGCCCTGGCGCTCACCGCCTTCCTCCCCATCAATGAGCGCTTCGGCGGGCTGTGGGAGCTGCACGAGATATTGAACGGACGTGCGCAGGATTCTTTCGGCAGCTGGCGTTGGGGCATCTGGCGTTGCACACTGGATATGAGCCGCGAAAATCTGCTTTTCGGCGGAGGTCAGGATTGCTTTGAAGATATGATGGATACCTATCTTTTTGAGCACGATGTGACGCTGGGTGAGCATTATGACAATCCGCACAATCTGTTCCTGACCATACTGGCGAACAACGGACTGCCGGGTATGCTGCTGTATATCGCGCTTCTTGCGTATGTCATCACTGCCTGCCTGAGGCGCGGCGGCTTTGGCTGGGCAGTTGCCGCCTCCCTGATCTGCTATGTCATACAGGGCATGTTCACCTTCTCCATCTGCATTACCTCTCCCATGGCCTGGTGCGTTATCGGCATGGCCGGCGCATACAGCTTTAAGCAGAGCAAAAAAGTCCAGTGCTGACAGGCGAACAAAGCCACCTGCGGCACAGCGTTTCGCAGAGATTGAAGCACCCCACCGCGATGCACACGGTGGGGTGTTGTGATGTTTCCGGGAATTACTTGCCGAACAGCGCCTTGATCTTGTCAAGAATGCCTTTGGCATCGCCGCCGACCAGCTCTTCCAGGTTGAAGGAAGACAGGTCGATGTTCAGCTTGGCAGCCACGCCTTTTACAACCTCAATGAGCTGAGAGGGATTCAGAGCATCTCCGGTCAGCAGGCCTTTCACAGTGGCCACGGGGTCCTTGGTGAACTTCTCGATCAGAGAAGTGTCGAGATTCAGTTTGCTCACAAGCTCAGCAATGATTTTCTGCAGATCCATGGTAACCCTCCTTGCATATTCGGACGAATTATTACCAGAAACCACCAGCATTATAGCGCGATGCTTCGCAAAAATCAAGCATAGATTGTTGAGCCGCACACGTTGCCCGGCCATTCCGCAGTCATGCATCAGGCAAAGCGGCAGTTCAGACAGTATCCTGCTCCGGCGTGAACAGAACATGTTCGATATCCACCCAGCCTCCCTGTCTGCCTGTGCTGTTCAGCGCGAAAACACCGGGCCTTGCGCTGCACCAGCCGCCACAGGTAAGCGGATAGCTGTCCCCAAGCTGTGTGAGGCCATCTCGATCAGTGCCGTACCAGAAGGCCGCCTTCCCGTCCGACACGCGCAGCCGCAGTAGTGCGGACCGTTTTGACCACGGGATGCTGCAAATGGTTTTTTCAGTTACCCGTTCTTTTTCCCAGCGGCTGATCTCCTCAGCACACCCGGCAACCAGTCTGATTTCTCCCTTTGTCAGCGCAAGGTAATGATAGCTGTATCCCATCACCGCAATACCGGCCATATCGCCTGCGTCCGCATGCAGTGAAAGAGGCACATCCATACAGAAGCAGCGGCTTTGCATCAGCTGGGACATGAACTGGCCCGCATGAAACAGGTTGTCCGCCGGCGCGCAGTGCAGGCGAAGTCCCGGCTTCAGCTCGGTGTACCATGCAGACCTTGGATTGGCCTGCCACTGCCACTGCAGGCCCAGGCCGTTCTCAAAGGTATCCGACGTCGGTATGCCTGCCGCAGTGGGCGCAAAGCCGGTTTCGCCCTCGGTGACTGCTTCTCCTTTCTTGCCCATTACCGGCCAGCCGTCCGACCAGTCCACCGGCTGCAGGTGCGGGACACGGCCGTATTCTTCCACGTCCTGAAAATGGATGAACCAGTCTTTTCCGTGTCCATCATCGAACCAGCCACCCTGATGCGGGCCGTTGATCGGGCTGTTGCCCTGACGCAGCACGACGCGGCGCTCGTAAGGGCCGAAGCGGCTGTCAGAGCAAAGCGCAAGCTGGTACCCTGGCTTTACGCCGCCAGCCGGGCAGAGAATCCAGTATTTACCGTCACGCTTGTAGAACTTCGGTCCTTCCACCGTCACATCACCGTGGTCTGCACCGTTATAGACAAGCTTCCCTTTATCCAGCACACTGAAACCGTCCGCGGAAAGCTGGTGCACATAGAGCATATTGTTAATACCTGCGCGGCTGGCTGCGAGGCCGTGAACCAGCCAGGCCGTACCGTCTTCCTCAAACAGTGGGCACGGATCAATCCACCCGACAACATCCTTGACGTAATGGAAGGTCCATTCCCCCACCGGATCCTCCGTGGTGAAGGCGATCAGCCCTTCGTCCGGCAGGCAGACGTAAACATAGAACAGACCATTGTGCCAACGGATGCTCGGAGCCCAGGTGCCGCGCTTGTGCGCAGGCGAATCATACTGCGGAAAGGGAAGATGGCTGGCTGCGTAGCCGATCAGTTCCCAGTGAACCATGTCTTTGGAATGCAGCACGGGGATACCGGGCAAATAGGTAAAGGAGGAGGAAATCATATAGAAATCCTCCCCGACCCTGATCACGTCAGGGTCAGAATAATCGCCGTACAGAATCGGGTTCGTATAATGCATTTTTTATTCTCCAGACCGCAGTCTTTTGTGTGGATTCTAAATTCGTCGGGCTGTTCACCCGTTCAGCTCTTTCCATGCCGTCTGCAGGCTCTCAATGATGGGCAGATGCTGCGGGCAGGCAGCCTCACAGGCGCCACAGCCGACACAGCTTTCCGGGGATTTGCCCTCCTCAGCGAGCCGGCGAAGTCCCTGTACGCCCGGATTACTGCCGTAGAGGGCCGCGTTGTTCCACATGGAAAAGATTCTCGGTATTTCCACATTGTTTGGACAGGGCATGCAATAGCGGCAGCCGGTACAGCCGATTTTGGTGCGGCTGAGGTAAGCCTCACGCACATTTTCCATCAGTTTCAATTCCTCGTCCGACATGATGCCAGGCGCCACAGTATCGAAGATACGCAGATTCTCCTCGATCTGTTCCATTTCATTGCAGCCGGACAGTACCGTGGCCACCTGCGGATGGTTGCACAGCCAGCGGAAAGCCCATTCCACCGGTGTTCTCTTTACCGGGAAGGCATCATACAATGCCTGCACATTGTCCGGAGCCTTTGCCAGGCGGCCGCCCAGCAGCCCCTCCATGATGACCACCGGTATACCTTTTTCACCGGCAAGTTCCAGACCTTTCGTACCGGCCTGGTTGTTGATATCCATAAAGTTGTACTGAATCTGCACCATGTCCCAGTCGTAGTCATTCAGTATGTACTCAAATTCATCGTAGCTGCCGTGGAAAGAGCAGCACTTGTAGCGTATCTTTCCCTCTCTTTTCATGTCATCAAAGAACTGCGGCGCGCCGATGGACTTAAAGTAATCCCAGTCCTTCCTGTCAATGCCGTGCATCAGATAGAAATCGATATGATCTGTCTGCAGCTTCCGCAGCTCCTCATTCAGTAGTGCCTCCATGCTGGCGCGGTCGTGCACTGCGCCTGAGGGCATTTTGGTGGCGATGGTCACTCTCTCCCGGTATCCGTCCCGCAGCGCCTTGCCAAGCACAGTCTCCGAGGTTTTATTGAGGTATACGTAGGCTGTGTCAAGATAGGTCACACCGCCGTCGATGGCACGGCGGATGAGTGAAATGGCTTTTTCCTCATTGATAATGCTGTCACCGCTGGGCTCGCCATTGAAGCGCATACATCCCAGTCCAAACGCGGAGCCTTTGATTCCCAGTTTGCCGAAAGTACGGTATTGCATCATTTTCTCCTTCCTCGCCGCAGGGCGTCAGGGCCGCCAACTGCTTTGATCATACCATATTCATCGCGTTTTGACAATTGCATACATTTTTGCTGTCAGCGCAGTCACTTTAAAGCGGTAAATTTCTGCAAGAACCAAATCAATCTGATGCATCATTTTGTATTCATGTGTGCAAAACAGGTGTAATGCGGACGTTTTTCTACACCTTTTTGTTCTAAATATGCATTTTACTTGACAAGCTATAGCAGATGCCTTATACTGTATTGCAAGGGACGACAGGCGCGTGAGGTGTCCTGCCGGTTTCGTGAATAACAAAGGAGGATTTTTCTATGAAGAAGCTGATTTCCCTGTTGCTGTCTTTGGCTATGCTGCTCTCCGTTGCATCCATGGCGGGCGCTGCCGAAATCACAGAGCTGCATACCTATGAGACGCAAGCGCGTGAAGTCGAAACCTGGAACGTGCTCAAGTCCCAGAAGGCCACCGACAACAACGTGATGGTCAACCTGGTGGACGGCCTGCTCACCAATAACAACAAGGGCGAGCTGATCCCCGCCGCCGCCAAGGAATGGTATACCGAAGACGGCGGCGCTACCTGGACCTTCAAGCTGAATGAAGGCATGGTCTGGTGCGACCAGGCCGGCAATGTGAAGGCGCCCGTAAAGGCCTCCGACTGGCTGTGGGGCATGGAATGGGTACTGAACTTCGCGAAGAATGACGCCACCAACACCTCCATGCCTTTCCAGATGGTGAAGGGCGCTCAGGAATACTACAACTACACCAAGGAACTGTGCGATACCGAAGGCGTGGAAGCCGCCAAAGCGCTGGAGCTGGAAAAGTTCTCGGAGATGGTGGGCGTGAAGGCCGTTGACGACACCACCCTGGTTTACACCGCCACCTATCCGATGAGCTATTTCCCCACTGTGTGCACCTATACCTGCTTCTATCCCCTGTCCGACGGCCTGCTGGCTGAAATCGGCGTGGACGGCTACCGTGCCGCCGAGCCTGCGACCATCTGGTATTCCGGTCCCTATATCATGGAATCCTTCATTGCCGGCAATGAAAAGGTATTCGTGCAGAATCCCAATTACTTCTATGCCAGCGATACCGAGGGACACAAGCGCTTCGAGCGCATCATCATCAAGATGATCGAATCCCAGGATGTGGCCTATCAGCTTTTCCAGACCGGCGAGCTGGATCACTGCACACTGTCTCCCTCCAACCTGACCACCATCTACAACAATCCCTCCAACGAGTTCCACAAGAACCTGGTGGAAGCCCGTCCGACCAAGTACTCCTATCAGATCCACTTCAACTTCGACAAGCTGTTTGAAGATGGCACCCCTGACGAGAACTGGAACAAAGCCGTGGCCAACGAAGCCTTCCGTCAGCTGTGGTACTACGGCCTGGACCTGACTGAGTATCTGCGCACGCTGAACGCTATCAACCCGCTGGCCTGCGTGAACTATGCGTATTCCGCCAACCGTGTGGCCGTGAAGAGCGACGGCACCGATTACGCCGCGCTGGTCGTGGCCGGACAGGGTCTGAGCTATGACTCCGATACCTTTATGCGCTACAATCCCGATAAGGCTGCCGAGCTGAAGGCCAAGGCCATCGAAGAACTGACCGCTGCCGGCGTGACCTTCCCCATCAGCGTGGATTACTACATCGCCGGCGGCAACCAGACTCAGCTGGACTCCGCCAATGCCCTGAAGCAGACCATCTCCGACTACATCGGCGATGACTTCATGGCGCTGAACATCCTGACCTATGTTTCCTCCCTGTCCAAGGAAGTTGCCGCTGCGCACAAGGCTTCCATTTACATCAACGGCTGGGGCGCTGACTTCGGCGATCCCATCAACTTCCTGAGCCAGGAGACCTACGGCGAGGACGGCGCGTATTACACCAACACCTATTCCTTCGCCAACAATGCGACCGACGAACAGCTGATTGCCACCTACAAGGAATTCACCGAGCTGACCAACGCGGCCCATGCCATCACGGACGACAACGACGCCCGCTATGACGCCTTCGCGAAGGCTGAGCTGTACATGATGGAGCATGCGCTGTGCGTGCCGATCTACTACGATGTGCAGTGGGAGCTGACCTGCGTGAATGACTACACCAAGGTGTACACTCCCTACGGTTCCCAGACCTACCGCTACATCAACTGGGAGACCAACAGCGACATCTATACCACCGAAGATTACGCTGCCTTCGCTGCTGCGGCGCAGTAATCCATTGTAAACCACTGAGGCAGATCGTGCTGCGGCTTGCAGTCACGGGTCGTGCCGAAATTCGGGGGAGGCGCCCGGGCGGCGTCTCCCCCACTTCCATATTTTCTGGATGAACGCATAGGAGATAAGCAAGATGGCAAAGTATCTGATCAAGAGGCTGCTGCAATCCGTGATCACCATCCTTCTGATCGTATCTGCGGTCTTTTTGCTGATGAGGCTGATGCCCACAGACTACTATTTCAGCGAGGACGAGCTGATGAAGCTGACGGAGGAGCAGAAGAATGCCCGTCTGGAGGCGGAAGGGCTGCTTGATCCTCCGCTGGTGCAGCTTGGTAATTTTCTGGTAAGGCTTGCCCGCTTTGATCTCGGCACTTCCCGCCGCATCCAGATGAACAAGCCGGTGGTGGATGTGATCGGCAGCCGCTTTGAAATCTCCATGCGCATCGGTCTGATTGCCCTGGGCATTGCACTGGTGGTAGGCGTGGTGATGGGCGTGCTGCAGGCTCGCTTCAAGGACCGCACAATCGACCACATCGGCACAGGCTATACTGTGTTTGTCAATGCGGTGCCGCATCTGGTCTCCTATTCGCTGGTGCTTGTCTTCGGCGCAAGGCTTCTGGGGCTGCCCTCTCTGTATTCCGTCCGCAAGGTGCAGGAATCCTCGGTACTGCCCATTGTCTGCCTCGCGCTGACATCCATTGCCGGCTACATGCTATGGACCCGCCGCTATATGGTGGATGAGCTGAACAAGGACTATATCCGTCTGGCAAAACTGAAGGGGCTCAATTCCCGTCAGATCATGTTCCGCCATGTGCTGAAGAATGCCTTTGTGCCGCTGGCGCAGTACCTACCCTATTCCATACTGATGACAGTGGGCGGCTCGCTGCTGGTGGAGAAATTCTTCTCGGTACCTGGCATGGGCCCGCTGCTGACCGACGCCATTTCAAGATACGATACCAATGTGGTGCAGGGCTGTGTGCTGCTGTACGCCACGCTGGGCGTGCTGGGTGTGCTGCTGGGCGATTTGCTGATGGTGCTCATTGATCCGAGAATCACTCTGGGCGGGAAGGAGGAGACACGCTGATGAAAAAGCAGCTGAAAAAAACTGTTCAGGAGCTTGAACAGCCGAATGTCGACCTGAGTGTTGACTATACCGCTGTGGACCAGGAGCCGCAGAAGCAGCGGCCCATGGGACGCGAGTATCCTCTGGCGCGCAACAGGATGCCGGAAAAGCAGCTGTTTGAGTTTGCCGAGTACAAATCCATGGACGCCGAGCGCATTTCCTACTCGAATTATTCCTATTGGAAAAGCGTATGGCAGAACTTCCTGAAGAAAAAGCCGGCCGTCATCATGTCCGTTATCTTCATCCTGCTGATCATCTTTACCTTCATCGCCCCGCTGATCAGCAAATATACCATTGAGACAGCGCGCATCGATTACGACAAGATGTTCACTTCGCCCAACGGGGAATACTGGTTCGGCACCGACAACATGGGGCGCGACTACTGGTGCCAGGTGTGGCACGCCACGCGGACTTCAATATTCCTGGCTGTGCTGGTCGCAGCTGGCGAAATCATACTGGGTACCATCATCGGCCTTCTGTGGGGCTATGTTCGCAGCCTGGACCGGTTCTTTACAGAACTGTACAACTTCATCAACAATGTGCCGACTATCATCTATATGACGCTGATCGCCCTGATGGTTGGCAAGTCCTTCCTGGTGATGGCACTGGCTATGATATTCTTCAACTGGCTGAGCACAGCGAGAAATGTGCGCAACCTTGTGCTGATGTACCGGGACCGCGAATACAACCTCGCTTCGCGCTGCCTGGGCACCAGCATCGGTCGGATCCTTGCCAAGAACATCCTGCCCTACCTTGTCAGCGTCATTATCCTGCGCCTGGCCCTGGCCATCCCCGGGACCATCGCCTATGAGACGACCCTGACCTACCTGGGACTGATGGATGTGACCCGCCCATCACTGGGTATCCTGCTGAGAAACGCGAGGACCTATTTCCTCGACTATCCCTATCTGCTCATTTTCCCGGCTGGTATTGTCTCCATTATTACCATCACCTTCTACCTGGTGGGCAACGCATTTTCGGACGCGTGCGACCCCCGCAATCACGTGTAAAGGAGGGCCTGAGCAATGAGCGAAGCATTACGGAAAACCGTAGACTTTGAAGCGCGGGCCCGGCAGGTACTGTCCCAGGTGCCGCTGCTCTCTGCAAAGGAAGTGGAGGTTACATTCTCCCTGCGCGGACAGAAGCTGACAGCGATACGCCGCGCCTCGCTGGACCTGTACGAGGGAGAAACACTGGCCATCGTCGGTGAAAGCGGTTCCGGCAAAAGCGTGTTCACAAAGTGCTTTGTGGGCATGCTGGATAAAAACGGCAGCATCACGCACGGTTCCATTGAGTATGAAGGTCAGGATCTGACACAGTTCAGGGAGCAGGACTGGCTGCGCATCCGCGGGCGGAAGATTGCCATGGTCACGCAGGATCCCATGACAAGCCTGAACCCGCTGAAAACCATCGGCAAACAAATTCAGGAGTCTGTGGAACTGCATCAGGGCCTGCGCGGCCTGGCTGCAAAAAAGGAAACACTGCGCATTCTTGAGGCTGTAGGCATTCCCAACCCGGAGGTGCGTTACAAGCAGTATCCGCACGAATTCTCCGGCGGCATGCGGCAGAGAGTCGTCATCGCGACTGCCGTGGCTTGCAAGCCGCAGATTTTGATCTGCGACGAGCCGACCACCGCGCTGGATGTGACCATACAGGCGCAGATACTTGATCTGATCCGCCGCCTGCAGCGTGAGCAGAATATGACCATCATCTACATCACGCACGACCTGGGTGTTGTGGCCAATGTGGCAGACCGGGTGGCTGTGATGTACGCGGGCCAGATCATTGAAATCGGCATGGCCAATGAGGTTTTCTTCGACCCTTGGCATCCATATACCTGGGCCCTGCTCTCTGCCCTCCCTCAGCTGGGCGTAAAGGGTGAAAAGCTCCCTGCGATCGATGGCACACCTCCCAACCTGTTTAATAAAATACAGGGTGATGCCTTCGCGCCGCGCAACCGCCATGCCTTGAACATCGACTTCCTCGAAGAGCCGCCTATGTACGAGGTGACGGCAACGCATCAGGTCAAGGCCTGGCTGCGTGACCCTCGCGCACCGAAGGTAGAGCAGCCCAAATCCATCCTGCGGCTTTCCGAGCAGTCACAGAAATCGGAAATTGACACCGGCGCCAGCCACCCGCATCTCGACCCGAACCGCGAGGCGCTGATCGAAGTCAAAAACATGCAGGTGACCTTTGGCACCGGGCGAAGAAAGTTTATCGCCGTCGATGATGTCAACTTCACCATCTACAAGGGCGAAACCTTCTCCCTTGTCGGAGAAAGCGGCAGCGGAAAGACGACCATCGGCCGCGCCATTGTACGGATCAATCCGATCACCGGCGGCGAAGTGCTCTTCCGCGGCGAGCGGATCAGCGGCAAGATCAGCCGTGAGCTGGACACAAAGGTGATCCGTTCCATGCAGATGATCTTTCAGGACCCCATGGCCAGCCTCAACGAGCGTGCCAAGGTTGATTATATCGTGTCCGAGGGCCTGATCAATTTCCATATGTACAAGGACGAGCACGACCGCCAGGACAAGGTGCAGAAGGCCTTGCAGGAGGTCGGGTTGCTGCCGGAGTTTTCAAGCCGTTTCCCGCACGAGTTCTCCGGCGGACAGCGCCAGCGCATCGGCATTGCACGCAGCCTGATCATGCAGCCGGAGTTCATCGTCGCGGACGAGCCGATTTCAGCGCTGGATGTCTCCATACGGGCCCAGGTGCTGAACCTGCTCAATGACCTGAAAAAGAGCCGCAGCCTCACCTATCTCTTCATTGCGCATGATCTGAGCGTTGTCCGCTTTATCTCCGACCGCATCGCTGTGATCCATAAAGGGCGCATCGTTGAGCTTGCCGAGAGTGAGGAGCTGTTCCTGCATCCTCTGCACCCCTACACCAAGGCGCTGCTCTCTGCCGTTCCCAATCCCAATCCTTATGTGGAGAGAGCCAAGTCCCTCCTCGTCTATGATCCCACCGTGCATGATTACCGTGTAGACAAGCCGGTTTGGGAGGAGATCCTCCCCGGGCATTTCGTCTACGGAAACGCGCGCGAATTGGACGGCTACCGCCGAGAGGTGGAGCTGTAAAGAGAACCACCGTGGCAGCCTGCTCTTCAGACTACCGCGGTGGTTTTTCTTATACTTTGTGTCAGTATCTCACCCTGCCCTCTGCCACGGCGCGCAGATGCGCTCCGTAAGGGCTTTTGCCATAATTGGCCGCGCTCTTAAGCAGCCCGTCTCTGTCGATCCAGCCGTTGACAAACGCAATCTCCTCAGGGGCACTGATCATGATGCCCTGCCGGCTCTCAATGGTCTGCACAAAATTGGCAGCGGCAAGCAGGCTGTCCATCGTGCCGGTATCCAGCCACGCGAAGCCTCTGCCCAGCAGCTGAACATCCAACAGTCCATCCTGCAGATACGCCTCATTGAGCGTGGTGATTTCAAGCTCGCCGCGCTGGCTCGGCCTGACCATCGCCGCCCTTTTGCTCACATCTCCAGGATAGAAATAGAGGCCTGTTACAGCATAGTTGGATTTCGGGCTTGCCGGCTTTTCCTCAATGCTTGTCGCCTTTCCGTGCTCATCAAACGCAACCACGCCGAAGCGCTCCGGATCGTTGACATAATAGCCGAATACGGTTGCCCTTCCCTTTTCCTCTGCAGCGCTGACTGCTGTCTTCAGCAGCCTGCGAAAGCCATTTCCATAGAAGATATTGTCTCCAAGCACCATGGCACCCGGCTCACCCGCGAGAAAGCTCTCCCCCAGAATGAATGCCTGTGCCAGGCCGTCCGGCGAGGGCTGCACACAGTAGCTTAGATGGATGCCGAAAGGTGAGCCGTCTCCCAGAAGGGCCTCAAAACGCGGAGTATCCTCCGGTGTGGAAATGATCAGTATGTCCCTGATGCCTGCCAGCATCAGTGTGCTGAGAGGATAGTAGACCATCGGTTTATCATAGATTGGAAGCAGCTGTTTGGAAGTCACCTTTGTCAGCGGATAGAGCCGTGTTCCGGCGCCGCCGGCCAGTACAATCCCCTTCATGTTGCCTCCTTCAGCGGGCAGTGATATCGCGCAGGCAGGGCCATTTCTGATCCTTTTCGCTGACAAGCAGTGGCTGGTCGTCAAGACGCCATCCGGAAGCGGAAGCACTGCCCTGGTAAACACCTGTCACCCCCGGCCAGACAATGCCAATCGCCGGGTCGTTCCAGGCCACCCCGCCCTCATCCTCCGGGTGATAGAAATCATCACATTTATAGCAGAACTCCGCTGTGTCAGTCAATACAAGGAAGCCGTGCGCAAAGCCGCGAGGTATAAGCAGCATGCGATGATTCTCCGCGCTGAGCAGCTCACCGTGCCACAAGCCATACGTAGAGCTTGTTCGCCTGAGGTCAACTGCTACGTCGAACACTGCTCCGCTGATCACGCGCACCAGCTTGGCTTGCTGATATTGCTTCTGGTAGTGCAGCCCGCGCAACACGCCTCTGACCGACTTTGACTGGTTGTCCTGTACAAAGCGGATGTCCAGCCGCGCTTCGACCATGTCGCGCTGGCTATAGGTCTCCATAAAGTATCCCCTGCTGTCGCAGTGCACCGTTGGGGTAATGAGGCAGAGCCCCTCAATGCCGCCAACACTTTTTTCAACTGTAATCTGTCCCATCAGCTCACTCCCAGGCCTCGGCAAATGTCTTCGTTTTCTCTCTGATACTGACCTGTAAGGATGTTCTCCCACCAGGTGCGGTTCGCCAGGTACCACTGTATGGTTTTTCGGATGCCTTCACCAAAGGGGGTCTGTGGCTGCCAGCCAAGCTCGTTTTTGATTTTTCCCGGATTGATGGCATAGCGCAGGTCATGTCCCTTGCGGTCTGTCACATAAGTGATCAGGCTCTCCGGCTTGCCGAGTTCGCGGCAAATCAGCCTCACAATGTCAATGTTGCGCATCTCGTTGTGCCCGCCGACATTGTAGACCTCCCCCACACGGCCCTTCTGGAGTATCAGATCAATAGCTCTGCAGTGGTCCTCCACATAAAGCCAGTCGCGCACATTCAAGCCCTGACCGTACACCGGAAGCGGCCTGTCGTTCAGTGCGTTGGCAATCATCAGCGGAATCAGCTTTTCAGGGAACTGATAAGGCCCGTAATTGTTGGAGCAGCGGCTGATGGTGACAGGCAGGCCATAGGTGCGGTGATATGCCATCACCAACAGATCAGCCGCGGCTTTGGACGCTGAGTATGCGCTGCTGGCATGCAGCGGCGTTTCTTCAGTAAACAGCAGAGCCGGCCTGTCCAGCGGCAGGTCACCGTAGACCTCATCCGTGGAAACCTGATGGAAGCGCGCCACGTCATACGCCCTGCATGCGTCCATTAGCACCGATGTTCCAATCACATTTGTCTGCAAAAAGACAGACGGGTTGTCAATGCTGCGATCCACATGGCTTTCCGCCGCAAAATTGACTACAGCCTCCGGGCGCTCCTGGTCAAAAAGCTTCATCACGGCATCACGGTCGCAGATGTCCAGCTTTACAAAGCGAAACCCGGGGTGCTGAAGCACAGGTGTCAGTGTGGACAGATTCCCGGCGTAGGTCAGCTTATCCACGCAAACCACCAGGTTTTCCGGATGCTCCCTGAGCAGGTAGAAAATGAAATTGCTGCCAATAAAGCCGGCGCCGCCGGTCACCAGTACACATTTCGTCATCTGTCATTCTCCAATCAGGAATCATGCGGAAGTGCCGCCAAATCTTTCGGCATACTGCTGCCGCAGTAAGGTCTTTCCATGCGGTTTGAAGCAGTTGCCGACTGCATCAGAATGCTCCTTAATCTCCATGCAGAATCCGCATATCGTCTGTAGCTGAAAGAGCCCTGCCGCATCGGGCAGGGCAGTCTTTTCAGTCAACAGGGGTGAAGGCGCTCTTGTCGAGGCCGCAGGTGGGGCAAACCCAATCCTCCGGTACATCCTCCCAGGCAGTGCCGGGAGCGATGCCGCTGTCCGGATCGCCAACCTCAGGGTCATACACATAGCCGCAGGGGCATTCCCATTTCTGCATTGATGTTTCCTCCTTTGCAGTTTTATTTGTTATTCTGATAACACACTACCATACCAGGGGAGAATTGTCAATCCCCGCAGAGTCAAATACCCAGCAGATCGCTGAACGCCTTCAGCGCGCCATCGGTCTCGTGAGCCAGCACGCGCTTGGCCAGCACCTTGCCCAGCTGCACGCCCTCCTGATCAAAGCTGTTCAGGTTCCATATAAAGCCCTGGAACATGACCTTATTCTCAAAGTGCGCCAGCAGCGCGCCCAGCGCCTCAGGGCACAGTTCTTCACCGATGATAATGGAGGAAGGTCTTCCGCCGGCAAAGCTCTTGTTCGGGTTTGCGTCTTCCTTGCCGCAGGCGAAGGCCATGATCTGTGCAGCCACATTGGCGCACAGCTTCTGCTGGCTAGTGGAGCCCTGAATGTCCACATCCATGCCCGCCTGGTTCTTCCGGAAGCCCACAAACTGCAGCGGCACAATGTCAGTGCCCTGATGCAGCAGCTGATAGAAGGAATGCTGGCCATTGGTGCCAGGCTCGCCAAAGATCACAGGGCCGGTGACATAATCGACCTTTTCGCCGAAGCGGTTGACAGATTTGCCGTTGCTTTCCATGTCCAGCTGCTGCAGGTGTGCCGGGAAGCGGCTCAGCGCCTGTGAATACGGCAGCACCGCCGTGGCCGGATACCCCTGTACATTGCGCTCGTACACACCGATCAGCGCGTCCAGCAGGTCGGGGTTCTGCAGCGGGTCCGGGTTCGCAGCCAGAGCATCTTCCTCCGCCGCGCCATTCAGGAAACGTGCGAACACCTCGGGTCCAAAGGCAAGGGAGAGGATCACTCCGCCCACACAGCTGGTGGAGGAGTACCTGCCGCCAATGTAGTCATCCATAAAGAAGGCTTCGAGGTAGTCGCTGCTGTGGGCAATGGGAGAGGTTTCACTGGTCACCGCTACCATATGTCTGGACGGATCCAGCCCCGCTTCCTTCAGCGCATTTTTCACAAAGGCTTCATTGGTCAGTGTTTCCAGCGTTGTGCCGCTTTTGGAAACGAGCACAAACAGAGAACGGCTCACATCAATGCTCTTGAGCACCGAGGCTGCGTCATCCGGGTCCACATTGCTGATGAACTTTGCCTCCATGCGCTGGCAGCCATTGCGCTTTGCCCAGTTTTCCAGTGCGATATACATTGCCCGGGGTCCGAGGTCACTTCCGCCAATGCCGATCTGTACTACAGTAGTAAAGGCTTCGCCCGCTGCGTTTTTGATTTCACCGGCATGGACTTTCCTGGCAAATGCAGCCGCTTTCTCCTGCTGCTGCACATAAAACTCGCGCTTGTTCACATTGTCGGCAATAACATCCGCACCCAGTTGACCGCGCGTGAGCTGATGCAGCACAAGGCGCTTTTCGCCTGTATTGATCATCTCGCCATTGTACAGCGCCTCGTATTTCTCTGTCAGCTGTGCTTCCTGTGCAAGCTCCTTCAGCGCCTGGAGCACTTCATCATCCACCTGCTTGGCAGCATAGTGGTAGCTGAGGCCGGCAGCCATATTGACGGCGTATTTTTCCACCCGCTGCGCGCCGCTCTCGCCGGCCATCGCCTTTTGCAGATTCACATGGTCTTTCAGGCCTGCCAGCTTCTGAGACGCCTGCAGTGTGTCATAGTTTTTCCAAGCAATCATGTCTGATATCCTCCGCTTTACAGTGCTTTCAGGAAAGCAGCGATTTCGCTGTCCTTGCAGTTGGGATAGAACAGCTCCGCAAAGTGTGCGCCGCTGATGCTTTCTTTTACGAAATCCCGGTCAAGGTCCTTCAGGATGTCGATCAGGGGACGATAAGTCACTTCCTTCACCTTGTCCAGTATTTTCTTGTTGCGCTGTTCGGGCACAACACGCTCTTTCGGATAGCCGTTTCCGTGGCCAAAGCCGAACAGCTGCTGGAAGATCATTTCCAGCTTCAGCTCGGCCCCCCAGCCAAAGTCCTTCGCGAAGGGCAGCGCCACGCAGTTGCCATCATTGATCTGCGCAAACATATACCCGTCAGAGGGGTCCACCAGGTGTCCGCACAGTACGCCGGGGAAGGAATTGCACGCCAGCATGGCCCCTTCGCCGGTGCCGCAGCCGGTTACGACATAGTCCGCTGCTCCGCTCACCAGCAGGATGGAAGCCAGAAGGCCATTCTTCACATAGGTCAGCTGGCATTCGTCTTCAGCTGTATACATTCCGTAATTGTCCACGGTGTGGCCCATCGGTTCCACAACCTTTTTCAGGGTTGCTTCAATCAGTGCGTTTTTGGAAGCCTGAGAATTCTCGTTAATCAGGGCAATGCGCATGCTTCATCATTCCTTTCGTCGCAGGTAAGTGGTTTTGCTGTTAATATTATACCATCAGCGCCCTCAAAAGGCAATGAACCTTCACGACGGTTCGGTGTCATTTGGCGGAAGTATTTTGCTGACTAACGCGCTCTCCACTCGGTGGTCCTCTATTCTCTCCACTTGGATACGCAGTCCGCATGCTTCGACCACGGGCTTGGAGCCATCCTGCGGAATGGTTGTCAGCTGACTGAACACCAGCCCGCCCAGGGTGTCATAGTCCTCTTCTGTCGGCAGTTCAACATGCAGTGCTTCCGCCACATCCTCCAGCGGGGCTGTGCCCTCGATGCGCCACTGGTTCTCTCCCAGCGGCATAATGGCCGCGTTCTCCTGCTCGTCGAATTCATCATAGATGTCACCGACGATTTCCTCCAGCAGGTCCTCCATCGTCACCACGCCGCTCATGCCGCCGTATTCGTCTACAACGATGGCCATGTGAACCTTTCGCTGCTGCATATCGCGGAACAGCACATCCGCCTGAACGGTTTCCGGTACAAAGTAGGCTTCACGCAGCAGGGTATGCAACGGTTTTGGGTTTTTCTGCTGGTTATTAAGCAGCCAGTCCCGGGTGTTCAGCACGCCGATGATGTCATCCATATCTTCCCTGTAAACCGGGAAGCGGCTGTAGCCCGTCTCAAGAATGGTGCGAATGACCGTATCGCGGTCGTCTTCCTCCCACAGGGCTGTCACATCTGTGCGGTGTGTCATCACATCCTCGGCGGTGTGATTGTTGAACTTGAAGATGTTCTCGATCAGTTCCTTCTCGCTGACCTCAATTGCGCCGGTCTCAGAGCCCATGTCCACCATGTCCCTGATGTCCTCTTCGGTCACTTCCTCCTGTGCGTCCTCCGCGCGGAAGCCAAAGAGCTTCATCACAAGGCCGGACACCGCATACAGCGACTTGACTATAGGGCGTATCAGCACCGTCGCGACGCGGATGCCTGTCAGGCTGCGCTTTGCTGTTTCCTCAGGCCGCAGCTCTGCGATGCGGCGCGGCAGCATTGAGCAGAAGCAGAGCAGGAGCAGGGAAAAGATCAGTCCGACAATCAGCACACCAAAGGCACTCAGCCAGCCGCCTCGGAGTGGCAGGCCTGCACCGGCAAGCCAGCTGCACAGCGGTGGCACAAACCAGTACACCGCGATGCCGCATGCAATGACACCCGTCAATGTCGAGCATACCTTCAGTGCAGAGCGCGGTTCTTCCGGCGCTTCAGCCAGGGGAAGCAGCTGCCTCGACCTCAGGTCGCCGCTTTCGGCCTCACGTCGAAGGCGCGACTCATTCAGCAGGCGCAGCGCTGTCTGCGCGCTGATGAGCCGGCCGTAGAGCAGCATCAGAATCAAAATAAGTACTATCGGGCCCCCTAATGGGTCGGATGACAAGCAGAATCACTCCTATAAATGGTTAGTCTGTCAAAGGTTTATTCTTCGTAGTCCTTCAGCTCCACTGAGACCATTTTGCTCACGCCCTGCTCCTCCATGGCCACGCCGTACAGTGAATTGCAGCGCTCCATCGTTCCTTTTCGGTGGGTGATGACAACAAACTGTGTCTGCAGCGAATACTCCTTGAGATAGTCGGCATAATAGCCGATGTTCGCATCGTCAAGCGCGGCCTCGATCTCGTCCAGTATGCAGAAGGGGGTGGGCTTCAGCTTGAGCATGGCAAAGAGAATGGCGATGGCCGTCAGCGCTTTTTCGCCGCCGGATAAAAGGCTCAGAAGCTGCAGCTTTTTCCCCGGGGGCTGCACGTTGACCTCAATGCCGCAGTTCAGCGGGTCATCCGGATCGGTCAGTGTCAGTTCCGCCTTACCGCCTCCGAACAGGCGTGTGAACGTCTCGGAGAAATAGCCCTGCATGAGCGAGAAATTGCTCACAAAGGTCACGCGCATCTGTTTCAGCAGGGACTCGATCAGCTCCCGCAGGTCGCTCTCCGCTTTGTGCAGATCCTCCAGCTGGCTGTACAGCTCGTCATATCTAGCCTTGGTGTCCGCGTATTCTTCCACGGCATGTACATTCACATCACCAAGCTCATGGATTTCGCTGCTCAGCTCTGCACAGCGGTGCTCAGCCTCCTTCTCGTTGAAACCCTCGGTTTGCCGGTATTCCTCTGCTCCTGCGTAGGTCAGCTGCCAGGTATTCCAAATGCGTTCCGTCAGGTTCTTTGAATCGTTTTCAACACGGCTGCGCTGCAGCTCCAGTCGGTGCAATCGCTCGCTGTCCCTGTTGTAGCCTGCATTCAGGCTATCCATCGAGGAGAGCACCTCAGTCAGCTCCCGCTGTGTGGCGGATCGGCGCTCCTCCAGCTCACGCGTCTCTTTTTCCTGGGCGCTCTGGCGCGCTGTCGCAGTTTCCGCCTGGCTGTTCAGTTCGTTCAGCAGCTGCCGGCTGCGCTCCGTCTCTTCGGCAATGCGCTCCAGCTGAGACTGTCTTTCTGCTTCCGCCTGTTCAAGCCGCTGCCTGTCCTGACTGTAGCGCTCGCTGTCACGCCGCATCACATCCAGTGCGTGCCGTCTGTCGCTGACATCCACTGTGCACTGCAGGGTTCTGTCCTGCGCTGATTTGACGTCAGCCTGCCGCTGCGTGCGAAGCAGCTGCAGCTGACGTATCTCATTTTCCAGCGCTGTCTGATCTGTAAGGGGATTCTCCGCCTGGCGAACTGTTTCCTCCAGTTCGGCATCGATCTGGCTGAGCGCCTCCTGCAGCTGCGCCACCGCCTGCTGTGTTTCCTCCAGCCGCTCCCGATGGAGTCGGAGCTCCTCTTTTGCGTTGTCAGACCGTTCTGTTTCCCTCGCAACTGCGATTTCCTGCTGGTGCAGTTCTTCCAGCGCATCCGCAACTTCCTGCTTCAGGGAATCCTTTCTCTGCTGCTCAGTGCGCAGCCGGCCCCTCAGTGCTTCAAGCTCCACCCTGCCGGTGCGCAACTGCGCGGTCAGCTCATCCATCTCGCGTTCTCTTCCCAGCAGGTTGATACCCCTTGACTGAACAGAGCCGCCAGTCATAGAGCCGCCGGAGTGCATCACGTCACCGTTCAGGGTAACAAGCCGGAACGCGTGGTTGCCGGCGCGCATCATCGCAATGCCATGTCCCAGGTCATCCGCGATGACTGTACGTCCAAGCAGGTTTTCCACAACAGGGCGATAGGCAGCGTCGCACTCCACCAGATCGCAGGCGGCGCCAATGGCGCCGGGCATTTTCAGTACCTGCTTTTCGCGCTCGTTAAGCAGCTTTGGGCGCATGGCACTCATGGGAAGGAAGGTTGCCCTTCCGAGCTTGCCGCTGCGCAGGTAGTCAATCAGTTGCTTTGCTGTCTCTTCCGTGTCGGTAATGATATTTTGAAGCGCGGCGCCAAGCGCCATATCGATGGCCGTCTCATACTTGGCAGGCACGCGGATCAGCTGCGCCAGCACGCCCTTCACGCCAGTCATGCCTCGGTCACGCGCGTACTGAACAGCGCGCCGCACGCTCTGGCTGTAGCCCTCCATTTCGCGGGTCCACTCATTCATCAGGCGCCAGCGGCTCTGTTTTTCCTGCAGCGCAGAAGCGAGCTTTTCGCCTTCCGCCCGGATTCGTATCAGCTCCGCGTCGCTGCGGGCCAGCTCAGCTGTGACATCGGCATGCGCCTGCGCAAGCCGGTCCCGCTGCTGCTGTTCCAGCTGAAGCATCTGCAGCGCCTTGTCCACGGCCTCTTTCAGCTCTTCTTCCTCGCTGCGCATGGCTGTTTCCGTGTCAGTCAGCTCTGCGCTTCTTTCAAGCATCTGGGAGCGCATGGTATTCAGCCGTGTTTCAGTATTGCGCCGGTCACTTCTCAGGTTCATGGCGCTGACAAGCGCTTCCTTCTTTTCTTCGAGCTCAATGTCAGCTTCTTCACTGAGGCGTGTAGCTTCTTCCGCGGCCTTTTCCGCGGCACGCAGCGTCTCTTCTGCTTGCTCCAGCTCTTCTCTGATCGCAATCAGATCAGCTTCACTGCCGGAGCGCAGTTTTTCAATCTGCCGGATTTCTTCATTCGCCTTCGCCTGTTCACTGAGCAGCTGTGCTTTGTTTTCCTCGCGGTTTTCCATTCTTGCGCGCAGCGACTGAATCTCGCGCTCCACTGCGTGGGCCGCTTCGGTGGCAGTCAGCAGCTCGGCATGCGCTGATGAAATACGTTCATCCAGCTGGGAAATGCGCTCGGAGCAGGCATCACGCTGCACGGTTTTTTCATTCAGCGCTGCTTCGGCATCCGCCAATGTAACCCGCAGCTGCTCCATTTCCTCATCCAGCGCTTTCAGTTTGTTGGAAAGGCGTTCCGAGCGCAGCAGATACAGGTTCAGGTCAAGGCCCTTCAGCTCATCCATGAGCTCCAGATAGCGCCTTGCATCTCGGCTCTGTTCCTCCAGGGGGCCGAGCCTCCGCCTTAGTTCTTCGGCGATGTCTTCCACGCGGTCGGCATTTTCCAGGGTGCGCTGCAACTTGCGGTCGGCTTCTTCCTTGCGGGTGCGGAACTTTGTTATGCCGGCAGCCTCTTCAAACACCTGACGGCGGTCCTCAGAGCGCCGGGAGAGAATGTCGTCGATCCTTCCCTGCCCGATGATCGAATAGCCGTCACGCCCGATGCCTGTGTCGCGGAACAGATCCACAATGTCCTTCAGCCTGCAGGCAGCCTGATTCAGGAAGTATTCGCTGTCGCCGCTGCGGTAAACCCTGCGGGTTACCATCACCTCGGCAAAATCCATCGGCAGTGCCCGGTCGTCGTTGTCGAACACAAGGGATACTTCGCAATAGCTTGCAGGCTTTCTTCTCTGGGTGCCGTTGAATATGACATCCGTCATAGACGCGCCGCGCAATGTCTTCGCGCTCTGTTCCCCCAGCACCCAGCGCACTGCATCGCCGATATTGCTTTTGCCGGAGCCGTTGGGTCCGACAATGCCGGTAATGCCGTCATCCAATACAATCTCTGTGCGGCTCACAAAGGATTTGAAGCCATACAGTTCCAGACGCTTCAGCCGCATACTTCCTCCAGCACCGCTGCGCGCATTGCCTGTGCATCCCTGTCACACACAGCTTTGTGGCGGACGGGCGCATCCCGCAGGGCAGTAATCTGCGGCGGAACAGGAACACCTGTGATCTCCTCAAGGCGCGCCGCGCACTCAAAGGCATCCCTGCTTTGAACTGCTTCATCGCCCTCGATCGCGCTCAGCACGTCCTGCGCGAACTTATAAGGGCTGGCTGTGGAGACCATCACGGCGAAGGTGTTGTCGCCTGTGTTGCGGCGGTACTCGCCCAGCACGCATCCGCCCACCGCAGTGTGCGGGTCCACCAGGCGGTGTGTCTGCTGCCAGAGGTCCCGTATTTCTCTCTTTGTTTCTCTGTCGTCCGCCCAGGAGGCTGCAAAAACGGAGGAAAGCCAGTCATGACGCTGCTCCCCTATATGATAGCCGCCGCTCTCCTTCAGCTGCTTCATCCACAGCGAAACCAGCTCGCCGTCCCGGTCGGCTGTCTCGTAGAGCAGCCGCTCCAAGTTGGAGGAAACAAGAATATCCATGGAAGGAGAAATGGTTTTCACAAACATACGGTGCGTGGAATAGCTGCCCGTGTGGAAGAAATCCGCCAGCACGTTGTTGCGGTTGCTTGCGCAAATCAGCTTTTTGATCGGCAATCCCATCTGACGGGCATAATAACCAGCCAGAATATCGCCAAAGTTGCCCGTAGGCACTACAAAATTGATTTCTTCTCCCGGCAAAATCCTGCGCTGTCCGATCAGGTCGGCGTAGGTGCTGAAATAGTAAATGATCTGAGGAACCAGCCTTCCGAAGTTAATGCTGTTGGCTGAGGACAGCACCTTCCCGGCCTGATTCATTTCAGCAGCAAACTCGGCCGAGGAAAAGAGTTCCTTCGCCCCGGTCTGCGCGTCGTCGAAATTGCCCCGCACAGCAATGACATGGGTGTTGCTACCGGCTGTGGTGGTCATCTGCAGCTGCTGTATCCTGCTCACACCCTCCAGCGGATAAAACACAGTGCAGCTGGTGCCGGGCACATCCCTGAAGCCCTCCAACGCCGCCTTGCCGGTATCGCCGCTGGTCGCGGTAAGTATAGCCACCTCCCGCTGCTCACCATTCTTTCTGGCAGAGCGGGTGATCAGGTGGGGCAGAAGCTGCAGCGCGATGTCTTTGAAGGCCAGGGTAGGGCCGTGATACAGCTCCAGCAATGCCGTGGAAGCATCAATCTCGGTCACCGGGCAGATGGCAGGATCGTCGAAGCGCTCAGCGCTGTAGGCAGCATCTACCATTTCGGAAATCTCGCCCCGGCTGAAGTCCTCCAGGTATGCAGACAGGATCTGCACTGCACGCTCCTTCCAGGACATATCTACCATGGAGAGAATCATCTGCTGACTGAACTGAGGAAACATGGCGGGCACATAGAGGCCGCCGTCCGGGGCCAGTCCGGAAAGGATCGCCTGGGATGCGGTCACGCAGGATTTGCCGCGGGTGGAGAAAAAAGACATGATAAATCCCTCACTTATTCATAATAGATTGCCGAGAATTACGGCCTTCTTGTTCATCGTCATGTTCTTTTCAGCTTGTCAATGATTACTTTTTCTATGCAGGCTGATACATATCCCTCCAAGGGGCAGCCATAATGTGCCATTTCCCGCACTGCGGATGAGGAAATGTGACGGTGCTCAGAACGCGACATCAGGAACACAGTCTCTATTTCGGGGCAAAGATCTCTGTTCACCTGGGCAAGGCTCTGCTCTGCCTCCAGATCCCCCATGCCGCGCAGGCCGCGCACGATCACGCCCGCCCCAACAGCCCTCGCAAAATCCACAGTCAGTCCGGAGAAGGAAGCCACCTCTACATTCTGATGCGGTGCACAGCACTGCCGCAGCATGGCCTCCCGCTCCTCTACCGTGAAGCTGTTGCGCTTCTCCGGGTTGTGAAGTATCACAACATACAGCTTCTCATAGAGGCGGGCAGCACGCTCAATCAGATCCATGTGTCCCAGTGTGACAGGATCAAAGGAGCCCGGATAAACGGCTATTTGCTTATTCATCCGCTGTTTCCCCCTCTGTGAGTCTGTAGAGGCTCAAGCCGACGTAGCCGTAACGGCGCTGGTCCTTTAATGCCCATTTCTCCGAAACCGCTGCCGGTGCCCCAGCGGCATGCTCAACCACCAGCAGGACTGAGGGAGCTGCAAGGGGCAAAAGCGAACTGGTTACTTGCGTGAGATCGCTCATGGCATAAGGCGGATCCAGAAAGATCAGGTCGAAGGCAGCGCCTTCATCCTTCAGCGTCTTCACCGCTGAGAGCCAGTCACAATGCATCAGTTTTGCCTGATGGGCAAATCCAAGGCTCTGCGTGTTTTTCTGTTCCACAAGGTGTGCCTGCCGGTCACGATCCACCATCACCGCACTTTGCGCTCCCCTGCTGAGGGCTTCCAGTGACAGCGCCCCGCTGCCGGCAAACAGATCAAGCACTCTGGCACTGGGGACATCACGCGCAATGATGTTGAACAGGTTTTCCCTTACGCGGTCCAGCGTCGGCCTTGTATCCCGCCCTTTGGGAGCCTCAATGGTCCGGGAGCGCGCGGTTCCTGAAATAATTCTCATGCTGTCTCAGTTCAGCTGCTGAGGTCCGCGGCTGGAGCGCTGGGCAGCAGCCCTGCGTTTCTTCTGCAGACGGGCCTTTTTTGCGGCAGTCTTTTTGTTGCGTGCAATGTCGGTATGCACTCGTGAGCGGTTGGAAGGGCCGCGCGTATATCCAAATCCGTAAGCCGCACCGGGCAGAAGCACAAGCAACGGGCTGAGCCGCTCAAGCAGAAGCAGGCCATCCGGATTTGATGCGGAAATCATATTCACAAAGGGCATCAGTGCGAGCCGCACGATGACCCTGACGATCACCGTGAGCGTAACCGGAGAACCCGCAGTATAGACGTGCAGCGCGTCTGTGATGTCCTTTCTCGAGGTCAGACCTGTCAGCCAGGAAGGCAGCGCGCCAGGAGTGGTCATCAGGCGCTGTGTGGTAGCGGCCAGAATGCAAGCGCAGATGAAAAGCGGTATCGCAGCGAAGAAGCCGATGAGAAAGCCCTTGAAGCGGTGGTAGCAAAGAGCCTGCTCCTCTTTCTTGATTTCGCGGCTGGTTTCCTTCCTGCGGTAGAGGATTTCGCCCTGGTTGACCGCAGAGGTACCGTTGGACGCACCGGCATAAAAGAAAACAGACAATACCACAATCAGCATGAGGCCATTGAGCAGCAGCCGCAGCGGCAGGTTGTCAAAGGTCATGACCGCGCCGCCCATCATATAGGCAAAGGCGGTGATCAGCAATCCGCCAAATACCATCAGCGAAGACTTTGGCGTGCTTGCGTCTACAGGGTCTCCTGTGAGGAAGGGCTGCTTCACAGCCTCTGTCGGTACTTTCTTCACGTTTGTCAAATCCATGGCCTCCGAAAACAGTTTCCGGCCGTCTTCGGCCGTCTTAACATTTCACAGCCGGTCTGCCTGTATCAGGCCGGTCGGCGTGACAATCCATTCAATCGGTACATCCCAGTAATCATGCGGTATATCATCAAGAAGCTGGCTTGTCAGCGGCATCGCGACAGTGTGAATCCCGGGGTGCGCGGACAGATATCTGTCGTAATAGCCTCCACCCTTGCCGAGCCGGAATCCACTCCGGTCTGCAGCCTCCAGCGGAACAATCATCAGTTCCGGCTCTGTCAGCTGAGGCCTGTCTGGAGCTGGCTCCCGTATTCCCCAGGCAGAAACAACCATATCGTCAAGCGAAGCAACTTCGTGGAAACGCATCTCGCTGCCTTCAATCCGTGGCAGTGTAAGATGCTTTCCCTGGTTAAGTGCGAGGCTGAGCAATGATTTAACGTCTGTTTCCCACGTCAGCGGCATATAGCCAGCGACCGAAGCTGAATCATGCCATAAAGCTGAAGCTGCAAGAATGCCGCACAGCTTTTCGCTCTCCTGATTTCGCCTGTCACTCGGCAAACGGTGCTGCCTCAGCCAGGCACGCAACCGCTTTTTTTCTTCCGAAGAGGAATCAATACTCATTCGTTGATCCATCGTCTGTGCACTCTGCTGGTAGCCGCCAGCAGTACCTCATAGGATATGGTGCCAGCCCAGGCCGCCAGGTCCTCAGCGGTGATTTTCTCACTGCCGTCCTCCCCCATGAGTGTCACCGTATCTCCTGGGTGTACATCCGGTATGCCGGTCACATCCACCATCATCTGGTCCATGCAGATGCGCCCGACGACCGGCGCTCTGCGGCCGTGCACGAGCACCTCAGCCCTGCCGGACATGCAGCGGTGATAACCGTCACCGTATCCGCAGGCCAATGTAGCGATCGTTGCAGGGGCATCTGTAGTGTATGTCCTTCCGTAGCTGACGCTCTCACCGGCCGGCAGCTGCTTGACCCAGGTCACAGCTGTCTTCCATGTCATTGCCGGTTTCAGCGGCAGCTTTGTCTCAACAGGCGGATAGCCGTACAGTGAAATGCCCATTCGGACCATGTCACATGCCCACCTGGGCATCAGGCGATGAATGGCCGCCGAGTTGGCGCAGTGCCGCAGCGCGTCTTCCGGGCACAGCGCGCTCCATTCCTGAAAGCGCTGCAGCTGCCTTTCAGTGTACATCCACCCATCCATGTCAGCTTGTTGCGGCATACTGCCCAGGTCAAATCCGTCACCGTCCGCATCCGCAAGGTGGGTAAATACACCTTTCAAGTGAACATGGCCGTTTTCACCGATTGCGTCAAGCACCTTCTCCACTTCTTCTTTGCTTCTTGCGCCTATGCGGCCCATTCCTGTATCCAGTTTCAGATGAACGCTTGCGTCGATGCCGGCTTTAACGGCTGCCGACGCTGCACGCCGGACACCCTCCGTGTCGCACACTGTCAGGCTCAAGCCCGCCCTGACGGCTTCTTCTGTTTCTTCAGCGTCCGGCACTAGCCCCAGGATAAGTACAGGCGCGGTGATGCCGGCCCTGCGCAGCGTCAGTCCTTCTTCCGGCAGAGCGACTGCCAGCTGCCCGGCTCCTGCCTGCAATGCAGCCCTTGCAGTCTGGCAGGCGCCATGCCCGTACGCGTCAGCCTTGACTACAGCCATCAGTACTGCGCTCTGTGGCACAGCCGAGCGTATCGCGCGCACGTTTTCCCGTATTGTTTCCAGGTCGATCGTTCTTGTATTGCCGCGCACATCCGGCACAGCGAACACCAGCTTTCATTAAATTGCGCTTATTCCGCCTTGAAAATGTCGTTCTGAAGATTGATCCACAGAGCAGGCCTGATTCCGCAGTAGTTGCTGAACTCGCTCTCAATGTACAGGTTACCGTTGGTGGATACGCAGCGAACGCCGTTTACGTCAGCGGTGCGTGTCAGCCAGGGGCAAATCCCTTCATCAGTGCGGTAAAGCCCCTCGTTCAAGGCCGTCATGGTTGCTTTTGCCTTGCGGCTCTCTGTGTCGGGAAGATAATGTGTCACGTCCCATTCACCCAGCAGGAAGCATGCGGGCTGGCCTTTCTTACCGTTGACCATCGCGGCCTTCTCCTGCTCGCTGAATGCGTCGGAGAACCATATCTCCAGCCAGCCGATCGCCCGGCTGTTTTCCCAGGCATTGATCCACTCCGGATCACAGATGTTTTCTCCGGCAAAGCGCATGCTGGCCAGCACGTACCGTGACAGCAGCAGTGCCTCGTCTCCATCCTGCGCCAGCACGATCCATTCGATCGGCTCGGCGGCGGTGGACTCATTTCCGTCCTGATCCCAGGTACCAAACAACACCGTGTTTCCCACTGCGTAGTTATAGCGGCGTTGCGCCATGTTCAGATTGCGGTTGGAGCGCACCTGGGCTGCGACGTCACCGTAGGTCAGTATGTCTACGTAACGGGCGTACGCCTCGTCAAATTCCCCTATAGCGGCCAGCTCATTACCACGCAGGTAAAGGCTCTCTTCGTACTGTGCCTTTGCATCCTGGTAGTCTTTCGCATTGCTGAAAGCCGCGGCGGCTTCATCCAGCAGACCGGACGCTTTCAGATTGGCGCCTTTTTCATACCATGCCCGGCACACATGCTCTTCGTTCTGCGCAAGTGTAAAGCTGCTGATCGCGCCGTCAAAGTCGGCCTGAGCAAGCTGCTCCATGCCATTTGCGTCATAGCTGTCCAGCACGCGTGTTGCATTTTCAGCCGAGGTGAAGGCCGCTACCGCGCCATCATAATCGCCAGCGGCAAACAGGCTCTCACCCTTGGCGTTGTAGCTCTCTTTTACTTTCTCGCCGTTACCTGCGGAAGTGAAGGCTTCAATCGCGTCATCATAGCTGCCGTTGGTCAGCAGAGTATCACCCTTGGCGTTGTAGCTCTCTTTTACCTTCTCATCGTTCCCCGCAGAAGTGAAGGCTTCAATCGCTTCGTCATAGCTGCCACCAGCAAGCAGGCTATCACCCTTGGCGTTGTAGCTCTCTTTTATCTTCTCGTCGTTCCCGGCAGAAGTGAAGGCTTCGATCGCTTCGTCATAGCTGTCACCAGCCAGCAGGCTCTCACCCTTGGCGTTGTAGCTCTCTTTTACCTTCTCGTCGTTCCCGGCAGAAGTGAAGGCGTCAATCGCTTCGTCATAGCTGCCACCAGCCAGCAGGCTATCACCCTTGGCGTTGTAGCTCTCTTTTATCTTCTCGTCGTTCCCGG
>CAMJPQ010000003.1 GCA_946407745.1 uncultured Clostridia bacterium
GATCATCTTTCAGTTCCAGTTCTCTTTCCGTCTTTCTTATCTGAATGACATTGCCGTGAAAGCTGCGCCTTCCCTGCTTCTGCCGCGGTCGCCGGCGGAGGGAAAGAACAGTGCGAGTGTAGCCGCAAATATATTGTGCAAAATATATTTGCGAACAAATAATACAACGGCAGGCATTTTTTGTCAAGAAGAAAAAGAAACCCGCTTTCCTGCCTGCGCAAAAAAACGGCAGCCTGCTCATGACAGGCTGCCGCCGTGCTTCGATTGCCGCTGAAAGCCGGGCGGGAGGCAGGGGAGGGCGCTCCCGCCGCGCGCTTACAGCAGCTGCACGTTGCCGTATATGGCCCGGAACTGTGTGGGTGTGCAGCTTTTGCACCTCTGGAAAACCCGGTTGAAGGTAGCCACGCTGCCGAAGCCGGCCTCGCGGGCCACCACGTGCATCGGCTTGTCTGTGCCGATGAGCAGGCCGGTGGCGGCCTTCACCCGCTTCTGCGTCAGATATTCGGGGAAGGACATGCCGCAGAACTGCTTGAACAGGCGGGAAAAGTAGTATCTGGAGAAGCCGGCAAAGGCGGCGGTTGAGTCCAGCGAAATCTCCTCGCGGAAGTGTTCGTCGATGTAGGACAGGGCGCTGTTCATAATGGCGGCGTCCGCGCGGCGGGTCGGAGAGGTCTGCGCGGTGTGGTTCTGGATGTATCTTTCGCCCAGGCAGGCAAAAAGCTTCATCAGGCTGGCGTAGCACAGCGTGTTCCACAGCGGCTCGCGGCTGTTGTAAATGTCCATAACCTCGTGCAGCAGGTCAGATGCCTTCTGCTGCAGCCCCTTGTCGGAGTTGAGGTAGATTGGCCTGGTCATCACTTCGCTCATCACACCCAGGTCGCGCAGGGCGGTCAGCGGCTCCGGCTCAAAGAGGAACAGATGCCGCAGGATGTCGTCGCCCTCGGTGAGGGAATGCACCACCCCGGCGGGAATGATCAGCACCTCTCCCGGCCCCACGCGGTAGATGCCGTCCGGCAGCTGATAGACTGAATAGCCCCGGTCCGGGAGGATGATTTCGATGGCGGTGTGCATGTGCGAATCAAAGTGCGCCGAAGTGTTGGAGGGCCAGATACGCACAGAGGATCGGTCCGGGTAGGTGATGTACTCCTGCTTTCCCTGCAGGATGCGAAAGCCGTCCGGGAACCTGCTTGTCCTCTCCGCATGCTGCTCTGCCATGTGCAAGCGCTCCTTTCACAGGCGCCGCTCAGCCCTTTACGCTGCCCAGCGCCATGCCTGTCACGAAGTATTTCTGCAGGAAGGGGTAGACAATCAGGATCGGTACGGTGGAAATGACAGTGATTGCGCAGCGGATGGTCACCGGCGTGGTCTGTGTGGTGGATTTGAGCGCATCGGTGGAGGTTTTGGCCGCGTTGGCGCTGGCCTGGGTGGTGGCCAGCTTCATCTTCAGCAGGTACTGCAGGCTGTGCAGCTGCTTCTGGCCCGCGCAGTACAGGTGTGTGTCGAACCAGCTGTTCCAGCTGCCCACGGCCACAAACAGCGCCACGGTCGCCATCACGGGCATGCACAGCGGGAAGATGATCTGCCAGTAAATGCGGATATCTCCCGCGCCGTCAATCCGCGCGGATTCGACCAGCGCGTCCGGCAGCCCGGCGATGTAGGTGCGTATCACGATCATGTTGAAGCAGGAGAACATGGTGGGGATGATGTACACCCAGTAGCTCTTCGCCAGCCCGAGCGTTTTGGAAATGAGCAGGTAATTGGGAATCAGGCCGGCGTTGACGTACATCGTCAGCACCATCGCCAGGGTGATGAAGCGCCGCAGCACATATTCCTTCCGGGAGAGGGCAAAGGAGAGCATGCCTGTCCAGAACAGGTTCAGCAGCGTGATGATCACCGTTTTGGAGGCGGAGATCCAGGCTGCCTGATACACCGCGCTGTCGGCCATGATGGCCTCGTAGCTCTTCAGGCTGAACACCCTCGGCCACAGGCCGATGCCGCCGCGCACGGCGTCCGTGCCCTCGTTGAAGGAGTAGGCAACTGTATTGATGACGGGATAGAGCGTTACAAACATCAGCACCACCAGCAAAATGGCGTTGACGGTGGGGAACACGACATCCCGGTGCTTTCGTGGTCTCTTTTGTATGGCAGTGGTTGTCATCGCCGCACCCTCCTCATATCAGCGTGTCTTCGCCGAGGCGGTTCGCCAGGAAATTGGCGCCCAGCAGCAGGACGATGGCAACAACACTCTTGAACATACCTGCCGCCGTGGCTACACCGATGTTCAGCTTTTCCGTGCCGTACTGCAGCACGAAGATGTCGATGGTGCGGGACCAGTCCATGGTCAGTCCGCTGCCGAGCAGGTACTGGATTTCGAAGCCGGCCTCCAGCAGGTGGCCGATATTCATGATCAGCAGGATGACAAAGGTGGAGCGGATGCCCGGCAATGTCACATGCAGTATGCGGTTGAAGCGGCCCGCGCCGTCAATCTGCGCGGCCTCATACAGGCAGGGGTCGATGGCGGTCATGGCGGAAATGTAGATGATGGTGTTCCAGCCCACTTCCTTCCACACGTTGATCACGCCGACCAGCCACCAGAAGTATTTGCCCTCGCCCAGCCAGAAGATGGGATCCTTTGTCAGGCCGAGATTCATCAGCAGGGCATTGACAGGGCCGTTGCTTGCAAAGATGTTCTGAGCCATGCTGACAACAATCACCATGCTCAGGAAGTGCGGAAGATAGGTCACGGTCTGCACCGTGCGCTTGAAGCCGCGGTTGCGCACCTCGTTGAGCAGCACGGCCAGCACGATGCTGGACACTGTGCCGAACACGAGGTTGATCACGCTCATGGCCAGTGTGTTGCGTATGGCCTGGAAAAAGTCGGGACGGCTGAAGAGCCATTCGAAGTTGGCCAGGCCGATGTACGGCGTGATCCCCTTTGCCACGTTCTTCATGTTGGTGTAATCCATGAAGGCGTTGGACCAGCCCCACATAGGGAAATAATTGAACAGCAGCACGTACAGCAGGATGGGAACCGACATCAGCATCAGCTGCCATTGCCTCCCCAGTGTACGAAAAAAGCTGCTCTTATTCCCGGTAGCAGGACCGGATGCGTTCTTTTTCGCTGCCAGGCTCACAGCCATCCCCCTCCTTTCCGAAAAGCCAGGGGGAGAGCATCGCTCTCCCCCTGGCGCAATGCAGGCGATTATTCGTTGCCCAGAACCTTGGCAGCCTCTTCAAGCACGGCCTTCTGCATGTAGTCACCGAAGGCGGTGGCGGAGGGAGTGATTTCCTCCACAAAGGCGTCCCACTTCGCGTCGAACTCTTCGGGCGCGCACATGATCAGCTCAGGCAGGCGCTGATCCTGGATGTTCAGGAAGTCGGTGTGCTCCACGTCCACAGGCGTGTAGTCGATCTGCCAGGCTTCGCCGTAGGGAGCCAGCTCAATCGGCGGGTTCACGAAGTCGGCAAACTTGGAGAAGCCATAGTGGCTCAGGAAGTCCTGGTCATAAGCGTTCATCAGGCCCAGAACGATCTCGGGCTGGTTGGCGGGATCCCAGGCGTTGCCGGCATAGGGGCCGTCCATGATCCAGCCCTGCTTCTTGGGAGAGGACTCCCAGAAGGCCAGAGCGCGGTTCTGCAGCTTCCAGGTGTTGTCGTTGCGATTGTTGTACTGCTCCTCGGTCATCAGCAGGCGGCCGTTTTCCACATAGTAGTCTTCGCCCTCAATGCCCCAGTTGAACAGCAGCTGCCATTCGTTGGAGAGCATCTCTTCCCACATGGCGACGATGCGCTCGGCATAGGGAGAGGTGACGGAGATACCGAAGCCGCGGCGGACGTTCGGCACAGTGCCGTTCACATAGTGCTCTTCGATGACCTTGCCGTCCACGTACTCGGGGTCATACACCAGGCCGAGGGCCACATAGGTGTTCTCGTCCATGCCGGCGTCCTTCAGGGCGGCGGTGGCGTTGCCGAAGTCCCAGGTCTGGTCAAACATGCCCAGCACGGTGCCGCTGGACAGCTGCGCGATGTACTGGTCATAGTTCATCACGAAGGTATCGCGGCTGATCAGGCCCTTCTGGAACTCTTCGTTCAGCTTCTTGTAATAGGCCTTGGCATAGGGCTTGTCGATGAAGGTCTCGGTGTGGAAATCATTGGTGCTCACATCAATCAGCACTTCGCCGTCGTTCGGGCGGCCCATCAGGTGCTGCACGGGGTTGATGAGGCAGAAATGACGCCAGTCTTCGCAGAGGATGTCAAACCCGATGTAGGGCGTGCCGTTCTTGTCGGTGGGATTCTCGGCAATGAACCGCTCAATCAGGTCAAAGTACTCGTTCAGGGTGTGGATCTGGGGATAGCCGGCCCAGGCCAGCACCTGCTTCTGGATGAAGAAGGCGGGGCCGTTGACTTCGTTCACGATCTGGTCGCCATCGGTCAGGCCGTAGTTCGGGATGATGTACAGCACATCGTTGCCGTTCTCGTCCTTCTCGATCAGGCGGGCCTTCTGAGGCTCAATGTGCGCCCAGAGGCGGGGCGTCTTTTCAGGGCTGATGTAGTCCAGCAGGTTGACCAGCGCGCCGCCGGAGATGATCAGGTCCGCGCTGTTGCCGCCGTCAAACAGGTCCGGATAGTCCTGGCCGAAGATCTTCAGGCCCAGGGTCTCATCCAGGTTGCCGGCGAGGAATTCAAACTGGAACTTCACGCCGAATTTTTCTTCGATCAGCTTGTAGATCTTATTGTCCTCGGCAGGCTGGTCGCCGGGGTCGCCGCGGAATACGGTCAGGGTGATGGGCTCAAGCTCATCAGCGGTGGCCGCAAAGGGAAGCAGGGAAACCACGGATACCAGCATAGCCAGTACCAGCACCGAAGCGATGAGTTTCTTCATGACTCATTCCTCCTGTTTTGATGTTGGGCTTATGTCACGCCCGTTGATTAAATGATACATCCCATCGGCCTGTACATCAATGTCAAATCCGGTCACATTTATTCATCCATTGCGCTTTGAATGCTCAAATATTGCACTTTGCTCGAACGATTGCCCGCTGCCGATATAATAGCACAAAAAGCCATATAAATAAAGGGGTTTTGCAAAGTTCCCAGAAATAACAATGCAAAAAACGGGGCACATTCGGACAGCGCGAACAAACCGGGGCAGCGCAAAAACCGAACCATGCGCAAAAACACAACTGCAAATGGAGGGCTCTTTGCGCAGCCGGCGCATTCTGAGCGGGCCTGCCGCGCCCCGCGGCAGGGGGCTGGTGTGAAAACACAAAATGCGCAGAGGGAGAAGTTTCCGCCGCTTCCCTCTGCGCATCATCATTTGTCGGTTGTATTTCACCGCTTTATTGCCGGCCGCTTTCCGTACGGTGTGATTACCAGGTGCCTCCTCACAGGACGATGGCTTTTCCGTGCTCCCTGCGGGATTCCTCCGCCGCCAGCGCCACCAGGTGGCTCTCCACCGAGCGCTCGATGGAGGTCAGTGTCCCGCTGATGCCGATTTCGCCGCGCATCAGCTCCAGGAACTCGCGCACCAGGCGGGTGTCGCCGCCGCCGTGCCCGGAGAAATCGTTCGCGAGCTTCCTCACGTCGATGATCTCATCCTCCTGGCCGTAGCGCATCACCCTGATTTCCTCGGCCTTCATGTCGCAGTACAGCTCGCCCATGGTGCCGCCCACCCGCATGGTGCGCCCGCCGTGGGCTGTGAAGGCCGTCATGGTGAAATTCACCGTCGCGCCGCCCTCCAGCTCCAGGTTCACCACCTGGTGGTCTACCACGTCGTTGTCACAGCGGTACACGCAGCGGCCGTAGGGGCCTGTGCGCAGCGCTTCCATCAGCTTTTCCTCCGTGGGCTCGAAGGCCACTACGTTCTGGGGCCAGTCGTCGCCGGCGATGCGGTACCTTTCCAGATAGAACTTTACGCTGTTGTACGGGCAGTCCTCCACCGCGCAGTCCACGCAGCGCGCGGCGGAGCCCTTCGGCGCGTTTTCCTCTTTGAACAGGCTCAGGCTGCCGAAGGAGGAAACCCGCTCGCAGTGCTTGCCGGTCAGCCAGAGGATGATGTCCATGTCGTGGCAGCACTTCTGCAGTATCATGCAGGAGGAAAGCCCCTCGTTGCGCCAGTTGCCGCGCACAAAGCTGTGCGCCTGGTGCCAGTAGCACACCTGCTCCAGTGCCTGGATGTTCATCACCTCGCCGATGACGCCGCTGTCGATCAGCTGCTTGATTTTCTGGTAGAAGGGCGTGTAGCGCAGCACGTGGCATACGGCCACCCTGCGCCCGCGCCCCACGGCCAGGTCCCGCAGCTCAATACACTGGTCGGCAAAGGGCGCGATGGGCTTCTCCAGCAGCAGGTCGTAGTCTTTCAGAAGGGCCTCTTTGGCCTCGGCGTAATGGCAGCGGTCCGGAGTGCAGATCAGCATCACATCCGCCAGGCGCGGCTGTGCCAGCATCTCCTCGGCCGAGCTGTAGCACGCGCTCTCCGGAATGCCGGTCAGCTTCCGCATGCCTGCCAGCTTTTCCGGGTCAATATCCGCCGCGGCGACAATCGTCGCCTTTTCCGGCATGGTCAGCAGTATTTTGCTGTAGGTATCCTGTCCCCGGCTTCCGCAGCCGGCAACCGCCACTGTCAAGGGTTTGCTCATGGTTGTTCCTCCGTATTTTCACAGCATTCTGAAATCCAGGTTTTCGGGAGGCGGCACATTTTCCTCCGCCCAGGCCAGGGCTTCCGCGTCGGCACGGCCGAATCTGCGCAGGGCAGCGGCCTCAAACCACAGGTCGGTCAGCAGGGTGTTGCCCTCGCGCACGTCGCTGAGCACAATCGGTCTGCGCAGTATGGCCTCCGCTTCATCCAGTCGGCCTGAGCGCAGCAGCGCGGCGGCGCGGTAGGTTTTCACGCGTCCGTCTTCCTTCAGCGCCGCCGGCAGGCCCTCGCTGAAATCCAGAAGCGAGGCGTAATCCTCCGCCTTCAGCAGGGCCTCCATGGCCTCCAGCACGAGGGGACGGATGGGCTTCATCCTGGCAGAGCGCAGCAGACGGGCAGGCGCGGTCTCCTTCTCCAGCAGGGCGAGGCAGCGCAATGCCCATGGGTTTTCCGCCTGTTGAAGGGACAGGCGGTATTCCTCCGCGGCGAGGACGGTGTCGTTTCTGGCGTGCGCCATCACACCCAGCTGGTAGTGCGCCCACCAGTGGTCGGCTCTCCCGCTCTGCACTGCCTCACGCAGCCTGGTCTCCCACGCGGCGGAAATCTGGTAGCTCAGCGGCTCCTCCAGCGGGTCGGGGCAGGGGAGGGGCTCCTCCCGCGCCAGCGCCAGCCACGGCTGTTCCTCCGGGCCCTCACGCAGGGCGTCCAGATTCAGCCCGGCAGTGGAAAAGCGCTCTCCCAGCAGGGCCTGCTCACAGCGGGCAAAGCCCATGCTGCTGTGCAGTACCTCGCCGCACACGCCGTCCAGCTCGGCTGCCGCGCGGTGGTGCGTCTCCTCCAGCGCCTGCTCGGGGCAGGCTGCCTCCAGGGGCACGCGCACGGCATTCACGGCCGCTTCCCAGTCTCTGCCCTGTGCGGCGGCAGCATCGGCGTGGATGGGACCATAGGCTTCCAGCCAGGAGATGGTGGCGCCGGCTTTCATGGGCAGGTGCTCCAGTTGGGTGTGCGCCAGGCCGGACTGCAGCTCGATATACGCGCTGCCCGGCTGCGAAAGGAAGGTCTGCCAGTGCCTGCCGCCCGCGCCCATGCCCCAGGCGAACAGCTTGCGCCCCCGCAGCTCATGGGTGGAGGTCTGGTAAATGCCCTTTCCCTCGCCGTCCACCGCTGCGATAAACGGCCGCGTGTCCTTCGGCACATCAAAGAAGAAGTCCATGCTCTGCGGCAGGCAGGTGGCGTGGCTCACATCCCAGTGCAGCACACCGCCCTGCGCCCTGGCCAGCTTTGCGGCAGATCCCCTCAGCTTGTCGGCCTCGGCGTCCATATAGGGCACCGGCACCTTGCTCAGCTTGCCGCCGTAGCCGTAGCGGAAGGCCTTTTCGGCGGGAACAATCACCCGCACGTCCTCTCCCTCGTTTACAGCCATGTTGCTCCACCAGTACACGGCGGTGTCTTCCTGCAGGGCGTTGTCGATGCGCACGCGCACGTACAGCTGCCGGGCCTCCTCCGGCAGGAAGGCCTCCACACGGTAGAACAGGTGGCGCACCCGCTCGTAGGCGAACATGCGCAGCACGGGCGTGCCGTCGCTCAGGGACAGCCGCTCGCAGGCCACGTCGTCGCAGGTGAAGGGCGTGTGGCCGATGATGCCGCAGTTCCACTCCACGCCGCCGGAAAACCAGGCATTGCGCAGCGCAAGGTTGGCGGGTTGGAAAACGGGATTCCGGTGCAAAAGCTCCCGCTCCTCTTCCTTGTCATACAGCGACCAGAGCCTTCCGCCCAGCCCGGGCAGGAAAATGGCCTTCAGATGGCCGTTTTCCAGCTCGATGGCCTTCAGGTCCCGCACCTCGCGGCTGCGGGTGTAGCCATCCTGCATGGTATAGGGCAGTATGGTGTGGACGCGCCCCCAGCCCATGTACTTCGCTTCCTCAGCGGAAACGGTTTCGTGATCGATCTCAATGCGCGCGTGCGCGTCCCCGGCCCCGGCCAGATCCGGCAGCGGGTTCGCGGGGCCCAGCCTGGCGGCGGGCAATCGCAGCGCTGTTACACGGAGGGTGCTCACAGGCTGTTCACCTTCCTTCCGTCGGGATAGATGATTTCAAAGGTGTTTTCCGCAAAATCCACCGTGACCTGCGTGCCGTCGGAATAAACAGCCCTCTGGCGGGCTCTGTCCTCACTCAGGAACGTGTGGCTGGTCATCTTTTCAAAGGCGACCTGCCGGTGTAGCTCAGAGCTGACCCGCCACTGGCGGATGTTTTCCTCCAGCTCGGCGCCCTCGGCGGTTTCGCTCATATAGGGCATGCCGCCGCCGAGCAGGCAGTGCAGGAAGCCCGTGGTCCCCTCCGGAATGCCCCACTCTTCTGCGCCCATCTTCCAGGGGATCATCACGCAGTCGTGATAGGTCAGGTTGAACAGCGGCGCGGGAATGGCGCAGCCGGTCAGGTAGGGCGCCCAGTGGCAGAACACCTGGCTGTCCATCGCCCAGTCGTTCACCTCCTCGGAGGAGGGGGCAATGCCGCGCGAGGTCAGGTAATGGAAGCACCTGGCCCTGGCCAGCAGGCAGTCGTGCCGGGTCATCATGTGGCGCGGGTTGGCGCACTCGTCCGCCTCGTTGCAGGTGAACACGTCCAGATAGGTGGCCTGCAGGCAGATGCCGCGGCTGAGCAGCTGCTCAAAGTTGCGCTTCACATAGGCCGGCGCGAGCGTGGCGCAAAGGTAGTTCTGTTTTCCGCCCGCCCAGATGGCGTGGCCGTAGATGCTGCCGTCGGCGCTTTGGCAGGCGTTGTCCGGGTCGTAGGTCGGCGCGTCCAGATAGTAGTCGCGGTACTGGTCGTGCAGGCCGAAAAGATACCCCAGGCTGTACAGTGTGTCGGCCAGTGATTTCAGCCCCTCCCAGCCGCCGAGCTCCCTGCACGGGGGCAGATAGTCCGGGTGCTGGTTGTCATAGCCGGGCTGGCCCCAGCCGTCCTGGTGCATATACAGCCTGTCCACGCCCATTTTCTTCAGGGCCTTTACCCGCTCCTCCCAGTGGGCGAAGGGCACAAGGCGCTCGTTCTTTTCCGGCTCCTCGCTGTTATAGTAGCGCGAGTCCGGCACCACATGGGTCTTCCCTGGCACGTGCATCACGCAGCAGCCCTTCAGCCGCTCCACGTTTTCATTTTCTGCGGCCTTTTCGCGCAGGGTCACCGGCTTGCCCTCCTCGTCGGCCAGGCGGCGGTACAGCTGGCACAGCTCCACATAGCCGCTGCCGGCGGGCAGGAAGTACAGTGACACGGTGCGCTGGTACCGCATTTTCCCGAGGGAGGGCAGGTGCCGCGCGTATATGCGGGTGGGGCCGCCCGCCGGGTGCTGTATGGCGTATTTGGCGTCCCAGGGGCTGCGCACCCAGGCCAGATAGCTGCCCTGCGCCGATACCTCGCCCCACCAGGGCATGTAAGCGGCCTCAGAGCACAGCTGCCCGTCGAAGGGCAGCTTCGCGCCAACCTCCTGCGGCCAGCGGGACGGCAGCAGCTGCCCCTGCATGGTGTTCAGCACGGCGTAGTCCCCCTCGCCGTCCGCCTCAAGCGGGGCGGGAAACTGCACCTCCTGAATCGCACCGCGGCCCCCGCGCAGCATCACAAAGGTGAGATCCACATGTCCGTCGGTGCTGTTCACGAGCGCCTCGGTTTCAAACATCAGGTCCCCGTGCCCGGGGAAATCCTGATAGGTAACCCGCTCACCGGCGCCCAGGCCGCTGCTGAAGGCCCTGCGCGTCACGCGGCCTGCCGCGGAAAAGGGCAGACGTTCGCCGCCCTGGTAGACAACAGCGGGCTCAAAGGACGGGTCGAATTGCCAGGTTTTGCCGAAGGCGGTGATGCGGCCCTCCGGGGTCAGGCAGACATTGGCTTGGACGGACATAGGCTCCTCCTCCAGGTTCACATAATGAATACAAAAGACGCGTTTCCATAAAAGGGGCCGCTTCCCCCGTGTGGAAGAAGCGGCCCGCACAGGTACCTGGGCAGCACCGCGCAATTCAGCGGCTACAGCTGGCGGTGCCTTTTGTGCCATTCACTTCTTGCAGTTTTTCGACTTGCCACCGGCAAGCCTTCAAAAACTGCAATCGTGCCTGACGCAAAATTCACTCGCCATCTGACCGCTTCATCTGCACGTTGTCAACCCTGCTGTGTCTGGGTCAGCACCGCGAAATTACCAGCCGTACTGGGCGGCAATCTCGGTCACCTTTTCGGTGGCGGGGCCATAGTAGGCTTCGGCGCGTGTCTTCATATCGGCGAACATGTCGGCCACGGGATCGGTGCCGGAGATGATGGTCCAGTATTCGCTGGTGATATTGAAGGCGGAGGCGTCGGTCACGGCGTCGTCATCGATCAGCATGGGGCCGACCTGCGGATACACGGGGTTCTCGTTGCGGATGGCGCACACCGCGGCGTTGAGGGCCTTGGTCTCGTCGTTGTACTGGTCGAAGTATTCCACCTCGGGCAGCGCGGCCATCTCAAAGCCCCAGCTGGTCCAGTGGGTCACAGGGATGCAGGGATACTTTTCAGCCAGGTTGGCGGCGTTGCCGTTCTCATCGCGGATCTTCTTGATGGAGCCGTCGGCTTCCACGGTGTAGTCCTCGCCCTCCAGGCCCATGCGCATGTACTTGCCTTCGCCCAGCAGGTACTCATAGAAGGCCAGGAAGCGGTCCATCTTTTCCTCGGTGATTTCGGGGGCAAACTGCACGGCCACCATGCAGGAAATGTAGGCTTCCATGCGGGGCTGGTCGCCCTTGTTGGTGCCCAGCGCGCCGATGAGGCTCACGCGGTCAAAGGGGTTGACATCGGGGTTGGCGGCGCCGTAGTATTCCACTTCAACGTTGTTGATCCAGTCCGCGTCCGCGTTGCGCACGCACACGCCGAAGGTGTTGGAGGAGAACTTCTGCAGGCCCTGCTTCCAGGTGGTGGCGGCGAAGTCGGGATCCAGGGAGCCGTCTTCATACATCTTGCGCAGCCACTGCAGCACTTCGATGTTGCTGTCGTCCAGCGCGCCGAAGAACCAGTTGCCGTCGGCGTCCTTGTTCCAGTAGCGGTTGGACACGCCGGTGGAGGCGAAGAAATAGCGCAGGGTGCCCAGGCCGTCGCCGGTCAGGCCATAGGTGTCGTTCACACCGTTCTGGTCGGGATCGTTATAGGTGAAGGCGTGGCACACTTCGTACAGCTCTTCCCAGGTGTTGGGCATTTCCAGGCCCAGGGTTTCCAGCCAGTCCTTGCGGATGAACAGGCCCTTGCGCTCGGCCAGGTAGATGCTGGGGTCGGCGGAGTCGGGCTTGGGCAGGAAGTAGTAGCCGTCGTACATATTGTGCACCAGCTGGGACACGGCGTCGTTTTCCAGGCGCGCCTTGGTCAGCGGGTACTTGTCGATCAGCTCCTGGGGAATCTCGGCAACCAGCTCTTCGGGGATGAACTGGGTGATTTCCTGGGTGTAGTACAGGATGTCGGCGGTGAAGACCTCGGGCAGGTTGCCGTCCTGCGCCGCCATCTGGGTGGCGGAGAAGTCGTTGTTGTAATAGTTTACTTCGCTCTGGATGAAGTTGATGCCGAAGTTGTCCTGAATGTAGGCGGCCATGGCATCATTGGCGGGGTCCCAGGTGAAGGGGTTGTCGTCGGAGTCGGCGGTGATGTCCAGAATCTCGCCGTCGTAGGCCAGCGCGGTGGCGGTCATTGCCAGCACCAGCGCCATCACCAGGGCAAACAGCTTCCACAGTTTCATGATGGGTTCCTCCTTATCTGTATTGAATTAAGCCTCGCAGGCTTTATTCCCTTGAGAAGCCGGCAGGCCGTCAGCCCTTGACGGCGCCGATGGTCATGCCTTTTTCAAAATACTTCTGGATGAACGGATAGATGATCACCATGGGCAGCACGGTTGCCACCGCGCAGGCCATTTTCAGGCCGGTTTCGTTGAGGAAGATGCGGTTGCCGGCCGCGTCCCTCAAGCCCTCCATGTTCTGCATGTCGGCGGGGCGCGCCTCGTGCACGATGAAGTTGCGCACGATCAGCTGCAGGGGATACAGCTTTTCATCCCGCATGTACAGCATGGCCGCGAACCAGCTGTTCCAGGTGCCCACCGCCACAAACATGGCAATGGTGGCCAGCGTGGGGATGGACAGCGGGTAGATGATGCGGAACAGAATGGTCAGCTCGTGCGCGCCGTCGATGCGGGCGCTCTCCTCCAGCGAGGGGGGCAGCTGGCGGAAGAAGGAGCGGACAATGATGAAGTTGAACACACTGACTGAGTTGGGCACAATCAGCGCCAGCAGGTTGTTGCTCCAGCCCAGCGTTTTGGTGATGTTCATGTAATTGGGAATCAGGCCGCCGGAGAAGAACATGGTGATGAGCAGATAGATCATGAAGAACTTCTGCCCCAGCAGGTCGCCGCGGCACAGGCCGTAGGCCAGCATGGAGGTGACAAGCGTCGAGAGCATCGTGGCGGCGATGGTGATGAAGATGGTCAGCGCATAGCTGCGCGGAATCAGCGAGGTGGAAAAGATGTAGGCATAGCTTTCCAGCGTGGGCGCCTTCGGCCAGAGAATGTAGGGCTCACGCATATACTCCGCGTTGCTGGTCAGCGAAATCGCCAGGATGTTGAAGAACGGGAAGATAATGATGAAGGCGATCAGCACAAACAGCACGATGTTGAACGCGTTGAAGAGGTTGTCGCCGAAGGAATGGCGGATGCGGTTGGCGTGCGTCTGGTTTGCCATGGGTCTTGTCCTCCTTTCTTTTCATTCCGCCTGTCTCAGAAGAAGCCTTCGCCGGACATGCGCTTGACGATAAAGTTGGACAGGAACAGCATGATGCAGTTGACGATCTGCTGGAAAAGACCGATGGCGGTGGACAGGTCGTACTGGCCTTTGCCCACACCCATGTCATAAACATAGGTGTCGATGACCTGCGCTACGGTGGAAGAGGTGGCGGCGGAGCGCAGGTTCATGATCTGGTCGAAATTCGCGCCCATGATGGAGCCCACATTGAGGATCAGCATGGTGGTGATGGAGAAGGCGATGGAGGGCAGCGTGATGTGCACGCACTGCTGGAAGCGGTTCGCGCCGTCCAGGTAGGCGGCCTCATACATCTCCTGGTCCACGCCCGCGATGGCCGCCATGTAGATGATGGTGCCCCAGCCGGCTTCCTTCCAGATGCTGGTAACATAGAGCATGCCGTAGAAGCGTGTGGGGTCGGACAGGAGGTTGATGGGCGTGGAGCCGAGCGAGATCAGCAGCTTGTTGACCAGGCCGGAGGTGACGGAGAAGAGCGAGAACATCAGCGAGTACATGATGACCCAGCTGATGAAGTGCGGCAGGTAGATGATGGTCTGTATGGTGCGCCGGTAGGCGGTGGAGCGCAGCTCGTTCATCAGCAGCGCCAGCAGAATGGGCACGGGGAAGGTGATCAGCAGCTGCGTGATGCCGATGTAGAACGTGTTCCAGATGACCTGACCGGCCACGGGGCTTTTGAAGAAGCGCTCAAAGTTGTACAGCCCCACCCACTGCGAGAAGAGGATGCCGCTCTTAATCTTGTAGTTTTTGAAGCCCAGTACGATGCCGTACATGGGCATGTAGCTGAACACAAAAACCACGATCAGCCCGGGGATGATCAGCATGTAGCGGTACCTGTCCCGCAGCAGCTTCCGCCGGGTGTAGCTGGACCACGGCTTCAGCGCGGGAAGGAGGAAATACGCCGCGAGGGTGAGCACCAAAAGGACGCCGCCCACGATGGCGAGCAGGGCCGGGCCGCGGCCGTACAGGTTGAAGTCCCAGTTCTTGTTGCCGATGATGCCGGTGATGGCGATATACCATATGCCGCCGCCGGCCAGCATGCCCAGCGACAGGGCCAGCAGAACATAAAAGAGGTGCAGCGGCGTGCGGCTGACCTCCGGAGAGGCGAGTTTCCGGTTTGCTGATGCTGTGCTCATGCTGCCTTCTCCTTTGCTAAATTTTGCTGTTCAGTAGTACCTATTTTACAGTCATTGCCGGAAAAGTCAAGTGTACAATCCCTGCGCAAAAGCTTCTGCGCGAGAACACGAAAACGGACGAAAATACAGCGCCTGCGCGGGCTGTAACAGTACTGCGGCGGTGAGCGGGGCGGAGGAAAACAGCGCTTGACATCCGCTTCGGGCTTGACTATCATGCTTTTGCTGAAGCACCGTGCCGCTGCGCGGCGCACAGGAGAATTTACAGATGTTACAGCACCGCAATTTTTGATCTGACCGGGGCGCCGCTTCGCAGGCGGACACCGCGGTCAGGCAGGAAAAACACGGACATGGAAGCCGGGAAGAAGCCCGGTCAGTGAATACGGAGGCGGCCGATGATCAACACACTGCTGTGGGACGTGGACGGGACCCTGCTGGATTTCAAGGCCGCGGAGAGTGCGGCGGTCAGAAGCCTGTTCAGGGAGTTTTCCCTCGGCCCTTGCACCGATGAAATGATCAGCCGCTATTCGGCCATCAACGAGGTGTTCTGGCAGCGGCTGGAGAGAAACGAAATCACGAAGCGGCAGGTGCTCGTGGGGCGGTTTGAGCAGTTCTTCGCCGAAGTAAACGTCCCTGTGGCGCTGGCGGAGGAGTTCAACCGCAGGTATCAGCTGCGCCTGGGCGACACCATCGTATACCGGGACAGAAGCCTGCAGTTGGTTCAGAGCCTGCGGGGCCGGGTGAAGCAGTACGCGGTGTCGAACGGAGCAACCGCCGCCCAGACCAAAAAGCTGAGGCTCTCCGGGCTGGGGGATCTGATGGACGGCGTGTTCCTCTCGGAAGCTGTCGGTGCCGAAAAGCCGAACATTGCCTTTTTTGACGCTGTTTTTGAGGCTATCGGCCCGGTGCGCGCGGAGGAAGTCATGATTGTCGGCGACTCACTGACCAGCGATATCCGGGGCGGAAACAACGCGGGCATCCTCACCTGCTGGTACAACCCGGAAAAGAAGAGCGCGCCGGCGGGCTACCGGATCGATTATGACATTGCCGACCTGTGGGAAATCGTGCCGCTGCTGGAGGCGTAACGGCGCGGACGAAAAAAACGCCCTCAGGCGTTTCTACTCCTTTGCGGCCCCGCGCGAAGGCAGCTGGCTGACCAGCACGGCGGCCAGCACCGCCGCGAAGCCCGCCAGCACCCTCGCGGACAGCCTTTCCCCGTAAAACAGGACGGAGAACAGCGTGCCGAACACGCTTTCCAGGCTCAGCAGCAGCGCCGCGACGGAGGAGGATATGAGACCCTGGCCGATGTTCTGCATCACATTGGTCAGCACGGTGGCGGCCAGCACCAGGTACAGCAGCAGCGGCACCCCGCCGGCAGGGAAGGAGGAGGGCAGCGGCTCGGTCGCCAGCCCCACCGCCAGGCAGATGCCGCCCGCCGTGCCCATCTGCAGTATGGTCATAAGGATGGGATCATCCTCGCTGTTGAAAAGGCCCAGCAGCGCGACCTGGAAGGCAAACAGCAGGCCGCACAGCAGTGACAGCGCGTCGCCGGCGCCTATACGGAAACTGCCCTGCAGGGAAATCAGCCCGATGCCCAGCGCGCAGAGAAGGCCCGCGCCGAGGTTGCGCCCTGAGGGCCGCCTTCCCGTCAGCAGCCAGGCGACAAAGGGCACCAGCACGCAGTAGATCGCCGTCAGGAAGGCGTTTTTTCCGGGCGTGGTGGCATCCAGCCCATAGGTCTGCGCCAGGTAGGCGGCGGCCAGCACCACGCCAACCAGCAGGCCGTGGCGCAGTGTCGCGGCGGTCATCCGGCGCAGCCTACCGGCAAAAACCGGGCACAGCACCGCAAACGCGCCGAGGAAGCGCGTGGCGAGCAGCAGGGACGGCGGCAGCAGGTTCAGCCCTTCCTTCATCACGACAAAGCCGCTGCCCCACACCACCGCGCAGGCGGTGCACAGCACGCCGCCCAGCAGCTGTTTTTTTTCGCGCAAGTGTGACCTCATCCTTTCCTTCCGTCACCCTCCAGGGCAGCGCGCTCTTCACGCAGTTCGCCCATCAGCTGCACCGCTGTCCACTGGCGGTTGCTCGGCGTCAGCACCGCCTTGTACGCTCCGCGGGCCAGGCCCGCCTCGCGGCAGCCGGCCAGGAAGCGGTCCAATTGCCCGCCTTCAAACCCGGAGAGCAGCAGCAGGGTTTCGGGGAAGGGCGTTTCCCCCTCCGCGCTTTCCTCCGGGGCGGAAACCACCAGGCGCAGCGGCACGCCGGCCTCGCGCGGCGAGGCGGCCTTTACCTCGGCGCGCAGCTGATGGCCGAGCCACCTGAGGCGTCCCAGCTGCTCAGGCGGTAAGTTCCATACGGTAATGGTTGTGTGCATATTATCCTCCTGTCAGTCGCAGCCGTCCAGAATGCCCATCCAGCGCCAGTCCGCGCTCCAGCGCGTCAGCGGCGCGGGGCTGCCGGGGCGGATGCGCCCGGCCTTTTCCTCCCCGATGGAGGCGGCCGGCGTGGAGGTGCACATGGCGCAGGCAGCCCCCGGCGCGATGCCAAAGCGGTGGATCAGGTTTTCCAGGGCAAGGCGAAGCGTGAGCACCGACCCGGCCAGCGTGCCGTTTTCCAGCCGCGCCTCGGCTCCGCGCACGATGACCCGCTGCCCGCCCAGGCTGTAGTCACCGTCCGGCAGGCCGGCGGCCTCCATCGCGTCGGTGATGGCCACCGCGCGCCGCGCTCCCTTGCAGCGCACCAGCAGCCGCACGGCATCCGGGTGCAGGTGCACCCCGTCGGCGATCACCTCGCAGTACAGCCGGTCATCGACCAGCGAGGCGCCGGGCACGCCGGGCTCGCGGTGGTGCAGCGGCGTCTGCGCGTTGAAGGTATGCGTCACATGGTCCGCGCCCCAGTCGGCCGCCAGATGTGTCTGGGCGGCGGTGGCAGCCGTGTGTCCGACGGACACATGAATCCCCTCCGCTGCGGCTCGCCGGATGAAAGCCTCGCTGCCGGGCAGCTCCGGCGCGAGGGTAATCAGCCGCACCGCCCCTGTGAGTCCGCCGGTTATCGCTTCAAAGGCGGACCAGGAGGGGGACTGGAAGTATTGCTTCATCTGCGCCCCGGCCTTTTCCGGGGAAAGGAAGGGCGCCTCCATATGCGCGCCGGCCACCCTTGCGCCGCGTGCCTCGGGAGTGAGGCGCACCGCCTTCGCCGCAAGCACGGCGGTGCGGGTTTCTTCCACGGAGGCGCTCATGGTCGTCGGGCAGAACAGGGCCACGCCCTCGTTGTACAGATCGCGGCTCATGGCACGGATGTCCGCCTCTCCGCGCATGGTGTCATGCCCCCGGAAGGCGTGGATGTGCACGTCCACAAAGCCGGGCAGCAGATAATCGCCGCCCAGGTCAACCGTGCGCTCGCCCGGCGCGGGCGTCAGGCCTTCGCCTGCCTCCGCTACGCGGCCCTGCGCCAGACGGACGCCCAGGCCGCTGACCAGGCTTTCCCCTGTAAAAACCGTTGCGCCTGTAATGAGCATGATTGCCTCCCTGCCGATGCTGCGTGAATGATGCCGGCGCTTCCGCCGCCAGCAGTTCCGTTTTTGCCGCGCGGCGCCGAACGGATTCAATTTTAGCCGCACGCGCACCCGGTGTCAACAGCCCCGGCACGGAAAATGATGAAGACAGGCCGCTGTGAAAAAAACTGCCGGAATGGCTATGCAGAAGCCACTTTCCCTGATATGATGATGTGTAAAGGATCTGACCGGAGGAGGAAGAGCATGCCGGACCTGCTGATGGATTTCTGCGTACAGTTTGCCCGCACCATGATTGTGAGCGGGGCGAACCTGGAGCGTGTACACCTGGCACTGGAGCGCCTCTGCCATGCCTACGGCCTGCAGGATGTGAGCATTTACCTGCTCAGCCATTTTGTGTCGGTTTCCGCCAAAGACGCTGATGGCGCTTACGCCGCAAGGCAGGCCTCCATCCCCGCGGCGGGCATCCACCTGCAGAGGCTGAAGCAGCTGAACCGCCTTTCCTATGCCATCGTCCGCGACAGGCCGGAGCCGGAGAAGCTGCAGGACCTGCTCCGCGAGGCCTCCGCGGTGAAGGAATACAGCGACTGGATGGTGCTGCTGGCGCAGATGGCCGCCATGGCCTGCCTGTGCCTGATCTTTGGCGGCGGCTGGAAGGAAATCATTTGCACGTCGGTGGTGACCGCCACGATGCACTATCTGCAGCTGGCGCTGGCCAAGCCCGGCGTGGACAGCATCGTTGTCAACGCCGTGACCATGTTCGCCGCCACCGCGCTGACGCTTCTTCTGCTGCTGACGGGCATCGGCGCGGACGGGCCGGTGGTGCTGATCACCGTGTCCATGCTGGTGATCCCCGGTATACCGCTGGTCAACGCGGTGCGCAACCTGCTGGGCGGCAATGAAATGAACGGCATACTGCAGGTTGCAAAAATCACCATCGAAACACTGGCGCTGGCCATGGGCATCTACTGCGCGCTGTGGCTGTTCGGCCGTGGCAGCGGCATGCTGGAAACGGTGGCTTCGCCCCTCAGCAACCCGGTGGCGCTGATGGCGCTCAGCTTCCTGGCTTCGGTCAATTTCGGCGTTGTGTTCCGCATCCCGCCGCATGACCTGCTGCGCGCGGGGCTGGGCAGCCTGCTGACACGCATCGCGCTGATTGTGCTGATGCCGTACATCCCCAGCCGCCTCGCGCTGATTGCGTTGGCAGCGTTGGTAGCCTCGCTGTACGCGGAGATTCTGGCGACCGTCCGCAAGGATCCCTCCACCTACTTCACCTACCCGTCCATTGTGCCCCTTATCCCCGGCGACCTGTTCTATTACGCCATTGCCGGCTTGTATATCAGCGATCCCGGCATGGTGCTGACCAACGGCACCAACTGCCTGCTGACACTGCTGGGCATGAGCGTCGGCTTTGTGGCGAGCTCGCTGATTGCGCACTACGTCCGCAGGGGAAAGCATATCAGGTTCATGCGGAAAAGGGCAAAGCTGCCTGCCGCGGCCAGTGCGCCGGCAAGCGCGGGCGGGCGTGAAAAAAGACAGAAGGAAGCATCGAAATGAGCATACAGTTTGACGAAAAAGCAGGCGTGTTTTCCCTTGTGACCGCAAACACGCTGTACCAGATGAGGGCAGATGGCGCCGGCGTGCTGCAGCACCTGTATTACGGCGCGAAAACCGGCGAAGATATGAGCTACCGCATCCGCATGGTCGACCGCGGCTTCTCCGGAAACCCGTATGAGCAGAGGTCCGAGCGCGGATACTCGCTGGATACCCTTCCGCAGGAATACGCCGGCAGCGGCGTGGGGGATTACCGCGTGCCGGCTGTGCAGGTGACAAGCTGCAGCGGCAGCCGCAGCGTGGATCTGCGCTACCGGGACTGCCGCATCGAAAAAGGGCGGGAGCCCCTGCGGCAGCTGCCCTATGTGCGCGGCGCCGGCGATACCGAAACGCTGACTGTTCTACTGAGAGATGATGTGATCGGGCTGGAGGTCCAGCTGCTGTATCATGTGTTTCCCTCGCAGGATGTGATTGTCCGCTCCGCCCGCCTCATCAACACCGGCGCGCAGGCACTGACGGTGGAAAAGGCCGCCTCCGCGTGCCTGGATTTCCTGTACGGGGATTTTGACGCGGTGCATTTCCACGGCCGGCACTGCATGGAGCGTGTCCCCGAGAGAGTGCGCCTGCCCAGGGGCGTGACCGCCTTTGGCTCGCGCCGCGGGATGAGCAGCCACCACAGCAATCCGTTTGTGATCGCCTGCGCTCGCCACGCCACGGAAAACACAGGCGACTGCTGGGGCTGCATGCTGATGTATTCCGGCAGCCACCTGGAGGAAATGGAGGTCGACCAGACCGGCAGCCTGCGGCTGGTGGCCGGCATTCAGCCGGACGGGTTTTCGTGGACACTGCAGCCGGGCGAGCTGTTTGAAACGCCGGAGGCGATACTGTCCTTCAGCGGCAGCGGCTTCAATGCGCTGAGCCAGCAGTATCACAACGTGATCCGGCAGCATGTGATACCTCAGCGGTACCAGCAGGCCAGCCGGCCGGTGCTGATCAACAGCTGGGAGGCGGCCTATTTCGATTTTGACGCGGAAAAGATCCTCCGCTTCGCCCGCAGCGCGCGGGAGATGGGCATGGAAATGCTGGTGCTGGACGACGGCTGGTTCGGCTCAAGGAATGACGACACCAGCGGCCTGGGTGACTGGACGGTCAACGAGGGCAAGCTCGGCTGCAGCATGAAGGAGCTGTCGGAGCGGATTCACGCGCTGGGCCTGCAGTTTGGACTGTGGTTTGAGCCGGAGATGGTGAACGAGGACTCGGAGCTGTACCGCGCGCATCCTGACTGGGCCCTGTGCGACCCCGGCCGCAGGCCGGTGCTGTCGCGGAACCAGCTGGTGCTGGACATGTCCCGCCAGGAGGTGGTGGACTACCTTTTCGGCGCCATGTGCGCCGTGCTGGACAGCGCAAGGATAGAGTATGTGAAGTGGGACTTCAACCGCTCTGTCGCCAACTGCTATTCCGCCGCGCTGCCCGCTTCCCGCCAGGGCGAGGTGCCGCACCGCTTCATGCTGGGCACCTATCAGCTGCTGGAGCGCCTGCTGGAGCGCTATCCCGGCCTGATGATCGAGGGCTGCTCCGGCGGGGGAGGTCGCTTTGACGCGGGGATGCTGTTCTACTGCCCACAGATATGGTGCTCGGACGACACCGACCCCATCGAGCGGCTGGAGATACAGCGGGGCACCTCCTACGGCTACCCCATCAGCGCTGTCGGCGCGCACGTGTCCGCCGCTCCCTGCCATCAGACAGGGCGCGTGACGCCGCTGCGCACACGCGGCATTGTGGCGCAGGCCGGCACCTTCGGCTATGAGCTGAACCCGGAGGCCCTCACCGACTGTGAAAAAGAAGAGATCAGGGCGCAGATTGAGGAGTATCACCGCTTTTCCGGCCTTATCAGCCACGGAGATTATTACCGCCTGACCGAGCTGGAAGAGGAACGGGATTATTCCGCCTGGATGTTTGTATCGCCTGACCGGAGCGAGGCGCTGGTCAGCCTGGTGCTGCGCCATGTGCGTGCCAACGGGCCGGTGATCTGCGTTCGCCTGCAGGGGCTGAAGCCGGACGGGCTTTACCGGCCGGAGGGCGGACAGAAGTGCTTCACCGGTGCTGCGCTGATGCGGGGCGGCTGGGTGTTTGACGGCCTGCGCGGAGACTACGCCGCTGCGCAGGCGCATTTCGTGCTGGAAGGCTGACCGGCACGCCCTGTAGTGAAACAAAAAGCCCATGCCAGCAAAGGCATGGGTCATTTTTGCGCGCACAGCGCAGATGAAGCGGCTGCAAGATACGCAAATGCGCAGACAGCTATTACCAGATATCCACAGCGCCGGTTTCCTCGCCGCGAACCCAGTACAGCTTGTTGTGGTCCACGCGCACGAAAACGGACTCGGCACCCTCGGGCAGCTTGGCGGCGATTTCTTCCGCGGTGATGCTGCCGCCCATGGGGGACTGGATGACGATGTTCAGAGCGGCCGGCCTGACCGCTTCTGCGGCAGCCTTGACTTCCTCAGCCTTCGCCTTCGCGGTGCGGGCCGCCTTGCGGACGGTCTTCTTGGCCTCGATTTCGGTGGCGGCGGCAGCGTCCTTGATATCCGCCACGGCAGCCTCCACCTTTTCGGCGGCGGTCTTGGCGCGGCTCCTGGTCTTCTTCACTTCAGTTTCGACAGCCTTTTCGGCCTTTGCGGCCTTTTCCTTGACAGTAGCCATTGTGTTTACACCTTCTCTTTCAGTATTTTCCCGGGCCTGAACACCGGGGTTCGTTTGCCGCTTTCGATCCTGATGATCTCACCCGTCATCGGGTTGATGCCCTCCGCGTCTTTACCCTTTTTCACGCTGAAGGTGCCAAAGCCTGCGATGGAAACGCTTTCGTCCCTTTGCAGGGCATCGGCAATGGCGTCCAGCGCGGCGTTCAGGGCGGTTTCGGCATCCCTGCGGTCCAGCCCGGCCGCGGCAATAGCATTGATCAGTCCGCTTTTGTTCATCGGCTGCACCTCCCGCACAGATCATCATGGCAGCGCAGCTTCTGCCGCTGCCACGTGCGATTGTAACCTCTTGCGGCCAAAAAGGCAAGCAAAAAAATGCCAAAGGCAGCAAAAATGAGGAAAAAACAGCAAAAAACCCTCTGAAACACAAGCCGTTCCGCGCGGCTGCAGGTGCTTCAGGGGGCTTTTGACGCGAATTTCTGGCGTGAAAACAGCAGCGACAGCAGCCTTTCCCTCTCCGGCAGAGGCTTCCATTCAAACCAGCGCGGCTGCCGGGTGGTCAGCGCCTTCCACAGCTGCGCCTCTGTGGGCAGCTGCCCCGTGCGCCGCAGGGCGTTCTCGCATAGGCCGCTGATTTCGCGGGCCAGCGGAGTCAAAAGCGGCGCGGGCACACAGAAGCAGGAGGGATCCGGCACGCCGTCCACCTCCGCCATGACGATGCGGTCCGTGCACAGCGCCTGCCAGTTCAGGGCGGCCTTGCTGTCTGTCAGCCATGCGGGCTGGCCGAAATCCGTCCAGACAAGGTGGCTCATGCCCGGCATATGCCCGTCGGCCCGCAGCAGCGTCTGTGCCTTGCTCAGGCTCAGCTGCCGCCGCTTGCTTTCCTCGCCCATGGGCAGGCTGACCGGCAGAAGGCAGCCGGGTGTCAGCGGCAGGGTGTTTGGGTGCGCGCGTGTCAGTGTCTTTCTCCAGATATCCCCGCAGTACAAAAGCGCCACGCCCTCGCGCAGGCTGACCAGGCGGCGGAAGCCCTCCGCCTGGCTGGCCCTGACCTCATCGCGGCAGGGCATATCGTCGCACACGGTGACAAGCAGCGGCTTCAGGCGGTTATTGGTCAGGCTCAGGCTGCGGAAGGTTTCCTCCACGCGGTGCCGGAAGGGGACCCTGAGCGCCGGGCGCAGGTTGGCCTCCGGCAGGCCGGTATAGGCGGAAGGGGACACCAGACATGCAGAAAAATCAATGCCGAAGTGCTTCCCGAAGCGCGGCAGCGCGGGCGTCTCCGGCAGCACGATGGGGGGTGGCAGAGGCTGGGAAACCTGCGTACACAAAAGCGGCAGGCGCAGGGTGTACAGCGACCAGCGCTTTTCAAAGGCGGCCAGGCTGGGCGGCCAGGCTTCGTCCTGCAGGCTGCGGAAGAAGGCGGCCGGAGCAAAGCAGAAATCCGGGTGCAGCCAGGCGGTGCGCTCATTGTCCCGGGCGAAGCAGAGGGTGCACCCCCTGCGCAGCAGCACGCGCCCCTCCATGTCAAAGCCCTCCACACCCAGCGGAGATACGCCGAAAACAGGGGCGCTTTCCGCGGGCAGGCAGCCAGTCAGCGCGGCGCCGGTGGCCTCCCCGCGAAGGCAGGCCTTCAGCTCGCGCACCAGCAGCACATCCCAGTGCCGGCTGAACCGTGTTTCCGCCGCGCACAGCAGCACCCAGGGCTCACCCTGCCAGTGCATGAGCGCTTCCCGCGCGGCATCCGCGCCGCAATCCGCGCTCAGGGGGGCAAACGTCAGCGCCTCGGGATGCGCGGCGGCCTGGCAGGCACAGCGAAAAGAGTCCCCGCAGGGGGCCTCTTCACCGCGTATTGCCACCAGGATGCGTTCCATCAGCCGTCCTCTCTCCGTTTCGCAAAAATCATTCTTCCGGCCGAGGTCTGCAGGGCGGAGGTCACTGTCACCTCCACCGTCCGGCCGATCAGGGCGCGGGCACCTTCCACCACCACCATGGTGCCGTCCTCGGTGTAGCCGACGGCCTGGTTGGCCTCGCGGCCCTCCTTTGTCAGCTGCAGGCGCAGCACATCTCCCGCCTGCACCGTGGGCCGCAGCGCCGCAGACAGGGCGTTGATGTTCAGCGCCGTGAGGCCGGACACGGTGGCGGATTTGGCCAGGCTGTAGTCGCAGGTCAGTATCGGGCTTCCCTGCCTGCGGGCGAGGCGCAGCAGCGCCACGTCGGGTTCACCGGCTTCCGGCTGCTGCGTCACCTTCACGCCGGAGGCCTCCATTGCCTGCAGGTTCTCCAGCCCGCGGCGGCCCCTGGCGCGCTTCTGGGTGTCGGCGCTGTCGCTGAGGCGGCGCAGCTCCTCCACCACAAAGGAGGGAACCTCCACCGCACCCTCCAGAAAGCCGGTCTCGAGCAGCGACTGCATGCGGCCGTCGATCAGGGCGGAGGCGTCGGCCAGCTTTGCCGGCGCACCGGCACGCCGCTTCAGCCGGGCGGTGCCTTTTTTTGCGTGAAAGGTTACCGCGCGCGGAAACATGTGAAGGAAATCCTTATAGCGCCTGTGGCCGATCTGTATGCCCAGGCCGCCCAGTGCCAAATAGAGGATCATGCTGGAGACGGTGGTAAACATGGATTCGCCCATGAAGGTCAGTATTCTTGACAGCAGCGCCGCCATCACCAGCGCGATGCTGAAGCAGACCACGGTGGAAAACAGCTGCCCCATGGACATGCGGTCCATGCGGCTGAGAATACGGCCGGTCAGACTGGTCAGCCCGGAATAGATGCGCCAGCTGAAGGCAAAGAACACCAGTCCGAACACCAGCGCCGTGCCGATATACAGCCCTGCCAGCAGCCCAAAGGGGATGGAGAGGCCCGGATTGGACAGCCTGGCCAGCTGCAAACCGGCGGCCAGCAGCGCGGCGCCCAGCCCCGCACCCAGCAGGGTGATCAGGCCGCGCATCACATATTGAAAGGCTTTTGATTTCATTTCTGCTCCGTTCTTCCGGGCTTCACAAACAGCACGGCCAGCGCCTGCATCACGGTGTCCACGCCCAGCACGCGCATGCCCTCCTCCGGACGGATGCGGCGGGCGTTCTCCCTGGGCACGATCACGGTGGTGAAGCCAAGGCGGCGGCATTCGGCCACGCGCCGCTCGCACTGGGGTATCGCGCGCACCTCACCGGCCAGGCCGACCTCGCCCATCACCGCCACCTCGGCAGGGATGGCCGTATCCCGCAGGGAGGAGGCCACCGCCGCGCACAGCGCAAGGTCTGCCGCGGGCTCGGAAAGCTCCAGGCCTCCGGCCACATTAATGTACACATCCTGGTTGTAGGTGCGGGTGCCGGCGCGCTTCTCCAGCACGGCCAGCAGCAGCGCCACGCGGCCGGTGTCCGCGCCGTCCACAGTGCGGCGCGGGGTGCCGAAAAAGCTCTGCGTCACCAGGGCCTGCACATCGCACAGCAGCGGGCGCGACCCTTCCAGTCCGCAGAACACCACTGAGCCGCTGGCGCCCTTCGCCCGGTGGGACAAAAGCCGCTCAGAGGGGTTCTCCACCACGGCCATGCCGCGCTCGGTCATCTGGAACACGCCCAGCTCATTCACCGAGCCGAAGCGGTTTTTCACCGCGCGCAGCAGGCGGTACTCCTGCTGGCGGTCGCCCTCAAAGTACAGCACCACATCCACCATGTGCTCCAGCATGCGCGGGCCGGCGATGGCGCCCTCCTTGGTCACATGGCCCACAAGGAACACGGCGGTTCCGCTCTCCTTGCTCAGGCGCAGCAGCAGGCTGGTGCATTCCCTGATCTGGCTGACTGACCCCGGCGCGGAGGGAAGCTCCGGCCTGTACATGGTCTGGATGGAGTCGATGACCATCACATCCGGGGAGAGGGCGGCCATGCGCTGCTCCACATTGTCCATGGCGTTTTCAGCCAGCAGGTACAGCTCCTCCGCGGTGATGCCGAGGCGCTGCGCGCGCAGCTTGATCTGCCTGGCGCTCTCCTCGCCGCTGACGTACAGCACTTTTTTGCCCTGCGCGCACAGGTGGGCGCAGACCTGCAGCAGCAGCGTGGATTTGCCGATACCCGGGTCGCCGCCGATCAGGCTCAGGCTGCCCTCCACCAGGCCGCCGCCGAGCACCCGGTCCAGCTCCGCGATGCCGGTGGAGGTGCGCACACTCTCCTCCTCGGGAATCTCGGACAGCCGCAGGGCCTGCGCGCCGGTGCCGGGACGCTGCCTGGCCGAAAGCTTTGCGCCGGCGGCAGCGGCGGCGACTGCCTTCGCGGGGGCCAGCCCCTCCTCCAGGGTGTTCCACGCGCCGCACGAGGGACAGCGGCCGACCCAGCGGCTGGTTTCCCAGCCGCAGGCGGTGCAGGCGTAAATCAGTTTATCCTTGGGCAAGCGCGGGTCACCCCCTTTTTCGTTTCATCATCTGTGTATGCACAAACAGGACGCCTCCGCGCGGGAAGCGCCTGCTTCATTTGCCGGTCAGAAGAGCTTGGTGGAATCGAGCAGTATGGTCACCGGGCCGTCATTGACCAGGTGCACCTTCATTTCAGTGCGGAAGCGGCCTGTTTCCACCTTCAGCCCCTTTTCGCGCCAGGCGGAAACCAGCTGCTCGTACAGGCGGTTGGCTTCCTCCGGCCTGGCGGCGGCGGTAAAGCCGGGGCGCCTGGAGGAGCGGGCGTCCGCGTACAGCGTGAACTGGCTGACGGCAAGTATGCTGCCACCGGTATCCTCGATGGACAGGTTCATTTTGCCCTCCGCGTCCTCAAAAACGCGCAGGTGGGGCACCTTTTCCGCCATATATTTCACATCCGCCTCGGTATCCGTCGCGCTGACACCGATCAGCGCGACATAGCCCGGGCCGATTTCTCCAACCGTTTCACCGTCCACGGTGACGCGGGCCTCTGTGACCCGCTGCAGCACACAGCGCATTTTTCCTCCTGTCAGGCGATCGCCAGGGCAATTTCCATCATCTGGGTGAAGGTGTTCTGCCTGTCCTCCGCGGGCAGCGACTCGCCGGTGAACGGGTTGTCGGAGATGGTCAGCAGCGCCAGCGCGTGCTTGTGCGCCCGCGCGGCGTTCATATACAGCGCGGCGGCCTCCATTTCGCAGCACAGCACGCCGAGCTTTTCCAGCTTCCCGAGCGGAGCGGATTCGTCATAGAAAATATCGGAGGAGTACACCGCGCCGGGCACGGGGGTGCAGCCCAGCTGCTCGCCGGCCTCCATGGCTGCCTGCAGCAGCTTGTAGGAGCAGCAGGGGGCCACGGTGCCGTCAAAGCCGTACTGCCTGCCGAAGTTGGAATTGGTATAGGCGCTCATGGCCGCGACGATGCTGCGCAGGCGGAGCGACTGGTCGATCATGCCCGCGGAGCCGATGCGGATGATGTTCTCCACGCCGTAGAAATTGTACAGCTCGTAGGAGTAGATGCCGATGGCGGGCATGCCCATGCCGCTGGCCATCACGGAAACGGGCTTGCCGTGCCAGGTGCCGGTATAGCCCTGCACGCCGCGTGTGTTGTTCACCAGCACCGGATTCTCCAGGAAGGTTTCCGCGATAAATTTGGAACGCAGGGGATCGCCGGGCATCAGCACGGTCGGGGCGAACGCGCCTTTTTCACAGGTGATATGCGGGGTAGGGATGTTAGACATGGCGTCCTCCTTTCATCTGTCGGGCATAGCCTGCCCATAGCAGCGCCGCAGCGCCAATCCACGCGAGAATCTCCGCGAAATACACGCCCCACTCGCCAAACCAGTGGGGCAGAAGCCACGCCGCCCCCAGGCGCATGGCGAGCTCCACAAAGCCGCTGACCATCGGGATGAAGCTGTTGCCCAGCCCCTGCAGCGCCGAGCGGAAGGCGAACAACAGGTACAGCGCCGGCAGGCCTGTGGCCATGACCCAGAGAAACTGCTGCCCGATGTCCAGCACCTGCTGTACAAGCGCGGGATCATCCTCCACAAAGAGGGAGATGATGCTCCGGCCCCACAGCACAAGGCACAAGCCGATCACCAGCGCGAAGCCTGTGGTGAGCCAGGCGGCCTGCCGTACGCCCTGGCGCACACGCTGCATTTTTCCCGCGCCGCTGTTCTGGCCGGTGAAGGTGCCCAGCGCGCTGCCCACCGCGGTGCCGGCCAGCTCGATCGGCCCCTGGAGACGGCTGGCGGCGTTGTAGCCGGCCATGAACACAAAGCCGAAGCTGTTCACCACGCCGGAGAGCACCACGCCGCCCGCGGCGATGACGCTGTTGCCCAGCGCGATCGGCGCACCGAGGCGCAGAAGCCTGCCCAGCATCCCCCGGTCCGGGCGGAGATGGGCTGGCCTCAGGGCAAAAACCTCAGTGCCGCGCACCGCAAGCGCGTTGATGAGCAGCGCGGCTGCCTGCGCGGCGAGGGTGGCTGCCGCCGCTCCGGCTACGCCCCAGCGGAAAACGGAGACGAACAGCAGGTCGAGCCCGATGTTGGCCAGTGTGGCAAAAACCATGGCCCGCAGCGGCGTGACGCTGTTGCCCACCGCCCGCAGAAAGCCGCTGAACAGGTTGACCCCCATCACCAGCGGCATGCCGCCGAATATGATGCGAAGATACAGCCGGGTCAGCGCAAAGGTATCCTCAGGGGTGTTCATCAGGCGCAAAAGCGGCGTGAGGGCCAGCTGCGAGAGAGGCATCAGCAGCGCCAGCAGCAGGAGCGAAAGCAGCAGCCCCTGCCCGGCGGCCAGCCGCAGCTCCTCGCGCCTGTCCGCGCCAAAGGACTGGGAAACCTGCACCGCGATGCCCTGGCTGAGGCCCATCGCGATGCTCAGCACGCCCCAGTCCAGCCAGCCGGAGGCGGATACAGCCGCCAGCGCGGCCACGCCCTCCGCGCGGCCGAGGACAGCCGAGTCCACGAGACTGTAAAACTGCTGCAGCGCGCCCTCCGCGAGGATGGGCAGCGCAAAGAGTGCAATCAGCCTGACAGGGCTGCCTTCGGTGAGATCCTTTGTGCGGGGCATGCGGCGGCAATCCTCGATTCATGCAGTCTGTGACATGCGGATATTATAAGGGATGAAGGTTCTTTTGGCAAGGGGCGCGCTGCGCCGGAAAACGCATAACCACTTGACGGGTGCTCACTTTTATAGTATATTTTATCAGAGGAAATGGGTGTCCCGTATTTCGCTGGTAAACACGGTGGAGCGGGGAGTGGCTTTGCACTGACGCGTCTGCGCCGCGCGGGCCTTCTGTTCCCTTGTATAGCGGGCGTCATTGCGCCCGCCATCCCAATTTCAATAGGAGGCAAAGGAAATGAGCAAAACCCGTATCGGGAAGATCGCGCTGTTCGCGCTGGTACTGACCGTGGCGGTTGGCCTGTGCGCCTTCGCTTTTGCGGAAGAGCATACCACCGATCATGTATGGGGTTCCTGGTCGAGCTTCACCGCGGCCACCTGCAGGGACGCGGCGGTTGAAGTGCGTCAGTGCTCCATTTGCGGCAAGCTGGATTTTCGCTCTGTCGGTGCGCCGGATCTGACCAAGCACACCTGGACTGAATGGTACAGCTACATCGCCCCGGAGTGCGAGGTGGACGGCACCGAGCGCCGCGACTGCACGACCTGCGGCACCTATCAGGACAGAACCGTCTCAAAGATCGGACACAATTACCAGCTGGAGTCCATCACGCCCGCGACCTGCACTGAACCCGGCTCGTACAATTATCAGTGCATGAACGACCCCCACCACACCAAGACGGAAACCATCCCTCCCCTGGGCCATGACTGGGGCGAGTGGACGGTGACCAAGGCGCCCACCTGCACCGAGGGCGGCACCGAGACCCGCGTGTGCAAGCGCGATCCCTCCCATAAGGAGGAGCGCTCGGTGGATCCCCACGGCCACAACTATGTGGGCAAGGTGACCAAGGAGCCCACCTGCCTGGATCCCGGCACCCGCACCTATACCTGCACGTATGACCCCACCCACACCTACACCGAGCCGATTCCTCCCCTGGATCACGACTGGGGCGAGTGGACGGTGACCAAGCAGCCCACCTGCCTGACCAAGGGCGAGGAGACCCGCATCTGCAAGCGCGATCCCAGCCACAAGGAAACCCGCGAGTTGCCTGCCCTGGATCACGACTGGGGCGAGTGGACGGTGACCAAGCAGCCCACCTGCCTTGACAAGGGCGTGGAGACCCGCCTGTGCAAGCGCGATCCCAGCCACAAGCAGACCCGCGATGTTGCGCCCGTCGGCCACGACTGGGGCGATTGGACTTATGTGCCCGGCAAGGAACCCGCCTGCACCGAGCCCGGCCAGGAGCAGCGCATCTGCAAGCGCGATCCCAGCCACAGGGAAACCCGCGCTGTAGGCCCGCTCGGCCACGATTGGGGCCCCTGGAAGCCTGTGGACGCCATGACCGAGGAGCGCATCTGCAAGCGCGACCCCGAGCACAAGGAAACCCGCTTCCGTGAGCGCGACGGCACCGTGTGCGCCTTCGGCCTGCGCCTGAGGGACACCGCCTCCAAGCTGCGCCCCTATTCCTCTGACCGCTGGTACATGTACACCCCCTTCGACGCCAGCTATGACCACACCGAATACTATGAGCTGGTGGCGGACAACCTGTTCATCGTAGGCGGCACCAACCACGTGGTTGGCGGCGCGACCGTCACGGTGCAGGACGGCGAGATCAAGGTGGACTACACCATCACCGCCCGCCGCTTCAATGTGACGCTGGAGTTCTTCACCATCCTGAACCAGATGAGCGACCTCAACGGCACCTTCGAGCCGGAAGCCCTGGTGAACCGCTTCGGCCTGCAGACCAACACCTGGTACAGCATTGAAGAAAAGTTTGGCGGCGACACCAACCTGGTGCTCTACTTCTGCTCCCGCTGCCACTACACTCCGGACCAGGCGACCTACAACTACCTGCGCTATGAGACCACGCAGCATCAGCGCGACGTGCGCGACATGCTGGCCATGATGGACTGATACGCGAGCCATCCATCAGCCCCTGCCCACGCGGCAGGGGCTTTTACAAAACCCTGCCCCTTGATAACTCCGCCTGTTGTGCTATAATCTTCCTGCCCGCAAGGGCGCACAAAGGTTAATTTACCGAAAGGAAGTCCAATGATCCGAAAGAATCGTCAGCTGCTCTCTCTGGCGCTGGCTGCGGTGGACGGCTGTGTGGTGCTGGGCACCTACTGCCTGTGCGCGTGGCTGTGGCTGGATGTGTTCAAGCGGGACGTGAACATGGCCTCGGTGCGCGGTGGCCACCCCCATATTGTGCTCATTGCTGCGCTGTTTTCCGTGTTTGTGGTGCTGGTGCTGGCGGTCATGGGCCTGTATGACCCCTCCCGCACCCGCAGGCTGCGCCAGGAAATACCCCGCGTGTGGGGCGGCAACCTGCTGGGCCTGCTGGCCGGCATGGCGCTGATGTACCTGGTGCGCGCGGAGGATTTTTCCCGCGGCGTGCTTTTCTCCTACTACCTTGTTTCATCGGTGCTGCTGTGTCTGCGGCGCTACCTTGTCCGCCTGGCGCTCTCCGGCGCCAGGAAACGCGGCTACAACCAGCGCCATGTGGTGGTACTGGGCAGCGGCAGGCTGGCCCGGCAATATGCGGAGAATATCGCTGCCGACCCAACACTGGGCTTTCACCTGCTGGGCTTCCTCGGGCGCGGCAGCACAGAGGAAGGCTACATCGGGCCGTTGGACAGCCTTTCTGACATACTTTCCCGCCAGGACGTGGACGAGGTGGTGGCGGCGCTGGAGCCGGAGGAGCTCAGCGCGGTGCGCGGCGTCATTTCCGCGTGCGAACAGAGCGGCACCAAGGTTTCCGTCATCCCGTTCTACAATGACCTCATTCCTGCCAGTGCGGCCATAGAGTCCATCGGCACCTCGCGCGTGATCAACCTGCGCGCCAACCCGCTGGACAACGCCGGCTATGCCCTCATCAAGCGCGCGTTCGACCTGATGGCGGCATCACTGCTGCTCATATTACTGCTGCCGCTGCTGGCGGTGTGCGCCATCGGCGTGAAGCTTTCCAGCCCAGGGCCGGTGCTGTTCAAACAGGAGCGGGTGGGGCGCAACAAAAAGCTGTTCCAGATGTACAAATTCCGCTCCATGCGCCAGAGCGGGGAGGAGGACACCGCGTGGACGAGCCGGGGCGACAGCCGGAAAACCCGCTTCGGCGCGCTGATGCGCCGCCTGTCCATTGACGAGCTGCCGCAGCTGTTCAACGTGCTGCGCGGTGAGATGAGCCTGGTCGGCCCGCGGCCTGAGATACCGTATTATGTGGACCGCTTCAAGGAATCGGTGCCGCTGTACATGGTCAAGCACCAGGTGCGCCCCGGCATGACCGGCTGGGCCCAGGTGAACGGCTGGCGCGGGGATACGGACATCGCCACACGCATCCGCTATGATGTGTGGTACATAGAGAACTGGTCCATCCGGCTGGACATAAAAATACTACTGATGACCGCGCTGGGCGGCTTTGTCAGCAGGGAAGAATGAGAAACCGGACAGAAGCGCCGGCGGGAGAAGAATGGTCCCCGCCGGCGCTTCTTTGGGTACATGGATTCCGGAGCACAATCAGTCTCGCCGTTTTGCCGGGTGACTATACCCTCATCTGGCACAGGAGAGGAGAAAACCTGTTCAATATACAGGGGCCTCCCGGCGGCGCTGCGCACATGCTTTCCTCAGAACGCGGGCAGCCTGCTGAGCGTGATCATCCTGCTGTCCCGGTACACCTCCGCAATGCGGGCCGGATGGTTGCTCATCAGGTTGCCTCCGTGCCAGGGCATGAGCCAGCTCCACGGGCAGCTGCCGTCAAAGAATGCGCCGGGCGGGGGAAGCAGGCCGCACTCGTGGAAGGCGAGCGGCTTTCCCGGATAGAGCTGCCGCAGCCGGCTGTAGGCCGCGGCGTGTGTTGTTTCACCGCGGTAGGTATCAGAGCCGGCAATGTCGAAAAGCGCCGGATCCACCTCCCAGCCGGGCAGCACGTCGTCCGCGTAGCCAAGCACCCAGAGCAGGTTGCGCAGGCCGCGCTCCCGCTCAAAGTGCTCGCGCATCATCCGCCACAGCGAGCGGAAGGCTTCCGGACCGCCCTTGCCCCACCAGAACCATTTCCCGTCAAACTCGTGAAAGGGTCGCCAGAGCACGGGAATATCGTCCCGCTGCAGCTTCTCCAGCGCGTCGGCGGCCTGCTCCCAGCGGCTGTACATCAGGCTGTGTTCCTCAGTGCCCTCTGTCAGCAGCCTATCCCAGTCAGGGGTTTCTTCCTTGCTGGCAGGGTAGGTGTTGGCTTCAATCCCGGTGTGCCAGCAGATGGTGACGATGCCGCCGAGGTCATTCCACCGCCTGGCCCGCTCCACGACGCCGTCGTAATCGTCGTGGATGAAATCCAGGCCGCGGATGGCGGGCAGCTCGCCCGTCACTGCCTGGATCCACTCGTTTTCGCGGTCCGAAAAGCCCCTGCGGGGTGATTCCTGCTGGCCGAGAAGGATCGCTTTTCCCTCCATTGAGCCAAGAAGAGCGCATAAGGATTGCTTTCTCATTGCCGTTTCTCCATTTCATCCGGGCTGTGATGCCGGCTGATGAGCACAACGCTCAGCATCAGTACGACCGGGAAGATGATGCCGGCCAGTATGCCAGACTGAATGCTTTCCCCCATGAGATGCGAAACACTGCCGACAATGGCAGGGCCAGCCGCGCCGCCCAGGTCGCCCGAGAGCGCCAGCAGGGCAAACAGGGCGGTGCCGCCCCGGGGCAGGGCAGCTGAGGAAATGCTGATGGAGCCGGGCCACATGATGCCCACGGAGAAGCCGCACAGCATGCAGCCGATCAGGCCCATCAGCGGCCAGGCCGCAAGGGCGGCCAGCAGATAGCTGCACAGGCACAGCGCACCGGAGGCGATCATAAAACCGTGCAGGTTGACCTTTGCGCCCCAGCGCCCGTACCATACGCGGCTCAGCCCCATGAACACCGCAAAGCCGCACGCGCCCAGCAGGTCGCCCGCCGTTTTGCTGATGCCCAGGGAGGATTCCGCAAAGGCGGAGGCCCACTGCGCCATGGACAGCTCGGACGCACCGGCGCACACCATCAGGACGATGAACAGCCAGAAGAGCTTTGCCTTCAGCAGCTGCCCGATGGTCATGCTCTCCCCCTCGGCGACGATGGGCTCAATGGGGCAGGTGGCAAAGTTAAACACATTGTACAGCGGAACGATGGCCCACAGGCAGGCCAGGATACGCCACTGCCCTGTGCCAAAGATAGTGAAAAACGCCGTGGAAAGCAGGATGGTCCCCGCCGCGCCCCAACAGTAGAACGAGTGCAGCAGGCTCATCATGCCGGCTTTGTTTTCAAAGGGACAGGCCTCGATGATGGGGCTGCACAGCACCTCGATCAGGCCGCTGCCGACAGCGTAGATGACCACGCACACGAGTATGCCCGCGAAAGGGTGCGGGCACAGATCGGGCACGAAGGAGAGCATGAGGAGCCCCGCGCCGGAGGTGACCTGCGCGACGATGATGCTCCTGCGGTAGCCGATGCGGTCCACGAATTTCGCGCTCAGATAGTCAACCGCCAGCTGCGTGAGGAAAAACGTGAGGGGAATGAGGGCCAGGTCGGCGTAGGAAATGCCCCAGGTCCTGTAAAAGGTGAGAAAAAGCAGGGGAACAAAGTTTGCCGAGATGGCCTGTGTGACAAAGCCGAGATAACAGGCCAGCTTCGTCCTCCGGTAATTTGGCTGTGGCGTCATTGTGCAATCTCCGTGCCATTATTCTGTGCTTTTGCGCTGCCATGCTCAGATCAGGTTCTGGGCGATCAGCGCACCGCCGGCAACCAGGCCGGCGGTGAGGATGGCCTGTATGCCGTGGGACAGGCCGGAAACCATGTCGCCGCGCATGGTGTCCTGCACGGCGTTGGTCATCGCCAGGCCGGGCAGCAGCGGCATCAGGCTGCCGGCAATCACCGCATCGATCCGGGCGGGGTAAAGCCTTGCGCACAGGAGCGGCAGCAGCGCGGACAGCAGCGCCCCGGACAGGGTGGCCACCAGCGCCTGCAGGTGAAAGCGCTCCAGCAGCAAGGTCAGCGCCTGCACCAGCGCGGTGACCAGCGCGGCAGTCAGCGTATCTGTCAGCCCGCCGCCGAACATGAGGCAGAAGCCGCCCGCGCACACCCCGGCCATGAAGATCTTTGCCGCCGCATGCCCGGCGCTCCTCTCCCCACGGATGGCTTCCAGCGCGGCGGTGGCTGCCTCGCAGTCCATTTTTCCGTCAGCCACGGCGCGGGAGATGCGGTTCACCTCGTCCACGCGGGTCAGGTTGGTGCCGGCCCTTCGCACGCGGTAGACCCCCGTTTCGGTGGAGCCGTCCAGCCGCCGGTAGCTGAGGAAAAGGCCGCTGGGCACGGCAAAGCTCTCCACCTCGTCCAGGCCGAAGGCCTGGCCCATGCGGACAATGGTTTCCTCCGCACGGAAGGTCTCCCCGCCGTTTTCCATAATCAGCTGGCCGGCAAGGCGCAGGGGCCGCATGTATTTCGTATCGGCGGCGGTCTCAACAGGCAGTGGACTCATGTCATCCTCCGGTATTCACTTCATGCGGAACTGTTCCTTGCTCACCCCGGCCTGGCAGTGCGTAATGGCACAGGCGATGGCGTCCGCGGCGTCGTCCGGCTGGGGCGTTTCCTTCAGGTGCAGCAGCAGCCGCACCATCTGCTGCACCTGCTTTTTGTCCGCGCGGCCGCTGCCGGTGACCGCCTGCTTGATCTGCATCGGCGTGTATTCGTACAGCTGCTCGGTGTACTCGGTGGCGGCAATAATGGCCGCGCCGCGCGCCGCGCCCACCATCAGGGCGGTGGTCACGTTGTGGGCAAAAAAAAGCTCCTCAAAGGCCACGTCATCCGGGCGGTAGATGTTTACCAGATCTCTTACGCCCAGGTAGAGCGAGCGGAGGCGGTGCTGCATGGGCGTACCTGCATAGGTTTCCACGCAGCCGTAATCCACCAGGCGCATCCGGCTGCCCTGCGCCTCCACCACACCCCAGCCCATCAGCGCGTAGCCGGGGTCGATACCCAGTACAATCATTCATTATCCTCCGAACGGCGCATGCCGTTCACTAACCGGAATGCTTCAGCCTTCCTCCACTAGGTCTCCGTCATAGCTGTCCAGCCCGCCGAGCACCCGCACCGCGCTGTAGCCCATTGCCTGGAGGATCACCTCCGCCTGGGCGCACCGGTGTCCGCTGTAGCAGTACAGGTACAGCGGAGTATCCAGATCGGCCAGCTCGCCGATGTCCTGCGTCAGCCTGTCATGCCGCAGGTGCACCGCGCCGGGAATGTGCCCCGCCGCGTAATCCTCTTCGTCCCGCAGGTCGCACAGCAGGGCGGCGGGGTCGGCCGCGCAGGCGTTCAGTGCCTTTTCAAATTCGTTCATCATCTGTTTTCTCTCCAAAGGGCAAATACAGTTCATTGGCGTGGAGGCGCGCCGCCTCCGCACTGTCGTGGGTGACCAGAATCACGGTGCGGCCGCCGAGCATTTCGCGCGTTTTGTCCATCACGCGCTCACGGGTATCCTCGTCCAGGCCCTTGAAGGGCTCGTCGAGCAGCAGAATGTCGTTTTCATGCAGCAGCGCGCGCAGCAGCGCCACCCGCCGCTTCATACCGCCGGAGAGCTCCGCGGCCCGCTGGTCGGCGCAGCCGCTCAGCCCGAAGGCGTCCAGCGCCTTCAGTATCTGTTCGCGGCGAAGCGCAGGCCTGACGAGGCGCAGATTGCCTGCGACGGTCATCCGGTCCACCAGGCGGTCCTCCTGGAACACCGCGCCGCAGCGCAGGCCCTCCATACCGATGATCTCTCCGCTGTCCGGCGCCTCCAGCCCCATCAGCAGGCGGAGCAGCGTGGTTTTGCCCGCGCCGGAGGGCGCCATCACGGCGCTTGTTTTCCCGGCGGGGAAAGTGAGATTTACATCGCGCAGCACGGTGTGAGCGCCGTAGCTTTTGCACAGGGCGACGGTCCGTATGTCCCGCATGGCTCACATCCTCTCCGCGCGGCGGCCCAGCGCGCGCAGCAGCGCCCTGACAGCCTTTTCACAAAGCAGGCTGGCCAGCACGATCACCACCGTCCAGGCCAGCAGATCGGTTGTTTCCAGATAAACCTTTGCCTGCTGCAGATAGCTGCCGACAGACCCCCTGGGGATGCCGATGACCTCCGCGGCCACGCCGCTCTTCCAGGCCAGCCCGATGGCCACCGAGCAGCCGGCGGAAAGCGAGGGCAGCACCTGCGGGAAGGTGACATGCCACAGCTTCCGCCACGGGGGAAGTCGGAACACCCGCGCCATTTCATCCAGCTGGCGGTCTGCGGTGAGTATGCCGGAGCGCGTGTTCTGGTAGAGAATGGGCAGCACCATCAGAAACGAGATGAGCAGGGAAAGGCGCTGCGCCGAAAAGCAAATGAGCGCCAGAATAATGAATGAGGCCACCGGCACGGTTTTCACGGTCAGCATCAGCGGCGAGAGAAGGAATTCCACCGCCCTGAAGCGGACGGAGAGCGCCGCCAGCAGCGCGCCGGAGAGTACGCCCAGCGCGTACCCCGCCAGAATGCGCAGCGTGGTATAGCCAATGGACTGCCACAGCGCCGTGGTGCCTGCAAGCTGGAACACCCGCACAGCCACCTGTGCGGGGGAGGGCAGAAACACCTCGCGGCCGATGATGACACTGGCAGCCTGCCACACCAGCAGCCAGAAAAGCAGCGGCAGGAGCCTGCGCGCCCACCGCGACAAAAGATCATTCATGCAGCCCCTCCGGGGGAAAGAGTAGGCGGTGGAGAGACGGAATATCCGACACGCGCAGGTCGCAGGCGGTGCCGGCAAAGCGGTCATCCTCGTCCAGAAGAATGGAGAGAATGCCGGCCGCGCGCCCGGCCTCCGTATCCAGGGGGCGGTCGCCGATCATGACCGCGTTGCGCGGGTCAATGCAGTATTTGCCCAGCAGGTACTCAATGCTGTCTGGTGCGGGCTTGCGCGGAAAGCCGTTCTCCGCGGTGACCCACCCGGTGAAGCAGTCCATCAGGCCGCAGCTTTTCAGCAGCTGCAGGCAATCCAGGTCGTGGTGTGTGACCAGGTAGTGCTTCGCGCCACGAGCGCAGAGTGCCCGGAGCAGTTCCGGAATGCCCTTCACGGGCTGGCTGCGCAGCAGTTCGGTGCGGAAATCCGCCGCTTTTACGGCGTCCCATACCCGCGCCTCCGCCTGGCCGCTCTCCGCGGCAATCACACCCACCGCGTGGGAAAGGCTGATCTTCTGCAGCGAGAGGCAGCGCCCGGGGCTCAGCGGCAGGCCAAGCTCCGCCGCGATGCCGCACAGCGCGTGCACATAGGCGGGATAGGTGTCCATGACCGTGCCGTCGAAGTCCCACAGGAAATGGGTCAGAGGAGGATCTGAGAGGGCAAGCGAAAACGCGACCGGCTCATCCGCCGGGCAGAAGGTGTAGTCAAGCAGCTTCCTGGCCGGCACGAAGCGGAGGGCTTCATGCTCGGTGCGCACAGGTGCGCCAACGCATTCCCCCGTGAGAAAGGTGAAATGAATGCCCTGCGCGCTGCCTGCGGTGCAGGGGCGCAGATTCGCGGCTTCAATGCGCAGCTCTTCCCGCAGCTCCCGCCGCAGGCAGGCTTCCGCGTCCTCTCCGGCCTCGCGCTTCCCGCCGGGAAACTCCCACAGGTGCGCGTTTTTCCGGCCCTCGCCGCGGCGGCAGATGAGAATGCGGCCGCTGCTGTCGCGCAGGATGCCGGCGGATACCTCAGTTTTTGCCATGGCAGTTTTTATACTTCTTTCCGGAGCCGCAGGGGCAGGGATCATTGCGGCCCACCTTGCTGCTGTAAGGGCTGTCGCTCCTCAGCGCACAGAGCTCGTTCGGGGAATAGCCCTTGTTGACCCACAGTGGAACGCTGTTGCAGCCGTCCATGTATTTTTTCAGAGCGTCGTTGGCTTTTTTCTCACCGACCAGCTCAAACAGGCTGCCGATGAATTCCCTTTCCTGCATTCTTGCTTCGGTGCCGAACTGAACCATGTAATTCTGATGCTCCAGCTCGCCCTCCACGATCAGGTCGTACAGGTCATCGTCGCCCAGATCAGGCGCATTCTTTTTCAGCCACTGATAAAAGGGCTGCCAGGCCGGAGCAATATCGTCGTCCAACAGACTGTTCAGCTCATCCTTGGTCAGCTTCCGGCGCGGCAGGGAAGCGGCGGGCTCGCGCTCAAGGATGTCAATCAGCAGCTCCGGCTCGTTCAGGTCAGGTGAGACGATATAGGACCTTTCCTCGAAACGCGGTGAGTTTCTCAGTGCCCACGGGCCGCTTCTGCACACATACACCATGGCCAGAGAGTCCGCTGCCTCTTCATCATCCACGTTGAGAAGGAAGGGCAGGTCCTCAATGCAAACGGCGCCCAGCCGCCGCAGGTACAGGTCAATCAGGAAGTGCATTGCGTCTATGAAACCGAGCTTCTCACGTTCTTCCTGTGTGGGGTGGAAGGCGGGAATCAGCTCCGCGGGAACGGTGACCCGGACCTCCGTGTCGTCCGGGCCGCTGCCTTCCTCCACCCACTGCGCCAGACACATGGAGGAGAGGTGCTCCAGCGCCTCTTCAAGGGACTCGTGCTCATCCTCATCATCAAAGGTGTACACAAAGTCACCCTTCACGCCCTCCGTAGCTGCCTCGAGGGCTTCCCTCTGCGCATGGTCGAAGCACCTCAGAACGCGCATCCGGTTCTTTGCGGCCTGCAGCAGCGCCTGAATCTGTTCTTCGCCATTTATGTCCACGCTTTCGGGATCGAGATAGAAGTTCGCGAGCAGCAAGTCCTGACTCGATGCCTGCCTCATTATCTCTTCAAGCGTCATTCTGTTCCCTTTCCGCGGCGATCCTGCGCACTTCGCTTATGAGGATCTCCGCCAGGTCGCCGGTGATTTTCCGGGGCTCCTCGCCCTTGATGAACAGCACGCCCATGCCGTCCCCGCCGCCGCCGGCAATGCCCACGTCGGCCTCGCGCCCCTCGCCAGGGCCGTTGACCACGCAGCCCATCACGGCTACCTTGAGAGGCACGCGGATGTCCTGCAGCTCACGCTCCACACGCGCAGCGATGGCAGGCAGATCGATCTGGGTGCGCCCACAGGTGGGGCAGGACACCAGCTGCACGCCGCCGCCGCGCAGGTTCAGCGCGCGCAGGATGCTCCATGCCGCCTCAGCCTCGGGCACAGGGTCGCCGGTGAGGGATACCCGGATGGTATCCCCGATACCGTCCAGCAGCAGCGCGCCGATGCCGATGGCGCTTTTCACCGTGCCCTGGCCGGGCAGGCCGGCTTCCGTGACCCCCACATGCAGGGGATAGTCGCAGGCCTGTGCTGCCAGGCGGTAGGCCGCCACGGTGGTGCGCACATCGCTGGCCTTCATGGACAGCACGATGTCTGTAAAATGCGCCTCCTCCAGCATGCGGGCGTGGCGCAGGGCGCTTTCCACCATCCCCTCCGGGGTGGGACCGCCGTATTTAGCGAGGATGTCCCTCTCCACCGAGCCGGAGTTGACACCGATGCGGATGGGAATGCCGTGGGCCTTTGCGCAGTCGGCCAGCTCGCGCACGTGCTTTTCGCCGCCGATGTTGCCGGGGTTGATGCGCAGCTTGGCAATGCCGTTTTCCGCCGCCGTGATGGCGAGGCGGTGGTTGAAGTGGATGTCCGCCACCAGCGGTACGGGTGAGGCGTCCACCAGTGAACGGACAGCCCGTGCGCACTCCTCATCATACACGCTCACGCGCACGAGGTCGCAGCCGGCCTCCGCCAGCGCGCGGATCTGTGCCAGTGTGGCTTCCACATTCCGGGTATCGGTGTTGGTCATGCTCTGCACCAGCACAGGATTTCCCCCGCCCAGGGGAAGGCTGGCAACGTGAACGCAGTGTGTCATGGAATGCCTCCGGGGATATGATTTGCAATATTCTCAATAGCGGGCTGCGAACAGAAGCCCAAACAACCATCTCTGGCTCCGTGGCGGCCCTTCCATCGCAAGCGGTCCCTCCGACCAGTGAAACGGGGTTTCCGACGGGGGCCATCTCTGGCGCCACTTCTTTTCTGGTGAAGAGCATACCGCTTGCGGCGGATGAGGTCAACCTGGCGCAAGCGGTATGCCTGTACAGTTTTTACTGCATGCCCGGGGAATTATCTCCCCACGATGCTGTTGGTCCAGTAGGCCTGGTTGTAGATGTCTGTCAGCCGGTAGGTGACCACGGGGTTGATGCTCTCAGGCAGCTCCACGTCGCTGATGGTCAGAGCATCGGCGCCGATTTCAAACGGCGTGCCGAACAGGTAGCTGTCCTGATACTCGCCGCTGTAGGTGTAGTAGTCGCACACGAAGCACAGCACATCACCTGCCACGAGCGCATCACTGCCGTCCGGCTTGGCCACGGTTTCGGTCTCACCGTCGCGGTAGTCAAACTGCAGGCCGGTCACATAGCCGTTAGGATTGTCTGCGTCGAAGGTGAACAGCAGGCGCACGCGGTACAGCTCATCTCCGCGCTCCAGCAGGCAGGGAGCATAGTAATAGCTGGCCCAGTACTCGCCGTCATCCACATCATAGAGGTGATAGCAGGGCATGATCTGTTTGTTGAGCGCAAGCCACGTGGGCTCAGTGTCCGCCACGAAGCCGCCGTCCGCCGTCCAGTTGAGGGGATAGGTGATGTCCAGGCCCAGGTCGATGAAGCCCTGCCCGTCGTCGAGGAAGATGTTGCGGTCAATGCCGTGCACCAGACGCCACTGATCCTCGCTCATGCGCAGCACAAACTGGCTGCCTTCCTCCGCAAACAGGAGGTTCGCACCGTCCAGCTGTGTGGAGGTGATGTAATCGGTCATGTCCTCGTCGCTGAGGTTGCGGCCGAAGAGGAAGTCCATGCCGGACATGGAGGAGGAGCTGCTGCCGCCCAGGAAGGAGCCCAGCAGCTCGCCCAGCAGGTCCCCGCCGGAATAGGAGGCGGAGCTGCCGCCGCCCAGCAGCGAGCCCATGGGGCTGGCGATGCCGCCCGTGGCCGCCTGGCCGCTGGCCTGCACGCTGGCAAAGGCGCGGATGCACTCGGAGTAGCTGTCGTCCAGGTCAATGGCCTGGTAGTTGTTCACCGCCTTGTCCACATTGGAGGTGCGCTGATAGGGGAAGTAGATGGACAGGCCATAGGCGTCCGTCACGCCGGAAACGCGGTTGTATTTCACCGTGGTCTTCAGCGCCTCGGCCAGGGCCGCACCCTCGCTGTTGCCCAGCTTCAGCGACAGGTCCACAAGGTCCACCTGGTCGATGCGGGAGGAGGAGGCGAACTCGCGGCTGCCGTTGCGGGCGTTGGAAACAGTGGCGTAATCCTTGTTGGCGATCATGCCGGAGATGGACCTGGCAAAGTCTGTGAAGGCGCCACCCTCAAACAGGGCGTCCACCTCCGCCAGGTCCACCACGGAAAGGGTGGTCACCTGGCCGCGGCACTGCTGTGCGCAGGCGGCGGTAAAGTCGTCGCAGATCTGCTTGCCGAGCTCCAGGGTGGAAATGGAGGTATTATTGCCCAGACTGGTCAGCCAGTTGGTGTAGTACCAGCCGATGCCGGGCTCGCTCTCCTCGGAGGCGATGAGGTAATCGGCGTACTTGCTGGTCATCTTGGCGGTTTCCACGGTAGCCATCAGGCAGGCGTCGAAGCCGATGAAGTCGAACTGCACGCCGCCGTCGCTCAGCGCCCTGTCCAGACCGGAGAGGGACATGGCGCCCGCGGCCCGGGAGGCCTTTTCGTCATAGCCGTAGCCGGACACGGAGCCGCCGCCGTGGTCCCACAGAATCAGCTGGTAGCGGGAGGCGGGGAATTTGTCCGCCGCGTACCGGATGAAGCCGGACAGGGTGGAGGGGTTGGTCATGGCGGCATTGCCGTCGTTGTCCTTCAGCTTCACCAGCTTGCCGCCCTTTACCTGCCAGATCTGGTTGCGGTCGGAGGAGATGACGTTGTTCTGCCAGCGGGCGCAGCCGCCTGTGTAGAGCACGAGGTTCACGTTGCTGCCCAGATCGGCGTTCAGCATCTCCTGCAGGTCGCGGGTCGCCATGGCGCTCTTGCTCTCCAGGTCGGTGCCGCACATATAGATCATCAGCGTCACGGTATCGCGGCCGCGGCCCTTCAGGCGGGTGAGGTGGCTGCGCGTGCCCGCGGACACAGAGGTATCCAGCACAGTGGAATCAGTTTTCACCCCGCCGTAGGCAGAGGAGGCGTTGGAAATACCGCCCATGCCGCTGAACAGGCTGTACCAGCTGTTGGCGGCGCTGGAGGCATAGCCGCTGCTCTGGGGCCTGGGGGTCGCCGTAGGCCTCGGGGTGGCGGTGGGCCTGGGCGTGGCCGTGCGCCGCGCGGTGGCTCTGGGGGTGGCAGTGGCCTTTGGGGCCGTGGTGGGCCGCTCGGTCGCGTAAACCACAGCGGTCGCGGCCTGGGTGGGAAGAGAGTAGGAAGAAGTCGTGTCGGTGGTGTCGCCGCCGCCGAACAGGCCGCTCAGCCCGCCGCCGCCGCCCAGCAGCAGCACCGCGGCAATCACGATGAGGATGAGCGGATTCATGCCGCCGCCCTGCCGTGAGCCACCGTTTTGACTGGACTGCTGGGGCCGGTTCTGCTGTTGCTGCTGCTGGGGACGCGTCTGCTGCGGACGCGGCGCCTGCGTAGAGCCGGCGGGACGGCCGCTCTGGTCTGCGCGCCCTCCCTGCCCGACAGGGCCTGTGCCCAGGCCGGTGCCGTGCTTTTCGGCGCCGGTGCCGGTGCCGGTTACGTTTTTCTGCCTTCCGCGGGGCATGTTGTTGCTCATATGTCAATCCTCCCTTGTATTCCAGGTTCCGCAGTTGTGTAAGGCAACACTGCGCAATTCGGCGGCGCATCCGGTGGTGCCTTTTGCGCCATCTGACCACCTCATCTGCAGCGGTGTTACCGTAACTGGTGGTATTGTAGCGCATTTCAGGGGGGATTGCAAGGAAGGATTCAGACATCTCACCAGTTAGCCTTCAAAAACTGCAATCGTGTCTGACGCAGAATTCGCTCACCATCTGACCGCTTCATTTGTGCGGCGTTACCTTGACTTTTTCCTCCGAACATGGTATGTTTAACACGCTGGGCGCCCGTAGCTCAGTTGGATAGAGTGTCAGACTCCGACTCTGAAGGTCACAGGTTCGAATCCTGCCGGGCGTACACAATGAAAACCCTTGAGATATAAGGCGTCTCAAGGGTTTTGCTTTTCTATATTTTTGGCATAATATGCCAAAATGCGGACTGCCTGCTGCCCACCACGAAAATGGGCCTCCCGGAGCTTCTCCGCGCGGCCCGCGGGAAGCGGCAGCTGCCGCGGTTCGCCGGACCATTTCATCCTTCGGCGCGCCGTTTCGGGACTTGACCCGAAACGGTATTTATTGCATAATATATGATGACATATAAGGAAAACCACCGGAGGCCGCGCTGAAAAGCCGGCGGGCCGGTATACGGCAAGGTGTGATTGCACAATGGGCTGCTGGCTCTGGTACCCTGGTGACTTTGAGCTGTATCACGGCATGCTGCAGAACCTGCAGCGAGAGGAGCGCGGCTACGGCTGGCCGGCCTACTGGCATATGGACGGCTGGCGGCATCACGTGCTTTTTTCCCGCACGCTGGAAGCGGCGCAGGATACGCGCATCACCGTGCACGCAGAAGGCGTCGGCCATGTGCGCGTGGACGGCAAAAAGTACGCCTTTGGCACGGCTGTTGGCATACCTGCGGGCACACATACCGTTGAGATCGACGTGGCCAGCCTGACCGGACTGCCGGCCGCCTTTGTGGACGGGGAAGAAGGCTTTACAGACACAGGGTGGATGGCGGACGATTTTCTGGAAAAGGCGCCGGCGGGCACCTCACCGCTGTACCGCGATCCGGACATGACGCCTGCGGAGATTCCCTACAGGAAGCTCCGCTGCCTGCCGGAGAGCGAAAAAGCGGCCGAAGGCGGAACGCTGTATGACTTTGGCCGGATGGTGAATGGCGAGGTAACGCTGCGGCTGAAGGGCGCGCGCCGCATGGTGGAAGTGAACTACGGCGAGTCCGAGACGGAGGCGCTGGATTCCCGCTGGTGCTATTACCGCGAGGAAAACGCCGAGTCCGGGCAGGCGCTGCGCAAGCGGGCCTTCCGCTACCTGTACCTGCCGGGCGTGGCGCCGGGGGAGGCGGAGGTCAGCGCCTGCCACGAGGAATTTCCGTTTGACTGCAGGGCAGCCTTCCACAGCAACGACGCGCTTGTGAACGACATCTGGCACATATCGAAGGAAACTTTCCACCTGTGCAGCGGGCTGTTTTTTATCGACGGCGTCAAGCGGGACCGGTGGATCTGGTCGGGGGATGCGTATCAGAGCTATTTTGTGAACCAGTACCTGTTCTTTGACGAGGAAATCAACAAGCGCACCATCCGGGCGCTGAGGGGCAATACGCCCATCACGCAGCACCTGAATACCATTGTGGACTACTCCATGCTGTGGCTTATCAGCCTGGAAAACCATTACTGGATGACGGGTGACAGGGACTTCCTCGCGGAAATGTATCCCAAAATGCAGGCGCTGATGGCGCTGCTGCGCGGCCAGCTGAATCCCGAGGGCTTCATCTACGGCAGGAAGCAGGACTGGATCTACATCGACTGGGCGGAAATGGACAAAGACGGGGTGCTGTGCGCCGAGCAGATACTGCTGTGGCGGTGCTGCCGCACGATGGCCTTTGCAGCCAACGAGCTGGGCCGACCGGATGAGGGATACGCCGGTATGGCTGACCGCCTGAAGGATAAGATTCAGGCGTACTTCTGGAATGACAGGAAGAAGGCCTTCATCGACACCTACGAGTCCGGCAGAAACAATGTGACCCGCCATGCCAACATTTTCGCGGTGCTGTTCGACTTCGCTCAGGGGCGTCAGGCGGAGGAAATACTGAACCATGTGCTGCTGAACGACGCGGTGCCGGCCATCACCACGCCCTATTTCAAGTTCTTTGAGCTGGACATGTGGGGCAAGGCCGGGCAGCTGGACATTGTGTGGGACACGATGCGCTCTTACTGGGGCGGCATGGTGTCGTTGGGCGCAAAGACCTTCTGGGAGCAGTATGACCCCAACGAGAAGGGGTCGGAGCTCTACGCCATGTACGGCGACCCCTTTGGGAAGAGCCTCTGCCATGCCTGGGCAGCCAGCCCAATCTATCTGCTGGGACGCTACTTCCTGGGCGTTCAGCCGCTGACGCCCGGATACGGGCGCTTTGAGGTGGCGCCGAGGCTGGAGCGCTTCAGCGCACTGGAGTGCGATGTGCCCATGAAGGGCGGCGCTGTGCACATTTCGTGGAAGGATGGCGCCCTGCGCGTTACGGCGACACGACCGGGCGGGACGCTGCTGTGGGGCGGCGAGTCCGCCGAGATACCTGTAAGTCACTGTTCATCAATCAACTGAACAAGCCGCCGGTCTTTATTTCTATCCGCTGCGCAGTCGTCGGTCGGCGGCGCATTGAGGATAAAGATGAATCCTGCGCAGCTTTGCCCGGATTGTTTCTTCACAGTTTCTATAAGGAGTGAGACCCATGAAATACTGTCTTGCCATCGACATCGGCGCGTCCTCCGGGAGGCATATCATCGGCTGGAAGGAAGACGGGAAAATCCAGACCCGCGAGGTGTACCGCTTCCCCAACGGCGTGACGGAAGCGGACGGCCACCTGACCTGGGACATCGAAGCGCTGGAGCGCCATGTGAAGGCGGGCGTGGACGAAGCGCTGAAGGTCTGCCCGGAAATCGAAAGCCTCTCCGTGGACACCTGGGGCGTGGACTATGTGCTGCTGAAGGGGGATGAACCGGTACTGCCCTGCTATGCCTACCGGGACAGCCGGACGGACAGCGTGATCGAAAAGGTGCATGAAAAAATGCCCTTTGCCGAGCTGTACCGCCGCACGGGCATTCAGTTCCAGCCCTTCAACACCGTCTATCAGCTGTATGCCGACTGCCTGGCCGGGCGGCTGGAGGGCGTGACCGACTTCCTGATGATGCCGGAATACCTGATGTACAGGCTGTGCGGCGTCAAGTCCCACGAGTACACCAACGCCACCACCGGCGGGATGGTCAGCGCGGCCACAGGGGAGTACGACATGGAAATTGCCGGCGCGCTAGGCCTGCCGGGTCACCTTTTCCGCCCCCTGCAGCAGCCGGGGACAGTGATCGGGGAGTACAGGGGCATCAGGGTGATGCTGTGCGCGACGCATGACACCGGCAGCGCGGTGGAGGGCATCCCCATGGAGGGAAACGAGCTCTACATCTCCTCCGGCACCTGGTGCCTGCTGGGCGTGAAGACGCCGAAGCCGCTGACGGACGCGGGCAGCCAGGCGGCCAACTGGTCCAACGAGGGCGGCGTGGGCTACAACCGGTACCAGAAAAACATCATGGGCATGTGGCTGGTGAACCGCCTGCGCGACGAGCTGTGCCCGGGCAAGCCGTGGAATGAAATCACCGCGGAAGCGGCGGAAAAGCACTTCGACCACGTGGTGGACGCCAACGACCCCGTTTTCCTGGCGCCGGACAGCATGAAGGCCGCCTTCGACGCCAAGCTTCCCCATCCCCCGAAATGCGTGGGCGGATATTTCCGGTGCGCATACAGAAGCCTTGCGCAGAGCTATGCAAAGGCCATCGGTGAGCTGGAGGGCAACACGGGCAAAACCTACAAAAAGCTTTACATCGTGGGCGGCGGAGCGAAAAACGCGTTCCTCAACTGCCTGACGGAGGAAGCCACCGGCAAACAGGTCATTGCGCTGCCCATTGAGGCGACAGCCCTGGGCAGCCTGAAAATACAAATCGACGCTGACAAGGAGGAGTAACTGCATGCTTGTGGAGACCAAAGCCCGCATCGGCGTATTTGCCATCGCGCTGGGCGCCTATCTTCCCCAGTTCCCGTCGCTGGTGCCGGAATTTGAGGGCCAGTACAGGGAATTCAAAAAGCTGATACCGGATTCCGTCGACCTGATCGACGGCGGCATCGTGACCACCAAGGAGCAGTCCATGGCGGCGGGAGACAAATTCCGCGCGGCCGATGTGGACCTGGTGATCCTGCAGCTTCTGACCTACGCCACCAGCTACAACATGCTGCCTGCCGTGCGCGATCTGGATGTGCCGGTGGTGCTGGTGAACGTGCAGAAGATGCGCGCGCCGGACTATCCCAACACCGATAACGCCACCTGGCTGGGCACTCTGTATGCCTGCGGCGCCGTGGGCGAGATGGTGGCCGACCTGGAGCGGGCCGGCAAGCGCCATGCCGTGATCACCGGCGTGGTGGAGGGCGGCGACCCCCAGGTGGAGGCTGAGATCATCGACTGGTGCAAGGCCGCGCAGGTGCGCCGCCGCTTCCGCAATACCAACATCGCGCAGATCGGCAGGCCCTATCCGGGCATGATGGACCTGTACATCGACGAAACCAACCTTTACCACCGCATGTGGCTGTACACCAAGCAGTTTGACTGGGAGAAGATGTGGGCCATCGCCGACAACATCACCGACGAGGAGGCCATCCGCGCCAAAGCCCAGGACATTCTGGACACCTTTGACATCGAGGGCGGCGGCACCATCGAAAAGGTGTGGGACATGGCCAGGTACGTGGTGGCCTTTGAGCAGTGGTGCAGGGATGAGCAGCTGGGCTTTGTGGCCAGCCACTACGACGGCTTTGCCCAGGGCGTTGCGGGCAAGCTGGATTCCATGCTGATTCCCGCATTCTCCATGCTGATCAAGCAGGGGACCGCCTGCGCCGTGGAGGGCGACATCAAGGTCGCCATGGCCATGGGCATACTGAAGGTCATTGCGGGCACAGGCCAGCTGAGCGAGATGTATTCCATCGACTTTAATGAGGATATCTGCATCATCGGCCATTCCGGCTCCGGCGACGCGGACATTTCTCAGGCGAGGAAGCCCACGATGAAAATCGTGCCGGTGTTCCACGGCAAGACGGGCGGCGGCTACCTGACACAGTTCTACCCGCCCACCAACACGCCCATCACCTTCCTGGGCATCACGCAGGACAGGGACGGCCACTTCAAGTTCGTTGTGGCGGAGGGCGTGAATGAGGAAGGCCCCATCTTCGAGTTCGGCGACACCAACATGCGCATGCGCTTCACCTGCGGCGCGAGGGAATTCTGCAACCAGTGGAGTGAGGCCGGCCCCACCCACCATATGGCGGCAGCCGCCGGGCGGCACATCGACACCATACTGAAGGTAGCGAAGATCTTCAACGTGCCGGTGGATGTGATTACGAGGTAAGGCCGCATTTGTTGGTGCACAGGTGCTTCCTTAAAACAGATGAAGGCAGTCCTCCTGGTAGTTGCTGAAGTTCCGGTCATGAGAGAGGAGTATGCCCCTCTCTGACTTTGCCTGGGCCAGGAGCAGCCGGTCAAAGGGATCCAGGTTGGCCAGGGAATGCCCCTCCAGCACATGAAGGTTCCGAATCGCCAGAATATGCGCAGGTGTTACAGAGAGGCATTCATACTGTGCTTCCCTGCACCACGCCAAAAGGTCTGTTTCCAGGTAAGGGCATTTGTCCGGTGATTTCTGATTCTTGATCGCAACCTCCCACAGAGAGGCGGTGCTGAAGCAGACCTGGTTCTCCGGGGAAATGATCATATCGCGGACTTCGGAACACAGATGAGGGCTGTCCGTCAGCGCCCAGATCAGCACATGAGTATCCAGCAGAAGCTTCATTTACAGCGTCTCCTTTCCTTCAAAATCACCGGCCACGTCGATGCTGTTGAACACCTCCAGAGAATCCAGCTCCGGCAGCTTTCCCTTGGCGATGCCGATTCTGCGGGATGGATTCGCCTCATAGGGAACAAGCTTCGCGGCGGGTTTTCCGTTTTTCGTGATCACGATAAACGGCTCCTGCTGCTCCATGAGCGTTGCGACATATTTTGAGAGATTGGTTTTTGCTTCAAATATGCTGACTGTTGTCATTGCGCATCCTCCTTCAGCGACGCTGCTGCGGACTGCGGCGCGTCAGGCGGTGCCTTTTGCACTACCCGTACACCTCATCCGCACGCTGTTAGATTAGTTAACTTAGCTAACCAATTTGATTATACCTCACAACTGCACCCATGTCAATCTGCACCCCTGCATTCAAAAAGGAGGTTATTCCCATGAAAGACATTCTGACCGCGCCGTTTCTGATTGAAATGGTGCGCACCACCACCAACATGTACAACCACGGCTGGGACGAGCGCAATGGCGGCAACATCAGCCTGCTGCTGGATGAAAACGAGGTCAGGGACTATCTTGACACAAGCCGCGTGCTGCGCACCATCCCCACCGGCTTCACTGCGCCGGAGCTGGACGGCAGGTATTTCCTGGTCACCGGCACGGGCAAGTATTTCAAGAACGTGCAGTACGCCCCCGACGTAAACCTGGGCATCGTCCGCCTGAAGGAGCAGGGTCAGCAGGCTGACCTGCTGTGGGGCTACAGCGACGGCGGCCAGTTCACCTCAGAGTTCCCAGCCCACATGATGAGCCATGTGGCGCGGCTGAAGGTCGACCCGAAAAACCGCGTGGTGATGCACTGCCATCCCGCCAACCTGCTGGCCATGACCTATGTGCACACGCTGGATGAAAAGGAATTCACCCGCACGCTGTGGCAGATGTGCACCGAGTGCATCGTGGTGTTCCCGGAGGGTGTGAACGTGCTGCCCTGGATGCTGTGCGGCACCAACGAGATCGGCGAGGCCACCGCGGAGAAGATGCTCACCGCGCGCCTGGTGGTGTGGAGCCTGCACGGCATTTACGGCGCGGGCAAGGACCTGGACGAGACCTTCGGCCTGATCGAGACCGCCGAAAAGGCTGCGGAAATCTACATGAAGATCGCGCACCTGCCCCGCGTGAACACCATCACCGACGAGCAGATGCACCTGCTGGAAAAGCGCTTCAATGTCAAGGCCCGCGAAGGGTATTTGAGCTGAAATACCGTATCCCGCCGACGCATTGCGATAAAAAAGGAGGAGTATTCCCATGGCTTCCCGCATTGTACTGAATCCTGTTTCCTACCACGGCCACGGCGCGATTGAAAACATCGTGCCCGAGCTGACCGCACGCGGCTGCAAAAAGGCCTTTGTGGCAACCGACCCGGGCCTGCTGCAGTTCGGCGTGACGCAGAAGGTCACCTCTCTGCTGGACGCAGCTTCCTTCCCGTATGAAATCTATTCCGACATCAAGGCAAACCCCACCATTGAGAACGTGCAGTGCGGCGTGAAGGCCTTCCAGGCCGCGGGCGCGGACTGTATCATCGCCGTGGGCGGCGGCAGCGCGATGGACACCAGCAAGGCCATCGGCATCATCGTCAACAACCCTGAGTTTGCAGACGTTCGCTCGCTGGAGGGCGTGGCCCCCACAAAGAAGCACGCGGTGTTCACCATTGCTGTGCCCACCACTGCCGGCACCGCGGCGGAGGTGACCATCAACTACGTGATCACCGATGTGGAGAAGAAGCGCAAGTTTGTGTGTGTGGACGTGAATGACATCCCGGAGGTTGCTGTGGTGGACCCGGACATGATGAGCTCCATGCCCAAGGGCCTGACTGCCGCCACCGGCATGGACGCCCTGACCCACGCCATCGAGGGCTATATCACCAAGGGCCACTGCGCCATTTCCGACATGTTCCACCTGGAGGCCATCCGGCTGATCAGCCATAACCTGCGCCAGGCGGTGCAGAACGATCCCGATGGCCGCGAGGGCATGGCCCTGGGCCAGTACATCGCGGGCATGGGCTTCAGCAATGTGGGCCTTGGCATTGTGCACAGCATGGCGCACGGCCTGAGCGCCCTGTACGATACCCCCCACGGTGTGGCCTGCGCCATCATCCTGCCCTACGGGCTGGAATACAACTGCCCTGTGGCCGGCAAGCGCTACCGCGCGATCGGCAAGGCCATGGGTGTGGACGGCATCGACGCCATGGATGACGACGCGGCTGCCGCAGCCACCATCGCCGCCGTGAAGCAGCTGAGCAAGGATGTGGGCATCCCCGCCGACCTGAAGGGCATCCTGAAGGAAGAGGACGTGCAGTTCCTCACCGAGAGCGCCTACGCCGACGCCTGCTGCCCGGGCAACCCCCGCGACACCAATGAGAAAGAGATCGCGGCGCTGTACCGCAGCATGATGTAATCCCGCCAAAACAAGCAGGCGCCTGTGCCGGATGATTCCGCGGCACAGGCGCCTTTTCAAAGCGTATTATCGGATGTAGCGGTCAATGAAAACCTTTACCTGCTCGTCCCAGAAGGCCCATTCGTGGCCGGTGTCCGGCTTTTCATAGTGCGTTACCTCAAAGCCCGCTTCTTTGGCGGCTGGCCAGAACTTTTTGTGCTGGTGGTACAGGAAATCGTCCTCGCCACAGGCGATATACAGGCGGGGGCGGCGCGGGGCGCTCCTGTCGCGCTCCAGCAGGGCAAACAGGTCGTTGTCACTGCCCGCTACCGCGTCCGTGTCGCCGAAGATGCGCTGCATGTTGGTCAGCCGCTCGCCAGTGCGGTGGCTCATGTCCGCGATGTCCACCGCGCCGGAGAAGCTGGCCGCGGCGGCATAGCGCTCCGGATAGGTCAGCGCGAGCTTCATCGCGCCGTAGCCGCCCATGGAAAGGCCGCACACATACGTGTCCTCCGGCGCCGCGGAGAGGCGGAAAAAGCGCTGCACGGCATTCGGCAGCTCTTCGGAGACAAAGTCCCAGTAGCGCTCGCCGCAGGCCTCGTTGGTGTAGAAGGAGTGGTTGACCGCGGGCATCACCACGGCCAGATTGTGCTGCGCCGCGTACCGCTCCACGCTGGTCCGGCGCAGCCAGATGGTGTGATCGTCCGAGTAGCCGTGCAGCAGGTACAGCACCTGCGGCAGCGTGGCTTCCCCGCCGGCCTCCACGCCGATGCCCATGCTTTTTTCGGGAAGAATGACCCACACGCTGACCTGCACCTGCAGCGCGGTGGAAAAGAAATGCAGATCTGTGAACGCCATGGAAAGCCCCTCCTGTCGGATGCGTTTGAAAGCTGGATTCATTCTATCACACGGTTTCCAAAAGGCCAACAGCAATTTTGCAGCGCGGCAGAATCAGAAGACCTGTGCATTTCAGTGTTTACAGAAAAGGCAAGTTATGCTATAATTCCATTTACAATATGGAACGGATAAAGGGCATTTCTGCCATGTTTTGGCGTGTGCCCATATGCCGGTTCAGACAGGGCGGGCGCATCCCGCCCGGGTGATACAGAAGGAGGTTATCCGATGAAAAAGCTGTTTGCTATGGTTCTTGCCACTGTGATGGTGCTGTCCCTGTGCGCCTTTGCCAGCGCGGACGACTATACCATCCGCATCTACTCCAACTCCAACTCCTCCGAGCGCGTGACCTGGCTGATTGAGCACGCCAAGGAAGCGGGCTTCAACATTTCCCTGGACGATTCCACCGTCTACAAGGGAGACGCCAGCGCCGTGCAGGCGGCCAACGAAGGCAAGGATGCCGACATCATCTTTGGCCTGAACGAGGTTCGCTGGAGCCAGCTGGTGGGCGGCGAGTATGAGAACCTGACCGTGATGGACTGGACTCCCTCCTGGGCGGACAAGGTCGGCGACTTCAAGTTCGACGGCAAGGCCTATGGCCTGGTCATCCAGAACATCCTGATGCTCTACCGCAATGACGAGCTGGGCACCGAGGGCGAAGTGCTGCATTTCGACCACTGGGCCGACATCATCAACAGCGGCTACACCTGGTACCGCCAGGGCAAGGTGAGCGGCACCACCAACATGAACATCAACAACGCCATGCTGTATGCCTTCACCGACCCCGAGTCCCCGGCCGGCGGCATCTCCGTTGAGGGCTGGAAGACCCTGTGGGCCTACTGCGCGGGCGGCAACTTCACCGGCGACAGCTACGGCTTCGACCCCCTGAACCGCGGCGACGTGCAGATTTCCACCTTCTACTCCTCCTCCCTGTACGGCAACATCGACGCGGCTGCAGATTCCTCCGCCAACCCCCTCAAGGGCACCCTGGAGCCCGAAAACTGGGCCCTGGTGGAAATCGACGACGGCACCTACTACATCGCCGAGTACCTTGGCGTGATGGAGAATGCCAACCGCACCGAGGAGCAGACTGAGACCGTGAAGGCCTTTGCCGAGTGGTTCGGCTCCGCCGAGGTGCAGGCTGCCTGGTCTGAGGAGTTCGACTCCTATCCCTGCAATGAGGAAGCCGCGACCATGGCCGGCTTTGAAACCGTGCCCCCCATCTACGCCATCAAGAACTGCTCTCTGAACACTGTGCCCGGCACCGAGATGACCTATGCCGAGTATGTGGGCGCTCACTCCTCCGAGTGGACCAACATCATGACCAACCTGGGCTTCTACTGGCCCGACAACGCGACCGCTCCCACCGAGCCCGACTGGGACAACCTCGACTGGGCGACCCTGACTCAGGCGGCGCAGTAATCCCTTTTCCCGTCATACCCTTCCGGGCGAGCCTGCACAAGGGCTCGCCCCTTTCGCAGGGGGCCTTCCGCAGGAGGCGGGCCGCCTGATTCATCTGATTACACCCGCACAGTTTGCTCACTGCCTGGCTGCCCTATTTGTACGGTGTTTCCATGACTTGCGTAAAGGAGTGCTGCCCGCATGATTCAGCTGAAGGATATTGTCGTCAAATTCGGCGATTTTGAAGCGCTGCACAACATCAATGTCCATGTGAACGAAGGCGAGTTTTTCACCTTCCTCGGCCCCTCCGGCTGTGGCAAAACCACGACGCTGCGCACCATCACGGGCTTTATCGAGCCGGTGAGCGGAAGCGTGAGCATGCGCGGACAGGACATCACCCATACGCCGATCGAGAAGCGCAACATCGGTATCGTGTTCCAGTCCTACGCCCTGTTCCCCACCATGACGGTGAAGGACAACATCGCCTTCGGCCTGAAAATCAAGAAGATGAAAAAGCCGGAGATCGAGGAAAAGGTGCGCGCCATTGCCCGCAAGGTGGAGCTGGCCGATGAGAAGCTGGAGAAGGCGGTCAGCCAGCTCTCCGGCGGACAGCAGCAGCGTGTGGCCATTGCCCGTGCCCTGGTGACGGAGCCCGCCATCATCTGCATGGACGAGCCCCTGTCCAACCTGGACGCAAAGCTGCGCGTGCAGCTGCGCAACGAGCTGAAGAGGATGCAGCGGGATTTCGGCATTACCACCATCTATGTGACGCACGACCAGGAGGAGGCGCTGACCCTCTCCGACCGCATTGCCGTGTTCAACAAGGGCTACATTGAGCAGATCGGCACACCCAACGAGGTGTACAACCATTCCGCCACCGAATTTGTGGCGAACTTCATCGGCGACATCAACCGCCTGGACGCGGAGATTGTGCGCGGGCTGAAGCTGAAGGAGACGGAGCATCACTTCATCCGCCTGGAGCGGCTGCGCGTCAACCAGGACAAGGGCGACGGCGCGCTGCTGCTGCCGGGCGTCATCGAGAGCCAGGAGTATTACGGGCTGTACATCAAATACTACATCAACGCCGGCGGGCAGACCCTCAAGGTCATTGAAAAGAATGACGGCATCAACATCTACCAGCCGGGCGAGCAGGTCACTCTGGGCATCCATCCGGACGATGTGATGTCCTACCCGGCATAAAGGGGGCGGCGTTATGCAGAAAACAGCGCGGAAGCCCGGATATGATCTGGGCACCCTGTGGAAGATTTTCGGCGCGGTGCTGTTTGCCTACCTCTTCCTGGGGTTCATGGTCATCCCCTGCTTCAACACACTGACCTCCGTTTTCACCGCCAAAGACAGCGCGGGCAACAGCGACCCGCTGGCGGTCATCCGCTTCTTCCTGGCTGGAACCATGCCCGGCTTTGTGTGGAATTCGCTGAAGCTGGCCCTGTGCCTGGTGGTCACGGTCAATGTGGTGGGCATCTCCATTGTGCTGCTGACAGAATACTTTGACATTAAAGGCGCGAAAATCCTCCGCATGGGCTATATGACCACGCTGATCTACTCCGGCGTGGCGCTGGTGACCGGCTACCAGTTCCTGTACGATTCCAACGGCATGCTGACCACCTGGCTTTCCGGGCTGTTTCCGGACATGAACAAGCAGTGGTTCTCCGGCTTCAGCGCGGTGCTGTTCACCATGACCTTCGCCTGCACCAGCAACCATGCCCTGTTTTTGCGCAACGCCATACGCGGCATCGACTACAACACGGTGGAGGCCGCCCGCAACATGGGCGCCAGGCCCTTCAAGGTGCTGCTGCGCGTTGTGATGCCGACGCTCCTGCCGACACTGTTCTCCCTCACGGTGATGACCTTCATTACCGGCCTGTGCGCCATGTCCGCGCCGACACTGCTGGGCTACAACTCCATCAACCCGGAGATTGTGCGCCTGGCGGGCTCCTCCACCGCGGACGAGGCCTTCCCGCAGGCAAGGGCCGCGCTGCTGTCGGTCATACTGGCGATGTTCACCATTGTGCTGCTGACCATACTGAACCACTACGAGCGCAAGGGGCATTACCTCTCTGTGAGCAAAACCAAGGCCAAGCTGGTCAAGCAGAAGATACAGAACCCCGTGGCCAATGTGCTGGCCCACATCTATGCCTATGTGCTGTTCCTCATCTATATGACCCCGGTGGTCATGATCATACTGTTCTCCTTCCAGAACTACCCGGCCATCCGCTCCAAGACGCTGAACATCGGCGAATGGTCGATCATCAACTACTTTGGCAGGCAGGACTATGAATACATGACCTCCCGAGGGAAGCTGAAAACGCGGACGGGCTCCATCTCCGGTGTGTTCTCCAACGCGGACACCATCGGCGGCATCCGGCTCAGCTTCATCCTCTCCGCCGTGGCGGCCGCGCTGGCCTGCCTTATTGTGGTGGTGGCGGTAAACTACATTTTCAAGAACCGCAGCAAAAAGCGCGGCGCGGCGGTGGAGGCCTGCCTGCTGTTCCCGTGGCTGCTGCCCACCATCCTGATCTGCTATTCCTACCGCATCTATTTCAACCAGGAAATCTGGTATGTGTTCGGCAACAACCTGTACTGGCGGGAGAATGTGCGCTTCCTGATCATTATTGCCTATACGGTGGTCAAGCTGCCCTTTGCCCTGCGCATGATCAAGGCGGCCTTCTACGCGATAGACGACGAGCTGGAGGACGCGGCGCGAAACCTTGGCGCTTCTCCGCTGGTCACCTTCCTGCGGGTGAAGCTGCCCATTGTGCTGCCCAGCGTGCTGGCGGTGTTTGCGCTGAACTTCAACGCGCTGTTTACCGAATACGACATGGGCGCGACCTTCCAGTCCTCCTACGGCAAAACCTACGCCATGATCATACAGAACATGACGCTGGAGGAGGGCCGCGAGGGCTACAATGTCAACGCCTCCGGCCGCCGGTGCGCGTCCACGGTGTTTATCATGCTGGTGTCCGGCATCATCCTCTACCTGGTGTACGGCGTGGGCGCGCGTGACCTGGGCGAGCGGCTGGAGAGGCGCAAAAAGTGGAAACAGCGCTTTGCCCGCCTCAGGGGCAAAAAAGCAGCCTGATATTCATTACTATTTGGGAGGAAAAGGGAAAATGTCTCAGAAAAAAACGCTCACAACAGGCAAGGTGTGGTGCTTTGCCGTCGGTCAGTTTGGCTGGTCAGTGCTGGCTGCGCTCATTTCCTCGTGGCTGGTCAGCTACTATCAGCCGGATGTGGCCACCCAGCAGGCCGGGCAGCCGATTTTCATTCCCCAGGGGCTGGTGATACTGGGCGTTCTGACCATACTCGGCGCGATTACAGCCTTTGGCCGCATTTTCGACGCGGTCACCGACCCGCTCATTGCTTCGCTGTCTGACCGGTGCAAGAGCAGGGACGGCCGGCGCATTCCCTTCATGCGCGCGGCGGCGGTGCCCTTCGCGGCCACCTGCGTGCTGACCTTCTGGTCGCCCGTGAACGGGGAGAGCTGGGTGAACGCGCTGTTCCTTTTCCTGATGCTGATGCTGTTCTACTTCTTCATGACCATGTACTGCACCCCGTACAACGCGCTGATACCGGAGCTGGGCGCGGACCAGAAAACCCGCATGAACATTTCCACCTCCATTTCTTTCACCTACATCGCGGGCATGGCGGTGGCCTATCTCGCGCCGGTGATCTGGGGCGCGCTGGAGGGCGTGACAGGCGACCGCGTCACTGCCATCCGCATCACCTTTACCGTGATCGCGCTGCTGGGCTGCGTGTGCATGTTTGTGCCGGTATTCACCATCCGCGAGCGGGACTATGTGGACATTGTGCCCTCTCAGTCCACGGCCCTGCGCTCGCTGACGGCCACCTTCAGGAACAGGGATTTCCGCGTGTTTGTGGCATCCGACATCGCGTATTTTCTGGGCCTGACCATGTTCCAGACGGCGCTGCCGTTCTTCGTCACCTCGCTGCTGAAGCTGGATGAGAGCTATTCCACCCTGTTCTTTGTGCTGATGACCGCGCTGTCCGTGGTGTGGTACATCCCCGTGAACAAGCTGACGCCGAAATTCGGCAAGCGGAAGATCATCCTGGTGGCCTTTGTCATCTTTACCCTGGCGTTTGCCTTCACTGCCTTCTTCGGCGAAGGGCTGCCCATCCCCGCCATGGTGCAGGGCATTGTGCTGTGTGTGCTGGCCTCGCCCGCGCAGGCGATTTTCGGCATCCTGCCCCAGGCCGTGGTGGCGGACATCGCCGAGTGCGACGAGAAGGAAACCGGCGAGAACCGCAGCGGCATGTTCTTTGCCGCGCGCACCTTTGCGTTCAAAATCGGCCAGTCTGTGGCCATGATGCTGTGCACGGCCCTGTTTACCATCGGCCGGGAGGCGGGCACAGGCTACCGCATTACCGCGCTGGCCGCGGCGGCGGTCTGCGTAGTGGGCGGCGTGCTGTTTGCCATGTACAATGAGAAGAGAGTGTACGCAAAGCTTGGCATTAAGTAAGAGACTGTGAAGGAGGCTTGCGCATGGCTGAGGACTTCTATCCCTGCGGCCTCGTCCGCGAGGAGGGCTATGCCGATACCATGGCGGACAAGGTGCTGCCCGCGCTGGAGGCCATCCGCGTGGAAAAGCGCGTGCCCGCGGGCAGGGGAGAGCTCTACTCCGCCTTCTATCCATGCGGGGGCGCACAGGGAACGGTGGTCATTGTCCACGGCTTTACCAGCACAGAGGCAAAATACGCGGAGCTGATCTGTTCACTGAACCGCAACGGCTGGGCGGTGCTGGCCTATGACCAGCGCGGTCACGGGCGCAGCTGGCGCCCCGACCGGGGCAATGATCTTTCGCTGACCCACGTGGACCGCTTTGAGGACTATGTGGACGACCTGGACGCGGTGCTTTCCGCTTGGCGGAAGGACATGCCCGGGCCCTGGGTGCTGTTTTCCCACTCCATGGGCGGAGCGGTATCCGGGCTGTACCTGCAGGCGCACGCGCAAACCTTCCGCAGAGCGGTGCTTTCCTCGCCGATGATCGCGCCCTCCACAGCGGGGGTGCCGGCGTGGGCCACACTGGCCGTGTGCCGTTGCGCCGCGCTGCTGGGCAAGCGGGACCGGCGCATGTTCATCTCCAAGCCCTACGCGGGGCCGGAGGATTTCGCCACCAGCTGCACCACCAGCAGGGCGCGGTTTGAGTGGTACGAGGGCATCAAGGCCCGCACCCCTGCGCTGACCAACAACGGCCCGACCTACGGCTGGACGGAGGAAGCCGTGCGCGTAACGAAGAAGCTGCTGGCCAAGGGCGCGGTGGAAAAGCTCACCCTGCCGGTGTGCGTGTACAGCGCCGGGCTGGATACCGTGGTGCTGATTCCCCCGCAGAAGGCCTTTGCCGACCGCCTGCCCCAGGGCGAGCTGGTGACGGTGGCGGGGGCAAAGCACGAGATCTTCCGGAGCGTTGACAGCGTGATGGTGCCCTGGTGGGAGAGCGTGCTGGCGTTCCTTTCGGAGAAATGACATTAAGGCAGTGCGCAGGCGCTGCCTTTTTCAGCGGACACTGGGGCTGCAGGAAATGAAAACTCAAGCAGAAACCTTTTCAATTAAATGGTGTTATGCTACAATGGTGACACCATATCAACTGCATTTGTATTGCCTGAAAAGGAAAGGACGGTTTCAAGTGAAGCGAATATCGTCTTATCTGCTGACCCTGTCGCTGCTGGTCTCCTGCCTTGCGCCTGTGCTGGCGGAGGCACCGGCAACGTCCACCGACCTGACGGTGGAGCTGGAACCCGTGGAAGAAGCCGCGAGCGAGGAAGCCTCGCTGGCTGCGGGGAGCCCGCTCATTGTGGACCAGCCGTGGAGCGAGCACTGGAGTCTGGGCGAAACGGTGACCTTCACCATCGGCGTGGCGGAAGGCACCGCCATCCAGTGGCAGTATGACAACGCCACCGGTGACTGGACCAACATACCGGAAAACAAGAACTGGCACGGCACGAAGACGGAGACGCTGACCTTCACAGCCACGGCCAGCCGGGCAAAGTACCTGTACCGCGCGGTGGTCACACTGGGCGATGCGAGCGAGATTTCCAGCGAGGTGCGCTTCTATGTCTGCGATGTGCCGGAATTCATCACCCAGCCGCAGCACGTATATGCGGCCCTGAACGATACGGTGACCTTCACGGCAGAAGCCAGCGAGGATCCGTCCTACCAGTGGCAGTATGACAACGGCACCGGCGAGTGGACCAACATTCCCGAGAACAAGAACTGGCACGGCACACAGACCGGCACGCTGACCTTCACGGCGATCAGCAGCCGGACGAGATACCATTATCGTGTGATTGCCAGCAACCTGGCAGGGCAGGCGGTTTCGGATGAGGTGAGTTTTACCATCGTTGAGGAACCGACAGAGGAGCCGACGGCAGCACCTGAGCCGGAGCCCTGGTTTTCTTACTATATTAAGCCCTGGTTTTATTACTATATTGAAGAAGGGCCGCTGGAAAACGGGCAGCCTGTAACTGTGCATTTCGTATTCAGGCAGACGGGTGATTACCCGCATGATTACCCGCATGGACGCGTGTGGCGTATGAACTTAATTACGTCATCATATATTGATATCAGCGAAACTGAAAAAAACCTCACTCCGGATGACAATACGATTACCTGTATACTGATTGCTGATAACACAGTACATTACATTCAAATTGAATATGAAGATGGGACAATAGAGCAATTTGTGTTCAAGCTTCCCAGCGCTCCTGTGTTTTCTGCTCAGCCGCAGTATGCGTATGCTGCCCTGAACGATACGGTGACCTTCACAGCGGAAGCCAGTGAGGATCCGTCCTATCAGTGGCAATACGACAACGGCACTGGCGTGTGGACCGACATACCGGAAAACAAGAACTGGCATGGCACACAGACCGATACGCTGACCTTCACGGCGATCAGCAGCCGGGAAAAGTATCGCTATCGCGTGATCGCCAGCAACCTGGCGGGGCAGACGGTTTCGGATGAGGTGGGCTTTACCATCGGTGCAAAACCGCCGCAGGTTTTTATACGAGAAATCGATGCGTACCAAGAAGGTAGTCATTTATGGCTGGAATTTAGTATTGAAAAGAGCGACCTGCGGGACATTGAAATCTATATCAATGACAAATATGTCGGATACTGCGAATCAGTTTACAGTTTTCTCTCAACGCAAGTCGGTCCGCTTGACACATATGGTATACACACTTATGACATTATTGCATACAGCCCCTCGGACGGCGCCAGAAGCATACTGGAAACATACGAGATTCCCGTGAGTTTGGAATGCCAGATTGAGAATTCTCTGAAAGAGTTTTATTTACCTGGTGAAACGGTCACCATCACTGCTATGGTCAATGACTCTGAAGGTAAGAGAGCTGATATACAATGGCAGTACGACAGTGGCGTTGGTGAATGGACAGACGTTCCCGAAAACGAACACTGGCATGGCACGCAGACAAAACAGTTGACCTTTACCGCCAACGAGGAGAATGCGTACTTTAGATACCGCTTCGTGGCCTCAGTCAACAGTGATGAATGCGTTTCCAATGAAGCGGGTTATTGCCTGGTAGAGCCTCTGGATGTGACGGGCAGCTTTGATGAGGAAGTGGAAACGGTTGAAGCTGGCAGGATAAAACCAATTCATATAACTGCAGAGTCCTTTGACATCAGGGATATTTATCTTCGCGCAGATGGCTGGAGCGATTATGATCATTATATAGGTCGCAATACAGGAAGCGGCATAGGATTTGACACCGTCTATCACCTTGACACTCAACAGGGGCGATACAGTACGCCAGGTGTGTATACACTGAGGCTTGAGGCCAACTATACCTTTAATTCTGATTATAGTGTTGATAAGCTCTTGGACACCATGGAACTCCGTGTCCTCCCCGCTATACTGACGCAGCCCAAAAACCAGTACGCCGAGTTAGGAGAGGAAGTGACCTTCACGGCGAAGGCCAGTGAGGGCGTGGACCTGCGGTGGCAGTATGACGGCGGCAGCGGGGAGTGGACCGACATCCCCGAAAACAAGAACTGGCATGGCACCACGACAAATACGCTCACCTTTGCCGCCACCGCCAGCCGCGCGAAGCAGAAGTATCGCGTCATCGCGTCCTGTGAGGCCGGTGAAACCGTTTCGCAGGAGGCGACGCTGACCATCGGCCTGCCGCCTGCGCCGGTGTTCATTCGCCAGCCGCATGACGTGTGGGCTCAACTGAACAAAACGGTTATCTTCACTGCGAAGTCGGAAGGCGATCCTGATTACCAGTGGCAGTTTGACACCGGCAGCGGCGAATGGACGGACATCCCCGAAAGCGCGGTCTGGCATGGTACACAGACCGACACACTGAGCTTTACCGCACTGAACAGCCGCGCTGCGCACCGTTATCGTGTGGTGGCGACCAACAGGTCGGGAGAAGCCGTGTCTGACACGGTGATACTGACGATTGGCCAGGAACCGGAACCTACAGAAGAACCCATTGAAGAGCCCACTGAAGAGCCGACGGAAGAACCAAAACCTTTGATCCCCGCAGATATTTGCGAGGAGGAAGCCGTGACCGTTGAGCAGGGAAAAATGACAACGGTTGACCTGACAGTCCTTGTACCGGGCGAGGGCGGATTCTGCCGTTTGGAAATTGACGACATCGGCTATGGGTATTACGCGAGGGCCGGTGTGGAAACACCAATCAGATATACGGTCAACGCAGCCTCCCTGATGCCCGGAAGATACCCGCGCCGGCTTGTGGCGATCAACAACACCACGGGCGAGCGGTATCAGGATTACTTTGATGTTATCGTTTCCGCCTTTATCGCGCAGCCGCAAAACCAGAGGGCTGCGATGGCTGAGACGGTGACCTTTACCGCCGAGGCGATCGAGGATGTCAGCTACCAGTGGCAGTATGACGGCGGCACAGGCACCTGGACCAACATACCGGAAAACAAGAACTGGCACGGCACCAAGACCAATACACTGACCTTTACAGCCACGACCAGCCGCTCCAAGCAGCGCTACCGCGTGATTGTGACAAACGGGTATCTGTCTGAAGCATCCAAGGAAGTTACCTTTACTCTTCCCGCCGTTCCCGTCATCACCAGGCAGCCCGCGGCGCGCGTGGCCCTGGCGGCGGACAGCTCCATTTCTGTGACGCTGACTGCGCAGGTCACCGGCGCTGACACCCTGCGGTGGCAGTGCGACGGTGGCAACGGCAGCTGGACGGACATCCCGGAGGGCGAGAGCTGGCAGGGGACAGATACAGACACGCTGAGCTTCACCCTCACGGTCAGCCGGGCCAGGCAGCGCTACCGCCTGGTGGCGGTCAACGGCCTGGGCGAAACCGTGTCGGCGGCGCTTGCCTTCAGCCTGCCCGACTGACGCGGCGTCCCGCGCCTTGCGGGCTTTCGCAGGCTGTAGTATCGGCCGATGCAAAACCGCTGAAAAACACCTTGACAAACGCGCAAAAAAGTGATAGATTACCTATGCTGCATGGCAGCAAGGTATCTATCTGGGTGTGGCGCAGTTTGGTAGCGTGCCTGAATGGGGTTCAGGAGGCCGGAAGTTCAAGTCTTCTCACCCAGACAGAACAAAAACCCTTGAAACATAAGCGTTTCGAGGGTTTTTGTTTTACTCTGTACCACAGATTTTCAAAACTGATTGAAGAAGTCTGTCATTCTCTTAGAGGAGGCTTCTTGCAAATCATCAGAAAATCCTGCGTAAATATCCAACGTGGTGGCAATGCTAGAGTGTCACAGAGTTGCGGATAGGCTCTTAATATCTTCACCTGCCAAATAGCTAACGCAGAGTATTTTTGGCTGTCATCATTTCACCTCGTTATCGCGGTTCAAGTATTTCATAGCTTTCGATATCTATGCCGGCGAACGAAAACCATTTCCCGTTTCTGTCTTCACACGAAAGCCCATCAAGATCATAATCCTCATCCAAATCTTCTTCCGTTGGAAGGTATGTATATTGCACGGCAAAGCATTCGAAAATGCGGCCGTCTTTGAGTGTAATCCTCGCCCAGTGCTTGTGTCTGCTCGTTTTGTCGAAGATATCGGCAATCGTTTCAGCGACATTGTGCTTTGTGTTCGTTATCGAATTTCGTTCGTCGGCCATGCGTGCCACCCCTTTGTGCTATATCTTATTGCTATACGTATTGTTTCGACATATTCTCCTTCGTCTCCTGCTTTTCGTTCGAGGTATCTTCCAACGGGATACTGAGCGTGAACATATCCGAACGCGATTCCCGCGTGCAAGCATGCTGCTGTGCGGCCCTGCTCAAGCCTGTGAAGGCCGGAGCGGCAGCAATACCTGTTGACCCGGACGGCTTCATATGGTAGAATAAAGGCAACGGGAACAATCCCCAACAGGCTTCATACAACGGCACAAGGGACAGACTGCGCTGAAGGAGGACAGCATGGAAGAATTCTTGCAGTTTCTGCAGACCAACTGGCACTGGATACTGATCGCGATTGCGGTGATCATCATCCTTGTGAAATTCCTACCCCGCTACAAGGTCGCGCCGCCGGACACCGCGCTGATCATTTCCGGCTGGCTGCGCCGGAACTACAAGGTGCGCAACACAGACGGCACCGTATCGGCAAAGAAGTTCGGCTACCGCATCATCCGCGGCGGCGCAACCTTTTACATCCCCGCCATTGAGCGCATCGACCAGCTGGACATGTGCCTGACCCAGGTGGACATTAAAACGGCGCAGCCGGTTCCCACCAAGGAGTACATCTCTGTGCTGGTGGACGCGGTGGCCAATATCAAGATCGGCTCTGACGACCTTTCCATTGCCACGGCGGCCGAACAGCTGCTGCACTACAACGCGGACCAGATCAAGTCCCTGGCCAAGGATGTGCTGGAGGGCAACATGCGCGAGATCATCGGCCAGATGACCATCGCCGAGCTGGTGCAGAACCGCGACAAATTCGCGCAGGAGTCCATCCGGGCCGCCATGGCCGACATGAGCAACATGGGCCTGGAAATCATCAACCTGACCATCCAGAACTTCTCGGACAAGGACGGCAACGTGATCGACACAATGGCTGCCCGCAACGTGGCCGAGAAGGAGCAGGACAAGCGCATCGCGGAGGCGGAGGCGGAGAAGCAGTCCAAATTTGCGGAGATGCAGGCGGAGGCGGAAATCGCCCGCCAGAACCGCGACCTTGAGGTGCAGAAGGCGGCCTTCAAGCAGGAAACCGAGGAAGCCCGCGCCAAAGCGGAGATGGCCTACAAGATCGAGCAGGAGCGCATCAACAAGACCTTCGCCACCGAGCACGCGGCAGCTGAAATGACCCGGCTGGAAAAGGAGACCGAGCTGAAGCGGCAGGCGGTCGAGATCGAGCGCGAGAAGCTCAATGTCGAGATCCGCGAGCGCGCTTCCGCTGAGAAAGACCGTGCCATCGCCGAGGCGGAGGCGGAGAAGTACCGCAGGCAGGCTGAGGCCGATGCCGCGCTGTATGCCGCGGAGAAGGAAGCTGAAGCGATACGGATGAAGGGCGAGGCGGAGGCGGAGACCCTGCGGATGAAGGCCGAGGCCATGAAGCTGTACGGCCAGGCCGCCATGATGGAAATGGTGACCGACAAGCTGCCCGAGATTGCCCGCGCGGTCTCCGAGCCGCTGAGCAAGACCGAGAAGATCATCCTCTTCGGCGAGGGCGGCGCGACCTCCATGGCGCGCGACACCGCGGGAACCATGCTGCAGACCTTCGAGGCTGTGAAGGACGCTGTCGGCCTGGACATTCCCAAGACCATCCGGGACGCGACGAGCGGCGGTCTGGTGGGCAAGGCGCCGCAGGAAAACAGCGACTGATATGCCAATACATACTATGTGAACGGCCCGCGTCGAAAAGGCGCGGGCTTTTCAGTGGTGCCGGCATGGCGCGGATTGACGGTGAAACGCCGTTGCCGGAGTGATAAAAACGCAGGATTTGCGCACACGGTGTAATGTTTTTCCGCTGTCTACCCCCTTGCAAAGCGGGGAGCTCTTTTGTAAAATAACCAAAGGCGCCATGTGACGCCGAATGCCGATAAAAGGAGAGACCGAACATGAGCCGTGTGTACAACTTTTCCGCAGGTCCTGCCGTATTGCCTGAAGAAGTGCTGAAGACCGCCGCTGACGAGCTGGTGGAGTACGGCACATCCGGCATGAGCGTAATGGAGATGAGCCACCGCTCCAAGGACTTTGAAGATATTCTGAATACCGCGGAGGCGGACCTGCGTGAGCTGATGGGCATTCCTGCCAACTACAAGGTGCTGTTTCTGCAGGGCGGCGGCAACACGCAGTTTGCCATGGTGCCCATGAACCTGATGAAAAACCGCGTGGCGGACTACATCCTCACCGGCCAGTGGGCCAAGAAGGCGGCCAAGGAAGCGGAGCTGTACGGAAAGGTGAATATCATCGCCTCCTCTGCCGACAAGACCTTCTCCTACATTCCCGACGTGAGCGACCTGCCTGTCAGCCCCGACGCGGACTATGTCTATATCTGCCAGAACAACACCATTTACGGCACCACCTTCAAAAAGCTGCCGGACACCAAGGGCAAGGACCTGGTCAGCGATATTTCCTCCATGTTCCTGTCTGAACCCATGGATGTGAGCAAATACGGCATCCTGTGGGGCGGCGTGCAGAAGAACGTGGGCCCGGCGGGCGTGACCATCGTCATCATCCGCGAAGACCTGATCCGCGAGGATGTGCTGCCCTTCACCCCCACCATGCTGCGCTACAAGACCCACGCTGACAATAATAGCCTGTATAACACCCCGCCCTGCTACAACATCTATGTCTGCGGCCTGGTGTTCAAGTGGCTCAAGGCCATGGGCGGACTGACCGTGATGCAGCAGCGCAACGAGAAGAAAGCGGCCATCCTGTACGATTACCTGGACAGGTCCAACCTGTTCAAGGGCACCGTGCGCAAGGAGGACCGTTCCCTGATGAACGTGCCCTTCATCACCGGCGACGAGGCGATCGACAAGAAGTTCATTGCCGAGGCCACCGCGGCGGGCTTCAAAAACCTGAAGGGCCACCGCACCGTGGGCGGTATGCGCGCTTCCCTGTACAACGCCATGCCTGAGGAGGGCGTTGCCAAGCTGGTGCAGTTCATGGAGGACTTCGAGAAAAAGCTGTAATTCAGAGGAGGGAGAACCGTGGCCCGCGCCGCGAAGAAGAAGAAAAGCGCCGGGGGCATCGCGCTGCGCGTTCTGATCGCCCTGGCGGCGGTTGTCTGCCTGGTGCTGCTGGGCGGAAGACTGTACTTCCGCCTGCCGGTTCTGTCCTATTACCGCGACTCGGAAAAGGCGTTTGCCATACCGGGGCTGTGGGAGGGCTTTGTGCCGCAGGGCATCAGCTACGATGCCGCAAGCGACAGCTTTTTCGTGACCGGCTACCAGAAGGGCGGCGGCGCGTCGCCGGTGTATGTGGTCAGCCGCGCCACCGGCAAGGCGGCCGGGCCGGTGCGCCTGCTGAAGGAGGACGGCGGCAGCTTCACCGGCCATGCGGGCGGCCTGAGCGTATGGGGCGACTGGGTCTACATCGCCGGCAGCCGCGATGCGTGCGTCTATGTTTACTCGCGCGAGGCCATCCTTGCCGCGCAGGCGGAGGAGCAGGTGCCGTGCCTGGGCAGCGTGCCCACCCACATAGGGGAGGAGCGCGTGACCGTGGCCTTTACCACGGTCAGCGGCGACCTGCTGACGGTGGGTGAGTTCTACCGCGAGCCGCAGTATCCCACGCCGGAAAGCCACAAATACACCACCCCCGCAGGGGACAGGCAGCAGGCACTGGCGGCCAGCTACCGGCTGGACGCCTCAGCACCGCTGGGGCTGCGCCCCGAGGCTGTGTGCGCCTATACCCTGCCCGACCAGGCGCAGGGAATGGCGGTGCGGGAGGGCCGGGTGACGGTCTCCACCTCGTGGGGCGCCGCCTTCTCCCGCATGCTGACCTATGAAACGGACGGATTGGAGCCCTTTGCCTACATTCAGGCGGAAGGGGGCCAGGTGCCCGTTTACGCGCTGGACAGCGCGGCACAGGTGGCGGAGGACAAATTCCCCCCGATGAGCGAGGAAATAGAATGGGTGGACGGCCGGCTGTACACCATGTGTGAGTCGGCTTCCAACGCGTATTACTTTGGAAAGCTGACCGGCGGCACCTGGTGCTATGCCACCCGGATGGCGCCGCAGGATAACTGACAACGGGAAACGGAGCGCAGGCTCCGTTTTTCCGTGCGCACAAATGCAGGCGGCGCAGGGCTTTGCGCGATTTGCCCTTTGGGCGTGCTGCGGTCTGCCTTGACGATTTTGACAATCTGTGATAGCATTTGCAACCGTACAGGACAGACTGTTTTTCTTAAAGAAAACAAGAAGTGCTTTTTCCGCCTGCGCGGGAGGTGACAGGGTGTGCGCTATGAGAGGGAGGACGGCTGCAGGGCCTGGCTTACCCTTGGCGGCCTGAGGCCGCGCCAGACGAAGGCCCTGCTGGAGGAGCACGGCAGCGCGGAGGCGCTGTATGACCGCTTTGTGGCTGAGAAGGGCGCTTTTCTCAGGGAAAAGCTCACCGAACGCCAGCTGGCTGCCCTGACCGAGGGCGCCGACAGGGAGCGCATGCACGGCCTGATGGTGACAATGAAGGAGCATGGGCTGCGCATCCTCTCCGAGGAGGATTACGATTATCCTGACGCGCTGCGCGCCATCTCCGACCCACCGCCCTTTCTGTACGTGCAGGGCAGCACACAGGCGCTGAACCAGCCGCGCATGCTGTGCATGGTCGGCGCGAGGAAGGCTTCCGCACAGGGCGAGGTGGCGGCACAGGAGATTGCGCGTGGGCTGAGTGAGAGCGGGGTCACCGTGGTCAGCGGGCTTGCGCTGGGCATCGACACCGCGGCGCACCGCGGCTGCCTGGAGGGCGGCAGCCCGACCGTAGCGGTGCTGGCCTGCGGGCTGGACCAGCCCTATCCCGTGACCAACAGCGACGTGCGCAGGAGTATACTGGAAGCCGGCGGCGCAGTGGTCAGCGAGTTCGCGCCGGGCACGGTGGCCACTCCCTATGCCTTCCCGGTGCGCAACCGCATCATGTCCGGCATGTGCAGGGGCACAGTGCTGGTGGAGGCGCGCCTGCAGTCCGGCTCGCTGACCACGGTGCACCATGCGCTGGACCAGGGGCGGGAGGTGTTTGCCTATCCCGGCGTGCCCAACACAGAATACGCCGAGGCGGCGCACCAGCTGCTGCGGGAGGGCGCCCGCTATTTCACCACCGCGCAGGACATTCTGGAGGACCTGGGCTGGCTGGAGGACCGGCCGCCCACTGTAAAAGAAAAAAGCGCGCTGCCGCCGCTCAGCCCCTCGCAGCAGGCAATCATGTCGCTGCTGCGGGGAGGCAGCCGCTCGTTGGACGAGCTGGCCGCGGCATCCGAACTGACCGCATCTGACCTGAGCGGAAGCCTGACCATGCTCCAGCTGATGGGACTGGTCAGGGCGCTGCCAGGCAAACAATACTGTATCGCATAATCAGGGGGGCGGGCTGCCCCGGATACCCTCGGCAAAAAAGCGCAGCTGAACGCCCGCGTTGACCGAAACACATGACCATTGGAGGATCACCCGAACATGCCAACGCAAAAGAAAAAGCTCATCATTGTCGAATCACCCGCCAAGGCGAGGACCATCAGCCGTTTCCTGGGCAAGAACTACAAGGTGGAGGCCTCTCAGGGCCATGTCCGGGACCTGCCGAAGAGCCAGCTGGGCGTGGATGTGAGCAATGACTTTGAACCCAAGTACATCACCATCCGCGGCAGGGGAGACATACTGGCTGCCATCCGCAAGGAGGCGAAGAACGCCTCCCAGATTTTCCTGGCCACTGACCCTGACCGCGAGGGAGAGGCCATCTCATGGCACCTGGGCGAGATATTGGGCCTGGACATGGACAAGGCCAACCGCATTGAGTTCCACGAGGTGACCAAGAAGGCAGTGCAGGCGGCAGTGAAGAATCCGCGGAAGGTGGACATGGACCGCGTGGACGCGCAACAGGCCCGCCGCGTGCTTGACCGCCTGGTGGGCTATAAGATCAGCCCGCTTTTGTGGGCCAAGGTCAAAAAGGGCCTGTCCGCCGGGCGCGTGCAGTCTGTGGCAACGCAGATGGTGGTCGCCCGCGAGGAGGAGATCGAGGCCTTCATCCCTGAGGAGTACTGGGAGATCAGCGCGCAGGGTCGCAGGGGGGAGCAGCGCTTCCTGCTGCGCCTGTACAGCGTGGACGGGGTGAAGCCGACCCTCTCGGACGGCGCCGCGGCGGAGAAGGTGCTCAGCCGCATCCGCAGCAGCGCCTTCCGCGTCACCGGCGTGAAGAAGACAGAAAAGCACAAAAACCCCACCGCGCCCTTCACGACCTCCACCCTGCAGCAGGAGGCCAGCCGCAAGCTGAATTTCTCCACCAGCAAGACCATGCAGGTGGTGCAGCAGCTTTACGAGGGCGTGGACCTGGCCAAGGAGGGGACACAGGGCCTGGTGACCTATATCCGTACGGATTCCGTGCGCGTGAGCGACGAGGCGCTGGCAGCGGTGCGCCAGCGCATTCAGGAAAAGTACGGCGAGGATTGCCTGCCGGCCACCCCAAATGTGTACAAGGGCCGCGCCAACGCGCAGGACGCGCATGAGGCCATCCGCCCCACGGAGGTGGCGCGCACCCCGGAGAGCGTGAAGGAGTCCCTCACCGGCGACCAGTACAAGCTGTACAGGTTGATTTACAACCGCTTTGTCGCCAGTCAGATGACCCCGGCCGTGTACGAGGCGATGACAGCCGAGGCGGAGGGCGGCGGCGTGGCGCTGCGCTTCTACGGTGAACGCAAGGTGTTCAGCGGCTATACCTTGCTGTATGAGGAATCCACGGACGAGGCGGTGCAGACGGCGGAAACGACACTGCCGGCCCTGAAGGAGGGAGACGCCGTTTCGGTGGAGGAGCCGCAGGCGCAGCAGCGCTTTACCCAGCCGCCGCCCAGGTATACCGAGGCTTCTCTGGTGCGCACCATGGAGGAAAAGGGCATCGGCCGGCCTTCCACCTACGCGCCTACAATTTCCACCATCATCTCCCGTGGCTATGTGAGCAAGGAGCAGAAGCGCCTGTATCCCACAGAGCTGGGACGGATGGTCAACGGCATGATGGAGGAGTATTTCGCGGGCATCATCAATACCGAGTTCACCGCCGAGCTGGAAACGGAGCTGGACGCGGTGGAGGAGGGCCAGGAGGACTGGAAGCAGGTGATCCGCGACTTCTATCCGCCTTTTGAGAAAATGCTGACACGCGCCGAGAGCGAGATTGAGAAGATCGAAATCAAGGACGAGGTCAGCGATGAGCCGTGCGAGAAGTGCGGCGCCATGCTGGTGTATAAAATGGGTCGCTACGGGCGCTTCCTGGCCTGCCCCAATTTCCCGGAGTGCCGGTTTACCAAGCCGCTGGTGACCTATATCGCGGCCCCGTGCCCCAAGTGCGGCGCGAGGCTGATGGAAAAAACCAGTAAGAAAAACCGCCGCTTCTATGGCTGCGAGCGCTACCCGGAGTGCGATTTTGTGTCCTGGGACAAGCCAGTGGAGGAAAAGTGCCCGCAGTGCGGCAGCTATATGACGGAGAAGCGCGGACGCGGCGGCGAGGTGTGGCACCTGTGCGCCAACGAGACCTGCCGCTATAAGGTGGAGGCGCCGGCAAGCAGTGCGCCGGAGGACGGCGATGAGTGAACGTGTGACCGTGATCGGCGCTGGGCTGGCGGGCAGTGAAGCGGCCTGGCAGCTGGCGCAGGCCGGAATTGATGTGCGCCTGGTGGAAATGAAGCCGGAAAAGCGCACGCCCGCGCACACCTCCCCGCTGTTTGCGGAGCTGGTGTGCTCCAACTCGCTGCGGTCTGACCGGCTGACGAACGCGGTGGGGCTGCTGAAGGAGGAAATGCGCACCCTCGGCTCGCTGGTCATGCGCGCGGCGGATGACGCCCGCGTGCCCGCCGGCGGCGCGCTGGCGGTGGACAGAGATCGGTTTTCGGGCCATATCACAGAGGCGCTGAGAAACCACCCCAATATCGAGATCTGCGCGGAGGAATGCCGGAAGCTGCCGGAGGGCGCTGTGATTGTGGCCACCGGCCCGCTGACCTCAGACGCGCTGGCGGAGGAGATTGCGGCGCTGCCAGGCCTGGAGACGCTGAACTTCTACGACGCGGCTGCGCCCATCGTGACAGCGGAATCGCTGAACATGGAGCGGGTGTTCCGCCAGAGCCGCTACGGGCGGGGGGATGATTACCTCAACTGCCCCATGAACGAAGAGGAGTACAACGCCTTTGTGGACGCCCTGCTGGAGGCGGATTGCGCGCCGGTGCACGGCTTTGAGGAGACGAAGGTCTTTGAGGGCTGCATGCCTGTGGAGAGCATGGCGCGCAGGGGGCGCATGGTGCTGGCCTTCGGTCCGCTGAAGCCGGTAGGCCTTACCGACCCCCGCACGGGCCGCGAGCCCTTTGCGGTGGTGCAGCTGCGGCAGGACAATGCGTCCGGCACGCTGTATAACCTGGTGGGCTTCCAGACGAGGCTGAAATTTCCGGAGCAGAAAAGGGTTTTCGGCATGATTCCCGGCCTGGAGCAGGCGGAATTTGCCCGCTATGGGGTGATGCACCGCAATACCTTCCTGCACTCGCCGGGCTTCCTGAACGCGCACTTTGAGATGCTTGCGCGCCCGCGCTGCTACTTTGCGGGGCAGATGACCGGCGTGGAGGGCTATGTGGAATCGGCAGCCAGCGGCCTGCTGTGCGGGCTGTCGCTGGCCAGTGACCTGAAGGGCGGGGGCACGGTGGATTTCCCCCCGATCACCGCCATGGGCGCAATGGGGCGCTATGTTTCCATGCCCAACCGCCACTTCCAGCCGATGAACTGCTCCTTTGGCCTGCTGGACCCCCTGCCGGTGGACAGGCAGCATAAAAAGATACGGAACAAGGTCGAGCGCTATACCGCCGTCAGCGAGCGCGCGCTCGAATGGGTGCGCGCGTGGGCCCAGGAGCATGGCTTTGCCGGGGCGGGAGCGAACTGACGGCTTTCTCCCGCGATGCGGGCACTTCATACAGGCTTCACAGAGACGAATTAGACTATCTTTGCCCTTTGTGGGCGACAGTGTATTACTGGAGGAGAACAGACAATGAGTGTGAGTTTTCGCGGCACCACCATCTGCGCGGTCAGGCGCGATGGCAAGACCGCCATTGCCGGCGACGGTCAGGTTACCATGGGCGAGAATGTGGTTTTCAAATCGACCGCGCGCAAGGTGCGCAGGCTGTATAACGACCAGGTAGTCGTCGGCTTTGCCGGCTCGGTCAGCGACGCGTTCGCGCTGTGCGACAAGTTTGAGGAAAAGCTGCAGCAGTACGGCGGCAGCCTGGAGCGCGCCGCCGTGGCGCTGGCGCAGCAGTGGCGCAGCGACCAGGGCATGCGCCAGCTGGAATCGCTGATGATCGTCGCGGACAGGGAGCACCTGCTGATGCTCTCCGGCACAGGCGAGGTGATCGACCCGGACGGGGGAGTGTGCGCCATCGGCTCCGGCGGCAACTATGCGCTGGCTGCCGGACGCGCGCTGATGGAGAACACAGACCTCAGCGCGCACGAAATCGCTGAAAAGGCGCTTCACATCGCTGCTTCCATCTGCGTGTACACCAATGACAATGTGATTGTGGAGGATGTGTGAGATGGCTGAACTGACGCCCCGCCAGATAGTGCGGGAACTGGACAGATACATTATCGGCCAGGACGAGGCCAAAAAGATGGTGGCCATCGCCCTGCGAAACCGCTATCGCCGCTCCAGGGTGGATGAGGCCATGCGGGAGGAAATCAGCCCGAAGAATATACTGATGGTTGGCCCCACGGGCGTTGGCAAAACCGAGATCGCCCGCCGCCTGGCGAAGCTGGCCTCCGCGCCCTTCGTGAAGGTGGAGGCAACCAAATTCACCGAGGTGGGCTACGTGGGCCGCGATGTGGAGAGCATCGTGCGCGACCTGGCCGAAAACGCCATCCGCATGGTGCGGCAGGAGCATCAGGCGAAGGTGCAGCCCAGGGCAAAGGTGCTGGCGGAGGACAGGCTGCTGTCCCTCCTGACCGAGCCGCAGAAAAAAACCTCCTCGAACCCGCTGGATTTCCTGCTGGGGAAAAAGAACGAACAGCCCCAGCCCACCGAGGCGGAAAAGAACGCCTTCTCGGCACAGCGGGAAGAGGTTCGCCAGCAGCTGATGCGCGGTGAGCTGGAGGACCGCGAGCTGGACATCGAGGTGGCCGAGGAAATGCCCCAGCTGGAGGTGGGCGGCAGCTCCATCTCTCTGGGCGACATGATGGGCGGCATGATGCCCAAGCGCACCAAGATCCGCAAGGTCAAGGTCAGCGAGGCGCGGAAAATCCTCATCCAGGAGGAATGCGACAAGCTGATTGACGAGGACGCGGTAAAGGATGAGGCCATCCGCCGGGCGGAGCAGCACGGGATTGTGTTCATCGACGAGATTGACAAAATCGCGGGCGGACGCGGCGGCCACGGGCCGGATGTGAGCCGCGAGGGTGTGCAGCGCGATATGCTGCCCATCGTGGAGGGCAGCACGGTGAACACCAAGTACGGTCCCATCAAAACGGATTATATGCTGTTCATCGCGGCGGGTGCCTTCCACGTCAGCAAAATCAGCGACCTGATACCGGAACTGCAGGGCCGCTTCCCGGTGCATGTGCAGCTGAAATCCCTCACCCGTGAGGACTTCAAGAAGATACTGACCCAGCCCGACAATGCCCTCACCCGCCAGTACAAGGCGCTGCTGGAGGTGGATAAGGTGCTGCTGGAATTTGACGACAGCGCCATACAGGCCATTGCGGACGCGGCCTACACCGCCAACGAGAACGCGGAGGACATCGGCGCCCGCCGCCTGCACGCGGTGTTTGAGGAGCTGCTGGAGGATATTTCCTTCAATGCGGGCGACGAGGATATGCCCCCGGTCAAGCTGACCATCGACGGCAACTATGTGCGCGAGCACCTGAGCGGCGAGAACAAGCCCCAGGATATGCGGAAATACATTCTGTGAGGGATCAGCGATGAAAAGACTTGGCATCATCGGAGTGGGCAACATGGGCGGCGCCATTTTCCGCGGGCTGCTGAACGCGGGCTATGTGAAGCCGGAACAGCTGGTGGTGTGTGACATGAACCGCGCGAACATGGAGGAGCTGGCCGAGGAGGTCTCCCCTGACGCGGTCTACTGCGCCACCGCGGCGGAGGTGGCCGAGCAGTGCGACACGCTGCTGCTGGCCGTCAAACCGCTGCACATGGAGGAGACCATCCGCTCGGTGGCCCCGTACCTTGAAGGCAAAAGCGTGATTTCCATCGCGGCGGGCTGGACCTGCGCCATGCTGCGCGATGCCCTGAAGGACACCGGCGCGACCTTCCTGCGGGTGATGCCGAACACGCCTGCCATGGCAATGGAGGGAATGACCGCGCTGTGTGCGGAGCATACCCTCTCCGAAGCGGACTTCGCGTTCGCCAGGGGCATTTTCGACGCGGTGGGCCGAACTGTGGTGCTGCCCGAGAAGCAGTTTGACGGGGTAGTGGCCGTGTCCGGCTCCTCGCCCGCATATGTGTATATGCTCATCGACGCGATGGCGTGCGCGGCCGTAAAGGAAGGAATTCGGCGAGACGTGGCGGTCGAAATGGCGGCTCAGTCCGTGCTGGGCAGCGCGCTGATGGTGCTGTCCACCGGTGAGCACCCGGCCCGCCTGAGGGACGCGGTCTGCTCCCCCGGCGGCACCACCATTGACGCGGTGGCCGTGCTGGAGCGGAAGGGCTTTGCCGCCGCGGTGATGGAAGCTATGAGCGCGTGCGCGGAAAAATCCCGCAGGATGGCGAAATAAAGCCGCTGCCGCGCCTGTGCGCGGGCGGATTTGCTTTTTGTCCCATGCCATGATATACTTTTGCTGCAAACAGCCTTTCCCATGATCCGCAGAGAGGAGTGGAGTAACGTGAAGCTGATTATCGCAATTGTACAGGACGAGGACGCCAACAGGCTGATTTCCGAACTGATGAACGGTGGCTTCCGCGTGACGAAGCTGGCCTCCACGGGCGGCTTCCTGCGCGCGGGCAACACAACGCTGCTCATCGGCGTGGAGGACGCGCAGCTGGACGCCTGCCTGAAGGTTGTTGAAAAGGTGAGCCACAGCCGCAGACAGCTGGCAGCCGCGCCCTCGCCGGTCGGCGGCGGCGCTTCCTCCTTCACCTCTTTTCCCATCGAGGTGACGGTCGGCGGCGCGACGGTGTTTGTGCTGTCGGTTGAACAGTTTATTAAAATCTGACCGCCATGCGGAACATCACTCTGGCGGATTTTTCCCTGCAAAGCCCCTCCTGCGCGGCCTTTATACGCGCCATGCGGGAGGGCACACTGCCTCACGCGCTGCTGATTACGGGCGAGAGCGGCACGGGCAAGCGGACACTGGCGCGCCTGTGCGCCATGTCGCTGCTGTGTGCCGCGGAGGACGGAGAGCGCCCCTGCGGAGTGTGCAATGCCTGCGTGCAGGTGCGGGAGGAAACGCATCCGGATCTGTTTGTGCTGCGGCCGGAGGTGCCGCTGCGCGCCTCGGACAGGGCGGCGGACAAAAAGCCACGCAGGTATATTCCCGTGGATGACATCCGCGAGCTGGTGGCCAGAGCGGGGGAACACAGCTTTGAGGGGCGCGGCAGGGTGTTCCTGATTGAACAGGCGCACAGAATGAACGCGTCCGCGCAGAACGCGCTGCTCAAAACGCTGGAGGAGCCGGTGGCCGGTGTGACACTGCTGCTGGTGACGGACAGCCCCTCCCTGCTGCTGACGACAATCATCAGCCGCTGCAGGCGCGTGTCGCTGAGCCCATGGCCGACAGACTATGTGGAGAAGGAGCTGCGCGCGCAGGGTGTGGAAGAGGGACGCGCCAGACAGGCGGCGTACCTGAGCGGCGGCTCCATCGGCCAGGCGCTGCGCATGGCTGCCGACGAGGAATGGTTCGCGCTGCGCAAGCGGGTGATGGACGACTTCCTGGGCGTGGAAAGATACAGCCAGGTGCAGGAAATATCGGCCCGCTGGAAGCCGCGTCCCCCTAAGAAAAAGGAAGACGCAGAGGAAGAAGAGGGCGAAAGCGGCGGCGACGCGCTGTTTGACGTGCTGGATGAGCTGACGCGCACCGCGCTGATGACGCGGCTTGGCCAGGCGGATGCGGCGCTGCTGGAGGGCTGCCCGGAGGCGTGGCGGCGCATGGCCGGCGAAGCGCCGCTGGCCACCTTCAGCGCGCTGGCGGACGCGGTGGCTCAGGCCAGGCGGCTGAGAGAGAGCAACGTGACCTGGCAGGCAGCGGTAGACAGGCTGCTGTTCACCTTCGCCAGGACACTGCAACCATATCGGAGGAGACATGATTAAGATCATAGGCGTCCGCTTTGCGGAGGCCGGCAAGGTTTATTATTTTGATCCCGGGGAGTGCGAAATTGAAGCGGGCAGCCACGTTGTGGTGGAAACCGCCCGCGGTGTATCCCTGGGTGAGGTGGTCCTGGGCGCCCGCGAGGTGGAGGAGAGCCGGCTGGCGGCGCCCCTGCGCGGCATCATGCGGGTGGCGACTGAGGAGGATGTGAACCACGCGGAGGCCAACAGCCGCGCGGAGCAGGAGGCCTTTGAGATCTGCCAGCGCAAGATCAAAGAGCACCAGATGGACATGAAGCTGGTCAACGCGGAGATCGCCTTTGACAACAGCCGCATCCTCTTCAATTTTACCGCCAACGGCCGGGTCGATTTCCGCTCGCTGGTCAAGGATCTGGCCAGCGTGTTCCACACGCGCATCGAGCTGCGGCAGATTGGCGCGAGGGATGAGGCGCGGATGCTGGGCGGGCTTGGCCCCTGCGGCCGGCCGATTTGCTGCGGCGCGTTTCTGACAGAGATGCAGCCGGTGTCGATCAAGATGGCCAAGGACCAGAACCTGTCGCTGAACCCCACCAAAATCAGCGGCATCTGCGGGCGGCTGATGTGCTGCCTGAAATACGAGCAGGACAGCTACGAGCAGACCCGCCGCCGCATGCCGAAGATCGGGCGGGAAGTAGAGACCCCGGACGGGAAGGGCACGGTGACGGAGCTGAATGTGGTCAGGGAGACCGTGCGTGTGCGCCTGATGAAGGGCGACACGGCGGAGGAAAAGGACTTCCGCCTGGAAGAGCTGACAAAGCTGGCCCCGCAGCGTGAGCAGGCGCCTGCTGAGGAAGCGCCCCATGAGGAGCAGAAGGGCGAGGAGACCGCAGAGGAGCGCCGCGCGCCTGTGCGCAGGGAGCGCAGGCAGCAGAGCGCGGCCCCGCGCCCTGTGCGCCGCCAGAATCCCACCGCGCCGGATGAGGCTGCGCCGGACCCGGTGGCGCCGCGCGCAGAGCGGAAGCCCAGGCCGAAGCATGTGAACATCACCGCGCCGGATGAAGCCGCGCCTGATTTTATCGCCGTGGCTGCGCCGCCTGCGCAGCATGCGCCTGCCCAGAACAGCTGGCGCGAGCAGCTGGCCAGGGCGAAGGAAAAGGCACAGCAGGCGGAAGAAACGTGACAGCGGTGTAACATATTTGCTGAAAGTGTTTCAAAAGAATAAAAAAACACTGCGGATACACGAACAATGCACGGCAAGTGTGTTTTGCGAGACAAAAAGCGCTTGCAATTTCCATTTTTTGATGCTATAATGCCTGCTGTGGATACGTGGTATCCCTGAAACAGTTCCTCCACTCCGCAGAGCAATCAGATCACGACTGTGAATGCAGGGTGAAATTCTGAGGACAAAATTTTATGAAGGAAAGGAAGTTGTTCCCCATGAAAAAGTTTGTTGCTCTGCTGCTGGCTGCCATGATGGTGCTCTCCTGCGTTGCGGCGCTGGCCGAGTCCCCCAAGAAGGAAGACCTGATTGATCTGATCGATCCGCCGGAATTCTTTGAGAAGGCCGAGACCCAGGAAAAGGCGGAAGAGCTGCTGCATAAGCTGGAAGGCACTGAGCTGGATGGCGAGCTGGACGAGGAAGACCTCGAAAAGCTGGCTGAGATCTTCGGCGAGGCCGAGTATGAAGTTGCCGAGGCGATCGAGCTGAAGATCACCGCTGCCGGCAATGGCGAGCCTGTGAAGGTCACCTTCAAGTTCCCCACCAACTTCGCTGGCAAGACCGTTGCCGTGCTGTTCGACCTGGACACCGAGCATGAAGTGGTTCCCGCCACCGCCAACGAAGACGGCACCGTGACTGTGGAATTCCAGCCTGAGCTGCTTCAGAAGCTGGCCGACTATTGCGCCGCCAACGGCAGCGTGGTCGCCCTGTTCCTGATCAACAAGTAATTCATCTTTCAAACAATCGCGCAGTGCCTTGCGGCATTGCGCGTTTTTATTTTTTCTGCTAAGATAGAGCACGGAAAAAGACGGGGAAGGACGCGGAACAGATGAAACTGATCTCATGGAATGTAAACGGCCTGCGGGCGGCGCTGGGTAAAGGGTTCGAGGAGACGTGCCGAGCACTGGACGCCGATGTATACTGCCTGCAGGAAACGAAATGCCAGCCGGACCAGGTGTCGCTGAACCTGCCGGGGTGGCAGGCCTGCTTTAACAGCGCGGAAAAGAAGGGCTATTCCGGTACGGCCATCCTCACGCGCGTGCCGCCGCTGCAGGTGACCTATGGCATCGGGGTGGATGAATTTGACCATGAGGGCCGCGTCATCACCATGGAAATGAAAGACTTTTACCTCGTGACCGTGTACACACCGAACAGTCAGGATGGCCTGGCCCGGCTGGACTGGCGCATGCGGTGGGAGGACGCCTTCCTTTCGTACCTGAAGAAGCTGGAGGAAAGCAAGCCGGTTGTTTTCTGCGGCGACCTGAATGTGGCGCACAGGGAAATCGACCTGAAAAACCCCTCGACAAACCGCCGCAACCCGGGCTTTACCGATGAGGAGAGGGAAAAGATGTCCCGCCTGCTGGAAAACGGCTTTGTGGACACCTTCCGCTATTTCTATCCGGACGCGCGGGACCGCTACAGCTGGTGGAGCTACCGTTTCCACGCGCGGGAGAAAAACGTGGGCTGGCGCATTGACTACTTCATTGTGTCTGAATCGCTGAAGAGCCGCCTTGTTTCGGCGGATATACACAATGAAATATACGGCTCGGACCACTGCCCCGTGGAGCTGGTGATTTCTGACAGCGCTCGTTGCGAAAATGCAGAAAGTGTGGTATGATGCCTTACCGAGGGGATGATACAGAATGAAGGTGCTGGTGACCGGCGCGTCCGGGCAGCTGGGGTCTGAGGTGGTGGCAGAGCTGCGCCGCCGCCGCGATGAGCCCATTGCCGCTGACATGGCGGATTTCGACCTGACCGACCCGGCAATGGTATCTGCCTATCTGCGGGAGACAAAGCCAAACGCCGTGATTCACTGTGCGGCCTACACCGCGGTGGACAAGGCGGAGACAGAGCCCGCACTGTGCAGCGCGGTGAATGCGGGCGGCACGCTGAATATTGTGCGCGCCTGCCTGGAGACAGACGCCAAGCTGCTGTATGTGTCCACGGATTATGTTTTTGCGGGTGAGGGAGAAGCGCCCCACAGCGTCAATGACCAGAAAAACCCGCGCAATGTATACGGGCTGAGCAAGCTGCAGGGGGAGGAAGCCATCCGCAGCCTGATGAAGCGTTATTTCATTGTGCGCACATCCTGGGTGTACGGGGCAAACGGGCAGAACTTTGTGAAGACAATCCGCCGCATCGCCAGGGAGAAGAAGGAAATACGAGTGGTCTGTGACCAGGTCGGCAGCCCGACCTACGCGCCTGACCTGGCCGCGCTGCTGGTCGCCATGGTGCACAGCAACAAATACGGCATCTATCACGCCACCGGGGAGGGCGAGTGCTCCTGGGCGGATTTTGCCGGGGCCATCATCAGGGAAAGCGGTCTGAAGTGCCGCGTGCGGCGCGTCACCTCCGCGGAGTACCGCACACTGGCCAGGCGGCCGCTCAACTCACGCCTGTCAAAGGACAGCCTGGATGAGGCGGGCTTCCCGCGCCTGCCCGCGTGGGAGGACGGACTGAATAGAATGCTGGCCGAGCTGGAGACAAAGGAGAAGGATACAGGCATTGATACATCCCGCGCGCAATAACCGCGCGGGATGCGCTGTCTGTGCCGGGCTGTTTTTTTTTCTCAAAACAGCCAAATTCTCTTTACTTGAACCCTTTGATTATGCTATAATTACATTAAATATCCCTGCCATGGCATCATTGCGCCCGAAGCGCTGCGGCCAATGGCAGCGGTATGGGATAAAACGAGGAGCTTTCAATCAATAACCCGGGCGATGCGCCGGCCTGATTCTTCCGGACAGTGCTGTGCGGGCGCCGCAGTTGCTTTCCATTCCGCCCTGTGAGGGCAGATTCATGCTGCGCAGACGGCGGAGTGCGGGTTCTTGACGTGAAATCAACGGTAGGAAAGGGGACGAGGTGCCGTGTTCAAACCACGTCTTTTCCCTGGCGGAGTGCATCCGCACGAGGGCGTGAACGGCAAGGAGGTCAACAAGGGCAACGCGATCAGAGAACTGCCCGCGCCGGAGCGGGTGGTGATCCCGCTCAGCCAGCATATAGGTGCTCCGGCAAAACCTGTGGTGGCCAAGGGAGACCATGTGCTGATGGGCCAGGTCATCGCTGAGGCCGGCGGCTTTGTGTCCGCGCCGGTGCATTCCTCCGTGTCCGGCACCGTGGCCGAAATCAGCACGGTGAAGCTGTGCAACGGCAATGAGACGCAGGCCATCACCATTGTCAACGATTTTAAGGACGAGTGGGTGGAGCTGCACCCCGCCGAGCACCCTGAAACGCTGTCCCAGGCAGAGCTTCAGTCCATCGTGCGCGGAGCGGGCATCGTCGGCATGGGCGGTGCGACCTTCCCCACGGCGGTGAAGCTGACCCCGGCCAGCGGAAAGGTGATTGAGAAATTCATTCTCAACGGCGCGGAATGCGAACCCTATCTGACCGCCGACCATCGCCTGATGCTGGAAAAGCCTGTGCAGATCATTGACGGCCTGCGGCTGATGATGCTTTCCTTCGGTGTGAAGGAGGCGGTGATTGGCATTGAAGACAATAAGAAGGATGCCATCGCCGCCATGAAGGCCGCCTGCAGGGACGTAGAGGGCATTCGCGTGCAGGCCTTGCCGGTGCGCTATCCCCAGGGCGGTGAAAAACAGCTGATCTACGCCATCACCCGGCGCGAGGTGCCGGCCGGCGGCCTGCCCATTGATGTGGGCTGCGTGGTGTGCAACGTGGGCACGGTCTACGCCATCCAGCAGGCGATTCGCGAGGGAAAGCCGCTGGTGCAGCGCGTGGTGACCGCCGGCGGACTGATGAACAACCCCGGCAATTATCTGGTGCGCGTCGGCACGCGGGTGCGCTCTCTCATTGAGGCGTGCGGCGGCGTGAAGCCCGAGGTCAGGCAGCTGGTCAACGGCGGCCCGATGATGGGCGTCGCCTTCAACGATGTTGACGCGCCGATCACCAAGGGCACCAGCGGCATCCTGGCCCTGGGGCCGGAAGCGATTGACCCGCCGGAGGGGCCGTGCATCCGCTGCGGCAGGTGCATGCGCCACTGCCCCATGAAGCTGCTGCCTGTGCACATGGACCAGAATGTGCGCGACGAGAATTACGAAGAGGCGGAGCGCCTGGGCATCATGAGCTGCATTGAGTGCGGCGCCTGCACCTATGTATGCCCCGCCAAGCGGATGCTCACACAGTCCTTCCGCATGGGCAAAAAGGTCATCGCCGCGCGCCAGCGCGCCGCGAAGGAAATCGCCCAGAAGGCGCAGGAAGAGCTGAAGAAGGAACAGGAAGCCGCGGGAAAGGAGGCCAAATAAATGCAACAGATGCAAAAGAAACTGATCATTGCCTCCTCTCCCCACATCCGGGATTCGGTGACCACACGGCGCATCATGCAGGAGGTTTGCCTGGCGCTGGCGCCGGCCGGCATTGCCGGCATCGTCTACTTCGGCGTGGACGCGCTGAAGCTGATCCTCATCTCCGTATGCACCTGCGTGCTGACTGAATACCTCTATCAGCGGCTGATGAACCAGAAGGTGACTGCCGGCGACTGGAGTGCCGTGGTGACCGGCCTGCTCATCGCCTACAACGTGCCCGCCTCCGCCCCGTGGTGGATACCGGTGGTGGGCGGCGTGTTCGCCATACTGCTGGTCAAGCAGCTGTTCGGCGGCATCGGATCCAACTTCGCCAACCCGGCGCTCACGGCGCGCGCGGTGCTCTTTATCAGCTGGGGCTCCATCATGGGCAGCTATCCCGTCACGCGCTACATGGAGGACGCGGTGTCCTCCGCCACCCCGCTGGCGCTGCTGCAGCAGGATCCCAGCCAGGTGAGCGTGTGGACGCTGCTGATCGGCAATCACGGCGGCGTGCTGGGTGAGACCTGCGCCATCGCCCTGATCCTGGGCGGCGTTTACCTCATCATCCGCGGCATCGCGGACTGGCGCATTCCTGTCAGCTTCATCTGCACGGCGTTTGTGTGCTTCCTGCTGCAGGGCGGGTTTGACCTGGCGCTGAAGGAGGTGCTGGCGGGCGGCCTGCTGCTGGGCGCCTTCTTCATGGCTACCGACTACGTGACCACCCCGACCTCTGTGCCCGGGCGGTTCATCATGGGCGCGGGCTGCGGACTGCTGCTGTTCCTCATCCGGGCTTTTGCCAACTATCCGGAGGGCTGTTCCTTCGCGATCCTCTTCATGAATGTCATGACCCCCATGATTGACCGCTTTACCATGCCCAAGTACTTCGGGGAGGTGAAAAAGCATGGCTGATACCTCCAAAAAGCTGACCTTCTGGGGCACCTTCATGAACGGCCTGGTGACGGAAAACCCCACCTTCACGCTGATGCTGGGTATGTGTCCCACCCTCGGTGTGACCACCGCCGCCATGAACGGCGTCAGCATGGGCCTTGCGACCACCTTTGTGCTGGTGTTCTCCAACCTGTTTATCTCCCTGCTGCGCAACATCATCCCGGACAAGGTGCGCATTCCTTCGTACATCGTGATCATCGCCTCCTTCGTGACGATGATCGACCTGATGATGCAGGCGTACCTGCCGGACCTGCGGGCAGTGCTCGGCACCTATATCCAGCTGATTGTTGTGAACTGCATCATCTTTGCCCGCGCTGAATCCTTCGCGGCAAAGAATCCGCCGGCGCTGAGCGTGGCGGACGGCCTGGGCATGGGCCTTGGCTTCACCATTTCCATCACGCTGCTGAGCATGGTGCGCGAGCTGTTCGGCTCCGGCTCGGTGTTTGGCTACACTGTGATGCCCGCCTCCTACCAGCCGATGGCGATCATGAACATGGTGCCGGGCGGCTTCATCACCCTGGGACTGATGATGATCGTGATCAACGCGATCAAGAAAATGGCAGCCGGCCGCGGCCGCAGAGAGGAGGGGCTGGCATGAGTACCTTCCTGACCATTCTCATCGGGCAGATACTGGTCAACAACTATGTCATGTGCCAGTTCTTCGGCATCTGCCCCTTCCTGGGTGTATCCAAAAAGTTTGACACCGCGCTGGGTATGGGCCTGGCGGTGACTTTCGTCATCACGGTAGCCTCCTTCTTCACCTGGCTGGTGCAGAACTTCCTTCTGGTGCCGCTGAGCCTGGAGTACCTGCAGACGCTGGCCTTCATCCTGGTCATCGCCGTGCTGGTGCAGGTGGTGGAGATGGCCCTGAAAAAACTGAGCCCCACGCTGTACCAGGCGCTGGGCGTGTACCTCCCCCTCATCACCACCAACTGCGTGGTGCTGGCGGTGGCCATCAACAACATCACCGACGGCTATAACCTGCTGGAGAGCACCTTCTCCGGCTGCTGCGCCGCGCTGGGCTTCACCCTGAGCCTGCTGCTGCTGGCCGGCATCCGTGAGCGGATGGAACTGAGCAACATGCCGAAGTGGATGCAGGGCTTCCCCGGTGCGCTCATCATGGCGGGCATGATGGCCATTGCCTTCATGGGCTTTGGCGGCCTGATCTGACACGGAGGGAGGTAAAGCGATGAATATTGTTTTGGCGATTGCCGTGCTTGGCATCATGGGCCTGGTTTTCGGCCTGTTGCTGACCTTCACCTCCAAGGTGTTCGCCGTGCCCTCCGACCCGAAGCGCGACGCGGTGCGTGAAACGCTGCCCGGCGCGAACTGCGGCGGCTGCGGCTATCCCGGCTGCGACGGCTGTGCGGATGCCATTGCCGCGGGAAAGGCGCCGGTCAACGCCTGCCCGGTGGGCGGTCAGGCTGTGGCGGTGAAAATCGGCGAGATCATGGGTGTCGCGCCTGAGTCGCACCGGCGGAAGGTGGCGCACGTGATCTGCCAGGGCGGCACGGACCACTGCCGCCAGACCTTCGAGCACCGCGGCATACAGGACTGTGTAGCGGCCTCGCTGGTCAGCGACGGAAACAAGGCCTGTAAGTATGCGTGCCTCGGTTTCGGCAACTGTGTGAAGGTGTGCCCCTTCGGCGCGCTGAGCATCGACCCGGCCAAAAAAATTGCTGTGGTGGATGAGGACAAGTGCCAGAGCTGTGGAAAGTGCATTGCCGAGTGCCCCAAGGGCGTGCTGGAGATGCGCGTGGAGAATCAGCCCGTCGACATGCTGTGCCGCAACCCCGAAATGGGCAAGATTGTGTCACAGAAGTGCTCCTTCGGCTGCATCGGCTGCGAGCGCTGCGCCAAGGCCTGCAAGTTCGGCGCCATTGAGATGGTGAATCACCTGCCGGTCGTTCACAACACGAAGTGCCGCGACTGCATGGTCTGCGCGGAGGTATGCCCCACCGGCGCTATGCGCGGCGAATGGGAAAAGCGCAAGGTCGCCGTGATTGACGAGAGCGCCTGCGTGGGCTGCGGCGCGTGCAAGCGCAACTGCCAGTTCGGCGCCATTGCGGGTGATCTGAAGCAGGTCCACAAGATCAACGACGCGTGCACCGGCTGCGGCGTGTGCGCGGAGAAGTGCCCCAAGAAGTGCATCACCCTAAAGGTGCGCGACAAGGCCCGCGACCCCAAGGTCGCCCTGCCCGTAGAGCCCCCGAAGGCCGCGGCCAAGCCCGTGATCACGCCTGAAATACAGGCGAAGATCGACGCGGCGAAGGCAGCGAAGGCCAAGGCGGCGGAATCCTGAGGCAGCGCTCATCCCTCCCTGAAAAAATAGCGGGGAGGGTTTTTTGAGTGCGCCCGGCGGCGCACGTTTCTAACGGGTGAAAGACCCGAATCCACCC
>CAMJPQ010000004.1 GCA_946407745.1 uncultured Clostridia bacterium
GCGGAGAGAGGGAATCGACCCTGAAGTAATGAACAATTGCGCGAAGATCTGGCGCCGGGCAGAGTTTGAGGAGGATGGAGATATGCTGAACAAGGATAAACTGGAGCAGCTGATGGCGATTCTTGGTGAGCTGACCGAGGAGCAGAAGGCCATACTCACCGAGGCGTTGAGCGGGCCGATCAACGAGAAGGAACTCTTTGAGAGGCTGGGCGTGGACGAGGGCAGGTTCACGGAATTCATGCGCGCCCTCGCCGCTGCGCAGGAGGATGCCGTTCTGGGACAGGAATTGTCCACAGATGAGATGGACGCAGTCGCTGGAGGCAACGCTTGCCCGCAAGGGCAAAACGTCGTTACTTCACCTATCAATGACGGCAATAGCTGCTCGCTGACGCAGCAGGCGAACTGTTTTCTCGAGGAACACCGTAGCATCTATAATGGCAGCTTCCCGAATTGCGCGGCGACTGTGGAAGATGGCAGCTGGTGTAGCTCGAACGATGCCTGCCATACGAGCAACGCCATTCGCTATACCGGCATGAACGATTGCTCCAAGGCCTGGAAGTGACCAAATATAAGGAGGTAAGAGATCATGTTGAACAAGGACAAGCTGGAACAGCTGCTGGCGATGCTCGGTGATCTGACCGAGGAGCAGAAGACGATCGTGATCGAAGCGCTGCAGAAGCAGATTCCCGACAAGGATCTTTTTGAGAAGCTGGACGGCGTGAGCGAAGGCAGGTTTGCCGACTTCATGCGGGCCGTGGCAGCCCAAAAGGAGGATGCGGTTCTGGCACAGGAGCTTTCGCCGGACGAAATGGCAGGGGCCGCCGGCGGCATTTCTACGGACTGCACCCAGGCGTCTGAGCGCGATATTTACGCGGGCGGTTTTCCGAATTGCGCGCATACTGTGGAGGATGGCAGCTGGTGTGACCTGACCGATGCGTGTCACGTATTTTCAGTGGTGTATACCAAAAGGAAGGATTGCTCCAAGGCCTGGAAGTGACAGCCGCAATTGACTGACACGAGCGCGGCTCTGTTCGGCGGGAGAACGGCTCTGCTCGTTTTCGCTTCCGGACAGGGCCGCTCCGTCCGGCGTGAATCCGACATGAAGGCGCTGCTGCAGGTGTGATCCCACCTGAGAGAGGAAAGAGAGTCTGCTATGGAAAACGGTCTGTTCCGGAAAAAGAGCCTGGAGCGCATCTCCTCGCCGGAGGAGCTCCACGATTATATGCGAGTCACCAGCCCGCGGCTGTGGATGCTGCTGGGCGCCATCACAGCGCTGCTGGTGGGCTTCATCGTGTACGCCTCCACCGCTACGATGGAAAATACCATGCCCATCAAGGTGAAAGTATCCCAATATGAGCTTGAGACAGACGCCGACGGAGAGGTCGAATACATGACGGGGCTCAAAGCCCACCTGCCCCACACCATGAAGGATCAGGTGGACAGCAACATGATGGTGCGAATCGGCAGGATAGAGGCGAAGATCGCTTATGTTGGCGTAGGGGAGAACGAGACGATCTTCTTGAATATTGATCCCGGTATGGACTACGTTCCCCTGGAGGAGGGCATATACGACGCGGAGCTGGTGCTGGAATCCACCACGCCCATCAGCTTCCTGTGGAACTGACGGGAGAGGCATATCATGGCTGACAAGAAAGTGAAGCAGCCCGTCAAAACCGGCGTGGCGAAGGTGCCGGTGATCATGCAGCTGGAAGCGCTGGAGTGCGGCGCGGCCAGCCTTGCCATGGTGCTGGCGTACTATCAGAAGTGGATACCCCTGGAGCAGGTGCGCCTGGATTGCGGTGTTTCCCGCGACGGTTCAAATATGAAAAACGTGTACCTTGCCGCCCAGCACTACGGGCTGGAGGTGCACGGCTACCGCATGGAGGTGGAGGGCCTCAAAAAAGAGGCCACCTTCCCCTGCATCATCCACTGGAATTTCAACCACTTTGTGGTGCTGGACGGCTTCAAGGGCAACAAGGCCGTGCTCAACGATCCCGCACGGGGCGTGGTACAGGTGCCCATGGAGCAGTTTGACCAGTCCTTCACCGGCCTGGTGCTGACCTTCAAGCCCACGGAGAGCTTCGTTCCCTCCGGCAAGCGCAAGAGCATCCTGGCCTTTGCCAGAAAACGCCTGAAGGGCGCGGCCCCCGCCGTGGCCTTTATCGTGCTGACCTCCATCATTTCTTATTTGTTCGGCATCATCAATCCCGTCATGTCCCGCATCTTCTTTGACCGTCTGCTGACCGGCCAGGCCCCGGATTGGCTGTATCCCTTTATCACGGCCATGATCCTGCTGGCGGGCTTCCAGATCGTCGTGCAATGGGCACAAGCCGTTTACAGCCTGAAGATCAACGGCAAAATGGCCATCGAGGGCAACGCCTCCTTTATGTGGAAGGTATTGAAATTGCCCATGGAGTTTTTCTCCCAGCGCATGACTGGCGATATTCTGCAGCGGCAGGGCACCAACGCCTCCATTGCGGGCACGCTGGTGAACACCGTGGCCCCGCTGGCGCTGAACACGGTAATGATGCTCTTTTACCTGGTGGTCATGCTGCGCTACAGCGCCGTGATGACCCTGGTGGGCGTGGCTTCCCTGGCCCTGAACCTCGCCGTGGCCCGGTATCTGTCCAACAAGCGCATCAACCTGATGCGGGTGGAAATGCGGGACGCGGGCAAGCTGGCTTCCGCCACGCTGGCCGGCATCAGCATGACGGAGACCATCAAATCCTCCGGGGCAGAGGGCGGCTTCTTCCGCAAGTGGAGCGGCTACCAGGCGTCGGTGAACACCCAGCAGGTCAAGTTTGCCACCCTCAATGCCCGCATCGGCCTGATCCCGCAGTTCATCAGCACGGCCAGCAATTACCTGGTGCTGTTCCTGGGCGTCAGCCTGGCTATGAAGGGCAGCTTCACCGTCGGCATGATCGTCACCTTCCAGGGCCTGCTCTCCTCTTTTTTGGGCCCGGCCATGACGCTGGTGGAAGCGGGCCAGACCATCCAGGAAATGCGTACCGAGATGGAGCGGGTGGAGGACGTGATGGAAAACCCGGACGACCCGGCATTGCAATTCGGCGCGGATTGCGCATCGGAAGACTTTGCCAAGCTCAGCGGCGACCTGGAACTGAAGCACGTCACCTTCGGCTATTCCCGGCTGAGCAATCCCATCATTTCCGATTTTTCCATGCACCTGAAACAGGGGCAGCGCATCGCCATCGTGGGGGCCAGCGGCTGCGGCAAATCCACCGTCAGCAAGCTGATCGCCGGGCTCTACCAGCCCTGGGCGGGCGAGATTCTCTTTGACGGCAAGCCCATTTCCCAGATCCCCCGCAACGTTTTTACCGGCTCCGTGGCCATGGTGGATCAGGACATCGTGCTGTTTGAGGATACCATTGCCAACAACATCCGCATGTGGGACGACACCATCGAGGATTTTGAAGTGATCCTGGCTGCCCGGGACGCCCAGATCCACGAGGATATTTTGCAGCGGCCCGGCGGATATCAGGGCAGGCTGACGGAGAACGGCAAGGATCTGTCCGGCGGCCAGCGGCAGCGCATCGAGATCGCCCGGGTGCTGGCCCAAGACCCCTCTATTATTATCTTGGACGAGGCCACCAGCGCCCTGGACGCCAAAACGGAATATGAGCTGGTGAAGGCCATCAAGGATCGCGGCATTTCCTGCATCGTGGTGGCCCATCGGCTTTCTACCATCCGGGACTGCGACGAGATCATCGTGCTGGATAAGGGCCGTATTGTGGAACGCGGCACGCACGAGGAGCTTTACGCCAAGGGCGGCGCTTACGCCGAACTTGTGACCAGCGAATAAGAAAGGAGGACTTCTGTTATGGGTTGGTTTACCGAACAGATCAGGCAGCGAACGGAAAATGACCAGAACGTATTGGAAGACTCCTTTTTCCGCATGGCCAGCGTGGTTATGGACAAGTGGGACGCGAATCGTTTGGAGGACGAGCGCCTGATCGCCAAGGAAGCTATCGACGACATCCTGAAATTCTATCATCAAAAGCCCGTCGAGATCCCGGATACCATCCGGGACGTGAACGACCAGCTGGAATATGTGCTGCGGCCCACGGGCCTGATGACCCGGGAAGTGGAACTGGAGGAGGGCTGGCAGAACGACGCCTACGGCCCCATGCTGGGCTATCTCAAGGAAGCGGGAACCGCGGTAGCCCTGTTGCCGGGAACGATTTACGGTTATTATTTCAAAGACCCTGCCACAGGCAAGAGAACCCGCATTACCCGGAAAACCGCCAGGCTGTTTTCCCGAGAAGCGCTGTGTTTTTATCAGCCCCTGCCCATGAAAAAGCTGGGCATTCCCGATCTGCTAAAGTACATGAAAAACAGCATCACCTACGGGGACCTGGTGGTGATCGTGCTGGCCACCCTGGCCGTGCAGCTGGTGGGGATGATCGAGCCCCGGGTATACAGCCTGGTGACGGGCAAGATCCTGCAAGGCCACAATATGAACCTGATGGCGGGCGTAGGGGTGTTTCTCCTGACCAGCGCCTTTGCCGCCCAGCTGATCGGCCTGGTGCGCAGCCTTTTGATGCAGCGGATCAACACCAAAACCTCCCAGGCGGTGCAGGCCTCGGTGATGATGCGCATTCTGTCCCTGCCGGTGAGCTTTTTCCGCAAGTATTCCTCCGGCGAGCTGTCCAGCCGGGCAAACAGCGTCAATTCCCTGTGCAGCATGATGCTGAATAACATCCTGTCCATCGGCCTGAGCAGCCTCCTGTCCCTGCTCTATGTGGCGCAGATCTTCAGCTTCGCCCCGGCGCTGGTGTGGCCGTCGCTGCTGATCATCCTGGCCACGGTGGTGATGAGCCTGGCGGTATCCTTTGTGCAAATCGGCATTTCAAGGAAGCGGATGAAGCTGGGTGCCGAGGCGCAGGGCATGAGCTACGCCGTGATGAACGGTATCCAGAAAATCCGGCTTTCCGGCTCTGAAAAGCGGGTCTTTGCCCGGTGGGGACGGCTGTACGCCAAAGGTGCACAGCTGGAATACAACCCGCCGCTGTTTCTCAAAATCAACACCGTCATCACCACGGCGATTTCGCTGATCGGCACCATCGTGCTGTATTATCTGGCGATTCAAACGAATGTGGGCGTCAGCCAGTATTACGCTTTCACGGCTGCCTATGGCCGGGTCATGGGTGCGTTCTCCGCGCTGGCCGGCATCGCCGTCTCGGTGGCCTCCATCCGTCCGGTGCTGGAAATGGCCGAGCCTATCCTGAAAGCCGAACCTGAAGTAGCCGCAGACAAGCAGCCCGTTGACCGCGTGACGGGGCACATTGAAATGAGCCATGTTTCCTTCCGGTATGAGGAAAACACGCCCTATGTGCTGAATGATCTTTTCCTGGATATCAAGGCCGGGGAATATGTGGCCATCGTGGGCCGCACGGGCTGCGGCAAATCCACGCTGGTGCGGCTGCTGCTGGGCTTTGAAAAGCCGGAAAAGGGTGGGATATTCTACGACCGGCACGACCTGAACAGCGTCGATCCGCGCTCTCTCAGGAAGCACATCGGCGTGGTGATCCAGAACGGGCAGCTTTTCCAGGGGGACATCTTCTCCAACATCGCCATTTCCGCGCCGCAGCTGACGCTGGAAGAGGCCTGGGAGGCGGCGGAGACGGCGAGCATCGCCCAGGACATCCGCGACATGCCCATGGGGATGCAGACGATGATCTCCGAGGGCCAGGGCAGCATTTCCGGCGGGCAGAAGCAGCGGCTGATGATCGCCCGGGCCATCGCGCCGAAGCCCAGTATCCTGATTTTCGACGAAGCCACCAGCGCCCTGGACAACAAGACGCAAAAGCAGGTGTCTGGCGCGCTGGACAAGCTGAATTGCACCCGCATCGTGATCGCCCACCGCCTCTCCACCATCCGCAACTGCGACCGGATTCTGGTCATGGACAAAGGGACGATCATAGAGGAAGGCACGTATGATGACCTGATCGCGCAGAACGGCCATTTCGCCGAGCTGGTGGCACGGCAGCGGCTGGATGCGGCCGGATAAAAAGAAAGGAAGGGAAACCACATGATCCGTCTTTCCAACACCCTGAAGCGCTTGATGAAAGTCGGCGCGATCCTCTTCGGTTTGGCCTTCATCATCGCCGGCGTAATCGGCATTCGTCAGGACGACACCTTCCTTCCAACCAAGGCCGTGATCCAGTCCATGGAACGCACCTATGAGGCGATGGATTCAAACGAAACCGACACCTGGGAGGTCATGGTTGCATATTCGGTAGATGGCAAGGACTATGTTACTGATCTGGGCCAGAAAAAGGACGATTTCACAGTAGGCAAGGAAATCGATATTCTCTATAACCCGAACAACCCCGAGGGGATCGTTCTGCCAGGCAAGACGATCTGGTTCATCTTCATGATCGCAGGCGCGGCTGTCGCCGTCATAGCGGTGGTTCTGCTGGTAAGGGATTTACGCAACCGATAAAACACAATCGGATAGGAGGCATACAAATGGGTATTTTCAGCGGATTTTTCGGTAAGAAAGATAACGGTAGTGACAATTCGAGCAAATCCGGCTTTTCCTATGCGCCGTCTGTCAAGGGAGAGGCGCGTCAGCTGTATTTTCTGACTGACACCGGCACGGCAAAGGTCGGACACCGGCTGGAGGACGCGGACAGAAAGGTGCTCTATGAAGCGAAGGTCACCAAGTTTTCCCTCATCGGTGCTACCGGCATGGATTTCATCGACCACGAGAAGGGCACGACCACGCCCCATCAGGTGGGCCACGAGATCAATACGGAATACAATTCCATCCTGATTGACAATCACTCCGGCTTCAAGCTCGACGGCGAAGATATCTGGAAACACCTCAAACGAAACGGCATCGTCATCGAATCGAGCTTCATGGCCGGCAAACCCCTCTGGCCCCAATATCGGGTGCTGCGGGATGGCGAGGAAATCGGCTTGCTTGAGTCCAGCGGCGTGCACGTCCATGAGGAGGACGCTGCGCAGGATGGCAAACTGGCGAAGATGATTCCCGCTCGGGGCTATTTTCGCATCCAGACACAGGAAAAGAACCTGGATCTGTTGTTTGTCGTCGCCATGGCCTTTGCCAGGACCAGCGCCCTTGACGGCGAAGGCGGCAGTTTCGGCCTGCTGTTCGGCAAAAAGTAAGAGGAAAACGTGAATAACTATGGAAATCTCATTTCTCTACGCCATTCCCCATACGGCAGTATTGGACCGCTTCTTCTTGTCTGTAACGAAGATTGCAGGGTCTTATGGGCAGCTGTGGATGATTGTTGCTGTAGTTTTGCTGGTTTTCAAAAAAGACCAGGAGAGCAGGTGTCGCGGTGCTTCTTGCCTACGCATCTGTATTCCTAATGGGACAGCTTGTGCTGAAAAACTTGATTTCCAGGCCGCGGCCCTGCCAAATTGACCTGGATTTTGCGCTGCTCGTTTCCAGACCGTCCAGTTCATCCTTTCCATCAACCCATTCCGCATGGGCCTTTGGCGCTGCCACAGCCATTTTCATGCAGCATAGAAAGACGGGTGTCGCCGCCTTCATTGCCGCTGCCTTGATCGCCTTTAGCCGGCTGTATATGTTCCTGCATTATCCTACGGATGTGCTTGCTGGCATCGTGCTGGGAATCGCGCTAGGCGCACTTGCTCATTGGATCGTTGGGCGTTTATGGAAAGGATGGTCGCGGGCTGCTTCGACGTGCTTGAGAAAGAATAATAACGGGTGAATCTAATAAAGTCTAAAGCAAGGAAACAAAGATTGGTTCTGACAAGCCAAAAACTTGCGTGGGTGGAAATGATCTACTGCAATTTGTGTACTTACAGCAATAGAGTTTAACAGTGAAACTCAAAATAATCTTAATTCACCCTTGACAAAGATCGTCTCAGTTTCATTTTACACGATAAAGTCATCCTTGTACACTAACAGACAGTTAGTACTTTGAATCAGAAACAAACTGGCAGCAAGGAGAAAACAATTTCCTACGAAAAAACACCCCTGCAAGAATTTGGCGAGTTTCCTGCAGGGGCATCGTCTTACATCATGGATTCATCTGTCTTATACTGCGTGACCGCTTTCAAGTACCTTCCCGGGTCTTCGTTCAGCACCAGGTCAGCATAGGCGGCAGGATCATTGAAGAGCAGGTAATCCAGCTCGGAGCGTTCGTACATGTTGTTGGCGAAGGTACCCTCCACCTTCTGGCAGTCGATGGTCACGATAGAGCGGTCGGTCAGCCAGGCGTTGACACAGTTGGTATCCATATCGTAAAATGCAGTATAGAGCGTCATATTTCATTCCTCGCTTTCTTATTGGGCGTGGCTGTTCAGCCAGTCGTCAATGACGGGTTGGATGGCGTGCTGGTGCCAGAGGGAGACAGCCGGTTGGTTGAGAAACGCCGGCGACAGCAGGAAGTCGATCAGCCAGGGCTTGGGAATCCTACGCACATTCCGAAGGGTGAAACTGCGGATTTTGCCTTCGCCGCACCACTTGATGATGGTGGTGTCGGCATAGCCGATGGCGTCGCTGATCTGCCGGGGGTCCATCACGTCAGGAAAGGGCTCCAGCGTTTCGTCATAGAGCGCTCGGAGCTGATCGGCCAGGGCCGGCGGCACCCGGGTCAGCGCCGGATTCCGACTCTGCTGCGGCATCGTGGCCGCGCCACCTCGTTTCCTTCGGATGCGGGGCAGGCTTTCCAGGTAGGCGATCACGTCCAGGGTGGCGATCACATACTTGTGGGTCGCCCGCCTGGTGATCTGGCAGGGAACCACGCCGCGGATCAGCAGCTCCCGGGCCCGGTTCTTGCTGATCTGGCACAGCTTGTAGAATTGCTCTTTGGAGATGGTTTCGGGATAATCCCGCAGGATACGCTCCCGTTCTTTCTTGGTCAGCATGGGGTTTCACCTCTCTGTTTAGTCTGTCAACGGCAGGAGGAGTCCCGGATGCCTTTTGTTGGGTATGTTCTCTCCTGAGTTCTCTCCAACGTGCCGGATTTTTTGACCGCCAGGAGAGAACTTGGAGAGAACTTTCGAACCTATTTCGAGCCTATGAATTTCCTGGGTTTGCGCTGTTTTGGGGGGTGTGCGAGGCGGAGAAAAGCCTTGCGGAGCCTCGCTTTTTGGCTTCCGTTATCTTCCACGAAAAGGATACTGATTTCCGGTGCTTTCCGAGGTTCTCAAAAAACTCGAAAACAGGTGTACGGCAACGTACCGTGGGTTCGAATCCCACCCGCTCCGCATCAGCCCGCCTGAAACGTAGGTTTCAGGCGGGTTTTCACGCTTTGGAAAGATTTGACAGGAGAGCACGGCCTTCCAAATTTGATACCTGATTCTTGATCCGTTTGAGGCGATTCGGAGGGCACTTTAGGAGAGAAAAGTGAGATCATCCGGCTTGTTATTCCTCCATCGGCTCGATCCCGGCTGCCTTCAACCCCAGACCCGCAAGCATTGCCTCCGCAGAGGAAACCTTCGACTGGAAGTCCAGGTGAGCGTAAATGTTGGCGGTGGTAGAGAAGTCGCTGTGGCCCATCTGCTTCCTCTGTTGGCATGTCAATCTCGTCGGGTGGATGGATCACCGCATGGGTCTGGTCGGAATCAACATTCTTATGCGGTTCAGTCGTCTGGGGCGCTTCCTCCATCGGCACTTCGGGGAAATCCTGCTCGCGCTTGAGCTCATCCGCCAGCTCCTGGTATTCCGCTTCGTCCCGGGAGAGAGACGCATTCTCTTCCATGATCGGCACAATGATGGTAGCCGCCCCGGCGTTCAGCAGGACAATGGAACAGATCAGGACGGTCAGACGACCACGCTTTCTGGGCCTGCGGTCACGGATTTTGAACCGGGTTGTCAAGGTGATCACGCTCCTTTTTCACTCGCAAAATGCAAAACCCCGGCAGACATCAGCATGTGCTGTCGGGGAGAAACCTATCTGGATTGCTGCTGCGACTGCTGTCTTTTCTTCTGCAGCTTTTCGAGGAAGCCGATAACAGCCCGGCCTTTCTGCTCTGTGTCATAGGACCGGGGAAGATACTTTTCAATCTGCCGCCAGAGCTTCAGGATCAGCAGAATCTCTTTGCCCCGCTCTTCAGGTGTGTTCAGTCCGGGCAGAAGAGCAGCAACATGCGGGTCACTGGTAAAGCTCCGATCCAGCGGCGGTTTCTTTTCCTCCGACATGATGCTCTCCATGACCTCGCTGGTCAACTGGCCTTGCTGGCTCTGCTTTTTCAGCCGCTGGGCCTGGGAGAGGGAGGGCGTGGACTGGCATGCTTCCATGGCTTCGATCAGTTGCGTCTGCTCCTCCGGGCGGAGAAAGGACAGCTCATAGGCCGGACTCATGGCGACTTTCTTTTCATCGACCATGGAGAGCCTGCCGGGGCGCGGAGGCAGGGGGATGGAGCAGCGGGCTGTGCGGGGCCTCCGGTGTCAGGCCATCGCGAGCAGATCCTTTATGACCTCGCCGGCGATGATCAGCCCGGCTACCGACGGGACGAAGGCCGTGGAGCCGGGGATGTCCCGCCGGACGGTGCACTTGCGGGCGCCGGGCGGGCAGATGCAGTGGCTGCGGCAGCTGATGGACGGATCCTCCAGGGGGCGGATGGGCGGCTCGGTGGAATAGACCACCTTCAGATGGCGGATGCCGCGCTTCCGGCACTCTGCGCGCATGACCCGGGCCAGCGGACAGACGGAGGTCTGGTAGAGATCCGCCACGCGGAACGCGGCGGGGTCCGTCTTGTTGCCGGCGCCCATGGCGCAGATGATGGGCGTGCCGGCTGCGCGTGCCGCCTCCACCAGGGTCAGCTTGCCCTTCACCGTATCGATGGCGTCCACCACATAGTCGAAGGCAGTGAAATCAAACTGATCCTGCGTGTCGGGCATGTAGAAGGTCTTGTACGTGCGCACGGTGCAGTCCGGATTGATGTCGCAGATGCGCTCCATGGCAGCGTCCACCTTGTAGCGGCCCACGGTTTTCCGGGTGGCGTGAAGCTGCCGGTTCAGGTTGGTCAGGCAGACCCGGTCGTCATCGATCAGGTCCAGCGCGCCGATGCCGCTGCGGGCCAGCGCCTCCACCGCGTAGCCGCCCACGCCGCCGATCCCGAACACGGCCACGCGGCTGCGCTGCAGCTTTTCCATGCCCGCCTCGCCAAAGAGCAACTGCGTGCGGGAAAACTGGTTCAACATGCGCTTCCTCCTTCAGCCCTCCGCGATTCTGCGCGGACTGCATCGCCCGGTCAGACGCCGCAGGGGTAATCTGCGATGTTCTCCGGCTGTGGTCTGGCCTGCCCGATCAGTTGCCCGAGGGTGACGCTCTCCAGATAGTCCCGGACGACCTTTTCCAGCCCCTCCCACGCGGGCAGGGTGATGCAGAAGCCGCAGCGGGCGCAGGTGTTGACCGGCCGCTCCAGGCAGGCCACGGCATGCAAGGAGCCCTCGGTCAGGCTGACGATGCGCCACAGGGTCACCTCTTCCGGGGGCACCAGCAGGCGGTAGCCGCCCGTATGGCCCCGGCGGATGCCCAGAATGCCCGCCTCCGCCAGCGGAGCGGTCAGGCTCTCGATGTACTTCTTGGAAATCTGCTGGCGCGCCGCCACATCCTTCATGGGCACATAGCCGTCGCCCTGATGCATGGCGATGTCCACCAGCATGCGGGTGATATAGCGGCCTTTCGTGGAAATCAGCACAGGTTCGCACCTCCTGAGGATATCATACACAATGTCCATTATAATCCTGTACATTGAAAATGTCAAAGTCTCGGAATCCTGACAGCTCCGCCGTGCACCGCTTCCGGAACAGCCGTCCGAACGAAATACACAGCAAGAACACGTAATGTCTATAATATCCATTGACATTGTGAATGGACTATGCTATTTTTTTGCTGCCGGGAAGGAGGAGTGCGCGATGCTGAAGGATATGCGCCATGGAATGTGCTGTCGGTCCATGCAGATGGGCCGATGTTCAGCATGCGGAGAAAGATGACGCCGTGACCGGCAGATCCTGACGCCCGCGCTGACGGGCGCGTTTTTTGTGAGAGGAAGGAAGATGGACTGGTCATTCATCACGGCCCATGTGCCTGATTTTCTCGCTGGCGCGTGGGTGACACTGCGGTTTGGCCTGTACGGCGTGGCCTGCTCGGCCATGCTGGGGCTTTTGTGCAGCCTGGTGCTGGCATACCGCGTGCCGGTGCTGCGGGCGCTGGTCCGGGCCTATGTGGAGCTGTCCCGGAACACGCCACTGCTGGTGCAGCTGTTTTTCCTGTACGCCGGACTGCCCCGGATCGGCATCCGGCTGAGCGCCGAGGCCTGCGCGGTCGTCGGCCTTACCTTCCTGGGCGGCGGTTACATGGCGGAAGCCTTCCGCAGCGGACTGGAGGCGGTGGACCGCACCCAGCGCGAGGCGGGGGAGTGCATCGGCCTGACGCTGCCGCAGACGGTGCGCTATGTCGTGCTGCCCCAGGCCTTTGCCACCGCCGCGCCCGCGGTCTTCGCCAACATGATCTTCCTGATCAAGGAGACCAGCATGTTTTCCGTCCTGGCCATGATGGACCTGATGAACGTGGCGGATACCCTGCGCACCAGCGGCGGCCGTACCATCGAGGTGCTGTCCATGCTGGTGATCGCCTATGTGGCCATTCTGCTGCCGGTGTCCGTGCTGGCGACGCTTGTGGAGAGGAGGATGCGCTATGCAGGATTCGGGCATCAGCATTCTGTTTAAGGGCGTCAACTTTCAGCGCCTGATGAGCGGGCTGTGGGTGACCCTGCGCATCGCCCTGATCACGATCGGCCTGTCCGTGGTGCTGGGCCTTGCCTTCGGCCTGCTCATGCTCAGCCGGAGGAAGGCGCTCCGGGCAGTCTGCCGGGCCTGGCTGGAGATTGTGCGCTTCATGCCGCAGCTCGTGCTGCTGTATCTGGTATATTTCGGCTTCGCGCGTCTCTTCGGCTGGGATCTGGACGGCGAGACCAGCGCCGTGATCGTGTTCACCTTCTGGGGCACGGCGGAGATGGGCGATCTGGTCCGCGGCGCGGTCAGCTCCATTCCGCTACACCAGCGGGAGAGTGCGGCCGCCCTGGGGCTGACGCCGCTGCAGGCCTACCGCCATGTGCTGATTCCACAGACGGTCCGCCGCCTGCTGCCCCAGGCCATCAACCTCTCCACCCGCATCATCAAGACGACGGCGCTGGTGAAGATGATCAACGTCACCGAGGTGCTGAAGGTGGGCCAGCAGATCATCGGCCAGTTCTACCGTCTCCGGGAGGCGCCCTTCTGGGTCTATCTCACGATCTTTATCCTGTATTTCCTCATCTGCTGGCCCATCTCCGCGCTGGCGGGCCGGCTGGAAAAGCGCTGGGCATAGGGGGATGTCGGCATGAGCACAATCCTGCAGGTCAGGCAGATCCGCAAAGCCTTTGAGCACAATCCCGTGCTGCGGGATGTCTCGCTGGAACTGGACGAAGGGCAGGTGCTGGTGGTGGTGGGCCCCAGCGGCTGCGGCAAGAGCACGCTCCTGCGCTGCATCAACGGCCTGGAGCAAATCGACGGCGGCGAGATCCTCCTCCGGGGCGAGGTGATCTCCGGCCGGCGGAAGAACCTGCATCTGGTGCGGCAGAAGATCGGCATGGTCTTCCAGAGCTACGATCTCTTCCCCCACATGCGGGTGATGGACAACCTGATGCTGGGGCCGGTCAAAGCCCTGGGCAAGCCGAAGGAGCAGGCCCGGGAGGAGGCCCTGCGGATGCTCGCCCGGGTGGGTCTGGCGGACAAGGCCGGCGTCTATCCGCGCACCCTCTCCGGCGGACAGCGGCAGCGGGTGGCGCTGGTGCGCGCGATGCTGATGCAGCCGGAGATCCTGCTGCTGGACGAGATCACCGCAGCCCTGGACCCGGAGATGGTCAGCGAAGTGCTGAATGTGGTGCTGGATCTGGCCCGGGACGGCATGACCATGGTGATCGTCACCCATGAGATGCGCTTCGCGGAAGCCGTGGCGGATCAGGTGGTCTTTCTGGAGGACGGCTGCGTGGTGGAGCGGAACCCGCCGGAGATCTTCTTCCACCGGCCGGAGACGGACCGGGCGAAGCACTTCCTGCAGAGCTTTGACTACGCGCCCCGGAAGCGCGCCGCCCCGCCGGACACAAATACAGGAGAAATACAATGCGCCCCTTGACAGGCAGCCGGTCATCATATATAATCCACATAGTCCATTGCTTTGGTGGACAATAAGCAAAGGAGGACGGAGCCATGACAGTCAGCAAGTTCATGATGTGCCGCATGTGTTGTTTCAGGCGTCCGTCTCACCTGAAGCTCTGTTTGCGTTGAGAACAGCACAGACAGAACATATGCGTTCAGAGAGGCGGACGGTTGTGAGACTGTCCGCCTCTTTTCCTTGAAACGAAAGGGAGGTTCCACATGACGATCCGATCCCGCTGCGCCAAGGACCGATGCCGGCGCATCCAGCCAATCACCCGCGGCTGCACCGAATACTGCACAGAACGGATATGAAAAGGAGAAATCAAAATGAAGAACATCGCAAAGATCGCTGCCCTGATTCTGGCCCTGGTTCTGACCCTGACCGCCGCCTCCGCTGCGCTGGCGGACGGCTTCCGCACCCTGGACGAGATCAAGGAGAGCGGGAAGATCGTCATCGGCCTGTTCTCCGACAAGAAGCCCTTCGGCTATGTGGATGAGAACGGCGACTATCAGGGCTATGATGTCTATCTGGCCCGCCGCCTTGCCGCCGATCTGGGTGTGGCGTTGGAGATCGTCTCCCTGGACGCCCCCAACCGGATTGAATACCTGCAATCCTTCAAGGTGGACGTGGTGCTGGCCAACTTCACCTACACCGAGGACCGCGCCCAGCAGGTGGACTTTGCCCTGCCCTACATGAAGGTGGCCCTGGGCGTGGTCAGCCCCGACGCCGCGCTGATCACCGAACCGGAGCAGCTGAACGGCAGGACCCTCATCGTCTCCAAGGGAACCACGGCGGAGACCTTCTTCGAGGCCAACTATCCGGAAGTTAATCTGCTCAAGTTCGACAGCTACACGGAGGCCTACATCGCCCTGATCGACGGCCGCGGCGACGCGCTGTCCACCGACAACACCGAGGTGCTGGCCTGGGCGATCGAGAATCCCGGCTTCAGCGTGGGCATTGAGTCCCTGGGCAGCCTGGACACGATCAATCCCGCCGTCACCAAGGGGAACGAAACCCTGCTCGGCTGGATCAACGACGAGATCGTCGCTCTGGGCCAGGAGAACTTCTTCCACGCCGACTATGAGGCCACCCTCCGCGAGACCTACGGCCCCAACGCGGACGCGGACAGCCTGGTGGTGGAGGGCGGCGTGATCGAGTAAGCGCCGGAGCTTTCATTCCGGACAGGCTGGCCGGGATGAGGAAGCGCGGCCCGCACGGCCGCTCCCCCGTCCCGGCGGCCCCGGCTGCCATTCCCGGCAGCGATGACGGTGCTGTCGCCAAGCGGTAAGGCAAGGGTCTGCAAAACCCTCATTCCCCGGTTCGATTCCGGGCAGCACCTCCAATCCGGTGATTCCCCGAAAAGGCTGCAGCAGGCCGGAACTCCCATTATCCTGTAGTGAGGCGAACGCAATGCCGATACGGATCAACGAACAGATGCCGGTTGTCCGGAAGCTGGAGGCAGAGCAGATCTTTGTGATGCATGAGTCGAGGGCGGCATCGCAGGATATCCGGGAGCTGGAAATCGCCGTGCTGAACATCATGCCGGACAAGGAGGACACCGAGCTGCAGCTCCTCCGGCTGCTGTCCAACACGCCGCTGCAGGTGCGGCCCACCTTTCTGCGGCTGGACTCCCATCTGTACAAGCACGTCACGGAGGACTACCTGCAGAAGTACTATCACTCCTTTTCCTCCGTGAAGGACCGGCGCTTCGACGGGCTGATCATCACCGGTGCGCCGGTGGAGACCCTGCCCTTTGAAGAGGTGGACTACTGGCAGGAGCTGGTGGAGCTGATGGAATGGACGGACCAGCATGTGACGGCTGTTCTGCATCTGTGCTGGTCGGCGCAGGCCGGTCTGTACCATCATTACGGGATCCAGAAGCATCTGCTGCCCACGAAGCTGTCCGGGGTGTATTCCCACCGGACGATCTACCGGGAGGAGCCGCTGACCCGGGGCTTCAACGATGTGTTCCACGCCCCCCATTCCCGCTATACGGGCATCCTGAAGGAGGAGGTACAGCGGCACCGGGAACTGGACATTCTGGCGGAATCCGATGTCGCCGGCATCTACCTGATCCATGACCGGGAGAAGCACCGCCTGTTTGTGACAGGGCATCCGGAGTACAGCCGGGCAACCCTGGCCAGGGAGTACACCCGCGATCTGGCCAAGGGCATTCATCCCGCGGTTCCCGTGCGGTATTTCCCCAATGACAATCCGGCAGGCATCCCGCTGTTCCAGTGGAAGGCCCATGCCAACCTGCTCTTCACCAACTGGCTGAACTACGAGGTCTACCAGATCACGCCCTATCATCTGAGCGATGTGGGAAAATAGACGGTCGGAATACCGAACAAATCCGCAACAGACGGGAGGAAGCTGTGGGGATGAGACGCCGGTGCAGATCCTATGCCGTGCTGCTGAGCCGCAACCGAATGTGACGGCGCTGCGCCATACGGCACGAACGGACAAACCCTTCCTTCCCGGACAGGATGCCGGGCCGCGTCTCGGATGAGAAAATGCCGAAATTGAAAAGGAGAAAGAACCATGTCCAATATTCAGAATCCCGCGAACTGGAGCTTTGAAACCCGCCAGCTGCACATTGGCCAGGAGCAGGCCGATCCCGCCACCGACGCGCGGGCGGTGCCGATCTACGCCACCACCTCCTATGTGTTCCACTCCAGCGAGCATGCCGCGGACCGCTTTGGCCTCCGCGACGCCGGCAACATCTACGGCCGCCTGACGAACCCCACCCAGGGCGTCTTCGAGGCCCGTATCGCCTCCCTGGAGGGCGGCAGCGCGGCGCTGGCCGTGGCCTCCGGCGCAGCCGCGATCGCCTACACGATCCAGGCCCTCGCCAAGGCGGGAGAGCACATCGTGGCCTCCAAAACACTCTACGGCGGCACCTTCAATCTGCTGGCCCACACCCTGCCCCTGACCAGCGGGATCACCACCACCTTTGTGGACCCGGACGCCGAGGGGAGCTTTGAGGCCGCCATCCGGGAGAACACGAAGGCCATCTATATCGAAACCCTGGGCAACCCGAATTCCAACATCATCGACATCGGGGCCGTGGCGCAGATCGCGCACCGGCATGGCCTGCCCCTGGTGGTGGACAACACCTTCGCCACGCCTTACCTGGTCCGGCCGCTGGAATGGGGCGCGGACATTGTGGTTCACTCTGCCACAAAGTTCATCGGCGGCCACGGCACAGCCATCGGCGGCGTGATCGTGGAGGGCGGCAAGTTTGACTGGAAGGCCAGCGGCAAGTATCCCTGGATCGCCGAGCCCAACCCCAGCTATCACGGCATCTCCTTCTATGACGCGGTGGGCCCCGCCGCCTTCGCCACCTATATCCGCGCGATCCTGCTGCGCGATACCGGCTCCACCCTCTCCCCCTTCCACGCCTTCATCTTCCTGCAGGGGCTGGAGACCCTGTCACTTCGCGTGGAGCGGCACGTGGAAAACGCGCTGAAGATCGTGGAATACCTGGCGAAGCATCCCCAGGTCGCGGCCGTCCATCATCCGGCCCTGGAGACGGAGCCCAGCCATGCGCTGTATCAGAAATACTTCCCGAACGGCGGCGGCAGCATCTTCACCTTCGAGATCAAGGGCGACAGTGAAACCGCCAAGCAGTTCATCGATCATCTGGCGATCTTCTCCCTGCTGGCCAATGTGGCCGATGTGAAGTCCCTGGTGATCCACCCCTTTACCACCACGCACAGCCAGCTGACGGAGGAGGAGCTGCTGGATCAGGGCATCCGGCCCAACACGATCCGCCTCTCCATCGGCACGGAGAACGTGAACGACCTGATTGCCGCGCTGGATGCGGCCTTCGAAGCGGTCAAATAACCATCCATGACGGCAGCGCAGGGAGCGGGGCAGCGTCTCTGCTCCCTGCTCCGTATCCGGAGGTGTTTTCCTTGCACACAGCCGCGATGAGCCTTCGCAGGGGCAGCCCGCTCTGGCTGACCCTGACCGGCCTCCTGACCGCGATGAATGTGGTCCTGTCGCTGAGCATCTTCTCGATTCCCGTCCCCGGCGGGCACCTGTATTTCTGCGATGTGGTGATTGACACAGCCGCCGTGCTGCTGGACCCGGCGGCCGCCTTCATTGTGGGCGGCATCGGCTCCTTCCTGGGGGACTTCTTCTTCTACCCCGCGCCGATGTTTGTCTCCCTGGTCACCCATGGCCTGCAGGCCGTCGTGATCTCGCTGCTCTCCCACAGGCTGTGGCAGCGGTGGCAGCTGCTGTCCTCCTCCGTCGCCGTCACTGCGGGCGCGCTGATCATGGTGCTGGGCTACACCCTGGGCCGCGCCTTTGTCTATTCCACCCCGGAATACGCCGTGCTCAAGCTCCCTTTTGAGTTCCTCCAGGCCGGTTTCGGTGCCGCCGCCTCCATGATCCTGCTCTACCCGTTGCAGCTGAGAAAGGTGTTCCGGCAGTGCTTCCATGTCCGTCCGGACACCCCGCCGCGGAATGCCGCTTCCCGCCGCTGAGGCAGGCGGAGACGCTCCTCATCGAACCGGAAAGCTGCGATGGGGAACAGCTGAGAATGCAGGAACCAGTTTGCAGCCGTCTTCCGCTGTTTCTGCTGGTCTTCAAAGCGCCCGCAGATATTCCTCGACATTCACATAATGGATTCCATCTGCATCCCTTGTCTCCCCGCGATAAATGACATGCCTTCCCGTGATTGTGCCGAAGCGAGACGCCGTTTCGGCACATTTCTTTTCGTCCCGCAGGTGGCGTGTCTGCTCGGGAGCAATCCCGGCGCTGTGCTTGATCTCATAGATTTCGCAGGAGGCCGTCTGCGGATGAAACACCACCATATCAAATTCGCCCACAGCGAACTGAAGATGGAAGACCTGGGCGTCTTTGCGGGCCGTCTGCATCTCCAGCAGCACAATGTCCTCCATCATGCTGCCCTTGACCTCCGTGAGGATCCGCTCGGTGGCCCGGTTGCGCTCCTGCAGATCATAGGTGCGGAACGCGTCATCCAGGATCAGCCGGCTGATCAGCGCTTCGGCCTGCGAATAACGCATGCCCGGCTGGGTGATGACGGTCCGGCTGTCGCGCGTATTGAAGTCCGTCATATGAACGATGGGGATATCGACTGTCAGATCCAGCAGGTCCAGGTATTCCTTGATTTCTTTCCGGTGCGCATCCGTGATCGCCACGGCCTGCTCCTCCTGATTCCGGATCTCCAGCAGCTGCCGCAGCTGCTCTGTGATGGTGTCGGTATCCACCTGGTCCAGAATGTCACTGGGTGCGCTGCGGTCGCGGCGGAGATTCGCGGCGGACACCCGCAGGTCGTGAGAGCGGAAACGCCTCGTCAGCACGTCCAGGGTGAAGGCGTGGTTGATATCCTCGATGATCCGGTTGATGACGCTGGTCAGCTCGTCCTTTTCGTACAGCTCATAGAGGTTGCAGAAGTGGCCGCCGTGCTGGTAATGCCGCAGGGAATGCTGAATGTTCCGGGCGATGGCGCTGTCCACATATTCGTCGGTCGTCTTTTTGGTGGCGAAGGTCGGTGTGTTGTATTGGATTCCGCCAACGCTCATCGTTCCGCCATAGCGGATGTACTCATCAATGCCGTGGATCCCCAGCACCCGGTCAAACTCCCGGTAAGGGATCAGCGTGGTATGCAGCAGGATGCAGCGGTCATAGAGCTGCTGATCCTCCGTGAACAAAAAGCCCAGAGAATCGGTGCCGGAGAGAACGATCTTCATGCCGCTGGCCGCGAACACGTCAGAAAAGGGGGCTGCGCCTTCAATGAAGTCCTCCATCAGCGTCACTTCATCCAGGAAGACATACCGGAAGCCGTGCCGCTCCAGCTGGCGCAGATCCTGATTGAGCTGAGCCAGATTATTGGCGGCCGTGACCTGTATGAACGCCGTGCGGGAGAACATGTCATCATCCATCTCTGCGATGGCCTGCCGGATCATGGTGGTTTTTCCCGTTCGGCGCAGGCCGTATAGGATGAAAACCTTGTCAGCGCTGCTGCCATGCAGATAATCACGCAACTGCGCAAAGCATTCGCGTTTGCGGAAGGACAGAACAGGACGAATGTATGCCCGCAGATCTTCGCCGATCCGGGAGAACGCCGTCAGGTGCAGCGCATCTGTTGTGCTGCCCGCTGCCGGCGCGGCTTTCAGCATCGCCTGCAGACGCTTGCGCTCGTCAATGCCGGCTTGCAGGGACGCCAGCTCGTCCGCCTTGACGCGGCGTCCCCGCTGCCTGCCATCCTCCTGCCATTGCAGATACGGGTACTTCTTGCCGTTGATGGTCTTATAGGTGATATTGCCCGCCGGCAAGGCCGCGATTCTGGCTTGAAGCTCGGCACGTTCTTCCTGTGTCACATCAGTCACCTCCTCGTCTATGGTCTGTTTTATCTTTTATCTTGTATTTGTCAAGATAAAGATAGATTAAGGAGAGAGAACGTTAAAGTACTGCCTGCTTCTCATCATTCTTCTCACCGTACTGTCAACTTTCGGCAAGGAGAGGAAAACTGTCAGCCAGTAAGCCGGTTATCCTGTCTCTGATTCAACACTGCCTGAAATGCCTTCAGCGCGTCTTTGAGTCGTCTCTGCACCTGCCTGCGCGAGAGGAACAGCTCACGGCACAGATCTTTTGTCGAGACCCGCTCTACGTAGACATATGAGAGAATGCTGGCATCCTCGGGATTGAGCTGGTCAAGCAGCCAGAGGATTTCTTTCCGGCGTGCGTCCACCACCCCCCTCAGCAGCTTAATCTCTGCTTCCATGTCGATAATCATGGCTACCGTATCTCCCATGGCCCCGACATTTTTCGTGTGCGTTACCAGTTCCCGATCCATGGGTGCTGTGGTATTGGTCGCTGTATCGCGCAGATGCTGAAGCTGCCGGACTTTCATCCTCGTTCAGCACCAGATCGGCATAGGCAGCCGTATCGCTGAAAAGCAGGTAATCAAGCTCAGATCGTTCATGATAACTGTGAGACGGCTTCACAAAAACTGCAGGATTAAGCGCAAAGCATTTCAGGCGAAGCTGTTATTTGGGCATCGGGCACCTGATCCGCCTGATGCCGCCCACTGTGCTTCACGAGGGCAAAAACTCCCCCTCACAAACAAGAAGTTTGGATGGAAAAGGAAATGAAAGTGTGATATGCTTTCATTGGGCATCCATTACCGCATATCAATTCGAAGAGGATGAAAATGTACTCCAAAGCAGCCATGAAACTCGCCGGTTTCCTTCTTCTCTGTATCATCTGCTGTGCGGTGATGATCACCGCCGGCGCCGGCGAGGCCTTCCAGCCCTTTTACCGGTTCGATCTTGACAGCCCGGAGGCCTGGCAGGAGCAGCTGGCGAATGTGCGGTTTCTCACCAAAGGCGCGTGGCGTCTTGCTCCCATTGACCTGGAGGAGTGTGAAAAGTACGGGATCGAGCCGGGCAGAGTTCCCAGTAAGCAGGGGGTTGATTCACTGAACATCTCCGGAAGCGCCGCGTTTTCGGAGAATCAGTTCCAGCAGCTGGCAGATGAGATACGCGTCCTTGCCGGGAATCGCCAGGTGTGGGTCATAGACTGCCGCCTTGAGAGCCATGCGCTGCTCAACGGCATCTCCGTTTCCTGGTACGGTGATCACAACTGGGGAAATCAGGGGCTGACACTGCCTGAAGCTGAGGTGGAGGAGTTCTCGCGCTTCAGCGCCCTGCCCGGGAGCGTCATCACTGTGTACACGGCCGCCGATAACGCACCGGAGAATCCACGGGAGCTGCACGTCGAGCGCTGGATGACCGAACGCGAGCTCGCAGAAAGCGAGGGCTTCCACTATTTGCGGCTGGCCTGCAACGATCACAGCTGGCCGGAGGAGGAAGCAGTCGATGCCTTTCTCGCTTTCGTTGATGAATTGGACCGGACTGTCGGGCTGGAAAATGTGTGGCTGCATTTCCACTGCCAGGCCGGGAAGAGCAGGACCGGCATTTTCATGGCAATGTATGATATGATCCGGAATCCGGAGGTTTCCTTTGAGGATATCATGCTGCGCCACGCAATGACCGGAAGCAGCTATTTCCCCTATGTGAATGAGGAAAGCGAGCTGGCGGCAGTGTATGCGCTGCGTGCGCACCGCATCCGGCAGGTCTATGATTATCTGCACCGGGACCGGAACGATGAAGACGGGATGGCCTGGAGCGAATGGGTCGCCGGGAGGTGATACCCTCACCGCGCAGCTTTGACGGCAAAACAAAGAGGTGAGCGAATGGATATAAGCATTCTTCTGCCTTTGCAGGATTTCCGCAAAAGAGCCAACAGCATCCTGGCAGACTTTTTCTCCAAATTGTCTTCTTCGGTGAGCTGAACACCGCGCTAGTGATGATGGCGCTTGTGTGCTGGAGTGTCAGCAAGGAACCGGGAGCCAGCCTGGTGATCCGCCGCGGCCCGGCACTCCTTCCCCGCTTCCAAAGAGGCAGCGCAAAGGGACGTCCTGCCTGTACGATAACATATCGGATCCAATGATTGGGGGGCAATACCTGTGAAGCAGAATATGAAGGTCATCCTGGCCGTCGCGCTGGTCGCGCTGTGCTTCTGCGCCGCGGCCGACGCAGAGAACATCACCGGCACATGCGGTGATGCGCTCCACTGGTCGTTCACCAGCAATACCGGTGTGCTGACCATCAGCGGCACCGGCCCGATGTGGGACTTCAATGATGAGCAGCCCGGCTGGTATTCCTATAGGAATCCGCTCCCGGCCGGCGTGATCGGGGTGGGGGTCATCGGCTCCGTCGTGGTCGGCCCTGGCTCCTCCGCCGGGATCAAATCAGTGGTCATTGAGAGCGGCGTGACCTCCATCGGCGACCGCGCCTTCGCCTCCTGCACCAGCCTGACCGATGTGGCCGTGTCCGCTGATGTGGAGCGCATCGGCGTGGGCGCCTTCGCCGGTGATGACTCGCTGCAGCGCGTCACACTATTGGGAAAGGACACTGTCATCGGTGACAGCAGCCAAGATGTTTTCACCGGCTGCGGTGAAAGCCTGATACTGTGCGGCTGGAGCGGCTCCACGGCGGAGGCTTACGCACAGGCCGCCCACCTCACTTTTGAGCGCTACATTCCCTCCGGCCAGTGCGGCAGCGGCGTGAACTGGAGTCTGAACACGGAAACCGGCGTGCTGACCATCAGCGGCACAGGGGCAATGGAGGATTACACCTACACAGACCACGCGCCCTGGTACAGCCTGCGTGAGGGCATCACCTCCGCGGTCATTGAAGGCGGTGTAACCGGCATCGGCGACCAGGCGTTCATGGAGTGCGCCGGCCTCACTTCTGTCAGCATTGCGGACGGCGTTACCGCCATCGGTGCCGGCGCCTTCGCCCTGTCCGGACTGACACAGGTCACACTCCCAGACGGAGTGGCCGTCATTCCCGACTCCGCCTTCGCCTACTGCACCAGTCTCACTGACGTAGTCCTTCCGCCCAGCGTGACCGTCATTGACAGTTACGCCTTCGGCGGCTGTGCCGGCCTCACCGGCATCGTTCTGCCCGGCAGTGTGGCCAGCATCGGCGCAGGCGCCTTTGAGTACTGTACTGGCCTGAGTGATATCATTCTTCCGGACAGCCTGACCAGCCTCGGTCTTGCCGCTTTCCATGCGTGCGCCGGGCTTGAAAGCGTCACCTTTCCAGGCAGCCTGACCTTGGTACCGGACAGCGCCTTTTATGAGTGCGCTTCGCTCTCCCGTGTAATCATCCCCGAAAGTGTGACCGCCATCGGTGATGAGGCATTCAGGTATTGTCCCTGCCTGACGGATGTCACCCTACGCAATGCGGAAACAGTCATTGGCGAAGACGTATTTGCAGACGGTGCCGACGTGACGCTCCGCGGCTACCCCGGCTCCACCGCCGAAGCCTACGCGCTCGGCCACAGCTACATCACCTTTGTTCCCTTCCCCGCTGTGCTCACCTCGCCGGACTTTGCTCTCCCGGAAGACCTGACGCGTATTGAGTATGAAGCCTTCTGCGGCGGCAACATGACCTCGGTATGGATTCCGGACAGCGTGACCTTCCTCGGCGACAGGGCCTTTGCCGAATGCGCGAGCCTCTCTCAGATCCGCATTCCCGCCTCTGTCAGCGAAATCCCCGCGGATCTGTTCGAGTCCATCGACACAGCACAGCTCACCATCTTCGGTACCCCCGGCTCCGCAGCCGAGACCTATGCCGCCGGTGCGGGCATCCGGTTCGAAGCGGAGTAGCCGGCGCCGTCACCTCAGCATCATCGGCCGCACCCGGCGCATGGGTGCGGCTTTTCTTTCTAAGGCAAGGTAAAAGGCACCGGTTCAAGCGGTGCCTCTGCGATCATTGATGCTTCGCCTGTCTGTTCCGCGCCTTTACAGCGCGGCCTCAGCGGCTTTCGTTCATCATCTTTTCCATCTGCTCTCTGGTTTCACGCGCGATGCGCTCTGCCTCCTCCTGCCGGTCGCTGCCGGGGCGGTAGACGATTTCCTCCCCGAAGGTGATCACACGGGTCTGCTTGTTGGCGTACATCGGCAGAAAGCGGCAGCACTTGCCGGTTCGGTTGTAGTAGACCGGCGCCAGCATGGCAAAGCCGGAAAACAGCTCTCCCAGTCCGCCCTGCTCATAGCCGTGGTCCTGTCCCTGCGCGTTGGGGTTTTCCGGGAAAATGAGCAGGTTGTCGCCGGCCTGCATCGCCTCCACCGATTCGCGGAAGGTCTTGATCAGCTGTCCCGGCTGGTCGCGGTACACGGGGATGCATTCCAGCTGGTTCATCGCCCACACGCACAGCCGGGCAACGACCCTGGCCAGCGGAGCCCTTATGGGCCTGGGAAAGCGCTGGTTGTCCTTAAAGGTGTACTTGTAGATGTACTGAAACACCTTCTCCGGGTCGCCCATGATATTGGAGATGGACCAGGCCCTGACCGGCACGGGAAGGTAGCTCACAGCAATCATCGGCCCGTACAGCTCGCCATGGTTGCACAGGAAGATGATGGGGTTGTCGGTGTTCGGGCGGATGCGCTGGACGCCGACGAGGCGGTGGCGATAGACCCGACGGATAATCACCTTGAGCGCGGAGGTCACAAACGCCTGGCTGTGGCTGCCCACCACCTTCCGCTGCAGCTGCTTCTCCAGCGCGGCGTTTTCTCCGCCCTCCTCCTGCATGCGCAAAAAGCGTGTCAGCTTGTCCAGCGTTCGGGTGGACAGGGGGAAGCGGAAGGTAAAAATGACTGCCGCCAGTACCGTCAGCAGCGCGGGCAACAGCAGTATGGGCCTGAAGTCCAGCGAAAAGGGCTCCTGCGACCAGGGCAGCCGCTGCCCCGTCAGCACCGTGACGAGCGTCAGCAGAAGCAGCGCCCCCATCTGCCCCAGCAGGGAGGAAAGCTGCAGCGTCGCTGTGCGCAGGCTGCGCAGCCCGGTCAGGTCCCTTCCCGCGACAAAGTGCGCCACGTCCACCATCGCGCGCTCCAGCCAGTCGCATACGGTAGCGCACAGGGTCATGCCGCCTGTGCACAGGCCAAGGCAGAGATATATGGTCGGCAGGTCCACGCCGCCCCTCAGCGCCCGGCGGAAGGTGTTCAGCCCGAACAGCCACAGGAACAGGCCAACGAGCAGTATGTTGGTCGGATTGGTATACCTGCTGTTGGCTCTCCGGTGCGCATACCAGATTTCGGCGGCCTCGCGGCACACAAACGACACCGCGATACCGACGGCCAGATCGGTCACCATGCTGTAGGAGGCCACAGCAAGCTGTGTGTACAGAAGCGCCATGGTCAGCTGCAGTCCGACGGTGATCAGCGCGGAAAGCTTCTCGAACACGCGGAAGGCATTCGCTTCGCGCAGTGTCTCCCGCAGGTGGTTCAGCTTTTCCTCGTCCTGCGGGCCATCCTTCGCCAAGGCACGGCGTTCCGCCAGCTCCTTGTACTGGCTGTAGGCCGCAGCCAGCGCGCAAAGGGCATAGCCGTCCACATACTGCCAGGCGATGTCCGGGGGCAGCCACACCAGGTCAATCCACATCAGGGCCAGTGCCGGCACAAGGTGCAGCAGGATGAAGACAGCAATAAACCATGAGCGCTTGAAGCCGCCCCTGGCATAGCTGTCCACCAGCCGCATGCCAAAGCCGTCGCGTATGAGCATGGCCAGCACCACGGCAAACAGCAGCCACAGGTCACTGTCGTGCAGGCGGAATGGGTAAATGACCACAACACTGAGGCTGATGACCATCAGCACACATAAAAGCGCCGTGTGCCACAATCGGGCGGTGCGCGGCAGCAGCGCGCGCCGCTGACCGGCATAGGTCGTAAAGAAAACCTGCCCCACCTGGGCGGTAAGGTACAGTGCGCCGCCGAAAAGCGGCAGGCCCACCAGCGCATTGGACAGCAGCAGGCAGTATATGTAGGAATACACACTGCTCACACTCATCATGCGGCCAAGCACGCCGGAGGAAATAGGTCGGGATCTCAACATGACAGCCTCGCTGGAGGTACGGCAGCAGCGCCGCCGGAGAGTAGCGCATACATAGCATGTTCAAGTTTATCACAGTTTTTCATAATGAGAAAGTCTTTTTTTTGCGCCGTCTTTTCCAAAAGCGGCGCAAAAAAAGAGCCCGAAGCGGTTCGGGCCCTTTGCCGGACAATCAGGCTGTTATTCCACAGGCACAAAATCAAGATCGCTCAGGAACTGAATGGCAGTCTGAATCTCCTGTTCTGTCAGGGTGCTGCCTTCCGCCGCGCCTCCCTTGACCAGCACAAATTCTACTGCATAGCCCTGATAGATTGTATAGATGTCCACAAAATCCGTGCCGTCCTGCGTTTCCTTCACGACCATCAGCTTGGTGCCGTGTGCTGTTTCCATGTAGGAGATATCGACGATATCTTCCTCCCGGAAGGTCGCCTCGATCTGCGCCAGCGCGTCTGCGTCCAGGTCGTTGAGGCACTCCACCTCCGCCAGCAGCTCATCCATGGCGATGGACAGCACCATCATGGGCTTGCTCTCATCCTCGCTCAGCAGCGTGGCAAGATAGGTACCGTCATCAGCTGTTTCCGGCACGATGGTGTATCCGTCCGGCACGGAGCATTTCAGGTCAAACGCGCCCTTGACGCTGATGGTGCCGATATGGGTCTTTTCCGCTTCCGCGGCGGCGGCGCAGGTCAGCGCCAGCGCCAGGCAAAGCATGACCGCAATGATTCTTTTCATTTATTCTTTCCTCCTTGCGCCTGAAAGGCTCATTACTTTGAAACGAACTTCTTTGTGATGAAGCCGACCATGCCGGTCACAGGGTCCTTCACCTGGTACCAGTTCCTGGTCTCGGCCAGCACCGTCAGGGGCTTGTTCTGCGGGCAGGTGAGAATGCGCTCCGCCTCAAGAGAGGGCGCCCAGCGGAGGTTGACCCAGCCGGAGGCGCGGGAGGGGCGGGCGTACACCGTGAACTGACGGTCCACCTGCACGGCGGTCTTGAACTCGTTGTTCATGTCCGCAAACAGCCTGCTCTGGTCCTTGCCGGTGTAGGTCGGGGTCGCAGGCGCCGCGGTCGGGGTGGGCTGGAACTTGCCGGGGTTGTTTCTGGTCAGGTACCGCGTGGATACCCAGGCGGCATACTCGGAAACGCCGAAGCCGGGCTTGTTGTAGCGATAGGTGATCAGCGCCCATTCCGGCGTGGTGAAGGTTTCCACATAAATACGGGTTCCGTACTTCAGCGAGCCGACCACATTTCCGTTGATGCCGTCGCGCACGTTCAGACCATTGCCGTTGTCGGTCCTGACATAGTAGTAGCCCTGGTTCGGATCCTGATAGGAATAGCTATCGGCGCTGGTGTCGGAGTAAGAGTACGCTTCATCCGCAAGGGCCGCTGTGGCAGCCACAGCCGTCAGGGCTGCAAGGATCAGCGCAAGCGCCATGATTCTTCTGGTCATCGTTCATTCCTCCTTCTCTGGTCGACCTGTTTTTCCCCGGAACAAAGGCAGGCTTACTTTCCGGCGTAGAATTCCGTGCTGGTCGGATTCTTCTGAATCAGCACAGAGCTCTGGTTGAACACCTTGAGCAGCTCGTCCGCCGCGGCGTGCACCTGTTCCTCCGTTGTGTCGCTGAGATAAATCACCAGGGTGTATTCCTGGTAATTCACACCGCTTTCATCCACCCAGCCGCCGTTGGCCTCCTGCATGGTGTAGCCGCCGAAGTGGCGAATCAGGATGTCCCGCGCCTGCTCCCTGGCTTCCTCCTGGGTGAACACAGGCTTATTGGTGTCCTTGTCGTTGGTGCCAAGGTACATCACATACTGTACATCCTCCGCTGTCTCCTGCTCAGCCTGCGCGGCATCCACAGGCACCCGGTCCTCCGCCAGCTCCTCCATCCAGTGGAATTCGCCGGTCTTGACCACGTCCTCGCCGTAGATGGTTTTCCAGTCGTTGGCCATGGAGATAACGTTGTAGCCGCTGTCCTCCCAGCGCTTGCGGAGGGAGTCCGCCTTCGAGGGGTCACCATAATCGCGCTCGCCGTCATCGGCAATCAGCATGAAGGCCGCGCTGCGGTAGGCGTTTTTGTGGATGGTGTAATTGTGCATACTCACGTCACCGGAGCTGTTGCCGAAGGACAGCACCGGCTGGTGGCCGATTTCCTGGGCGATCTGCAGCACCTTGTTGGTTTTCAGGTTCTTGATCAGCAGGTGGTCTGTGCGGACAAGATCGTCCGTGGCGGAGAACACATAGTTCAGCCCGTCCTCATCCCCCTGATTGGTGGCCGCCAGCTCCACATCCATACCGATGATGTTCTCATAGGGGATATCCAGCATGCCCTCGATGAACACGCGGCAGATGAAGCGGTCGCTGCCGGAGCATACATAGCAGGTAAAGCCGTTGTCCTGCAGGTATTCCACCACCTCTACCATGGGAAGGTAGAAGCAGGTGGCATAGGTCATGTTCTCGAAGCCGTCCGCTTCCCTCACCAGGATTTGGGTGACGAAATCGGAGAATTCGCCCAGCGTCATGCCGGCATAGGCGCGAGCCGCCTGGATAGCGTGCTGCATGGGCATATCTGAGGAATAGGACTTGTCCAGCGCACCATCGCGCAGGGCACGGCCCACCGCCAGCATTTCCGCGTCCGGATGGCAGTTGGGATCCTTCAGGATGCGCCAGGCCAGCATATAGTACTCAAGGTAGGTCGGATACAGCTCGCCCATCAGCGTGCCGTCCATGTCGAACACCGCGATGCGGTCCGGCTCGGGGATGTAGTCCGGAGAGCTTTCATCCGTCACCGCGTCCACATACTCAATCAGTGTCTTGAGAGCCGGCGCGTCCTCGTTCCACTGTGTGAACGCCGGCTCGTATTCGTCCGCCGCAGCGGCTTCCTCCGCCAGCGCGAAGGGCGCCACGGCTGTCCACACCATCACTGCGGTCAGCAGCGCGGCCAACAGAGAAGTCCACCTTGTCCTCATTTCTTATCCTCCGTTTCTTTATTTGACGGAAGGCATCCCCATCGGACACATTCCGCGGAAAACTGTCTGATCGCCCGGTGCACGCAGGTACTGCCACTGAATCACTGTGCATCTGCCGGCAGCTTGATTGTCAGGTTGTTCATGTTCAGTAAATAAGTATACAGTATATCATCTGCCATGGCAAGCACCATCCGGTTTTCCCTGTTCGTCGGCAGGCTTGATCAGTTTTCACCCTGCACCGGCACGTATACCTGCTCAGCCAGCGCCGTGATGTCCAGCCCGTCCGGGTCCGTGGTGCCCACAGACAGTGAATACATCAACCCCGGCGCGGCATCGTACCACAGGCACAGCACCACGCGGTCCTCGCTGCCGGTCCTGGCGATGGAAACCGTTCCATAGCATGTGCCGACAGTGGTTTCCTCCTCGGCGTCCCAAGGCGTATAGATGTCGGCAATATTCATCAGCTCGCCCTCCCGCAGCGCGGCAGGCTGAATGCGCGCGCAGCAGTCGTCACTGCCCAGGCTGAACTGCATCTCCGCCAGGCCCTCGCTTTCCAGCCAGCGATAGATGACATCCGTTGCGCCCTCTGGCACGCCGAAGGTCAGCCCAGACACCTGCTGCAGTTCCTCCGCCGTCAGATCGCGCCAGGGGTTCGCCAGCCCGATGCTGTTTTCACCGAGGGAGATGCCCACAAATCCGCTGCCGTTCTTGTCGCTGTAAAGGAACCAGTTCTCCAGCGTGGCAGGCAGCTGCTCCATTTCAAGCAGATGCGCCCACATGCACATGTCCTCCGTGAAGCCATCCACCGGCGCGCCGGGCAGATAAAGGCGCATCGTGTCGCCCTCGCTGATGCCGTAGGGCTCGGCGCGTACGAAGTGGACGCCCTCCTCAACGCTCTCCTCGCCCTGGATGCCCTCCGCCGTCAGGCTGTCAATCTTCACGTTCCAGGTGTACTCGTCCACCTGCTCCTGCAGCGACATTTTTCCGCTGAACGTGCAATAGTAGACCGTTCCGTCAGGGTAGGCTTCCCCGGCCTCGCCCATTTCGCTGTCGTGGTAATACCCGCAGAAGCTGCCGTCTGTGTCGATGTCAAGCTCTGTGCTCCAGCCGCCCACGCCGCTCTCGAAGAACCAGTCCAGGTCGGCCAGCTGCTCGAAGCTCGGCGCGTCCGCGCTCGCGCAGGACAGGCTGAGCGCCATCACAGCAAGGATGATCAGTATTCTTTTCATTTCTGTGTTTCTCCTCTCAATAAGCGATTGTCAGGACGCGTCAGGCGCACACAGGCACCTGATCATCCCGAAGTATGAGACCGCTTATTTATACGCACTATGATGCGCATATGTCATTATAGCACAGTTTTCATTTCCTATGTACAGCGAATGCGCTGAGTATTACATTTCGTAAGAGGTTTTTTACACATGTATCACATGCGGTGCGGCGCGTCACACCGCCGTCTGTGCGTAAGAAAAAGAGCCGCACCAGGTCACAAAAAACGCAGCAGCACCGCTTCAGCTGCGTACTTGTGCCGGCAGGCAAACTGATGTATAGTAAAGCCGCCTCTATCGGCATGAAGCTCCGCCGTTCATAAGGCGCGGAGGGCACCGCCCCGGCTCATGCCATCAGAAGCTTCATCTGAAGGGAGATTGCATTCATGAACATTGTGTTTGACATCGGCGGTGTGCTGGCCGATTTCCGGCTCAGGGAATTCCTGGCGGAGAAGGGTTTTGACGCCGTTACCATCAAAAGGATTCTGAAGGCGTCCGTTCTGCACCCATACTGGGGCAGCTTTGAGCGCGGCGAGGTGACAGAGGAGGAGGCGCTGCAGGCCTTTGCGGCGGCCGACCCCGGCATCACACAGCAGCTGCGCACCGCGTTCACCAGCCTGCGCGGCATGCTGACCATCAGGGACTACGCCATTCCGCTCGTCAAGGGGCTGAAGGCCGCGGGCCACCGGGTATACTATATGTCCAATTATTCCAGAAAGGCGTACAACGAGTGCGGGGGGTCCCTCGCCTTCATGCCGCTGATGGACGGCGGTCTCGTCTCCTTCAGGGTGGGGCTGACAAAGCCGGATCCACGGATGTACCGGCGCTTTCTGGATGAATATGCCCTGGCGGCACAGAACTGTGTCTTTATTGATGACACACCTGAAAATGTGGAGGCCGCGCGGGAAATCGGCTTTACCGGCATCATCTTCCGCTCACTTGAGCAGCTGCTGGCGGAGCTGAAGGCGCTGGGTGTGGAGACCGCGTAACTCAGTGTTGGCCGGCTGGTACAGCGCTCCTTCCCCGCCGTCTGCGCTGCCTCTTGCCCCGAAGGACGGTAAGTAAAGCCATGAAAAAACGTCTATTTCTGCTGCTTTTCCTTCTCATTGCCGCAGCGGCCGCACCTTCCATATCGGCATCTGAGCGCTTTCTGGTCATTTCCGATGTCCACCTGACAGAACGCGCGGAGGAAACAGCCGCCATGCGCGAGGCGGTGACCCTGGCCGCGACCAGGATGGACGCCGTGCTGCTGCTGGGTGACAACACCAACAACTCCCATGCGCAGGAGCATGACCTGGTGCTGCGCTGGGCCCGGGAGATCAGGCAGCGCACCGGCGCGGAAGTGTTCATCCTTCCCGGCAACCATGACTATGGCGCGCGCATGGGGCGGGATGAATTTCTCAGTCTCTACGGTGTCTGCGGCTGGGAGCAGGCCTTCGCCAGAGACACCGCAACCGCCAGCTGCGCCGTGATGTCGGAGGGCGGCACCTGTCTTCTGCTGCTGGATACCAACCGGTTCGGCACCTCCCGTACCTCCCTGCCGGACGGCGGCATCACCGGGGGCACACTGCAGTGGCTGCGGGAGGTGCTGGAGCAGCTTCCGGAGGGAACGCCGGTGCTTGCCTGCGGTCACCATCCCATTTTGCCCGCGGGACGTGACGAGCGCACCCCCGGCGCAGCAGCGCTGGGCAGCCTCCTGCGTTCCTTCGGCATCGGGCTGTATCTGTGCGGCCATGATCACGGCTTTGCCACACTGCAGCAGGGCGGGCTCCGGCAGATCACCGTGGGGCAGCCGCAGGCCTATCCCGGGTGGGCAGGAGTTATCGAGTGCGACAGCAGTGGCTTTCACTGGCACACAAAACCGATCTATGACCATCAGTCTCCCGGTTACGCAGCATTGCGTCAGGGTGCCGCCGACCTGGCGCGCAGCATGGCGAGCGGCTCGCTGAAGCCGACGCCGTACGCGGAGGATGAAGCGACGGTTGAATGGTTCGTGACCGCTTTCATGGCACTGACGGAAGGTGAGCTGACACCCGAAAAATGCGCCGCGCTGCTTGCGGATGAAAACTGCCTGAAATGGCGCAGGGCGCAGACAAAAACGGTTGTAAAGGACTGGATTCCTGGGTCTGCTGGAGAATTGCCCGGACGATGTACGTCAGCTTGACATACCTGCCTCACGGATTCATATGCCGCCTTTCTCCCCGTGACCGCTGTCACCTGCTGATGCGTTCAAAGGTCTCTTTGAGGCGCAGCGGATAGAGAAGAATAATGGAAACAGCCGCGCCAAAAACAGCCTGTGCGATCTCAAAGGGCAGCTTCAGTATCGCATAAGCCGGTGTGGAGTAAACAAAAGCCCGCCCGAGCGAATAGCCCGCCACCATCACCACGGCCCCGGCCGCCATCGCCATGGCAGCCGACAGGGCCTTGTTTTTTGCCCTCAACCGGTGAGAAATGACCGAGACCAGCACCGCCTGCAGGCCGTGGGCTGCCAGGGAAACAAACATCGGCGCGGGATAAAAAAAGAAGTCGCCGAGAAAGGAGCCGATCCCGCCGACAGCAAAGGCCGCCAGCGGATCCAGCAGCACCGCCGCCGTGTTGATGACCGCGTCGCAGAAATAAAGGTGTCCACCCGGAACAGGTATGCTGAAAACGCTCATCGACAGGATGATGTTCATTCCCATGAACAGCGCCGTGGCTGTCAGCCACCGCGCAGAACCACGCCGCAGTATACTTCCGCCCATCTTCCTCACCTCCAAAAAAGAACAGGAAGGGGCGCATTTTCCGCGTCCCTTCCGTACACCTCGCCGATTTGTTAGCGCCGTTACTTGATCGCTGCAAACGCGGCGTCCATGTCCGCAATCAAATCCTTTATATTCTCCGTGCCGATGGAAAGACGGATCGTGTTCGGCTTGATGCCCTGGTCCAGCAGCTCCTCGTCCGTCAGCTGGCTGTGGGTGGTGGTGTAGGGATGGATGACCAGGGACTTCACATCTGCCACATTGGCCAGCAGGGAGAAGATGGTCAGGCTGTCAATGAACTTCTTGGCCGTGTCGCTGCCGCCCTTGATTTCAAAGGTGAAGATACTGCCGCCGCCGTTCGGGAAATACTTTTTGTACAGGGCATGGCTGGGCTCCGAAGGCAGCGAGGGATGATGCACCGCCTCCACCTGGGGATGTCTGGAGAGATAGTCCACAATCTTCAGCGCGTTCTCCACATGGCGCTCTACACGCAGAGACAGTGTCTCCAGTCCCTGCAGGAAAATGAAGGCGTGGAAGGGCGACAGGGTGGAGCCGGTGTCGCGCAGCAGGATGGCGCGGATGTAGGTAACAAAGGCCGCCGGACCGGCCGCGTCGCTGAAGGACACGCCGTGGTAGCTGGGGTTCGGCTCGCTGATCCAGGGATATTTGCCGCTCTTCTTCCAGTCAAAGCTCCCGCCGTCCACAATCACGCCGCCGATCGCCGTTCCGTGGCCGCCGATGAACTTGGTGGCGGAGTGGACAACGATGTCCGCGCCATAGTCGATGGGCCGCACCAGGTAGGGCGTGGCAAAGGTGGAATCCACCACCAGCGGCAGGCCGTGGGCGTGAGCAATTTTCGCGATTTCTTCAATATCAACAATGTTGCTGTTGGGGTTGCCCAGTGTCTCAATATAGATGGCCTTGGTGTTTTCCTGTATGGCCGCCTCGAAGCTTCCCTCCTCATCCGGGTCCACAAAGGTTGTGGTAATGCCGGAGGTCAGCGGCAGCGTGTGCGCCAGCAGGTTGAAGGTGCCGCCGTAGATGGTCTTGGAGGCGACAATATGCTCGCCGGACCTGGCCAGCGCCTGGAAGGTATAGTTGATCGCCGCTGCGCCGGAGGCCACGGCCAGCGCGGCGCTGCCGTTCTCCAGTGCCGCGATGCGCTGTTCAAACACGTCCTGGGTCGGGTTGGTCAGCCGGCCGTAGATGTTGCCCGCGTCCTTCAGGCTGAAGCGGTCCGCCGCGTGGTCGCAGCTGTGGAACACATAGGAGGTGGAGGCGTAAATCGGCACCGCACGGGCGTCCGTCACCGGGTCGGCCTGCTCCTGGCCGATGTGCAGCTGCTTTGTTTCAAAGGACCAGTTGGCCGGATTCCTGATATCAGACATGATGGAATCTCCTTTTTCTTCATACTCAGCGGAGACAGTTCGCACCTCCGCCCAGGCTTTTCAGGGGGCCGCTTTCAGCACTGCACATTCGGTTCCGGCTCTTCAGCACCGCATAGGCTTCGTATCGCATGGCCGCCCTCCTTTGGGTTGATGGGTACATCTTATCCTGTTTGCGGCTTATTGTCCAATATGAAAGCTCTATGCGGAGATATAGAAAAAAGCTATACCTCCTCCTTTCATACTGGCCCACAGGGAAGGGTCACTGCTTTGGCTGTGACGGCCTTCCCTTGCGTTTCCGGCCGCCGCAGCGCCTTGACTCCTCCCCTTCCGGATGGTACAATAAATCTGCAGAAACAGCGTTCAACAGCCTGAGAAAACCTGTGTTTTCCGTCAGGATGGTTTTCATATGCAAAAAGAAAGGGTGTGCGCATGAATATCTTTGACATCATCGGCCCGGTGATGATTGGGCCCTCCAGCTCGCACACAGCCGGCGCGGTGCGCCTCGGCCGGGTGGCCAGCAAGCTGATCAGCGGCCGCAGGCTGCGCCGGGTGGAAATCACCCTGTCCGGTTCCTTCGCGCAGACCTATAAGGGCCACGGCACAGACCGCGCTCTGATGGCTGGCATCATGGGGTATCACAGCTATTCCCCCGAAATACGCAGCGCGCTGGAGATAGCCAGGGATCGCGGCATTGATTACATTTTCCTTAAGAAGAACATCAAGGGGGCGCACCCAAACACCGCCCTGATCCATTACTTTACCGAGGACGGCGCAGAGGGCAGCATGCAGGGCGCCAGCGTGGGCGGCGGCAACATACTGGTCAACCGCATCAACGGCATGGAGGTGCATTTCAACGGGGAGAACAACACCATCATCGTGATGCACCAGGATAAGCCCGGCGTCATCGCCGCCGTGACCAACATGATGCACTGGCAGTACGCAGACCTGAACATCTCCAGCTTTTACCTCTCGCGGGAATCGCGGGGCGGAAACTCCATCATGACCATCGAGGTGGACAGCCTTCCGCCCGAGGACCTGATGACGAAAATCCTTGAGATTGATCACGTCACCAACGCAATACTGGTCAGAAGGCTGTAAGCGCCGCCGGGAGGAGATAAAACATGCTGAAATACGATTCCATTGATGAACTGGTCCGCGCTGCGCAGGCGCAGGGGCTGCCCATCAGCGAGCTGGTTCTGCTGGACCAGGCCGAGGCGATGGAGCTCACGCCTCTCGAGGTGTATGAGAAGATGGAGCTGGACCTGCATGTGATGCGTGAGTCCGTAAAGGCCGGGTCGGCCGAAGGGCAGCGCTCCATGTCCGGGCTGACCGGCGGAGAAGGCTACCGGATGAACAGCTATGTGCAAAGCCGCGGCGGCGGGCTGTGCGGGCCCTTCCTCGGCCGGGCCATGGCGATGGCGCTTTCCGTCGCCGGCTGCAACGCCTCCATGGGGCGGATCGTGGCCGCGCCCACCGCAGGCAGCTGCGGCATTTTGCCCGGCTGCCTGGTAAGCCTGCTGGAGGAGGGCAGAATCACGGAAGATGTGGCAGTCCGTGCCATGTTCACCGCGGGCGCGTTCGGCATGGTCATCGCCAGCCGAGCCAGCATCGCCGGAGCGCAGGGCGGCTGCCAGGCAGAATGCGGCAGCGCTGCGGCCATGGCCGCAGCGGCACTTGTTGAGGTGATGGGCGGAACGCCCGCTCAATGCGCTGACGCCTGCGCAATAGCCATCGCCAGCCAGCTGGGCGTGGTCTGTGACCCCGTAGCCGGCCTGGTGGAGATACCCTGCATCAAGCGGAATGTGTCCGGCCTCATGGTCGCCTTTTCCAGCGCGGACATGGCACTGGCGGGCATCGAGGCGAAAATTCCGGCAGATGAGTGCATCGACGCCATGCGCGAGGTGGGCGACGCGCTGCCGGACACCCTGAAGGAAACAGCGCGCGGCGGGCTGGCTGCTACGCCTACCGGTCTTCGGCTGCGCGACCAGGTTTTTGGCGCCGGTGCATAAACCGGCGCTCTTTTCTTTGCCGGTTGCCATCCTGCCCAAGGCCTGGGCCGAATGGCGGACGCTGCGGGATGCTTCCGCAGTCCATGGCCGGTGAAAGCACCCCCCTGTCCAGTCGGCTCAGCCGGTCATACAGCGGCAGTCATAGGGCCTGCTGCTCTCATGGAACCCCGCTGGCTGCCTGATATGAGGCTGATCAGTAACCGTTATCGGACAAATGGCAGAATCTGTTCTTGACTTTACTATGATAAATTGATAAAATGATAAAGCCGTAAAGAGAACGGCGATACTATTTTCAGGAGGATATACCGATGAAAAAACTGGTCGCGATACTGCTGCTGTGCGCAATGTGCTTCTCCCTGCTGGCGGTGAACGCCGAGGGCGAGTCCGACGCCGCCTATGTGAAGTCCAAGGGCAAGCTGGTGGTGGGCATCACCGATTTCGCGCCCATGGATTACCGCGATGAAAACGGCGCCTGGATCGGCTTTGACGCCGACATGGCCGCCGCCTTCGGCGCCTACCTCGGCGTTGAGGTGGAATTTGTGGAAATCAACTGGGACAACAAGATCTTCGAGCTGGACGGCAAGACCATCGACTGCGTGTGGAACGGCATGACCCTGACCGACGAGGTGAAAGCCGCCATGGCCACCTCCCGCGCCTATGCCAACAACGCCCAGGTAGTCGTCGTTCCCGCTGAGAAGGCGGCCGATTACCAGACCGTGGAGAGCGTTGCCGCGCTGAACTTCGCCGTGGAGAGCGGCAGCGCCGGCGAGGCGGAAATCAGTGCCCTCGGCTACAGCTTCACCCCCGTGGAGAGCCAGGCGGCCGCGCTGATGGAGGTTGCCTCCCTGACCGCTGACGCCGCCGTGATCGACTCCCTGATGGCCACCGCCATGGTCGGCGAAGGCACCGGCTATGCCGACCTGACCTATACCGTCGGCCTCAACAGCGAGGAGTACGGCGTGGGCTTCCGCAAGGGCAGCGACCTGGTGGACGAGCTGAACGCCTTCTTCACCGCCGCCTATGCCGACGGCAGCATGATGGCCTGTGCTGAGAAGTACGGCGTGCAGGCAGCCATCATTCCGCAGGAGTAACACCCCGGAAACAGCGTCCGCACAATCACAGATCATCCGCAGGATAAGAACCGATGGAAATGATTTTACAGCAGCTGCCTGTTGTCACAGCTGCGCTGAACGAGGGCTTTCTGCAGACACTGAAGCTGTTTTTCGTGACGCTGATCGGTGCCTTTCCGCTGGGCTTGCTCATCGCGTTCGGCTCCATGTCGCGCCTGAAGCCACTGAGTGTTGTCACCCGTGTATTTGTCTGGATCATCCGCGGTTCGCCGCTGATGATCCAGCTTCTGATTATCTACTATTTTCCCGGCCTGGTGCTGAAAAACCCGATCTGGGGCGGCGGTGAAACAGGGCGCTTCAACGCGGCGGCCCTGGCCTTTATCATCAACTATGCCTGCTACTTTTCCGAGATCTACCGCGGCGGCATACAGGGCATCCCCGTCGGGCAGGAGGAAGCCGGGCTTGTGCTGGGCATGACGCGCAGGCAGATTTTCTTCCGCGTGAAGCTGCTGCAGATGATCAAGGCCATTGTGCCTCCCATGTCCAACGAGATCATCACCCTGGTCAAGGACACGTCACTGGCGCGCATCATCGCCCTGCAGGAGATCATCTGGGCTGGGCAGGCCTTCATGAAGGGCAGCCACGGCATTTCCGGCGCCATCTGGCCGCTGTTTTTCACCGCGGTGTATTATCTGGTATGCAACGGGGTGCTGACCCTTCTGCTCGGCCGCCTGGAGAAGCGCCTGAGCTATTTCCGCTGAAAGGAGGAGAGACCGCATGGCTTTGCTCGAGGTGGAGAACATACGCAAGTCCTTCGGGAAAACGCGTGTGCTCACCGACATCTCCTTCAATCTGGAAAAGGGCAGGACGCTGTCCATTATCGGCTCCTCCGGCAGCGGAAAGACCACGCTGCTGCGCTGCCTGAACTTCCTGGAAACACCGGATCACGGCATCATCCGCGTGGGAGGCGAAACGGTGTTCAACGCCGAAACCTGGAACAACATGAGCGAGAAGGAGATCCGGCGCCGCCGTCTGCACTTCGGGCTGGTGTTCCAGTCCTTCAACCTCTTCCCACAGTACACCGCGCTGGAAAATGTCTGCCTGGCACCGGAGCTGCTGCTGAATGAGGAAGCCGGCCAGGGCAGACCCAAAAAGGAGCTGCTGGAGGAGATACGCTCCCGCGGCGCGGCGCTCCTGACCGATATGGGCCTCAGCGACCGGATGGGCAGCTATCCGCATCAGCTTTCCGGCGGACAGTGCCAGCGTGTGGCGATCGCCCGCGCGCTGGCGCTCCGGCCGGATATCCTCTGCTTTGACGAGCCGACCTCCGCGCTGGATCCGGAGCTGACGGGTGAGGTGCTGCGCGTGATCCGCGAGCTGGCGGAGAAAAACACCACCATGGTCATCGTGACACACGAGATGGCCTTCGCGCGGGATGTATGCCATCACGTCATCTTCATGGACGACGGTCGAATCTGCGAGCAGGGCCCGCCGGAGGAGGTATTCAACAACCCGCAGCAGGACCGCACAAAGCAGTTCCTGGCAAGGTACAGGGAGGGATAAGCCGCAGGCTTATCTCTGTAGATTGTCCGCGGAGGCAGCCGTCATGCTGCCTCCGCGGCTTTTGCTTCGCCACGCAAACGGCCCGGATACGCTTCGTGCCCGGGCCGTTTTTATACAGTTCAGCTTACCCCAGTGTCACCTTGACCTCATGCACCTTGCCGTCGCCGAACACGGGCAGCACATTGCTCTGAATGGGCTTGCCGTCCACGGTCACAGCCTTCACGCCGCGGCACACATGTTCGGGGTTCTCAATGGCAATGTCGTAGGTCGCGCCGCGGAACCGGCGACTGATGCGGTAGCCGTCCCAGCCGTGCGGGATGCAGGGATCCACCTTCAGGCCGTCCCAGTCGGGCTTCATGCCCAGAATGTAGTTGGAGATGACGTAGAAGTTCCACGCGGCCGTGCCGGTCAGCCAGCTGTTCTTCGCCTGGCCGAAGTTCTTCGCGTCCTTGCCGGCGATCATCTGGCTGTACACATAGGGCTCCATCTTGTGCTTTTCGCTGATCTCCTCGCGCCACGCGGGGGCAATCTTTGAATAGAGCTCAAAGGCGCGGTCGCCATGGCCCACCACGGTTTCCGCCGCGATGATCCAGGGGTTGTTGTGGCAGAAGATGCCGGCGTTTTCCTTGTAGCCGCCCGGATAGCTGCTCACCTCGCCCAGCTCCAGGTGGTATTCCTTGTAGGCGGGCTGCAGCAGCACAATGCCGTGCTCGGTTTCCAGGTACTTGTGCACGCTCTCCAGCGCCTGCTCGGCCTTGCCGTCCTCCACACCGACGCCGGCCATGACGCAGTAGCCCTGGCTCTCGATGTAGATCTTGCCATCCTCGCACTCATGGCTGCCGACCTTGTGGCCCAGCGCGTCATAGGCGCGCACAAACCACTCGCCATCCCAGCCGTCGGTCAGTATGGCCTGGCGCATGGCATCGATTTCCGCCTGCGCCTTCTCGGCGGCGGCAGTGTTGCCGCGGCGCTTCTCCAGCGCCACCAGCTCCGGGCCGATGGCCACAAACATGCCGGCGATCAGCACGCTCTCGGCCACGCGCTCGTCCGGCGCGTTCGGGTTGGAGAAGGTCTGGAAGCTCTCATCCGGCGTGTCGGAGAAGCAGTTGAGGTTCAGGCAGTCGTTCCAGTCCGCGCGGCCGATCAGCGGCAGTCCGTGCGGGCCCTTGTTGTTGACCACGTGGTAGAAGCTGGCCTCCAGGTGCTCCATCAGCGTGCCCACGTCGGTGGGGTTGCAGTCATAGGGCGTGGCCTCATCGAGAATGCCGTAATCGCCGGTCTCCTTGATGTAGGCCGCGGTGCCGGCGATCAGCCACAGCGGGTCGTCATTGAAGCCGCCGCCGATGTCGTTGTTGCCCTTCTTGGTCAGCGGCTGGTACTGGTGATAGCAGCCGCCGTCACGGAACTGCGTGGCCGCGATGTCAAGGATGCGCTCGCGCGCCCGCTCGGGAATCTGGTGCACGAAGCCCAGCAGGTCCTGCGAGGAATCGCGGAAGCCCATGCCGCGGCCGATGCCGCTTTCGAACATGGAGGTGGAGCGGCTCATGTTGAAGGTGACCATGCACTGGTAGGGGTTCCAGATATTCACCATGCGGTTCAGCTTGTCGTTGTCCGAGGTGAGGGTGTAGGCGGACAGCAGGTTGTCCCAGTGCTTCTTCAGCGCGTCAAACGCCGCGGCGATCTGCTCGTCGGTGGTCAGCTGCTGCAGCAACTCCTTCGCGGGCTTCTTGTTGATGATGCCGGGGGCCTCCCACTTCTCCTCGTTGGGCAGTTCCACATAGCCGAGCACAAAGTTGAACCTGCGGCTTTCGCCGGGGGCCAGGTGCACCTTCAGCTGGTGGGCCGCCATGGGCTGCCAGCCGCTGGCCACGGAGTTGCCCATCTTGCCGGTCAGCACGCTCTGGGGGTTCTCAAAGCCGTTGTACAGGCCCAGGAAGGTCTCCATATCGGTGTCGAACCCGTCCAGCGGCTGGTTCACGGCATAGAAGGAATAATGGTTGCGCCGCTCGCGGTATTCGGTTTTGTGGTAGATGACAGAGCCCTCCACCTCTACCTCGCCGGTGGAGAAATTGCGCTGGAAGTTGAGCATGTCATCCTGCGCGTTCCACAGGCAGAATTCCACAAAGCTGGTCAGGATCAGGTCCTTGTCCGCGCCGCTGTGATTGGTCAGCGTCACCTGATGCACCTCGGCGTCCACACCCAGCGGCACAAAGGACAGCTGCTGCGCCTCCACGCCGTTTTTCACGCCGGTGATGACGGTATAGCCCATGCCGTGGCGGCAGCTGTAGCTGTCCAGCTCGGTCTTGGTGGGCTTCCAGCCGGGATTCCAAACGGTGTCGCCGTCCTTGATGTAGAAGTAGCGGCCGCCGTTATCCACGGGCATATTATTATAGCGGTAGCGTGTAATGCGCCTCAGCCGGGCGTCACGGTAGAAGCAGTAGCCGCCGGCTGTGTTGGAGATGATGCCGAAAAAGCGCTCACAGCCCAGGTAGTTGATCCAAGGGTAGGGCGTGCGGGGCGTTTCGATCACATACTCCCGCGCCTTGTCGTCAAAATGGCCGAATTTCATGGCGAATGGTTCCTCCTTGACCCCTGATGGGGTATATTGCAGGCTTTTCCTGGGGAAGAGTATACCACAAGAAGCGGAAGGTGTAAAGATTGGATGCGGCCTGGCAGCGTACCGTGGCAGCCCTGCAGCGCCGGTGTCTGAACAGGATTGTGCTTCCAAAGCCATTTTCCCCTCTTTGCACAACAAAATGAGGAAGGATTTCTCCCTCCTCACTTCAGTCAGGCTAATTCTTCCCGTGCCTTTTCAGCCACCACGCGGATGCTGTCCTCACCTTCGGTCCAGGTCAGCTTCAGCACATCGCCCAGGGAAACGCGCCCGGCGATCAGCTCCTCCGACAGCGTGTCCTCCACAGTGTGCTGAATCAGCCTGCGCAGCGGGCGTGCGCCGAATTTGGGGTCATAACCCTTTTCAGCCAGCCACCGCACCGCGGCGTCGTCCCAGGTCAGCGTCGCGCCGCGTTCGCTGAGCAGCGCGGCAACCTGCCGCAGCATCAGCGCTGTAATGGCGCGGATGTTCTCCTCCGTCAGCGCGTGGAAGACGATGGTTTCGTCCAGGCGGTTCAGGAATTCCGGGCGGAACAGCTCCTTGACCTCCTTCAGCACCGTGTCGCGCATCTTCTCGTATTCCTGCACAGAGGCCGCCGGCGCGCTGCCAAAGCCCAGCGTTTTCGCCCGCTCAATCTGGTGCGCGCCTGCGTTGCTGGTCATGACGATGATGGTGTTCTTGAAGTTCACCACGCGCCCCGCGTTGTCCGTCAGTCGGCCGTCCTCCAGCACCTGCAGCAGGATATTGAACACATCCGGGTGCGCCTTTTCCACCTCGTCCAGCAGCACCACCGAGTAGGGCTTGCGCCGCACGGCCTCCGTCAGCTGGCCACCCTCCTCATAGCCCACGTAGCCCGGCGCCGCGCCGATGAGCCTGGAGACAGTGAACTTCTCCATATATTCGCTCATATCCACGCGCACCACGGCGTTTTCATCGCCGAACATCGCCTCGCCCAGGGCCCGGCACAGCTCGGTTTTGCCCACACCTGTCGGTCCGAGGAAGAGGAAGGAGCCAATGGGGCGCTTCGGGTCCTTCAGCCCGGCCCTCGCCCGGCGGATGGCTCTCGCCACGGCACTGACAGCCTCTTCCTGGCCGATCACGCGCTGATGGAGGGTTTCCTCCAGGTGCATCAGCCTGTCTGCCTCGGATTCCGTCATGCGGGAGACGGGAATCCCCGTCCACGCGGAAACCACCGCGGCGATGTCCTCTTCGTTCACCACATCCCGCGCGGAAGCCTTGCTCTGGTTCCACGCCGAGCGCTTCGCCTCGATTTCCATGCGCAGGGTGCGCTCCTGGTCGCGCAGGCTGGCGGCCTTCTCGAAATCCTGATGGCCGATGGCCTCCTTCTTTTCAATCAGCACCGCGTCCAGCTGCTGCTCCTGCGCCTTCACATCAGGAGGCGCGGTGAAGGACTGTATCCTCACGCGCGAGGCGGCTTCATCCATCAGGTCCACCGCCTTGTCCGGCAGGTAGCGGTCAGAGATGTAGCGGTCCGACAGGCGGACGGCAGCTCGCACAGCCTCGTCGGTGATGTGCACCTTGTGGTGCGCCTCATAGCGGTCCCTCAGTCCGAAGAGGATCTGCTCGGCCTCCTCCAGGTTCGGCTCGCCCACGTTGACGGGCTGAAAGCGCCGCTCCAGCGCGGAGTCCTTCTCAATGTGCTTACGGTACTCATCCAGCGTGGTCGCGCCGATGCACTGTATCTCGCCGCGCGCCAGGGCGGGCTTGAGGATGTTCGCCGCGTCCAGGCTGCCCTCCGCATTGCCCGCGCCGACGATGTTGTGCAGCTCGTCAATGAACAGGATGATGTTGCCGGCCTTGCGCACCTCATCTATGCAGCGCTTGATGCGCTCCTCAAACTCACCGCGGTATTTGCTGCCCGCCACCATGCTGCCGATATCCAGCGAGATGAGCCTCTTGCCCACCAGCATCTCCGGTATGGCCCCGGCGGCGATGCGCTGTGCCAGCCCCTCCGCCACGGCACTCTTGCCCACGCCGGGCTCGCCGATGAGCACCGGATTGTTTTTCGTGCGGCGGATGAGTATCTGGATAATACGCTGAATTTCGCTGTCGCGGCCGATCACCGGGTCCAGCTGATCCTGCTCGGCCATTTTGGTCAGGTCCCGGCTGTATTTCTCCAGCGTCTTCGTCGATGTCTTTCCGCGGGCTCCACCCGCTGCCACACTGTCCCCCGCGGCGGCGGAATCGTCCCGGTCACCGCTGGTGTCCTCCGCGCCGAGCTGCTCCATCAGCTCCTCCCGGGCACGGTCAAAATCCACCCCCAGCTGATCGAGGATGGTCGACACCGCGCCGTCGTCGTCCAGCATGGCCAGCCACAGGTGCTCCACACTGACATAGTTCTGCTGCAGGCGCGCGGCGTGCTGTATGCTCATCTGCACCATTTTTTTCAGGCGGGGCGTCATCTCCAGGCGCACCACGCCGGTCAGGCGGCTGTCGTCATTCGCGGGGCGAAGCCGCTGCTGCACGGCGGCTTCATCCACCTTGGAAGAAATCTCCGGCACCAGGTGGTCATCCGCGCGCAGAAGGCCAACCAGCAGGTGCTCTGTGCCCACATAGGGCTGATGAAGCGAGGCGGCAACCCGCTGCGCCTCGGAAAGGGCGCGCTGCGCGCGCTCGGTAAAACGGCCAAATATCGGCATATATACTCCTTTATATCACACGTTTGGGAAAGCAGGGCCACAATCAGCCGCCGGCGTGTTTACCTGCCGCTGTCCAGCGCGGTTCGCACACACTCGGCGCGGGCCTGCTCCTCCGGCAGGGTAGCATAGAAGCTCTGCAGGTGATTGGGCTGTGCCATGGACAGCAGGCTGTCCATCAGCGGAAGGCTGTAATCCAGCAGGTTCATCGCGGCGCCAAGCCGCACCGAGGACCAGAGCGGATAAAACTCCGCTAGCTTCATCAGTCTCGCGCCCTTCAGCAGCCCCTGCGCGCGGTATATCTCATCCTCCAGGCGAAGGCGGTCATCGCGCAGCGCGTTCTCGCGCAGCGTCAGCTCCATGTCCATCAGCTGGCGGCCCACGGCCGTCACCGTTGAAATGATCTCCTGCTCGGTGCGCCCGAGCGTCACCTGGTTGCTCAGGTCGTACAAATCACCCAGCGCCTCGGTGCCCTCGCCATATTCGCCGCGCACCGTCAGGCCCACCTTCGCGGCGATCTGCCCGACGGTACCCATCTGTTTGGCGCGGGTCAGCAGGGGCAGGTGCAAAACCAGTGAGGCCCGCATGCCGGTGCCGGTATTGGTCGGGCAGGAGGTGAGATAGCCCAGCTCCTCGTCATAGGCAAACCGGACCTGGCGCGAGAGGGCATCCTCCACCGCAAAGCACCTGTCGGCGGCAGTCTGCAGGTTCAACCCGCTCGTAACCGCCTGTATGCGCAGGTGGTCCTCCTCGTTGATCATGATGGACACCGAGTCAGCCCGGTTCAGCAGCACCGCCGCGGTCTCCGCGGTGCGCATCAGGTCGCCGCTGATCAGCCCTTCCTCCACCAGCGCCTTCAGCGCCCGCTCGTCACCGCCGTCCAGGCGGATCAGTTCAAAGCCCGTCACCCCGCTCAGCGTCAGCGCGTTGGCAGTCCGGCTGACGCACTCCTCCGCCTGGATCGGGGAGGTGGACAGGTCGAACGGAAAATCCTCGTAATTCCGCGCCAGTCGAATGGCGGAGGAAACCATGATCCTGTTTTCCTTCACGGCTGCGCCTCCTTTTCCTCTCTGGCCAGTGCCCGTATCTGGTCCCGCAGGCGCGCCGCCGTCTCAAAGTCTTCCAGGGACACCGCCAGCGCCATCTCGCGGCTCAGCTCCTCCTGGCGGGTGCGGCTGCGCTGCGCCGCCTCGGTGCACAGCGGCCTGCGCCCCGCATGCTGTACCCTGCCGTGTATCTTCAGCAGCATCGGCCGCAGCTGCTCGCGGAAGGCCTCATAGCAGGCCGGGCAGCCCAGCTTCCCTGACCGTTTGTACTGGCTGAATTTCATGCCGCATCGGGGACAGGCCGGGCTGTTCAGGTCGTCCTCCTCCTCTTCCTCCTGGGCGGAGGCGACCCTTTCGCCGGTAATCGCTGCCATGATGGAGGAAAGCAGCGTTTTGACAGTCTGGGCATTCATATGGGTATTCACGCGGGCCATGCACTCAGGGCAAAGATGCCGCGTGGTGATCTGCCCCTCCATCATCAGGGATACGGTATAGCTCGCTTCGTTCAAATTGCACTCATCGCACAGCATGGAATACACCTCGCTTTCATGTCATGGACGGGGCAGCTTCCCCCTGGCATTCAGAGCGGTTCTGCCTTGTCACGGCAGTCAGCATCGCCCTGAGTATTTTGGCCCTTTGCGCCCGCTTCATCGCCTCCGGCATGGGCACAGACAGGGCCGTGTCCGATACGGCGGCCCGCAGGATGCTGCCCTCGCAGGCGGTGACCAGCTTCTGTTCCTCCAGCTGGCCGATCAGGCGGACTGCCTCCGCCTCGGTGATCGCGTCCCCGATCCGCTCGCGGATGAGGTACTGCAGCCGCTGTGAGCCGGAATAAACCACGCGCACAATGCGTATGTAGCCTCCCCCGCCCCGGCGGCTCTCAATCACATAGCCGTCATCCAGCGTAAAGCGCGTGGCCAGCACATAATTGATCTGGCTCGGGGCGCACTTGAAATATTCAGCCAGCTCGTTCCGCTTCAGCTCCACCTCGGGCTCCTCCTGGGTGAGCATGGTCTTGATAAAACTCTCTATCGAATCGCTCAATCGCATACAAATCCCTCGCTTTCGGCCAATTGACTTTCTTTGACCAACTGGATTATACCATAAAGCATTTGCGAGTGCAACATGTTTTTTGCGAGGCCCGCCCGGACGCCTCGCGCAAAAGCGTCCAGTCAATTTTTTACCTTGACAACTTTCCCCCGATCAAGTATACTAAATCCCGCTGTTGCAGGCATTTTCGGGGTATCCCGAAGTGGTTGAATTCGAAGCGGCGCGGGGTCCGCCGGCCGCAATCTGTGAAAATAAGGAGTTGTTCCGTATGTTCCGTACCTACCAGCCCAAGAAGCGTCAGCGCAGCAAGGTGCACGGCTTCCGCGCCCGTATGTCTACCCGTAACGGCCGCCGTGTTCTGGCCGCCCGCCGCCGCCGCGGCCGCAAGGTGCTCACTGTCTGATCGCCCTGTCGCGGTTTGTGGCACCTGTATCTATACTCAGTGGAACAGGCCCGCTCGCGAGCAAAGCGCTTGCAGCGGGCTTTTCCGTAGCAAGGAGGGGGCTTTGTGCCCCCCGCAGCACGAAATAAGGAGCTAAAGTGGAAAGACGCTACCGGCTGCAAAAAAACAGGGCGTTTCAGTACGTGTACCATCGCGGAAAGAGCGTCTCCTGTCGGGATCTGGTTCTCCTCGTGGCCAAGGGCCGCGGGGTGAAGGTCGGCTTTTCCGTCAGCAAAAAGGTGGGCAACGCCGTGACCCGCAACAGGGTCAAGCGCCGCCTGCGCGAATGCTTTCGGCCCCATCTGGGGGATGTGAAAAGCGGCCTGTATGTCATTATCGCCAGGCCCTCAGCCGCCACAGCCGCCTTCGCCTCCCTGCAAAGGGACACGCTGTACCTGCTCAAAAAGGGCGGCGCGTTCCAGGATGAGGCCCGCAACAGCACTGCCGGGAAGGGAAAAGAAGGGAACCGCGCTTGATTCAGCGTCTTTTGCTCAAGGGGATCCGGGTGTACCGCACGCAGCTTTCTCCGAGAAAGCGGCGGCCCGCCTGTCGGTATATCCCCACCTGCTCCGAATACGCGCAGACCGCCATACAACGCTATGGCGCGGCGAAGGGCTCCGCCATGGCCCTGCGCAGGATACTGCGCTGCAATCCCCTGTTTCCGGGCGGGTACGACCCCGTGCCGGAGGATCCCCGAACCACTCTCAGGGAGGAATAACAGTAAGCGATGACCGCATTTTTTGAGAACATCCTCCTCTGGCTGAACCAGCTTATGGGCAATTACGGCTGGGCCGTGGTGCTGTTTACCCTGCTGGTGCGCCTTGTGCTGATGCCCTTTGACTACAAAAGCCGCGTCAGCATGCGCAAAACAGCCGCCCTGCAGCCCAAGATCGCCGCGCTGCAGGCAAAATACGGCAAGGATCAGGAAAAGCTGAACCGCAAGATGAGCGAGCTGTACAAGCAGGAGAAGGTTTCCCCTCTCTCTGGCTGCCTGCCCATGCTGCTCAGCTATCCCATCCTGATCCTTATGTTCAACGCCATGCGCAACATGGCCAATGAGCAGATGGTGCGCCAGGTGGCGCAGATACTGCAGAACCCCGACACCATTCCCGAGCTGACCGGCTGGCTGTGGATCAAAAACCTGTGGATGCCGGACAGCCCCTTCTGCGGCGTGCTGCCCGATATGAACATGCTGCGGGTGGTGCCCGCCGAGATCTGGCAGCGCGTGCTGACCAGCGACATCCTTTCCGCCCTGCCCGCAGAGCTGGGCCTGACGGTGGAAAGCTTTGCGCGGGAGAACCTGAACGCCTCGCTGCAGACGCTGTTTGGCTATCTCGCCTCGACCAATGCCTATGTCCAGGCTAGTGCCGCCGTGCCGGGCTGGGGCAACCTCCCCGTGCTGGGGCTGACCACCATCACCGTTTTCCAGCACTATAACGGCCTGCTGCTGCTGCCGGTTCTGTCCGCGCTGAGCCAGCTGATCATGACCAAGCTGACGCCCACCTCGCAGCCCGCCGCCGCGCCGGACAGCCCCCAGGCCCAGTCCGCCCAGAGCACCGGCAAGTTCATGACCTACTTCTTCCCCATCTTCACGCTGTGGATCTGCATTACCTCCAACGGCGCGTTCGCGCTGTACTGGTTTGCAAGCAACCTGATCATGATGGCGCAGACCTTCTTCATCAACCGGTATCTTGACAGCAAGCAAAAGAATGCAGCCGAGGCCACCTCGGCGGAGGGCAAAGTGATATGAAAAGCGTTGAAAAAAGCGCCAAAGTCTATGAAGACGCGCTGGAGGCCGCCCTGCAGGAGCTGAACGCCTCCATCAGCGACGTGAACGTGGAGGTGCTTGAGGAGGGCAGCAAAGGCCTGTTCGGCCTGTTCGGCTCCCGCCCCTACAAGATCCGCGTATCCCTGAAGGAAGAGAGTGTCTCCGCCGACGAAGACCTGGACGTGCTCTCCCTGCTGAGTGAGAAAAAGGAAAAAGAGACCCGCCCCGAGCGCAAGCCCCGGCCCCGCCAGGAGGCGCCCAGGGCCGAGGAGTCGGCCGAGACCGCTGCCGAGGCTGAAAAGCCTGTACCGGAAAAGAAGCCGGCCCGCCGTCCCGAGCCTGTGCGCCGTCAGAACCCTGACCGCAAGCCCAAGCCCATGGAGCAGGAGCAGCCCGCTGAGGAAGTGCCCGCCCCCGTGGAAGCACCTGCTGAGGAAGTGCCCGCCGAGGAAGCTCCCGCTGCCCCGCGCAGGCAGCGCAGCAGAGGCGGCAAGGGCAGGCGCAAGCCCGCAGGCAGTGCCGAGAACAAGGCGGAAAGCCAGGCCGAGGACGCCGGGGAGTCCAAGCCCCTGCCGCCCAAGCCCGTCGTAAAGCCGCTTGAAAAGCCAGTGGTCACCATGATTCCCGCCGAAGAGCTGGATCCCGAGTCCCCTGCCGGCCGCGCAAAGGCCTTCCTGGCCGAGCTGACCCACCTGATGGGCGTTGAAGTAGACATCCAGATGGGCACCGACGCGGAGGGCAATGTGTTCGGCTATATGACCGGCGACACGCTGGGCGTGCTGATCGGCCGCCGCGGCGAGACACTGGACGCGGTGCAGTACCTCACCAGCCTGCGTGTCAACCGCGGCCAGGAGGGCTATCTCCGCGTCACACTGGACACCGAAAACTACCGCGCCAAGCGGGAGGACACCCTCATCCGCCTGGCCAACCGCATGGCCAACCGCGCGGTGAAAACCGGCCGCAGGGTGGCGCTGGAGCCCATGAACCCCTATGAGAGGCGCATCATCCATTCCGCGCTGCAGAGCTATGACGCGGTGGACACCCACTCCGAGGGCGATGAGCCGAACCGCCACGTGGTCATCACGCTGAGGAAAAACTGAAAAACAGCGGCATCATCACAAGCTGATGGTGCCGCTGTTTTTGTGCATATTCATTTCTCAATGCCATTCCACAGGCCCAGTTCCTCCGCCTTCTGCAGCAGCCAATCCCTTGTGGGCGCAGGCAGCGAGAGGGCAAAGCCCCAGCCGCCCTGCAGCAGCGGAAGAATCACGCGTCCGGCGAAAGCCGGCAGGCTGTCGTCCGAGAGGGAGAAGATGTCTGTGCCACCCTCCGCCCAGCCCTGCGCAAGCGGGAAGGCAACGGTGTCCTCTTCCTGCGTCACGCGCCAGTCGATCTCCCCGAAAGGCCTTCCGCAGCTGCCGCTCAGCCGCAGCATTTCCCCCTCCTGTACGACAGTAGCCTCCACACAGCCGTTCTCCATGCCCGGCAGATCGCGGTTCACCGCGCTGCCGCTCAGCCGTGCCTCCAGCCGGAAGGGAGTCTCCCGCAGCAGGCTGCCCCTCCATTGCACGCTGAGTTCAACCAGCGGCGCTTCCTCCCCGCCGAGACACAGCGCCAGGTCAAAGCGCTCCTGCTCTTCCTTCAGCCGCAGGGAAAAGGCGCCTGTCCTCGCAAGGCCGTTGAAGGCCATGCTGTATCCGTTACTGCTGACCTCAACAGGCAGGGGGGTGCTCCCTGCGGCGCCGCACCATTCCGACAGGTCCTCCAGCAGGGTCCACGCCAGCTCGGCATCCACCGCATTGTCCACCGCAGACAGCCAGGCCGCAAGCTGTGCGTCGGTATAGCACAGCTGCTCCAGTTCATCCAGATACCGGGCAAAACGCTCCCCCGTCAGGCTTCCCTCCTCCAGCATCGTGGAAAACGCCGCCACAGGCTTTTCAAACGCGATCACAGTGGAAATGGGCAGGCACAGTGCCAGCAGGGGGAAGGGCTCCGAAAGGTGCCACTGGGCCTTGTTGGCAAAGGCCAAAAGACCCAGCAGGTTGAATTTCAGTGTTTCCCCGCCGAGAAGAGGGCTCACAGCCATCAGCGTATGCCTGTCTCCCCACACATGGGCGCTTGCGGAGGAGAAAAGCCGGTTCCCCCTGCTCACAGTCACCTGCGCGTCATATTCGGCGCCGGCCAAAGCAAGCGTCACCGTGCCCTCCATGTCGTTCAGAAAGGCCGTCAGCGGCGCGCCCTTCTCCTCCAGCCGCACATGAAAATGAACCGATGCGGTGTCCGCCAGCGCGCCGGCTGCCGCCAGCAGCAGCGCGAGCGTCAGCGCGGTCAGTCTTCTTCCAGCTCCACCGTCTCCTCGGCCCACTCCGGCACCTCCTCCGCGGTCACCCATTCCGGTACCGCCTCCGTCATCGGGTCGGTTTCCCCTTCCAGCGAATCCTGTTTTTCCGCTGTCTCCTCAGAAACAGACGGCTCCTCTTCGGGCGGTTCCGTCGCCTCCGGCTGCTTTTCCTCCTCGGCCCACGGGTCCGACGCGAACAGGTCGTCAAAGCCGTCCAGCGTCAGCTTTTCCTTGTCGGGCTCCACCCGCCATGTCAGCGGGTCGTTGTAGACACTCTCGTGATATTCCGTGTTCAGCTTCAGCTGGGTGGCGATGTTCGCAATCCCGGTCACCTTCAGTCCATAGGCTGTCTGGAAGGCGGTGATGGCCTCCACCGTCGCGGTGCCGCACACGCCATCGATCTCGCTCTCCTTCAGGTAGCCCAGCCTCGCCAGCTTTACCTGCAGATGGCGCACTTTTTCCCCCGCGCAGCCGCTGCGGACCGTCCAGTCCGCCACGTCGCGCACGGTGCCGTAGCCCAGGATGCGCTGATAGGTCAGGGCATAGGTAGCACGCTTCACCCGGTCCGGCGTGTTGCCTTCAATCACGTGGATGGTGACATTTCCGTCTTCATCCTTGGTGCAGTATTCCACCATGGCCACATGGTCTGTGTTATAGTCGCTGGTCCAGGTAAAAAAGACCCAGTCGCCCGGCTGCGGAATATAGCTGCCTGTGGTCAGGAATTCCTCCTCCCCCTTCAGCCACTGGTAGCCCCAGTTCTCCAGGTTGCCCCAGCGCACAATGTAGCGCCCCTGCCGGACGAACCAGTTTTTGCCTGTGTTGGAGGCGCTGTAGAGCGGCCACACCGTGTCCAGCAGCTTTGTGCCATGCTGCTGGTCAACCTGGTCCACACACCAGTCCAGGAACTCGGCGCACCACTGCGCATACGGGTTTCCGGCCCATTCACCATACTTGGTGTATCCGCCGCGGGTCTCCTTGTAGCCCACCTCGCCGGAGGCCACCTCCAGCAGCCATGTCACATAGTCCGGCACGGGCCACTGCGGCGCAATGACCTCCTCCTCCGCCCCGGCCGCCCCGGCGCACAGCAGTGCCAGCAGGATCAGCAATATCGCGGCTTTTCGCAAGAAAAAACCTCCTTCGATAAAAAGACAAGCCCGCAGAAAGGCTGTTTCCCTCCTGCGGGATGATGCAACGTACGGTCACCTGCCTGCAGCATAGGTGTCGGCGCGGTAGATGATCATGCACAGCGCGCCGTCAGAGGAGGTGTGCCCCTCCACCCGGATGGGGAAATCGTAATCGTTGCGGAACACGAGGTTCAGGTCCTTGTTGCCCACCGCCGCGTCCACGCCGTGGGGCAGGTATGCCGCGCCTGAGGGGCCATGCGGCCTGCGCTGCAGTATGCTGATGCCCGGCAGCTGCAGGCAGGCGTTGTACAGCGTGGAGGAAACCTGGCAGGTGCCGCCGCCGTAGCCGGGCTTGGTCTCGCCGTTGATGAGCACCGGGGCGGGCTTGTAGCCGTTGGCCGCCTTGTACGGGCCGACCATCTCGTTGAAGTTGAGGCGTTCCCCCGGCTGCATCACCCGTGTCAGCCGGTCGCAGGCCACCTCAATGTTGATGATGCGGTTGATGTTGATCTCCGTCATCTTCATGGAGTAGTAGGAAGTGAATGCGGCAATCGGCGTGTCGCCGCGCACGGGGCTGTCCGTCGGTGAGACAGGGATGAGGTCGGTCAGCTCCTGCATGTCGATATAGCCGTAGCTGCGCCAGTAGTTGACCACCGCCCAGCCGTCGATGATCTTCCATATGGACAGCACTGTGCCGGGGTTCAGCACCACCCAGCACTCATCCTCAGCGTCCATGGAGTGGCGCACGTGCGCCACGGTGGATGTTTTGGCGATATAGGCGGCCTTTTCCACGCCGTAGGGGCTGGTGGAGGCCTCGTTCACCACGCGCACCTCGGAAATATGGTCGCGCTTGATAAACCCGATGACCTTTTTCCAGCGCGCCACCACCCAGGCAACCCCAACGTGCAGTATGTCCGCGCGCCGGTCATTGCCGCGCACGGTCACCAGCTTGGCGGACTCCAGCGAGCGCTCGCGGAAGAGGCTGTAATTGTCCTTGATCAGCGCGGTGTACAGCGCCGGCGTCTGCTGGTCAAACTCCTCCAGCGGCGGCTCACTGTAAACCTCACCCATGTGATCGGGCTCGTCATCGTCGTCCTCGTTCACCTCGTCCAGTGAGCGGGCTTCGTTCAGCTCCTCCTCCGTGGCGGACACAGGCTCATCCTCGTCGTCCGCCTCCTGCGCAAGCGTCAGCGGCAGGCTTCCCAATACAAGCGCCAGCGAGAGCAGCAGCGCCATAGCTTTCTTCCAGTACATCAGGGCAATCCTCCTCAGGGGTGTTGAAACGCAATGATTATACACCCATCCCGCCCGCTATGCAAGCGGGGAGAACGATTGTAACAGGTGTGCCGCTCAGGGTGCAAAACGGGCCTCCCGCTGCCGGGAGGCCCTTGTTGAAGCATTCACTTTCTCTGTCAGCGGTGTCAGATTGCCTTCCGGCCGTGCGCCTTGCGCAGCGCGTTCAGCTCATCCTTCACTGCCTTTTCCTTCGTTTCCAGCGCCTTGCGCTTGTCAGCGCTCATGTTCGCGAGCTTCTTCTCTTCGGCGGCCTTGGCGTCAGCCTGGCGCTTCAGCTCTGCCTGGTAGGCTTCCTCGCCCTCTTCCTTGCGGATCTTTTCTTCAGCGGAGAGGTAAACGCGGTTCTCAGCTAAGGCGGCAGCCTTCTGGTCCAGCACGATCGCCTCATGGTCATACTTGCCGAACTTCTCCACGCCCATGGCGATGAAGATGATGAAGATGACCAGATAGCAGAAGGTTTCCACGCCGATGAACACCCAGGGCATGGCGGTGCGGATGGCCGGGGAGGAAATATTGTCCGCGGCGTAGCCCACGTTGCTCAGCACAATGTTCAGTATGCCGGTCGCCACGCCGGTCATGCCGGCCATGATCGCGCCGTAGATCGTCATGGTCAGGCCGTCTGTGCGCGTGCCGTGCACCGCTTCCTGGTGATCCAGCACGTCAGCCAGCAGCGCCATGGACAGGTACATTGCGGGGGTGGAGCCCAGCGCCTTCAGGATGAAGGACACATACACAACAATCAGGTTGGTCGGGGCAAGCAGGCCCAGCGCGCCGCCCACGGTGGCCAGTATGGCACCGCAGAAGATGGCCTTGCTCTTGCCGATCTTGTTCGCCAGGATAGGCGCCGCAACCATGCCCACTGCCGTGGGGATTGCGCCGATGATGGCCAGCAGGCCGGAGATGGCGCCGCCATTGGCGATGGTGTACACGCCCTCGGCCGTGGGGAACATGGCCTGGCAGAAGTACAGCTGAGACACGTTCTTCGCCATGCCGCCCAGCTGGTAGCAGAAGAAGAACACCATCATGATGATCCAGAACTTGTCGCCGAAGCAGATCTTCGCCTGCTGGCCGATGGGCAGCGCCTTGGCCGGTGCGGCATCGGCAGCCTGACCCATGGTCTCCTCGGTCACCCGCTCACGGGTGAACATGAACTCGACCAGCGCGCCGATGACCGTGATCACCGTCAGCGCGATGACGAAGATCTTCCAGTTGTTGTAGGAGGCCACCGCGTCATAGAGCACCACGCCGTTCAGCGTGTATTCGCCGCTGGCCGTGAGCACCGCACCCTCAGGCAGGTTGGTGGTCTGCGGCACAAACAGCATGCTCAGGAAGAACGGCAGGATCATGGTGCTCAGGCCCATGGCCGCCAGCGCCGTGGCGTTGGACAGCGTGGCCAGCAACGTCCTGTCCTTGCTGTTGCGGGTGGACAGGTTCACCAGCGCGGCATGGGGGGTGTAGTACATGGGGTAGGCAATGGCAAACCACAGGTTGTAGCCGATGGCAATGCACACCAGCGCCAGCGTTTGCCCCTGCGGGTTAATGGTGTCCGTCGCCAGAGGAGAGATAACGAAGAGGATCAGCAGCGCCAGGAAGCTGATCGGCACGGAGATCAGCAGCAGCGGACGCGCCTTGCCGGCGCGGGAAGAGCTCTTGTCCATCAGCCGGCCGACAATGATGTTGCCCAGCACCACAAAAATAACGGAGATGACCGGCAGCCACTTGAAGAACTCGCTGGCCCAGCTGTTGATGTTCAACACATCCGTCATGTACTTGTTGAAATAATTCGCCAGCACGCTGTTGGCCAGCAGCGCGAGGGTCGGGCCCACCAGATAGCCCATCGCTCCCTCCGGGAAGAGCGTGACATTGGACTTTTTGATCAGGCTCGGCAGCTTGTCAAAAACACTGCTTTTGGCTTGACTCATTTCATACCTTCCTTTCAATGCGGCTGATGCAACCGTCTTTCTGAAACTAAATATAGCACAGTTTTTTTAAGGTGTAAACACTTGTACGCACTGTTTGTTGACAGCCTTCCCCGCCTCGGTTATACTCTTTTCAATCAAGCAAGGAGGCATCAGCATGTCAGACGCGCAGCTTGTGAAGAGAGTAAACAGCTTCATCGCCCGCGCCCAGCAGGAGGAGATCAACCTGCACGGCTTCTGCCTGAGCGTAGACGGCGTAGAAAAGGTGAGCGCCTATTACGCGCCCTTTGCCCCCGGGCAGCCGCACCGCATGTACTCGGTCAGCAAAACCTTTACCGGGCTGGCCATCGGCATGCTCGCGGAGGAAGGCAGACTGGCCCTCAGTGATCCGCTCTGCCGCTATTTCCCGGAGTGGGCCGGTGACAAGCCGCACCCCTTCCTTGAGCAGACGCTGATCGAAGACCTGCTGTGCATGGCCAGCTGCCACCGGGAGACCACCTATAAAAAGCAGACTGACCATTGCTGGGCGCGCACCTTTTTCACCGTCGCCCCCGATCACGCACCGGGCATGGTCTTCAGCTACGACACCTCCGCCTCGCAGGTGCTGGGCGCGCTGGTGGAAAAGCTCACCGGCAAGGGGCTGCTTGATTTCCTGAACGAGCGCCTTTTTCGGCCGCTGGGCGCCACCGACTATAAATACTGGCTGCAGGACCCCTCCGGCGCAGCCATCGGCGGCAGCGGGCTTTGCCTGTCCCTGCGGGACCTGCACAAAACAGGCCAGTGCCTGCTGGACGGCGGCAGGGGCCTGGTGCCGGGCTGGTACGTGCAGAAGATGGGCCTGAAGCACATTGAAACGCCCCTTGCCGTCCTGCCGGAGGAGAGGCTCGGCTACGGCTGGCAGTGCTGGCGCACCCGCGCCGGCTATGCCATGGTTGGCATGGGCAGCCAGCTGTGCCTGATTGTGCCCGCAAAAAAAGCCGTGTTCTCCGTTATTGCGGACACACGGCTTGATCCCAACGGCCATCAGCGCATCTATGACGCCTTTTTCGAGGAGCTCTATCCCTTCCTGGGTGAGGAGGATATGCCTCCCGCCGTACTGACGCTCAAGGCCCTCGCGCTGAAGGACCGCGCGGTATTCGCCCAGTCACCCGCCGGGGTCTATCGGTTTGGGGAGAACCCGCTGCGCCTGAAAAGCCTGCGCCTGGAGGGCGACTGCCTCATCTATGAGCGGGAGGATGGCGAAATGGTCCTGCCCTTCACTCGCGGCGACACGCGCCTCATCCCCTTCCCCGGCCACGCTGACACCCCCGCCATCGCGGAGGCCGGCTGGGCCGCGGACGGGCTGCTGCGTTTGCGCTGCCACGCGGTCGGCCATGCTCCCTGCGGCTTTGAGCTGCTGCTGCGCTTCGCCAGGCAGCAGGTGACAGTGCAGGCCCGCTGCTCGCAGGACCCGCTGACAGAGGGTTACAGCGGCATCGCGAGCGGCGCGCTCTGATAAAGGAGGTTCACCGTATGGAATGGCCTTATGACAACGAAGCAGGCCTGCTTGCCGAGGAGGATTGCGATGTGCTGGTGCTTGGCGGCGGTCTGGCCGGTTTGCACGCAGCTATCGCCGCCGCCGAAAAGGGGGCGAGGGTGACCCTGCTGGAAAAGGGCGCCGCGCACCGCAGCGGGGCTGCCGGCACCGGCTTTGACCACTGGGAAATGGCCTGCACAAACCCCGGCTGCACCGTGACGCCGGAGGAGATGACCCGCGCGCTGGAGGAGGAGCAGGACTGCTTCTCCAACGCCATCGGGCATTACATCGAAACCAGGGAGGGCTGGGACAGGCTGCTCGACCTGGAAAAATGGGGCGGCAAGATACGCGACACGGAGGGCGAATTCACCGGCGCCCCTTTCCGCGACGACGCCACGGGGCTGATGTATGCCTATGACTACAGGAACAGATACACCCTGCGGGTATGGGGCACAACCTTCAAGCCCGCGCTGGTGCGCCGGGCGAGGCGGCTGGGAGTGCAGCTGCGCGACCGAACAGAGGCCTGCGCCCTGCTGACCTGTGAGGCTGGCGGTGTGAAAACCGGCACCGGCGGTCTCGGCTTCGATACGCGCACCGGCCGGATCACCGTTTTCCGCGCAAAGGCAGTCGTGATGGCTATGTCGCGCCCGGCGAGGGTGTGGCTGTTCCACAGCGACCTGCCCGGGCTGTGCGAGTTCCGCCCCCTCTCCTCCATCGGCTCCGGACACGCCATGGGCTGGCGCGCCGGCATGGCCTTCACCATGATGGAAAAAAGCGTGCGGGGCGAGTTCTCAGCGGCGGGACGCTCCTTTCCGCCCTACGGCACGGGCAACAACCACAACACCTGGTACGCCGCCACCATGGTGGACGCCCGCGGTGTGGAGATACCCTATGTGGACAGGGACGGGCGTGAGCTGAAAACCGTGCTGGAGCGCTACCTGCCGGCCCCCGGGCAGAAGTTCTTCCTCAAGGGCGGCGTGATTGACGAGCCCAAATACGAATGGCGTGGCCCGGAAACGCTCCCGTTTGACGAGCTGATGCGCCGTGGCTACCGCCTCCCCTTTTATGCGGACCTGACCGGCATGCCGGACTCTGAGCGCCGTGTGATCTGGGGCATGATGGTGGGGCAGGAGGCCAAGACCCGTATACCCATCTACGAGAATTACACCGAGCGGGGCTTTGACCCTGCGCGCCACGCGCTGCAGAGCTACGGCACCGGCTGGCAGAGCGCCGCCTTCCTGGCGCAGGAGCGGCAGCTTTTCGGCGCGCCGGGCGGGGTGATGCACAACTGGAACCTGGAAACCAGCCTGCGCAACGTGTTCGCCGCGGGCGACATGCTGTACGCCTCCGACTGTGCCGGCCACGCCTGCGCCACGGGGCACTGGGCTGGCCAGCATGCGGCGGAGGCGGCCGCTCGCGCCCCGATGCGGGAGGCAGGCCGGGATTTTGTGGAAGAAACCAGGCAGCGCCTGCTCCACCCGCTCACCGTGAGGGACGGTCTGGACTGGCGCGAGATCAATGCCGCCGCCGCCAAAGCCATGCAGAATTACTGCGGCGGCGTGAAGTGCGACAGTCTGCTGCGGCAGGGGCTGGAGGCCATCGGTGAGCTGAAGCAGGCAGCCGGTGAAATCTCCTGCCGCAATCCGCACGAGCTGGTCAGGACGCACGAGGTGTCGGACATTCTCGACGTCTGCGAGCTGATCCTCCACGCCAGCCTGCAGAGGAAGTGCTCCTGCGCGCCGCTGTTCTTTGAGCGCAGCGACAGCGACGAAAGCCTTGCTGCACAGGAGAGGTGTTACCTGACACTGTGGCGGGAGGATGGAGCTGTGCGCGAGGGCAAGGTGCCGCTGCAGTTTTACGGCGACCTGACATCCAATTACGAAAAGCACAGGGAAGGAGGCGGCCTGGATGAGTGAGTACCGGTATACGGTGGAAGTGACCGCGAGCAGCGTATCCCCGCTGGCCTTTGATCCCAGCCGGTGCATCGGCTGCTGCCGCTGTGTGGAGGCCTGCCAGATTGACGTGCTGCTGCCGCCGCAGCGCAAGGGCGGCGTTCCCCGGGTTGTATGGCCGGGTGAGTGCTGGTACTGCGGCGCCTGCGTGATGGAGTGCCCGCAGAAGGGGGCCATCCGCCTGCGCCACCCCCTGATGAACCAGGCGCGCTTTGTGGAGAGGGCGTCGCTGCGGGATGAGGCGCCCGGCAAATTGCCTTGACAGCCCCCGCGAATGCGCATATAATACCGCTACAGGCTTTGAAGGAGAACATTCCTTGTCACCCGCGCACAGAGAGCCGCCCACAGCTGGAAAGGCGGCCGCGGAGACAGGCAATGATGGCTCCGGAGCTGCGCGGCCGAACGGAGAGTAAGCCGCGACGGGTCGCGCCGTTATCTGCAGGATGAGTTACAAATCAGGGTGGTAACGCGGGAGCATCCCGCCCCTGGCAGCACTAGGGGCGGTTTTTGTGTGCCAGAAACAGCCCGCGAACCTGAAGGAGGATACCATGAGCAAGGGCACCTACTATCTCACCACACCCATTTATTACCCCTCCGGCAACATGACCATCGGCCACACCTATACCACGGTGGCTGCCGATACCATGGTGCGCTTCAAAAAGCTGCAGGGCTACGACACCTATTTTCTCACCGGCACCGACGAGCACGGCCAGAAAATCGAGAAAAAGGCGGCGGAAGCCGGCGTCACCCCCATCGAGTATGTGGACAAGATTGTGGCGGAGACCCAGGACCTGTGGAAGCTGATGAACATCGAATATGACGATTTCATCCGCACCAGCCAGGAGCGGCACACCAAGATTGTGCAGAAGATCTTCCGCCAGTTCTACGAGCAGGGTGATATCTACAAAAGTGAATACGAGGGGATGTACTGCACCCCCTGCGAGTCCTTCTGGACGGCCACACAGCTGGTGGAAAAGGACGGGCAGAAGGTCTGCCCCGACTGCGGCCGCCCCTGCCAGCCCATGCGCGAGGAGAGCTACTTTTTCCGCATGAGCAAGTATCAGGACTGGCTGATCGACTACATTCAGACCCACCCGGATTTCATCCAGCCGGCCAAGCGCGCCAATGAGATGATCAACAACTTCCTCAAGCCCGGCCTGCAGGACCTGTGCGTCAGCCGCACCAGCGTCAAGTGGGGCGTGCCTGTGGATTTTGACCCGAAGCACACCATCTATGTGTGGATCGACGCGCTGAGCAACTACATCACCGCGCTGGGCTACGGCACCGACCACGACGAGCTGTTCCGCAAGTACTGGCCGGCCAATGTGCACCTGGTGGGCAAGGAAATTGTGCGCTTCCATTCCATTTACTGGCCGATCATGCTCCACGCGCTGGGGCTGGAACTGCCCCGGCAGATTTTCGGGCACGGCTGGCTGCTGTTCGGCGCGGACCGCATGAGCAAATCCAAGGGCAATGTGGTCTACCCGCAGCCCATTGTCGCACGCTACGGCGTAGACGCGCTGCGCTATTACCTCATGCGCGAAATGCCCTTCGGCGCGGACGGCAACTACACCAACGAGGCCTTCCTCACCCGGCTGAACGCCGACCTGGCCAATGACCTGGGCAACCTGGTGTCCCGCACCGTGGCGATGATCGAGAAATACTTCGGCGGCATCCTTCCCGCGTGGGATCAGGCCGTGGAGGACCCAGAGGGCGAGGCGCTCAGGGAGCACTGCGCGGCCCTGCCCGGCCTGGTGGAGGAGCAGATGGACAAGCTGCAGTTCTCCACCGCGCTGACGGAGATATGGAAAATCATCGGCGAATGCAACAAGTACATCGACGCCACACAGCCCTGGGTGCTCGGCCGCGACCCCGAAAAGAAGGGGCTGCTGGGCAATGTGCTGCTGACGCTGGCGGAGTGTGTGCGCTTTGTGGCCGTGCTCATTCAGCCGGTGATGCCCTCCACCCCCGGCCGGATTTTCGAGCAGCTGGGCGTGACAGACAAGGCGCTGATGACCTGGGATTCGCTCTCCTGCTTCGGCGCGCTGCCCGAGGGGCTGCAGGTGCGCAAGGGCGATGCGCTGTTCCCGCGCATCGACGTGAACAAGGAGCTGGAGGCGCTCTCCGGCGGCAAGCAGGCGGAAAAGCAGGAAAAAAAGGAAGCCAAGGCCACCGAAAAGGCCGAGAAGAAGGAGGCCAAGGCCGCCAAGGGGCACGCCGCCCCTGAATACCCCAGCGAGATCTCCATTGACGACTTCTTCCGCGTCAAGCTGCAGGTGGCCCGTGTCAAGACCTGCGAAAAGGTTGAAAAGAGCAAAAAGCTGCTGAAAATGACCGTCTCCCTCGGCGCGGACGGAGAGCGCCAGGTGGTCAGCGGCATCGCGGCCTTCTACAGCCCGGAGGAGATGGTGGGCAAGCAGGTTGTGTTTGCCTCCAACCTGAAGCCGGCCAAGCTGGCGGGCATTGAGAGCCAGGGCATGATACTGTGCGCCGCCACCGCGGACGACAGCGCCCTGAAGCTTCTGACCGTGGAAGACGGCATGGAGGACGGCGCCCTGATCAGCTGACCTCTGACTGTATGGAGAGAAAATGGAACTGTTTGATTCCCACTGCCATGTGGATGAGACCCAGTTTGACGCGGACAGGGCGCAGGTGCATGCCCGGATGCTGCAGGCCGGGGTGGGGCGCTTCGCGGTGCTCGGCTCCGACCTGCCCACTTCACGGCACGCGGTGGAGTATGCCCTGTCGCACGAGAGCGCGGTGGCAGCCATCGGCTTTCACCCCGAATACGCCGACCGCTGCGACGAGGCGTCGCTTGCCGCCCTGCGTGAGATGGCCAAGGCACCCTGTGTGAAGGCCATCGGTGAGATCGGCCTGGATTACCACTGGCCGGACAACCCGTCCAGGGAAACGCAGGCCGCCGCCTGCGAGGCGCAGATCGCTCTGGCCTGCGAGCTGTCCCTTCCCGTCGCCTATCACGTGCGGGACGCGCACATGGACATGATCGACCTGCTGAAGCGGAACAAGCCACGCCTGACCGGCGGCATCATGCATTGCTTCTCCGGTTCCTGGGAGATTGCCAGGGAGTATCTCCGGCTCGGGTATTACATTTCCTTCGCGGGCCCTGTGACCTTCAAAAAGGCGCCGAAGCTGCAGGAGGCCGCGGTGAACGTGCCGCTGGACCGCCTGCTGATCGAGACAGACAGCCCTTACATGGCCCCGGAGCCTGTGCGCGGCCGACGGAATGAGCCCGCCAATGTGCGCTATGTCTGCGAGAAGATCGCCGCGCTGCGCGGCATGGACGCAGAGGAGCTGGCCCGCGTCACCACCGAAAACGCCTGCAGGGTGTATGGGCTGTGCTGACAGTGCCCCTCCGCCATATGCGGTCCCCCTCCCCGGCCAGCCGGGGAGGGTTTGTTATGCACTGCTTTGTTATCTCCGCTGTCAGCAGGCCACGAGGAGACTGAGGGCGTGATGAGCCTTGATCTTCTTTCAGCCTGACGCTGAAAAACCGCCCCCTTCTGCAGAGAGCGGTTTTTTTCGATTTGGCTGTGGCTGGCGGCTTCAGCTGATATGGGCACCACCGGTGTCAGTTTTCATCAAGCTGAAGGGTATACGCGCCCTCCGGGCGGATGTCCAGCACATGGCAGCAGCGCTGTCCGAACAGGCCCTCCATGCACGCAGTGAACGGCCTCAGCTTTTCCTGCGGCACAAAGTTCAATGTGGTGCCGGCAAAGCCGCCGCCGTGAATGCGCCACGCACCGTCGTTCTGCAGCAGCTGCTCGGCCAGGGCCAGGGCGATACTGAGGCTCTGGTCCTCCACATGGGCGTACACGTTCTGCAGATACATATAAGAGGAGCGTCCGCTGGCAATGATCTCGCGCAGGAAGGCGGGCAGGTTGTCCTGCTGCAGGGCTTCCACCTGCCTGCGCACCCGGGTGTTCTCGGTGTAGAAATGCATGGCCCTGAGGATTGCCCTGTCCGGCACCTTTCCGTACAGCGTGGGCAGCGCCTTGCTGAAGTCCTCCGGGCTCACGCGCCTGAGGCAGTCCTGGCCGAAGCAGGCGGCCACTTGCTTCATTTCAGCCGGGATGGCGGCGTAATCATCTGTCAGGTTGGCATGCGAGCCGCCTGTTGCCACCACCACCAGCGCGTAGCCCTTCTTTGAGAAATCGTACGCGAGGCGGCTCACCTGCGGTTCCTCATCGCAGAAATCCACCGCCACAAGGCCGCCGGCGGAGGAAGCCATCTGGTCCAGCAGGCCGCAGGGCTTGCCGAAGTACTCACGCTCGGCGTACTGACCGATCTTTGCGCGGGTCACAAAATCGATCACGTTTCCGTTGTACAGCTGGTCAAAAACGGCCACCATCATGACCTCAAACGCGGCGGAGGAGGAAAGTCCGCTGCCGCTTGCCACGGTGGAGGTGGCCGCCGCGTCAAAGCCACCGATGCGGTAGCCCAGCTCCTTCATGCGCGCGGCCACGCCGCGGATGAGCGCAATGGTAGTGCCGTTTTCCTTCGGCCGCACACTCAGGTCGTTCAGGTCCACCGTCAGCGGGCGGTAGCCCTCGGAGTGCAGGTGCACCTCCATGTCATCGCGGGGCGACACCGCCGCCAGGCAATCCAGGTTCACAGAGGCGGCAAGCACCCTGCCGCGGTTGTGGTCTGTGTGGTTGCCGCCAATCTCCGTGCGGCCGGGCGCTGAAATCAGATACAGCGGTCCTTCTGTATGGAAGGCCTTCTCGTGGCGGGTGAGCACAGAGGTGTAACGGCTGCACTGCTGCTCCAGCTGGCCTTCCCGGTTGCCATACAGTCGGCGCAGCTGCGCCCTGGCTGTCTCTTCATTCAGCCCGCTGATCATTCTCTCGTAGCGGTTCATGCCTGTTTCCTCCCCTTCACTTCAGCGCCTCCTGGAAGAAGGCAGTCAGCTCATTCAATCCAAGGCGCTCCGCCTCCGCGGTGAACTCCGCCCAGGTCTCATCGTTCAGCGGCACATCGCCGGCCACAAACCAGGCCATCTGCGTCTCCGCGTATGCGTTCAGCGCGGGCCAGATCTCATTCAGCCGCGCCGTCTGCTCCTCCGTCAGGTAGACCTGAGGGCAGGGCTCCACGCTGCTCTCCTTCAGGCGCGCCAGCTGCAGCACCAGCTGATGCGTGCTGGCATCATCATAGCTCAGCTGATACTCCATCGGCAGGTAGGCGGGCATCATCGCGCCCTCGCCGATATTGTCCTCCTTCAGCACCACCTCCGCCACAGTCGTGCTGTCATCGTTCCAGGACCATGTGCCATCGCTGAGCCTGGTGTATTCCTCCCCTTCCACGCCGACGAAGGCCAGGTACAAGCCTTCCTCAGTGTAGAAGTAATCCGCCCACGAGAGCAGCTCCGCGGGGTTTTTGCAGGCCGAGGTGACGGCGAAGGTGCCCCGGCTCAGGTCCCCCAGCAGGCTGCGGTAGACCGTTTCGCCGTTGTATTCCAGCAGCAGGGCTTCATAGTCGGCTGCGGCGCTGGCGGGCACCATGGCCAGCGGGGTGGGCCCAAAGATCACACCGTAGGTGATGGCCGCGTTGCTGTCAGTTATCTGCCGCAGCGTATCGGAGGAGCTGAAGCCGCGGCTGTCCATCAGCCCTTCCGCGTACATCTCACGCAGCCAGGACAGGAAGGCGCGGTTTTCCGGCGAGGTGAGCGTAGATACTGCGGCTCCGTCCTTCACCGTGATATAGTAGTCGTTGCTGATGATCCCGAAGGCGTGCGCCAGGAAGCGCAGGTCCCACAGCCCGGTAAAGGTGAGCGGAATCTCATCGGCGCGGCCGTTGCGGTTGGGATCCTCCGCCTTGAAGGCGCGAAGCGTCTCCGTCAGCTCCTCCGCCGTTTTGGGCATCTCGAGCCGCACCGCGCTGAGCCACCGGGTGTTGATCCACACCACATTGTTGGTCTGCAGCTCGTTGATCTGCGGCAGCGCGGCGATGGCGCCGTCCGGGAGAGTGATTGCCTTTTTCCACTCCGGGTGCTCATCCAGCAGCGCGCTCAGGTTCGGCATCGCCTCGCTCAGGTAGGGCGCAAGGTCGATCAGCAGGCCTGCCTCATAAAGGCGCAGCGTCTCAGCGGGTGAAAGGGAGGCCTTGAACAGCGCGTCCGGCAGTGTTTCCTCGCCATTGAGCAGCTGCCTGAGGTAAACGCCGTATTCCTCGGCGTCGGTATACTGCCGGAAAGAGAAGGAAATGCCTGTGCGCTCCTCCATGCGGCGGAAAAACAGGTTGTTGTCCCAGTCGTGCCCGCTTGAGGCCGTGTCAAAGCCGCCCAGTACATAGCTTTCCGCCCCGGCAAGGGCTGATGTGAGCAGCAGGCACAGCGCCAGGATCATTGCCGCAGCTGACTTTTTCATGCTTCCTCCATATCGCGCAGAGGCGGCGGGCGCATTGACACCGCCGCTGTTTGCGGTTATCATTCCTTTATGTTTCCTGAGAAATGCCGAGCTTTTGCTCCAGCTCCGCTATCTTCGCGCGGTGCGCCCGTGCAGCCAGGTCCATGCCGTGCTTCAGGTTCACATCCGCGGTCTGTGCCATCGCGGCAGTGATTTTTTCGAGACGCTGCCGGGTTTCTTCCAGCTCCATCTCCAGCGGAGCGCTTTCTCCCAGCGCCCAGCCGTATACCGCGGTGACAGAGGTCCTGATTTCGTTCAGAAAGACGTCGTCCCCCGTCATGGCGCTGATTGCTTCCGCCGCCTTGAGCAGCAGGGCAAAGGGGCTCTCACCCGCCTTCGCGCCGCGAAGTATCTCGCTTTGCAGCGTTTCGCTCCGACGGACATTGCGCTGGTACGCCTGATAGGCGCTCAGCTCCTCCAGCCCCGAAGCGTTCGCGTTTTCGGGCATTTGTCTCTCTCCTTTCCTCTGTCATCTCCCGGATTATACCACAGGGGAAGGGCAAGCGCAACCATGAAAGAGGTGCTTCCGTTGAGCCGCTCCCCCCGCAGAACCGCTTCAGCTCTTGCAAGCCGCCGCGTGGCGGTTGCCGGTATCGCGGTCGGTCTGTCCGCCGCGCTGCTGCTCTCCTCCGGTCTGCTGCCGGTGATGACCTATGCCGCTCCGCTCGCCGCGGGGCTGGTGCTGGTGCCGGTCGTGCTGAGCATCGGGCGCGGCTGGGCTCTGCTGACCTGGGGCGCAACTGCCCTGCTGACGCTGCTGCTGGGTGCCGACAAGGAAGCGGCCCTGTTCTACCTGTTTTTTGGCTGGTATCCCGCGGTGAAGTGGACGCTGGAGGGGCATGTGCGCGGAAAATGGCCGTGCCTGCTGCTCAAGGCACTTATCTTTTCTCTCTGCCTGGCAGCCATGTACTCGCTGCTGGCCTTCGTGCTGCACACAGAGGCAGTGCTGGCCGAGTTTTCAGAGCTTGGCACCGCGATGACCGCCGCCTTTTTCGTCCTGATGCTGGCTGTGCTGCTGGTCTACGACCGGCTCATCGGCCCGCTGACCGTGCTGTACGTGCAGCGCATTGAGCCGAGAATAGCAAAGGCAGCACCGCGCAAATGAGGCGGTCACATGGCGAGTGAATTTTGCGTCAGACACGATTGCAGCTGTTGAAGGCTGTGCTCAAGGCAAGTCAAAAAAGCTGCAGGAAGTGGATGGCATACGCCGCCGAATTGCGCGGTGCTGCCCTAAGCGGTGAAGCTGCCCCGGCTGAGCGGCACACAAAAAGACCGGTGCTGCCGGTCTTTTTGTGTAGGTACCTCATTCTTCCTTTGCAGCCAGCGCGGCGCGGCAGTCGGCACACACCGACTTTCCGCGGTAGTCGGCCAGTCCCCGCGCGCCACCGCAGAAGACACACCCTTTCTGCTGCTTTTTCAGTACGATCGAGTCGCCATCCACAAAGATTTCAACGGAATCCTTCACGTTGAGATCCATGGAACGGCGAAGCTCAATCGGCAGCACAATGCGTCCCAGTGTGTCCAGCTGACGTACAACTCCGGTACTCTTCATCAAGCGATCCCCCTCATACCTCCGGCAGCCCGCTAAGTGACTGCCATGCGTTGCCCTGTTTCATCAAGGCCGCTGTATTTCAGGGTTATTGTAGCCGATACGCGCTGAATTGTCAATAATTTGTCATAAATCAAAGCCGGTTTTCATCTAATCATGTTTAGATACGCTATGACATAGCAACAACGGTTCAGCTTCCTTTTTCGGGCAATGCTGCTGCAGCGGTATGAACAGCCGTGCTGAGGATCGCCCCGTGCGGTCAGGCCTTCTGCTGCGCCTGTCTTTCCTGCCTGCCCAGAAGGAAGTACACCCCGTCCAGTGTCGCCGTGACGATCAGGGCAACGCCCATGAACAGCCATACCGCGCTTTCGCCGCCGAAGGGGTTGAGGATCAGCAGCGCCGCCATGATGACCGACAGCAGCACGCTGATGGCCATCAGATACCAGAAGCGGCGGCCTCCGCGCAGCGCGTCCACCGCCATCTGCAGCTTCAGGAATGTGAAGGCCAGCACGATGGCGCCATAAACCGTCGTCAGCACGCCGAAGGTCTCCACCAGCCAGGCACTGTTGGTCAGCGCCAGCACACCGGCGCAGATGCTCGCCGCGCCGGCGGAGAGCTTCCATGTCTTGGCGCTGTCCTCCTTCGGAAGGCGGAAATAGTTCACAATGCTCAGCACGCCCGCAGCGATCAGCACAGCGGCCACTACAGTGAACAGCACCGCGGTGAGCCCGCCCGGGCTGACCAGCAGCAGCACGCCAAGCGCCAGCTCCGCCACCGCGATAGCGAGAGAGTAGCTGATTTTGCGCATCAGGGCCTTCATGTTTTCCTTCATTATAGATTCCTCCATTGCTCTCATGGGCCGCCTCGGCTGCCCGGCTCATCGTTTCCTGCAGCATCATAGCACATCCTTCCCGGCAGCGCAACAGGCATGCAGGTTTCACGCACAAAGCAAATGGTATTGAAAAAGCGCGGATTCTATCGTATAATACAGGCAGTGGTTATCTCCCAATTCAAGAGCAGAGAAGGAGGAACAATCGACATGAAAAAGATTTTTGCCCTGCTGCTGGTTCTGTGCCTGGCGCTGTCCGCTTCGGCGTTTGCCGAGGAAGCAGCTCCCGCGCTGCAGAAGGATCTGGTGATCCTCTTCACCAGCGACGCGCACTGCGGCATCGACCAGGGCTGGGGCTACGCCGGCCTGTACGCGGTGAAGCAGAGCCTGTCTGAAGACAACTATGTGCTGCTGGTCGACGACGGCGACGCCATCCAGGGTGAGCCCATCGGCACCATGACCAAGGGCGAGGCCATCATCGACATCATGAACACAGTCGGCTACGACATTGCCATCCCCGGCAACCATGAGTACGACTACGGCATGGATACCTTCCTCGCGCTGACCGAGAAGGCCAACTTCCCTTACATCAGCTGCAACTTCAACAAGGAAGGCGAGCTGGTTTTCCAGCCCTACATCATCAAGGAATTTGACGGTGTGAAGATTGCCTTTGTGGGCGTCACCACCCCCATGACCCTGCGCTCCTCCACCCCCCGCTATTTCATGAATGAGCAGGGTGAATACATCTACGGCTTCCTGGAGGATGAAACCGGCGAAAAGCTGTACGCTGCCGTGCAGCAGAACGTGGATGCCGCGCGCGCCGAGGGTGCCCAGTACGTCGTCGTTCTGGCCCACCTGGGCAACGAAGCCGAGGTTTCCCCCTGGATGTACAGCGAGGTCATCGAGAACACCACCGGCATCGACGCCTGGCTGGACGGCCACAGCCACGACACCGAGCAGGTTGTGATGAAGAACAAGGACGGCCAGGATGTGGTCCGCTCCGCCTGCGGCACAAAGCTGGAATGCATCGGCGCCCTGACCATCGCCAAGGACGGCGCCATCTCCTCTGAGCTGTATACCTGGAACCAGAAGAACGCCGCGCCCAAGCTCCTGGGCCTGAGCAACCCCGCCAGCGAAGCGGTAGCCGCCGCGTCCGACGTGCTGCAGGATAAGCTCGCCGAGGTCGTTGCGAAGACCGCCGTAGACCTGATCATCTATCAGCCTGACGTGACGGACGAAAACGGCAAGTCCATCCGCATCATCCGCAACGCCGAGACCAACCTGGGCGACCTGTGCGCTGACGCCTACCTGGACCAGAGCGGCGAGGCGGACATCGCGTTTGTCAACGGCGGCGGCATCCGCGTGCCCATCAACAAGGGCGACATCACCCTGAACGACATCCTGAAGGTGCACCCCTTCGGCAACAGCCTGACCGTGATCGAGGTCACCGGCCAGCAGGTTCTGGACGCGCTGGAGTGGTCCGTGCACTCCCTGCCCGGCGAATTCGGCGGCTTTGACCATGTGGCCGGTCTCACCTTCGAGTATGACGCCACCATCCCCTCTCCCTGCCTGCAGGATGAGAAGGCCATGTATGCCGGCTGCGACGAGACCATGGAGCGCCGTGTGCGCAACGTGCTGGTTGCCGGCGAGCCCATCGATCCCGAAAAGATCTACAAGCTGGCCTCCCACAACTACCAGCTGCTGGACAACGGCGACGGCTACACCATGTTCGACGGCGCCAAGGTGCTGCAGGAATCCGTGAAGCTGGACAACCAGGTGCTGATCGACTACATCGTCGAGACCCTGGGCGGCGTGGTCGGCGAGGGCTATGAGAATCCCTTCGGCCAGGGACGCATTGTGTCCGTTGGCGCGGAGGAGTAATCCGACCGCTCCAAGTGAACTGAAAAAACCGAACCGGCCCGCAGGCAGGAAGCACACCGTTCCCGCGCCTGCGGGCTTTTCATGCGCCATGGCGCAAGTAAAGGCCCCGGAACACCGCGCGCAGCGGATCCGGGGCCTGTGTATGCAGTTTGAATCGGTTAAGGCTTCAGCTCGAGGTACAGTGCCCTGTACTGCTGGGCACTGTTGTCCCAGGAAACATCGGTGGCCATGTCGCGCTGCACCATCTCATCCCAACGCCAGCGGTTGGTGAAGTACAGTGTCTTGGCGCGGTTGATGGCGTCCAGCAGCAGGCCGGGCTCGTACCGGTCAAAGGTAAAGCCGTAGCCCCAGTTGGTGTATTCGTTGTAGGGGGCCACCGTGTCCTTCAGGCCGCCGGTTTCACGCACAATCGGCACGGTGCCGTAGCGCATGGCGATCAGCTGGGTCAGGCCGCAGGGCTCGAACAGAGAGGGCACCAGCAGCGCGTCGGCGCCGGCGTAGATCTGGTGGGCGCGGCCCTCATCGTACATGATGTTGGAGCACACCGTGCCCTTGTACCTGTTCTCATATTCACGGAAGGCGTTCTCGTATTCCGGGTCGCCGGTGCCCAGCACCACCACCTGGGTGTGGCCGTCAATCAGCGCGGGAATGATGGCGTTGACCAGGTCGAGGCCCTTCTGGTTGGTCAGGCGGGATACCAGGCCGATGACGAACATGTGGTCGTCGGTCTGCAGGCCCATCTGCTCCTGCAGGGCACGCTTGTTGTCCTTTTTCCCGGGCAGCACATTGCCGATGTCGTAGTTGGCGGCGATGCGTCCGTCCGTCGCGGAATCCCACTGCTCCACGTCAATGCCGTTGACAATGCCGCGCAGCTTGCCGGAATGATAACGCAGGTGCGCGTCCAGGTGCTCGCCATAGAAGGCGGTCTGAATCTCGCCGGCATACGTGTTGCTGACCGTGGTGATCATGTCGCAGTAGGTCAGGCCGCCCTTGAGCATATCGGCGTCCACCCAGTTCTGCTGCAGCGCGTCCTTGTTGAACACATAGTCCGGCAGGTTGGTCCAGTACTTGATGGTCTTGATGTTATAGATGCCCTGGAACCGCAGGTTGTGGATGGTCAGCACGGTCTTGGCGTCGCGCAGGGGCGTATTGCCGAACATGGTGCGCAGGAACACCGGCACCAGCGCGGCCTGCCAGTCGTGGCAGTGGATCACATCGGGCACCCAGTTGAGGAAGTTCAGCGCGGCCAGGGCTGCCTTGGCGAAATAGCAGAACTTCGGAATGTCGTCCACCAGGTTGGTGTAGGGGTTGCCGAAGGAGAAGAACTCCTCGTTGTCGATGAAGTCATAGACAACGCCGTCCCACTCGTACTCCATGATGCCCACGTAGAAGCTGCGGCCGTCCGCGCATAGGTCCATCTGGAACGCGCCGCGGTACTGCATTTTCTCCTGCCACTTCTGCGGAATGCACTTGTAGCGGGGAAGGATGACCTTCACATCACAGTTCTGCCGGATCAGGGCCCTGGGCAGGGCATACATCACATCGCCCAGGCCGCCGGTTTTCACAAAGGGATAGCACTCAGAGCCGATAAAGGCCACAGAGCGGCGCGGCTGCGGCAGCACCAGCGCGGGAGCGGGCTGCTCCGCGGGAGCTTTCTCCACAACGTGAGCTTCTTCGGCGGCAGGCGCTTCTTCCACGGCGGGAGCCGCTTCAGCGACAGGCGCTTCTTCCACAGCGGGAGCCGCTTCAGCGGCAGGAGTTTCTTCCACAGCCGCTTCCGCCTTCACTTCTTCAGCGGCAGTCTTTTTGGCTGCGGGCTTGCGGGTGGTCTTCTTCGCCTTGGGGGCTTCCTCCGCAGTCTCCGCCTTCGCGGCTGTCTTGCGGGCGGTCTTCTTCGCCTTGGGCGCCTCTTTCGCGGCAGTTTCTTCAGTCTTGGCCTTCACGGTGCGCTTGCGTGTCGCTTTAGGCGCTGTATTCACTGCTTCCTCAGTCGCGGGAGCAGCCTTTTCTTCAGTATTCATGACGTTCTCCTTTTTATCAATCCAGTTCTTTGCCGGCCGCACCGGCGCTTCTATTATATGCCACCTTTTTTTATTGTCAAGCGTTGCTTTACGGAAGGGTGACCACTATCAAGCACCACCATAAAGCCACCATAAAGCCACCATAAAGCCACCATAAAGCAGTGTCATTGCGGCTGTTTCTATGTTTTTGAGCTTTCTCGAGTTCGCTGAAACGGTAAAATCGCGCAGACAAAACAGCTTGACATAAGACCAAATATGTGTTTTAATTATTTATGAGTTTAGGAGGTTTTATACTGCTTCGCCGGATACGTTCTGGCAGCGTTTTGTGTTTATTGATTGGGTTTCTACACGGCCATGCCGTGTGAAATAATATTTTAAAGGAGACGGTTCCATGAAAAAGGCATTTTCGGTTCTGGTCGCCCTCATGCTCGTACTGGGTTGTTTCAGCTTTTCCTCCGCAGAAGCCAAAACCTATAAGGTTGGCGTGTCCATCTATCAGTTCACCGATAACTTCATGACGCTCTACAGGAACGAGATCGAAGCCTATTTCAAGAGCCTCGAAACAGAAGACGTCAAATTTGAAATCACCATGGCAGACGGCAAAAATGATATGGCTGAACAGACCAACCAGATTCAGAACTTCATTACCCAGGGTATGGATGTTATTATTCTGAACCTGGTACAGACTTCTTCTGCTGACGCTGTGATCGATCAGATCGTTGCCGCTGGCATTCCCCTGGTGCTCATCAACCGCGAGCCTTTGGCCTATGATGCGGACGGCAACACTTTGGATGAAGCTTATGAAGGCATCCTGAACAACGCACAAGTATGCTACGTTGGTGCGGATGCACGTCAGAGCGGAACTTTCCAGGGCGAAATGGTTGCCGAATTGGAAAACCATGGCGACATCAATGGTGATGGCAAGATTTCCTACATTATGATTGAGGGTGACCCGGAGAACATCGATGCGCAGTACAGAACTGAGTTCTCTGTGAAAGCACTTGTCGATGCCGGATATGAAGTAGAATGTCTGGATGACCAGGTCGGCAACTGGGATCAGACCAAGGGTCAGGAACTGTGCGCAAATGCACTGACTGCCTATGGCGATAAGATTGAAGTAGTTTTCTGCAACAACGATGCCATGGCGTTGGGTGCTGCGACAGCGATCCAGACCGCTGGCCGCGTTGTGGGCGAGGACATCTACCTGCTGGGTGTTGACGCGCTGGAAGAAGCTGTACAGCTGGTTAAAGACGGAGAAATGACCGGTACCGTATTGAATGACCACATTGGTCAGAGCCATGCGGCTGTCGACGTGGCTATTAAGCTGCTGAAAGGCGAAGAGATCGACAACTACTACTGGGTAGACTATGTTAAGGTCAACAAAGAATATGTTGATGCGCAGTAATAGTTGTTTCATACAGACCTGCTGATTGAACGAAAATGTGGGTGAGCCGATTTTCGGCTCACCCACTTTTCAAACTGGCGCTTTTCGCTTCGCGTCCGGCTTTATGAGGCGGGAGGCGAAGCGAAGAGCGCTGATCATCATTCTTTAGAGGAGGCAAGTGTGCATGTCCGAGTATGTCCTGGAAATGTCAGGTGTTTGTAAATCATTCCCTGGCGTCAAGGCGCTTGACCAAGTCCAGTTAAAACTGAGGCCTGGTAAAGTTCATGCCTTGATGGGAGAAAACGGCGCCGGCAAATCCACGCTGATGAAATGCATGTTCGGGATCTATAAAATGGACGCTGGTCAGATTCTGATGGATGGAAAACCAGTAACCATTACTGACCCTATGGATGCGTTGAAGAAGGGAATTGCCATGGTTCATCAGGAACTCCAGCCGATTCCCGCCCGCACTGTCGGAGAGAACATTTTTTTAGGCCGATATCCAATGAAAAAAGCGTTGGGCTTTATTCCTGTAATTGACCATAAAAAAATGTATGACGATACGGCAGAGTTGCTTAAACGCGTCCGTATGAGTTTTGATCCGAAGCAAAAAGTCGGAGAATTGAGCGTTTCTCAGATGCAAAGTGTGGAGATTGCGAAAGCGGTATCCGCAAACTGCCGAGTATTGATTCTAGATGAACCAACTTCATCACTGACCGCAAATGAGGTTGAAGCACTGTTTCGTATCATTGGTGATTTGAAAGCAGAAAACGTTGCTATTGTATACATTTCGCATAAAATGGATGAGATTCTGCGGATTTCTGATGATGTTACAATCATGAGAGACGGCAGATACATCGGGACCTGGGAAGCCAAAGAACTGACGACAGATCAAATTATCCGCCAGATGGTTGGCCGTGAGCTTACAAACCTATATCCCTCCAAATCAAACAAACCAGGCGAGATCGTATTTGAGGTAAAGGATTTCACTTCTATCAATCCCCGTTCATTCCGCGATGTAAGTTTCCAACTGAGAAAAGGCGAAATCCTTGGTGTTGGCGGTTTGGTTGGAGCACAGAGAACCGAACTGATGGAAGGAATCTTCGGAATAAGAAGTCATATAAAAGGTCAGGTTTTCTATAAAGGGAAAGAGCTTCATATTAACCGCCCAAAGGATGCGATTGATCAGGGAATCGCAATGCTGACGGAGGATCGGAGAGGAAGCGGCATTATGGGAGTGCTCAGTGTCGCTGATAATATCTCCATCTCTTCTCTGAACAAGTATTTGGATTACGGATGTTTTATCAATGGTAAGAAGGTTGAACAGCTGGTGCAGGACAACGTGCAGAAGATGAATATAAAGACTCCTTCCTCCAAAACACAGATCAAATCTCTATCTGGCGGAAACCAGCAAAAGGTACTTGTCGGGCGTTGGCTGGCCAATAATCCTGATGTGCTGATCCTAGACGAACCCACCCGCGGTATTGATGTCGGTGCGAAGTACGAGATATATTGTATCATTGCAGATCTTGCCAAAGAGGGAAAGAGCATTATCATGATCAGTTCTGAAATGAGTGAACTGATTGGTATGAGCGACCGTATCATGGTGATGTGCAACGGCCGGGTAACCGGCTTCGTGGATGGCCAGGAAGCCACGCAGGAAAACATCATGGCTTATGCTACTCAGTTTAATTAAAGGAGGATAAGCAATATGGAAGTCAAAAAAGAGGTTAGCTTTGCTAAGAAGTTTGCAAAAATAGTAACAGGAAACCCTATCGTTTTTTTGCTACTGATTGCAGCCGTCGTCGTGGGTTGTCTAAAAGATAACTTTTTCTCCTGGGCGAATCTGACCAACCTTATGAGCAACACTGCCATCCGGTTTCTGATCGCTTTGGGTGTATCAGGTTGTCTGATCACCAAGGGTACTGACCTGTCCGCCGGTCGTCAGGTCGGTTTTGCCGCAGTGGTTGCTGGCATCATGTGTCAGAGAGGGGACTACAACGGCAGGCTGTGGAAGTTTCTTCCAGAAATGAACATTGGTCTTGTATTTCTTGTCGTTGTTGCTGCAGGATTGATATGGGGACTTATTAATGGTTTGATCGTTACCAAATTGCATGTACCCCCTTTTATTGCGACACTTGGTACACAAACGATCATCTATGGCATTTCTCTGGTCATATCTGACGCACAGCCTATCGGAGGTTTCCAGAAGATTTACACAACCTTGATCAACGGACGAATTGGTGATGTGAAAGGGTTCCATCTGCCCTATTTGCTCTTTGTGGCAGGTGTATTCGGTGTGGCCTTCTGGTTCATTTATAACAAGATGCGCTTCGGTAAATACATGTATGCCATCGGCGGCAATGATGTGGCAGCAGAAGTGTCCGGTGTCAACACAACAAAGACATTGATCAGAATTTACACAACCGCAGGTATCATGTACGCTGTGGCTGGTTATCTGCTCGCAGCGAAATCCGGCGGCGCGTCTGCTTCGATGGGTCAGGGTTATGAACTGGAAGCCATTGCAGGCTGTACAATCGGCGGCGTTTCCACCACGGGCGGTATCGGAACCGTGCCAGGTATTCTGGTCGGCGTGTTGGTCTTTGAACTATTGAAGATCATTTTGCAGTTCCTGGGTGTAAATCCGTATTATAACTACGTTGTTCAGGGCCTTGTTATTGTGCTGGCAGTTTCTCTGGATATACGTAAGTATATAGCGAAGAAATAAAATGGATAAAGAACATGAATTGAAAGCCCGAGAAGAGGCGCTTGAACTCCGGGAAATGGAATTGGAGCGGAGGGAGAAGCAACTGAGTTCTTTTTCCAACGCAGTGCGAGAAAAAAAGGAAGAATGGTATGATCATGTTAAATTGTCAACACGACAGTTAACGATCATCATCCGTGTTGTATATGCCCTGCTTGGTTTGGTCGCAGTGTTAATTGTTTTGGAAGCAGTGGGTATCTTCAAACTATAATCAGGACATGGGGAGACTGCTGCGACAGTCCTCCCATGTCCTTTTGTTTCTTTCTGTTTCCGATCAATGCTGCTCCTACTCTTGCCTGCGAGGCATACGAGGAACATTGTGTGCTCATCACGCAATGCGACCGCTCCTTTCACGCCAGCGATTACCTTGGCGAGGGCGTGTTCCAGCTTGCCCCGAAAACAGAAAGCGAACTGGATGAAAAGATACTGACTGCCCGCGAGATTGCGCGGTATATCGAAGATAAGATCGCGCCGCCGGAGGCAGATCCCGGCCCATCCGCGTAAGCCTGCGGTATTGCAGCTCCTTCATCTCCGGGTTGCAGCTTTTATACCCTGGGGCATGCAGTTTCGCGGCGATGGCCGATTCTCTTTCATGCGTTTCTGCATATTCCTCCTCCGCAGGCATCACTCCGGCCGGCGGCAGCGCAAAAAGCCTCTTTCTGCGCCGCTTTCGTCTCTATTTTTCGCCTTGACAACCCCGCTTATCCATGTTACCATCTCAAAAATCATTTCCACCGGCTGCCAGAGGGAGGTAAGCATCATGGCCTATTATTATTCGGAACCCTGCCACACCTTCTCAGAGTACCTGCTCATCCCCGGATACACGGGAGAGGACTGTGTGCCGCAGAATGTGACGCTCCGCACCGCGCTGACCAAGTACCGCGCCGGCGAGGAACCCGCCATTTCGCTGAATATCCCGCTGGTATCCGCCATCATGCAGTCGGTCTCCGACGATAAGCTGGCCATCGCCCTGGCGCGCGAGGGCGGCATCTCCTTCATCTACGGCGCGCAGACCATCGAGAGCGAGGCAGCCATGGTGGCCCGCGTGAAGGGCTACAAGGCGGGCTTTGTGGTCTCCGCCAGCAACCTCACCCCTGATCACACCCTGGCGGACGTGCTGGCCCTGAAGGCGCAGAACGGCTTCTCCACCGTCGCCATCACAGAGGACGGCAGCCCCAACGGCCGCCTGCTGGGTATCGTGACCAGCAGGGACTACCGTGTCAGCCGCATGCAGACAGACACCAGGGTTCGGGATTTCATGACGCCTCTGGAAAAGCTGATCACCGCACCTGCTGAAACCACGCTGAAGGAAGCCAACGACATCATCTGGGCGCACAAGCTGAATTCTCTCCCCGTGGTGGACAAAAACGGCTGCCTGATGTACTTCGTGTTCCGCAAGGATTACGCCTCCCACAAGGAGAACCCGCTGGAGCTGCTGGACGACAAAAAGCGCTACCTGGTCGGCGCCGGCATCAACACCCGCGACTACAAGGAGCGCATTCCCGCGCTGATTGAGGCCGGCGCGGACGTACTGTGCATCGACTCCTCCGAGGGCTACACCTGCTGGCAGGAAAAGTGCCTGACCTGGGTGCGCGAAAACTACGGCGACAGCGTAAAGATCGGGGCGGGCAACGTGGTGGACCGCGACGGCTTCCTCTTCCTGGCCAAAGCCGGCGCGGATTTTGTGAAGGTTGGCATCGGCGGAGGCTCCATCTGCATCACGCGCGAGATCAAGGGCATCGGCCGCGGCCAGGCCACCGCGCTGATTGAGGTGGCGGCAGCACGCGACGAGTACTTCCGCGAGACCGGCATCTACATTCCCATCTGCTCCGACGGCGGTATCGTGCATGACTACCACATGACACTGGCGCTGGCCATGGGCGCGGACTTCCTGATGATGGGCCGCTATTTCGCCCGCTTTGACGAGAGCCCCTCCAACAAGGTGATGGTGAACGGTGTCTATATGAAGGAATACTGGGGCGAGGGCAGCAACCGCGCCCGCAACTGGCAGCGCTACGACCTGGGCGGCGCTTCCAGGCTCACCTTTGAGGAGGGCGTGGACAGCTATGTGGTGTACGCCGGTTCCCTGCACGACAATGTGGAGATCAGCCTGTACAAGGTGAAGAGCACCATGTGTAACGTGGGTGTGACCAACCTGCCCGACCTGAGGGACAAGGCCAAGATCACGCTGGTTTCCTCCACTTCCATTGTGGAGGGCGGCTATCACGACGTGACACTGCGCTCCGGCCAGACAGTCAGCAGATAAGTATTCACAGGCGCGTTCCGATGCGGGGCGCGCTTTTTCCTGCCGCGCACGGATTGCGAAACCGGCCCTCAGGTGGTACAATAAGCGCCGGGAGGGAAAGCTGATGGCCTTTCACATTGTGCTGGTGAATCCGGAAATACCGCAGAACACGGGAAACATCGCCCGCACCTGCGCCGCCACAGGCAGCGTGCTGCACCTGGTGGAGCCGCTGGGCTTTTCACTCAGCGACAGGTACCTCAAGCGCGCCGGGCTGGACTACTGGCAGCTGATGCGCTATCAGGTGCACCCCACTCTGGAGGACCTGTTTGAGCAGAGCCGGGGCGCACGCTTCTTCTACGCCTCCACCAAGGCGCCAAGAGGCTACCACGAGGCCGTCTATTCAGACGGCGACTATCTTGTGTTCGGCTGCGAAACGCGTGGGCTGCCGGAGCGGCTGCTGGAGCGCGTGTACGACCGCTGCCTGCGCATCCCCATGCGGCCGGAGGCACGCAGCCTGAATCTCTCCAACTCAGTGGCCGTTGTGCTGTACGAAGCTCTGCGGCAGACCGGCTTTGAGAACCTCTCCTGCTGCGGGGAGCTGACCGGCCGGGACGAGCCCGCGCCCGGCGCATGGATGGATTATGTGTAACGGAGTGATACGATGGCGTATTTTCTGAAAAAAAAAGAGCCCGAGGCCCATCAGCCGCTCTTTCTGCAGCCGGTAGCGGAGGACAGTGAGTACGACGACGCGGACATGGAGCCGCTGGATTTTGAAGCCGAGGAGCGCGAGCGGCGTGAGGAACGCTATCAGGTGCTGGCCACGCTCGGAAACCTGGTCAGCATTGTGGCGGCGGTGGCTGTTATCCTTCTGCTGTCCATGCTGCTGCTCAGCCTGTGGCAGTGGGTGCGGCAGGACCTGCTGAACTCCTTCACGCTGCTGCAGGCAGGCTTGTAATGAGGTGACAGGAATGGCAGAATCCGCCTGGGAAGCCCTGGAGGAAGAAATTCGCCTCTGCGAGGCATGCCCCCTCCACAGCGGCTGTGCACACAAGGTGCCGGGTCAGGGTGACAAGGGCTCCCCGCTGATGCTCATCGGTGAAGGTCCCGGCCAGCGCGAGGATGAAACCGGCTATGCTTTTGTCGGCGCGGCGGGGCAGCTGCTGACACAGCTGCTCAGCGAGGTGGGCATTTTCCGCGACCGGCTGTACATATGCAATGTGGTCAAGTGCCGCCCGCCGCAGAACCGCGTGCCCGAGCCGGAGGAGCAGGCCGCCTGTCTGCCCTTTCTCCGCAGGCAGCTGGAGCTGGTTCAGCCGCGGGTGGTGGTGCTTTTGGGCGCCACCGCGGGCCGCGCCGTACTGGGCAGCGGCATCCGCGTCACACGCGACCGGGGAAAATGGTATCAGGCCAACGGGACATACTTCCTGCTCACCTACCACCCTTCTGCCCTGCTGCGCGATACCTCCAAACAGCAGGAGGCACGGCAGGACCTTCGCTCGCTGCGCAGCCGCCTTGTGGAGCTCGGCCTGACACAGACGCTCGCGCAGTAAAGTACCCTCTCTGCGTCACAGGTCCTCCGCGCGCTTCAGCATCCGCCGCATCAGCGGCAGCAGCTCCGCCGCATCGCCGCTGGTCATCAGCTCCGCTTCGCCGCGCTGGGACGGCGGTGCCAGCAGCTCTCCCTCCAGCAGCACCCTGTGCAGCTGGCGCGCCGTGCCCTCATTGCCGTCCACCAGTGCGACATGCTCCGGCAGTGCCCTGCGCAGCGCCGGGCGAAGAAACACATAATGCGTGCAGCCCAGCACAAGGGCATCTACCGTGTCCTGCCTCTGCTGTGCCACCAGGCCTGTGACATAGCCCACTGCCTCATCGAAGCGTTCGGCTTCCACCAGTTCCATCAGCCCGGGGCATGGCAGCGGCACCGCCTGCTCGCCGTAGCGCTCCATCAGGGCGGCAAACTTGGGCAGGCGCAGCGTATTGGGTGTGGCCAGCACCAGCACCTTTCCCCCGTGCCGCATCAGGGAGGCCGGCTTCAGCGCGGGTTCCATGGCAACAATGGGGAACGGGTACATGGCGCGCAGCTGCGCCGCGGCCACCGCGGTGGCCGTATTGCAGGCGATCACCATCGCCTTGATGCCCCGCGCCACCAGCTTTTCCGTCACCCGGCAGACACAGTCCAGCACCTGTTCCGGCGGCTTGGTGCCATAAGGCGCGTTGGCATTGTCGCCGTAATAGATAAAGCGTTCGCCTGGCAGCTCGCGGCGCAGGCAGCCAAGCACGCTCAGTCCCCCGACGCCGCTGTCGAACACCCCAATGGGCGATGCATTGTTCACAGACTTTTCCCCCTCAGGAGGCCTGCATGGCAGACGAAATTCGGATTGATGACCATGTTCAGATGAAAAAGAAGCACCCCTGCGGCAGTGATGTCTGGACAGTGACGCGCACAGGGGCGGATATCAAAATCAGGTGCAGCGGCTGCGGCCGCGTGGTGATGATGGACCGTGAAACCTTTCTAAAGCGGCGCAAGAAGCTGCTGCAGCAGGGGCCGGTCCCCGCCGTCCTTCCCTTCCAGCCCATTCCCGCCGCTACCGCGCAGGATATGGCGGAGGGCAGTTCAGAAGCTTGAAATGCCGTGGCTGTTGACCATGGCGTCCAGCTTGATGCCCGCCTTGCACAGGGGGCAGTCGTGAGAGGACGTGCTCTGGTAGTCGTCCATCAGGTCGCGCTTGCCAAAGATGGAGATGACCGGGAAGCCCTCGCACTCCTTCAGCGAGGCGAATATGGCGCAGATGCCCACCGGGATGCCGCTGTAGTAGCGGATCGCTTCCACCGCCGCCTGCACCGTGTAGCCGGTGGTGACGGAGGCCGCCAGCACCAGCACATGCTTGCCGACAATCATTGGGGCGGTATTGTCACGGAACAAAAGCTGGCTGCCGCTGGTGTGCTCGGGTGTGACCACATAGATGGTGCGGTGGGCGTTCATGTTGGTGAAGCCGGCCTTTGTCAGCTCGGAGGCCATGCAGGCGCCGACCACCTCGGTGCCGTCCAGGCAGAGGATGGTGTCAATCACCGTGGAGAAGGAAAACTTGCTGGAAAGCTCAATGGCCGCCTCTCTCGCCTCGGAAAGGCGGTGCTTGGTCATGGTGAGGTCGATATAATAGTTGATATGGCTGTGTGAGGTGGCAAAATGCCCCCTGGCCACGCGGAATTTCAGGTTGGTGCTGGTGGGGAATTCATAAATCTGGATGGCCATGGCTGCCTCCTTTTTTCATGCCCTGAAGCGTTGTGCCGAGGGTTGATGGTGAATGCATTATACCACTGCCTCGGCTTTTGGGCAAGCCGCGCGGCGGATTTTCGACGCAGATACGACATAAAATTGCAACAAATTGTTCGCGTTCCCGTTTCGTTCCCTTGAAGTGACTGTCCGTTCGTTGTAGAATGATGTTTACCAAAATAGGCATTGTCTGAGAAAGGGGGAGCAGCTTTGTTCAAGCGCCTTTGGCGGCACGCGAATCACATCACCGTGCGCTGGGTCGGCATTGCGCTGCTGGCTGTACTCATGCTCTCCCTGTTTGCCTGGGGCATGGCGGCCAACCGCAGCGCGCTGCGCGAGCTGTCAGACCAGGAGATTACCCTGAACCAGGCACTGTACACCCGCAACCAGCAGCGCGCCAGGCTGGAGGCCGCGGTGCAGCAGGTCGGCACCAAAAGCTATGTCGAGCGCGAGGCGCGTTCCTCTCTGGGATACCTGAAAAGCGGCGAAATCCGCTTCAGGATCGTCAATCCTGAGGCGCTGAGCATGTACACCGAGGAAGAGAACCAGATCCTGTTGGATCAGATGCGCCTGGATATTGAGGACGCGGAATAGATTGCCTTTTGCTGTGCCATCGCACAGCTTTTTCTTTACCGCAGCACTGCTGCGGATCGGCGGCGCATCCGGCGGTGCCTTTTGCGCCAGCTGACCGCTTCATTTGTGCGGTGCTGCCATACCCATCCCGCCGGTGCCTCCCCTTCCGGTACACCCGCGGCCGCTGTTGACTGAACACTTTTTCTCAACCCGGAGGTAACTGTTTGATGAAGGTCGCGGTGATCGGCATTGGCTCCAACTCAGTACGCATGCTGTTGGGCGCGGTAGAGGACGGCGTGGGACGGCGGCTTTGCCGGGAGCGGGCCGGTACGCGCCTGTTTGCCGGCCTGGACGGGCAAAAGCGCCTGCAGCCGGAGGCCATGGCCAAAACAGCCGCCGCCGTGTCGCAGATGGCAGACAGCGCGCGCAAGGCAGGCGCGGAGCGGCTTCATCTGTTCGCCACCTCCGCGACCCGCGACGCCACAAATGGCGCCGAATTCACCGCTCTGCTGCGCACGATGGCCGGCCTGGAGACCGAGATCCTCTCCGGCGGTGAGGAAGCGCGCCTGTCCTATTTAGGCGCCTCCGAGGGCCACTCCTGCGGTGTGATGGACATTGGCGGCGGTTCCACTGAGCTGGTGGTCGGTCATGACGGTGCGCCGGCAGCCGGCGTTTCCTGCCAGCTGGGCGCTGTGCGGCTTTTCCGGCAGCTGCCCCTTTCCTCCGCAGAGGATGTTCCGGCGATTATCCGCTACGCCCGGGAGGAGATCAACAGCCGTCTGGACGCCCTGCAGGCAGAGCCGCTGCCAGGCACCTGGGTGGGTACCGGGGGCACCTTCACGGCACTGGCGGCACTGCTGCGAGGCACACACTGGACTGACCGCGCCTGCATGCACGGCACGCTGCTGACGCGCGTGAAGGTCATGGAGCAGACGCGCAAGCTGGCCGGAATGACCGTGCAGGAGCGCCTGCAGCTGCCCGGGCTGCAGCCCTCGCGGGCGGACATCTGCGTGCACGGCTTCTGCATCCTGCTGGCCTGCATGGAAGCGCTCTCACTGGACTGCGTGCGGGTGAGCGAATACGGCAACCTGGAGGGGTATCTGAAAAAGGAGTACAGCCTGACATCGCTCACATAAAGTCGAACCATTGCGCGCCGGACTCCGGTGCCGCGGGAGGTGAAATACTATGCTGCTGCTGGATGTGCATGTGCTGACCGAGTCGGCCGTGACGCTGCGCTCAGCGCAGGCCGAGGTGACCATGATTCCCTTCACGGGCACTGTGGACGGCCTGCTGCAAGGCGTGGTCGAGCCCGGCGGGTGTGATACACAGACCGTGGATGAAACCGGCTCGCGCCGGATGTCCGCGCGCTATATGCTGAGCGGAACACTGTTTCCCGGCACGCCGCAGTGCCGTGCCGCGCGGCTGTATGTCGAAAACACCGGCTGGTTCCCCGGGGGCAAGGTTTCCTTCCCCTTCCGCACCACGCCTGTTTTTATCACCGATGACGCCGAATTCCGCAGCCTGCTGGCGGGGTATGACTGCCACGGAGAAGGCGTGCTGAAGGCAGACGGCCTGCATATTCTGTTTTACGGGGATGAGCGCACGCAGTGAGCCAACGCAGCCCATCCCATATGAAACCCGCGCAGGGGTTCATTTTTGATTGCAAAGACGGAAAACTGTGGTACAATGATGCCACGGGGCGCCGCAAGCGCTTGGCGCGCCGCACCAAATCACTGATCCGGAAGGAAATGACATGAAAGTCGGTATCATCTCGCTGGGCTGCAACAAAAACCGTGTCGACTCGGAATATGCGCTGGGCCTGCTGCGCGACGCGGGCTACGCCTTTACCGCCGCGCCGGAGGAGGCGGACATCCTGCTGGTGAACACCTGCGGCTTTATCGGTCCGGCCAAGGAGGAATCCATCGACGCGATACTGGACATGGCAAGGTACAAGCAGCCGGATACCGGCCGCTGCCGCCTGCTGGTGGTCACCGGCTGCCTGGCCCAGCGTTACTCAGATGAGCTGCTGAAGGAAATGCCGGAGATTGACCTGCTGCTGGGGGTCAACCAGTACGACCGCCTGGTGGAGGCCGTTGAGCAGGCCCTGGACGGCCAGGCCGCGCAGCGCAGCTACTGTGAGGACAATCACAGCTTCTTCGAGCACGACCGCGTGCTGACCACCCCCTCCTATACGGCTTACATCCGCATCGGGGAGGGCTGCTCCAACCGCTGTACCTTCTGCGCCATCCCGCTGATCCGGGGGCCGCACCGCTCCAGGCCACGCGGCGCCATCCTGTCGGAAATGCGGCGCATGGCAGAGCGCGGCGTGCGCGAGCATATTCTGGTGGCCCAAGATACCACGCGCTGGGGCACGGACTGGCAGGCGCATTCCGCCCTGGCTGACCTGATGGAAGAGGCGGCGGAGGTGCCGGGGGTCGAGTGGCTGCGCGTGCTGTACTGCTATCCGGACGAGACGGATGCCCGCCTGCTGGACCTGATCGCGGAGAATCCGCGCATCTGCAGCTATCTGGACCTGCCGGTGCAGCACATCAGCAGCCGCATCCTACGCCGCATGGCCCGGCGTGGAACCGCCGAAGACATCCGCCGCTGCGTGCGCATGGCGCATGAAAGGGGGCTGACCCTCCGCACCTCGCTGATTGTGGGCTTCCCCGGTGAAACAGAGGCGGAATTTGAAGAGCTGCTCGCCTTTGTGGAGGAGGCGCGCTTTGACCGCATGGGCGCCTTTGCCTATTCTCCCGAGGAGGGCACGCCCTCCGCTACCTTCCCCGACCAGGTGCCGGAGGAGGTAAAGCAGGAGCGCCTGGACCGGCTGATGAAGCTGCAGGCTTCCATTTCCGCCGACCTGAACGCCCGGCGCGTGGGAACGGTGGAAAAGGTGCTGGTCACCGATGTGGACACCGCCGGCGGAAAAGGACTCGGCCGCACGGAGAGGGAGGCGCCGGAGACAGACGGCGAGCTGGTGTTTACCTTTAAAGAAGCGCCGCAGATCGGCAGCTTCCGGCAGGTGAAGATCACCGGCAGCGGCACTTACGACCTGACAGGGGAATTGCTATGAATCTGCCCAATCGACTGACACTCATGCGCGCCGCGCTGATTCCCGTGATGGTGGTGCTGCTTTATCTTCCCGGAGAGGGGTGCCGCTGGGCCGCCGTGGCGGTGTTTGCGCTGGCTTCGCTGACCGACTGGGTGGACGGCCGCATCGCCCGCAAGAGGAACCTTGTGACTGATTTCGGAAAGTTCCTTGACCCGGTTGCGGACAAGGTGCTGGTGGTTTCCGCCATGGTGATGCTGCAGCACCTCTCCCTTCTGCCCGCCTGGTGTGTGCTGATCGTCACCGCGCGGGAGCTGGCCGTGGACGGCCTGCGGCTTGTGGCCTCCACAAAGGGAAAGGTGATTGCCGCCGGGTGGCCTGGCAAAATAAAAACCGCGAGCCAGATGGTGCTGATCCTCCTCCTGATGGCGCTGCGTGTCAGCGCCTCCTCCCACTGGGCACTGATGGCGCTGACGCTGTGGGTGGCCGCGATCACCCTGATGAGCGGTGTGGATTACTTTATCAAAAACAAAGAGAACCTGTAAGCCGGTTCTCTTGAATCAAAACCACCGGCTAAGCCGGTGGTATGCACCGTGCCTTCAAGGCATATTGC